>JANODL010000181.1:0-19247 GCA_031412675.1 Acidobacteriota bacterium | reverse complement strand
GGCATCGAAGGTTTGAAAATGCGACCGGGGCGCGGGCGGCGGGCGATACTGCAAGTTTCAACTGATTTGGGCGTGGTGCGGGCGGCGGTGATTCGTTCACGTCAGCGCATTAGTCTGGCGCGCACCGAACTGGAAACCGAGTTGCAAAGACCATTTTCGACCACGACGCTGAAACGATTTCTGAAAAAAACCATTGCCGCTTCAAACGAATTAGAAAACCATTGAAAAAGAAACCGCCGCCGGAAGTTTATCAGTTAAAGCGTGAGTTGTTAGGGGACTTGGAGCGATTGAGTGAGAATGGCGGGAGCGATTTGTATTACGGTGATGAAGCGGGTGTGGCACTTGAACCGAACGTGCCGTATGGTTGGCAGTTTCAGGATGAAGAGGTTTTGATGCCGGGTGAGAAAGGTAGCGGCATCAACTGTTTCGGATTGTTTACGCGCCTCAATAAGATTTGGACGGCGGTCAGCGAAAAAACTATTGACGCGGCGTTTGTGGTGGAACAACTGGAGCGGTTTTCGTTTGTGCTTTCAAGAGTGACCGTCGTGGTTTTGGACAATGCGCGAATTCACACGGGTAAAAAGATGAGTGCACGGATTCAGGGGTGGCAACGGCGCGGATTGTTCGTGTTTTATTTGCCTACTTATTCGCCGCACTTAAATATCGCGGAAACGGTTTGGCGCAAACTCAAATACGAATGGCTGTCGGCGGAAGATTACGAGTCCAAAGGACATCTGCAATATGCAGTTAGGCAAGCTCTCACGGCGTTTGGAAAAAGCCTGAAAATCAGATTCTCAGGCTTCAAACATAGTTCAGTTTAATTGTGAACGACTACTTATTTAATGAAACCCTTATTAATCCTGTAACAGAAGGTGCAGACAAACTGCTGATTATTTCAGGTTATGCAACATCTGCGATGGCTTTTCATCATTTGGAATCAATTAGACAGATAAATAAATCTATTGAAATAGAATTGATTGTCGGAATGTGCGTTCAGGATGGATTATCACTAACTAATCATAAAGGTTTTCAAAAATTGTCTAATGATGCGGCAAATTTTCAATGCAGTTATTTAGCTCAACGTCCGCCCATTCATTCAAAAGTTTATGTTTGGCTGAAAAACAATTCTCCTTTTATTGGTTTCACAGGCTCGGCGAATTATACGCAAAACGCATTCTTAAGAGTTCAGCGAGAAGTGTTAGCTGAATGTGATGCAAAATCAGGTTTAGAATATTTTCAAAGTCTGATAGCAGAAACAATCTACTGTGACCATCAAGACGCTGAGAATTTTGTTCAGGTTTATCGGGAAAGACAAAATCTGCTGAAAAGCAGGCAACAAGTAATTGCTGAAAGAGAAGAACAACTGGAAGAAGTTCCAGATTTAGAAACTCTCTCAACTTTAGATAAGGTATGTGTTTCTTTTCTTGATAGAAATGGGGATTTGCCCCAAACGTCTGGTTTGAATTGGGGACAACGCAAAGGACGAGAGCCTAATCAAGCATATATCAAACTTCCGGCAGAAGTTTATCACACAGATTTTTTTCCAGAGCGAACCATTCATTTCACAGTTTTGACAGATGATAATAAAGTTTTAATTTGCACAAGAGCGCAAGATAACGGAAAGGCAATTCATACGCCGCACAATAATAGCCTTTTGGGAGAATACTTTCGTAATCGGCTTGGCGTTCCGAATGGCAGTCCTGTTCAAACAAATCATCTCGCCGCATACGGCAGACACGATGTTTGTTTTTTTAAGATTGACGATGAAACTTATTTTATGGATTTTTCGGTTTGAGGTTATACGAAATGCAAATT
This sequence comes from Acidobacteriota bacterium, assembly GCA_031412675.1. GTDB lineage: Bacteria > Acidobacteriota > Blastocatellia > Pyrinomonadales > Pyrinomonadaceae > JAFDVJ01. The sequence continues at coordinate 17,432 of JANODL010000181.1, read as the reverse complement.
CAAAAACTATCTGAACAAAACATAAAAAACAAAAGACTTCCCGCGCAGGCGGTTGTTATTCAACTGCTTGATAAAGAATCGAAACATCTGGCTTTTGTTGCTTGTCGGAATGAAAAGGTTTTCAGGCTTTTTGATTCGGAAAACGAACGCGAAACGAGTCGGTTTCTTGAAGAAATTTCAAACTTTGAAGCCGAAATCCTTTCTCACTATTTTCAGATTGACCGTGAAATGAAACAGAGTTTCGGCGGATTCACGGGCGAAATATTTATTACCGATGCAAATTCTAAAATCTTCTATCACGAACGTCCTGCCTGATGGTTGATAATCTCACTACCGAACAGAAAAGAGTAAAAAATATCTCGCCTGACATTTTTGTTTAATCGTGCCGCACAGTCAAATTGCGCGGCGTTTTCTTTAATTCGCGGACTAAATTATTAGGAAGCGTTCATCAAATTATTGATCATCGCCAAAGATTCGTTGGAAATCACGCCTTTATCGTTGCCGATCTGGACGGAGATTTTTTCCGCTTGGGCGATTTTCATCAGTTGTGCGCGGGTGATTTTGTAAACCAGAAGTTCTTTGACCGACGACGTATCCTGCCGGAAATAGCGGCGTGCTTTGCCGAGGGCAAACTTTTGCGAATCAGCCGTAATCGTCAGATTATTTGCTTTGGTAAATCTGTATTCCTTCGCTGTCGTGATAAAACCGATGACATAGACGCTGTCTTCGATTCTCGACTTATCGCCTTTGTAAAGATAAAAAAGACGGCTGTCAACCTTTTTCAGAAAATCGCTGTTCGGAAAATCGAGATAAATGCTCGGGGTCGAAACATGCCCGATTCTGAGCGTCGGATCATAGCCGGCGCGTAGTCCGCCGTAACCGAGCGGCTGGTCAAAGGCATTTGCGCCGCCGACATCCGCCCACATTTCAACTTGCGGCGCGGTTTGCTGACGCTGGACGAGCTTTTTCTTTTTCTCTTCTGTGACGAGTTTTGATTTGGCAAGCGTTTCCGCTTCCTGTTGTCTGCGCGAAGCCTCTTTTTCGGCGCGATATTCCCACGCCGGTTTGAGATTTTCAACGCTCCAAACGCCGCGCTTTTCCGCTTTCGCCTGCGTTTCGTTGTCCTGATACTTCACGCTTTCGGCTTCACTCTGACCTTTATTTTCGGAAACCGAATACCACGCCGCGCCGTCGCGGAGCATCTGTTGGCTAATATCAACGCCTTTCACGAAAAGTTTTCCGAAGGTTTTGTCCGACTTAACACCACGCGGCTGAAATTCAACCGTTTTATCGAGAATCAATTTTTGCAAATGTTCCTTGACCGTCGCGTGAAGCGGCTGTTCTGGTTCGGGAATTTCGATGTATTGCAAAATGGCGGTCACGCGCCCGTTCGCTATCTCGATCACACAGGTTTTACCGTCCAACACTTCGACAACCTTACCGCCGAAAGCGCGTTGCGGATAGGCGGAAACAGCCGTCAGCACCAGAACAACAGCGATGAAAATTACCGGCTTCAGATTTTCTTTAAGATCTACTTTCATTAGCGTATTTCCAAATCGTATTCGCGCAGACGACGGTAAAGCGTCGAAGGCGAAATGCCGAGAAGCTCGGCGGTTTTGCCGCGATGCCAGCCCGTTTTTTCGAGCGCGGTAATGATCTGCTGTTTTTCGACATCGCGCAAATTCGTCGGCGATGCGTTTTGAAATGAACTGACCGCCAATTCGCTCGGCTCGTGGTAGCTGACCGAAACGCTCGGTTCGCTCATTTTATAGACGACTTCGGGCGGCAGTTCCTTAATCGTGATGCGACCGTTATCGCACAGCAAAACGGCGCGTTCCAGACAATTTCTCAGTTGGCGGACGTTGCCCGACCAACTGAAAGAACACAGCGCGTCAATCGCTTGCGGTGCGATTTCGGGCGCATTGGCTCCGCCGATTTTGTGCAGAATATGTTTGGCAAGCGGTTCGATGTCTTCGCGCCGTTCACGAAGCGGCGGAATGTGAATCTCGAAACTGTTGATGCGGTAAAGCAGATCGGCGCGGAAAATTCCGTCCGCCACGGCGCGTTTCGTGTTGCGGTTGGTCGCCGCAACAAGCCGCACATCAACCTCGACTTTTTTCACGCCGCCGACACGGAAAAATGATTTTGTTTCGAGTGCGCGAAGCAGTTTCGACTGCAACTGCATCGGCATTTCCATAATTTCATCAAGGAAAAGCGAACCGCTGTCGGCAATCTCGAAAAGTCCGAGTTTGCGTCCGCGTGCGCCCGAAAATGCGCCCGCTTCGTGTCCGAAAAGTTCCGATTCAAGCAGATTATCCTGCAACGCCGCGCAGTTTAAATCAACAAAACTTTTGTCGTTGCGGCGGCTCAGACGATGCAAGGCTTGCGCGATAAGTTCTTTGCCCGTGCCTGATTCGCCCGTGATTAGAACCGATGTGTCGGACATTGCGACACGCTGGACAAGGCGCAAAACTTCCTTCATCTGCGGCGATTCGGCGACAATTTCGGGCAAACCCTGATGCGTGCGTTCGATTTGTGCGCGAAGGCGTTGATTATCAATTTTGAGTCTCTGTTTCTCGGCGGCTTGCTGAACCAGCGCGGCGAGTTCGGTGATGCGGTAAGGTTTGGTCAGATAATCATACGCGCCGAGCTTCATTGCTTCGATGGCTGATTCGACCGTCGCTTGCCCGGTCAGCATAATCACTTCGGGCGGATTCTGAGTTTTTTCGCGCAGTCGGCGAAGCAATCCGATACCGTCGAGACGCGGCATATTTATATCGCACAACACGACATCGAAATCTTCGTGTTCGAGCGATTCCCACGCCGCTTCGCCGTCGGCGGCAGTTTCGACATCGTGTCCCTGACGGCTCAATTCCTTTTGCACTACAAGGCGCAGATTGCTTTCATCATCAACTACTAGAAGTTTTGCCATAATTTTATATTTAGTCTGGAGTCAAGAGTCGAGAGTCGAGAGTCGAGAGTTCGGTTATGAATTTCTGAGATGTTTCATTAAACTCATCGTCATTTTTCCAACCTCGTCAAGTAAATCGTAAATTTGCCCGAAGTCATTTTTGTTTAAATATTCCAAATCAAGCGCAATATACAAATGCGATTGTGTTTCGGCTATTGAGCCGTGAGCAAAATTAAGAAAATTTGCAAATTCTTTGTCAGAATTTCTGCCTTGACCTTCGGCGATGTTTGCCATAACCGAAACTGCCGCACGGCGGATTTGGTCGCGCAATCCGAAATCTTTGGCAAATCTGCCATCGGTTGTAAGCTCATAAATTTTCTTCGTTGCTTTTCGAGCTTTCTGCCAAGCCATAATTTCTTCAAACTTCTTGAATCCAGCCATATTTTCTCCAATATAATTTGATTTAACTCTTTGACTCTCGACTCTCGACTCTCGACTCTTGACTCTTGACTACCACTGTTTCTGAATTGGAAGAAATATCGTGAAGGTCGTGCCGACACCGACGTTTGAACGAACGCTTAAACGTCCACCGTGTTCGGTGACGATGCCGTAACAGACGGCTAATCCGAGTCCCGTTCCTTTGCCGACTTCTTTCGTCGTAAAGAACGGCTCGAAAACTTTTGACAGATTTTCGGGCGCGATGCCGATGCCCGAATCCTGAATTTCGATAGTTACGCGATTGTTTGCCGATTTTGCGCGAAACGTAAGTGCGCCGCCGTTCGGCATCGCGTCAATCGCGTTCGTCGCCAAAGCGATTATCGCTTGCTGAATTTGTCCGCCGTCAGCGTTGATTTGCGGAAGATTTTTTTCTATTTCAAATTTTATACTGATGTCGTTCCCGCGTTTTTGATGGGCGATGAGATTTGCCGAAGATTTGATGAGATCGGCGAGATCAATCATCAAACGGTCGCTCGTCCGCACACGGCTGAAATCGAGCAAGCCGTTCGTAATCGCCTTACAGCGAAAGGCTTCGCTCCGAATCAATCCGAGATATTCGTGCAGATCGTCAACTTCGGGCGATGCGCCGAACGCGCCTTCTTCGACTCTCGTTTCGAGCGATTCGGCACAGGCGGAAATCGTCGCCAGCGGATTATTTATTTCGTGAACCACGCCTGCCGCCAATCTTCCGACCGCCGCCAATTTTTCGGCGCGTCCGGCGGCGTGAATCGCTTCGACGCGCATCGTGACATCTTCGCCGACCGTGATCACGTGCGTTACTTCGCCGCTCACTTCGTCGCGCATCGGAATTTTGCTGACCATCCAATGCTGCGTTGCGCCGGATTGATCAACCGTCTGCTGTTCGATGCGTTCGATATTTCCTGTCCGAAAAGCGCGTTCAAATTCCTGTTTCAAACGGGCTTGCGGATATTTCGCAAAAACCTGAAAAACATTGCGCCCGATGACCGTTTCACGCGGCATTCCCTGCGTGCCGATTTCCCTCTGACGATTCCACGTCACGATTCGATAATCGCGGTCAATCACATAAATCGAAACGGGCAGCGCGTCCAGAACCGATTCGGTAAATTTGCGGTGTTCTTCGCGTGCCTGATTGATCGAAATGTTGATCGCCGATTCGTAATGCGCCGAAAGATTAATGCTCATCGCCGCCATCTGCGTTGCCGCGTCAACCAATCGTTTCGCCGTTTCACTGCAATCTTTTTTCGCGGCAAACCCGACAATCACCGCGCCTTTGACTTCGCCGTTGATGTGCAGAGGCGAAACATACTCGTATTCGTGAGCCTTGTCTTTGAGCAAAAATTCCGCGCCCGTTTCAGTCCAAAACGAAATCTGCGGCGGTAATATTCCGAGCCATTTTTCAAAGCGTCTTTTGTGGAGAATGTTTTGTTTGGCTTCCGCGCCATCAAACGCAAAAGTGCCGCTCACCAAACCGATTTGTTCGAGTTCGACAACGACCACGCAATTTTCCGCCCGTGTTTCACGGCAAATTGCTTCCGCGACCCGCGAAGCAACTTTTTTCGGGTGAACCGTGACGAGCAAACTGCGTCCGAGTTCGGTGATAAATTTTAATTGTGATAAAGCATCTGTTTCCTTCGTCAATACGGAGAAAGACTTCGATACTTTTTTTATCTGCTTTGGGGCTAACATTTCCGGTTTATTTATAGTCTGACAAACTTTCCTGCAAAATTGTCATCAGATGAGGTTGGCTAGGATTTCGAGAATTGAAAAGTTTTTATAAAACTCCCAATTAAATTAAAAAGGATTTTAAACATTTTGTCAATGGTTTTAACACTTTGAAAAAAATAATATTTGACAGTTTTTCGCAATCAAACGAAAATAAAAAATACCTTATGAAAAATAATATTTCGCGGACAAGAAAATTTTGGCTGTATCTGGCTTTGCTTTTGCCGGTTTTCTTTTTTTCTGCGCCGCAAATTAATGCTCAGGAAGTTGTTGACCGAACGATTGCAACCGTTGATGACGGCATCGGTCAGCCCGAATTGATTACCTATTCCGATTTGCTTTGGCAACTTGCTCTGCAACCGGGCGTTTCGCTTACGCCGCCGAGTTCGGAAGACCTAAAACGTGCGCTTCAACTTATTATCAATCAGCGTTTGATTGCACTCGAAGCCGAAAGACTGCCGCGTTCCGATCCGAGCGAGGCGGAGATTGCCGCCAAAATCAAGGACATTCTGGCAAGTTTTCCGTCAACTGCCGAATTTGAAAAAAGACTCCGTTTAGTCGGTTTTGATTCGGTTAAAGATGATAATTTTGTGCGGATGATGGGGCAGCGCGTAAAGATTGAAAAATATCTCGATTTTCGCTTTCGTTCATTCGTCGTGATCACGCCTGAAGCCGAAACGAGTTATTACCGCGACGTTTTTGTTCCCGATTTCCGCCTCCGTTATCCGGGCGTGATCGTGCCGACGTTTGACGAAAAACGCACCGAAATCAATCAAATTTTAACCGAAGAAAAAATTGCCAAAGACATCGAAACATTCCTCGACGAATCGAAACGCCGCGCCGGAATCGTTATTTTAAGCGAAGTTTAATTTTTGGCATTTACAACCAAAATCCAAAACAAAATCATCACAGAGAAAGATTTAAACTGACAATCAGCTTATGAAAAAAATTTTCTGTGTCTTATTCGTTCTATGTTTCGCTTGTGCGAATTTCGCACAGGAAAAAATCGTTGAAAAACTGTATGAATTCAAAGGTGTCCTGAAAAACAAAGATTCCGCCGTTTTTGCCGGAACAGCTTTATTTTTCAATAGTAATGGTAAAGAAATTTTTGTTTCGACTGACATCAACGGAGAATTTTCGATTAAACTTTCACCCGGAAATTATGAAGTAACCGTCCGAAAAACGCTTTCCGAAACCTTTAAGGCTTACATTTTCATTCAGGAAAACAGTTTGAATCCGCAGAATGTCGAATTCAATATTGAACCTAACCCGATTTGCTGCGGAACATCTTCTGAAAAACCATATCCGAAAATCATAAAACTTTCAAAACCGCCGTATCCTGCCGCCGCACGAGCGGTTCGCGCAAACGGCGAAGTCGTCGTCGAAGTTAAAATTGATAAGAAAGGCAAAGTCGTCGAGGCAAAAGCTGTCAGCGGTCATCCGCTTTTGCGGGCGTTTTCAGTGCAAGCCGCCAAGCAAAGTCTGTTTGAAGCATTAGAAAGCGATGAACAAAGAGAAGTAAAATTAACTTTCGTCTTTCTTCAGAACATAAAAGAAAAAGAAAATATCAAACGCTACTCAAATCCTTACCGCGTTGAAATAATTGGCGAGATTTTTACTATTGATTCTACCGTCGTTAGGTAATTTTACTTTTCGTTTTCCAACACTTCTTTGGCTTTCAACAAATCTTTTTTGTGTTCTTCCGAAACCACCGGATAATGCAAATCCATTGATTCGAGTTTTTCGGCGATAATTTCCGAAACGGCAACACGGGTGAACCATTTTTTGTCCGCCGGAACGACATACCACGGCGATTTTTCGGTCGAAGTTTCCGAAATCGCTTCTTCGTAAGCCTTCATATAGTCGTCCCAAAAGCCGCGTTCCTTGGCATCCGCCGCCGAAAATTTCCAGTTTTTTTCAGGTTCTTCGATCCGCGCCAGAAACCGCGCCTTTTGTTCTTCTTTTGAAACATTGAGAAAAAATTTGATGACGTGAATGCCGTTTTCCTCCAGATAAGTTTCAAAATTACGAATCTGCTCAAAACGCTTTTGCCAGATATTTTTGTCGCTTTTGACATCTTTGGGAAGCAACTGCGACTGCAAAATTTCGGGATGAACACGGACAACGAGAACTTCTTCATAATACGAGCGGTTAAAAATTCCGAGCCGTCCGCGTTCGGGCATATTTTTCGCGCAACGCCAGAGATAATCGTGGTCTAATTCTTCCGTCGAAGGCTGTTTGAACGAGAAAACCTGACAGCCTTGCGGATTGAGTCCCGACATAACGTGCTTGATTGCGCCGTCTTTCCCTGCCGCGTCCATCGCCTGAAAAATTATCAACAAGGCGTGAGCATTCTGCGCGTACAGAATTTCCTGAAGTTCCGCCAGCCGTTCGACATTTTTTTGCAAATCTTCTTTGGCTTCGGTTTTGTCTTTGTAATCGCCCGTGAAATCGGTTTTGTGATTTTTAAGATTCAGTTTTGTTCCTGCTTTAACCCGCAATTTTCCGTAATCCATTAATTTTCTCCAAATATTCAAAAAATTCTGACCCGATTTTTCCGTAAATTCTGCGTTTATTTATAGAGAGCAAATTTTTCGCTAAAAAAAGCGGCATTTGATAATTGTAACCGATAATCCCGGTTTAGCCTCATTTCTCACTATTTGAAAAGTTTGATTTTCAAGGCGTTTTGGGGAAAACACGCTTTGAACAAATTGTTTCGCGGATTTAAAACCCCTGAAAGTTCGCGAAACAATTGCAACCGCAAAACTTATCTGGCTTGAAAACGTATAATCGGCTAAACTTTTCTCGAAACTCTTGGAGAAAAACGATGCCGATTAATAAAAATCTTGCCCGCAAATTACTGCTTTTCTGCTTTCTTTCCGCGATTTTTTCCGTCCGAATATTCTCGCAAACAAAACTCACGCCGCATAAAATCACACTCAAAGACGGCAAAACTTTTAATCTGAATTTGCCCGCCGATTACGAAATAATTCCCGCCGCCGAAGGTTTAGACCGTGTCCGTTTTTTCGCCAAATCGCCTGACGGACGAATTTTCGTGACCGATATGTTTAACCTGACCGACAATAAAAAAGGGACGGTTTACATTCTCGACGATTTCGACGGGCAGACAGGAAAATTCGGCAAAGTCATTCCTTACTTAACGAATCTGAAAAATCCGAACAGCGTCCAGTTTTACACCGACGCAAACGGACAAGACTGGTTTTATATGGCAGAAACCGACAAATTGACACGCCGCAAATTTCAGAAAGGCGAAACAAAACCGAGCGGAAAGACGGAAATTTTGGCGACGTTTCCCGATTACGGTTTGAGTTACAAATACGGCGGCTGGCATCTGACGCGAACCATCGCTTTTTCGCCGAACGGCAAACTTTATGTTTCGGTCGGCTCATCCTGTAACGCTTGCGAGGAAAAAGAAAAGGTTCGCGCAACCGTGATGGTTATGAACGCCGACGGCAGCAATCAGCGGATTTTTGCGAAAGGTTTGCGAAACGCCGTGAGCTTAAAATGGATTGGAAACTCGCTGTTTGCGACCAATCAAGGCTCTGACCATCTCGGATTGAACAAACCCGACGAAACATTTTATGCTTTAAAAGACGGCGCAGATTACGGTTGGGCTTCGTGTTATCAATCGAACGGCAGAATTTTCCGCGACGCGCCTTATAAACGGCTGAAATCGTGCGCGCGAGTTCCGAAATCTTACGGCTTTTTTCCGGCGCATTCGTCCGCGCTCGGCTTTGATTATTTTGACGAAAACACGCCGGACGCGTTTATCAAAAAATCGTTTTTGGTTTCGCTTCACGGCTCGACCGACAAAGATTTGGCGAAAGGTTATAAAATCGTGATTATGCGAAAAGGCGCGAAATTGAAGGATTTTATAAACGGTTTTCTGCAAGGCAAACGGGTTGTCGGACGACCTTGCGACATTATGAAATTGAGTGAAAATTCGTTTCTTTTCACCGACGACCACAGCGGAATCGTTTATCTCGTGCGCCGTAAATCGTAAATCTTCCGCCGATTTGCTAGACTTGTTTATTCTCGATTGACAAAAAATATGAATATTGGAATCACGGTTTATCCAACTTACGGCGGCAGCGGAATTGTCGGTTCGGAACTCGGGCGCGAGCTTGCCGCACGCGGTCATAACGTCCATTTTATCTCATCGGCACTGCCGACCCGGATGACGGAACTCAACGAACGTGTGCATTTTCACGAAGTTGAAATGATGAGCTATCCGCTGTTCGAGCATCAGCCGTATGATTTGGCTTTGGCGACGAAAATGGCAACGGTGGCACGCGCCGAAAAACTCGATTTACTGCACGTTCACTACGCGATTCCGCATTCGATTTCGGCGATTCTCGCCCGTGAATCAATCAAACAGAAACGCTATGTTCCCGTCATTACAACGCTTCACGGCACGGACATCACGCTGGTCGGCGCAGATCGCAGTTATTTGCCGATTACGCGCTACGGGCTTCAGCAATCGGACGGCGTAACTGCCGTGTCGAGATTTTTAAAGCAAGCGACGATCGAGACTTTCGACTTTGACGAGATTGAAGTGATTCCGAATTTTATCTGCGCGTGTCATTACAAAAAACTGCCCGACTCGCCGCTTCGTGAAGAGCTTGCTCCGAACGGAGAAAAACTGCTCGTTCACGTCTCGAATTTTCGCGCCGTCAAACGTCCGCTTGATTGCGTCGAGATTCTCGCCAAAGTTAAGGAAAAAGGCGGAAAAGCGCGTTTGATAATGGTCGGCGACGGTCCCGAACGCTCGGCTTGTTATTATCAAGCCGAAAAACTCGGCGTAAAAGACGAAACCATTTTTGTCGGCAAACAGGCGAACATTTCGGATTATCTCGGGGTTGCGGACGTTTTCCTTTTGCCGTCGGAATTAGAATCTTTCGGTCTCGCCGCGCTCGAAGCCGAAGCCTGCGAAGTTCCCGTCATCGCCACGCGCATCGGCGGAATTCCCGAAGTCGTGACGGACGGCGAAACCGGATTTTTGAGCGACATCGGCGACACCGAAAAAATGTCCGACGATGTGATGAAACTGCTCAAAGACGAAGCGATGCGCGTCGAAATGGGCGCAAAAGCCCGCGAATCCGCCATTTCGCGTTACAGTTCGGATTTGATTATTCCGCACTACATCACTTTTTACGAGAAGATTTTACAAACCGCAAAATCGGCGACGGCTTAAAATAAGTTCCAAGTTCCAAGTTCCAAGTTCCAGGTTGTTGGATTTTAACTTGGAACTTGGAACTTGGAACTTGGAACTTAAAAGATATGCTCAAACGCTATATGCACAAGCGCGAACGTGAACACGCAATGCGTGACAATAACCGCGTCGTGCGCGAATTCGGCTGGGGAACGGAATTTGTTTCGGAAAACGCGAACGGCGCGAATCCGCACGAATTTTTCCGCGAATATTCCCGCCGGACAATCGCCAATAGCGACGATTTTTTCTGCTCGCCCGAAATTTCGGATTATTCTTTGACTCAAGACTCAAGACTCAAGACTCAAGACTTAACGTGGACAAGCGGCATCAAGACTTTTTCGCCCGAAAACAATACGGTTCACGCGCATTTTTTCCCGCACGCGGAAAATAAAAAATCGGCGGTCGTCGTGCTTCCGCATTGGAATGCCAAAGCCGGAACATATTTCGATCTGTGCAAAATGTTCAATCGTTTCGGAATGAGTGCGCTTCGCGTAACCTTGCCGTATCACGAAAAAAGAATGCCGCCCGAACTCGAACGCGCCGATTATCTGGTCGCGCCGAATGTCGGGCAAACTCTCCAATCCTTGCGTCAATCGGTCGTTGACACGCGTTCTGCCGTCAGATGGTTAAAACAACAAGGCTACGAAAAAATCGGTCTGGTCGGCACGAGCATCGGTTCTTGCGTCGGATTTTTCGCGTTCGTTCACGATTTGCAGATTGACGTTGGATGCTTCAACCACGTTTCGGGCTACGTCGCCGATGTCGTCTGGCAAGGGCTTTCGACCTATCACGTCAAACAAGCCATCGAAAATAACGTCACGCTCGAAGAACTGCGCGAATACTGGCTGCCGATTTCGCCGATGGCTTATATGGACAAACTCTCGCAACTCCCCGAACGCCCGCAACGCTACATTTACACGCTCTACGACCTGACATTTCCGATAGATTTATCCCGCGATATGATGCGTTCCCTGCGCGAACACGGCATCAAACACGACAAAACAAAAATCCCCTGCGGACATTACACTCTCGGCGAAAAACCTTGGGTTTATATCGACGGATACAAAATCGTTTCGTTTTTAAGGAAACATTTGCGATAAATTATTTTTCGATTTCAACTTTCTTCACTTCAATGTTTTTGATTAGAATTTCGTACTTCCCGACCATTTCAAAATTATAAACAAGTATGATTTTGGCTTTTTGGTTGGTCGGCAGAAATTTAGATTCGAGCGCAGCTTTTTCGCACGTCTTTCTGAGAAACGAAACTCCGGCGAACGCGTTCGATTCGATTACGTTTCCCTGCTCATCGGTTTTCGCTTCGACCATAACGCTCGCCGTTCCGCCGATTTTGCAATTGCAAAACGGCGGTGGCGGTTCGACCAAATTGATTGGCGTTCCGATAACGGTTTTGTCGTCTTTTTCAATGTTCGTATCAATTGTTCCGTCAGGTTTGAATTTATAAACAAGCAAGGCTTTAACTTTTATCGGCAAACCATCAATCAAAGTTGGCGGGAATTTCGTTTGTCTGGCGGAATTTACACAGGCGGCATAAAGCAACGGATGACCTGAAATTGCTTTTGCCTGAGTAACCTTTCCGCTTTCGTCAACGACAATCTGAACAGCGACGATTTGCTCTTTCAAGATTCGCAAATGTTTTGGATGAATAATCTGTCCAACTTGAGGTTTGGGAATGTTCAAAGCCTTTTTGTTGACAATTCCAACGCTGATACATTTTGCCAAAGAATCGAAGTTATAAACAACAATTCCTTTAATTTTATAGTCTTTTATAAGCTCTTGTCTCGGATAGAAAATAGCTTTCTTCACGGCTTCTTCGGCAGATTTTCTAAGTAAGGCATCGCCTGAAATGGCTTTTACGGCAAAGGGTTTCCCGCCGCTTGCCATCAGTTCAACCAAAATTTCGACCTTTCCACCCACGCAAAAATCTTTGGCTTCCTGCGGATAATCGGGTTTCGGCAAATACTTCGCCATACCGTTGATAATACCGACTCTCACGCCATCAATCGTTCTCTGCGCGTTTACGGTAACAAATAAAACAAGCAGAAAAATTAATGAAACTGAAAATTTTTGAAGCATTTTGCGGTAAGCAACCTCACTCTTTGTTTTTGCAACTACAGATTGTTAGACACCGATTGTGCGTCTTAGTTCCCTGAATTCTGCAAATTAGTGTTAAAATCTTTCGTTTGAAAAAATTGTGACGGCTGCCGGCGAAAAACACAACACAACGATTGAAGAATCAATTGCGCGATTATTGACGCGTGCCGCCAATCCACGCGGATTGGCGGCGGGCGATGTGCGTCCGCGGGTTGATAAGGCGTTGGGAAAATATGTTTTTCGGGATAACGAAAATGCTTCGGCGGCGGAGATAAAAGCGTTTATTGACGAGCTTCGCGCCGACGATTTGTGTCTCGTGTTGGCTTGCGAGAAAGGCGATGAAACGGCTTGGAGCGATTTGGTCAGAACGCAGGACAAGACCGTTAAAGCGGCGGCGTGGAAGGTTTCGCCGAAAGCGGAAGACGCAGACGATTTGGCGAGTTCGATTTGGGCGGAGCTTTATGGTTTGAAGCACGACGCGGACGGAAAACTTAAATCCAAGCTGTCCTATTATTCGGGACGCGGAAGTTTGGGCGGCTGGCTGCGGGCGATTGTTTCGCAGCTCGCGGTTGACCAATATCGTCTGCAAGCGCGGCTCGTGCAGGTCGAAGAATCCCGCGAATTCGAGAATCTGGCGAATGAATCTTCCGAAAAAGCAGAAAATTTAGCGGTCATCGCGCATCACGACAACGCGGAAGATATTTTCGAGGAAAAACAACTGACGCGTGATGTTTCAAAAGCCTTGAATCAGGCGATTGCCGAACTCGGCGTGGACGACCGTTTGCTTTTGAAGCTGTATTATTACGACGAATTAAAATTAAAGGAAATCGGGCAGATGTTCGATTATCACGAAGCGACGGCAAGCCGCAAAATCGTGCGGATTCAGACCGATATTCGCAAAGCGGTCGAGCGCATTCTGCAAAGTCAGCATAATTGGAGCGAAGAAGAGGTCAAACGCTATCTGGCGGAAACAGCATCAAAACTCGGAATCAATCTTGAGAAATTGGTCGCGGTTTTGATAATTTGCGCGCTCGTGCAAGAAGTTTTGCGGTGAAGCGTTCTTTAATTGGTTATTTGAAAGTGAAAAAGGTAAAAAGTGAAAAGGTGAAAAAGATGAGTTCAATTCTTTATCACCAAACTTTTCACTTTTACACATTTTCACTTTTGCCCTTTGATTAATGGAAGTTGGATTCGACAAGGAAATAGATGCAATTCTGCGAAAGGCGCGGGGCGATGAAGTTGTCACTTCGTTCGATTCACACCTTGACGCGGATGAAATTTCCGCGTTTGCCGAAAATGCTCTGCCCAAAACCGTTCGTAAGAATTACACGACGCATCTCGCGGATTGCACGAGGTGCCGGAGAATTCTGTCGAACGTGATTTTGTTAAATTCGGAAGCGGCAGTCGAAACCGCTTCTTCTGCCGTTTCGGCGGAAATTGTCGAAGCGAAAACGTCGTGGTATCGCAAATTTTTCGTCTTTCCGCAGCTTGCCTATGCGATGGGCGCAATGGTGCTTCTATTCAGCGGATTTTTCGGCTATCTGATTCTCCAAAATCTTACGGGTTCAAACAGTTCGGAAGTTTCGTATTCGACGGAGAATAGACCCGCGCAGATGTCGAAATCCGCGCCCGCAAATGCCAATACGTCTGTTTTTTCGACTTCAAATACGGCTTCAAATTCAACGACGACGACACCCACGAATTCAACTGTTCCGCTTGTGCCAACCGATTCCGCACCGATTGCGGCGGCGAATACGGCAACATCAGCCACGCCGCAGATGGAGAGAAAAGCCGACACGACGGAATTAAACGCGCCAATCGTGAATCAACCGATGGCGACTCCGCAAGCCTCGACGCAGGACGATTCCAAAAACGAAGCTGACAAAGATTTGGCTAAAACTCCGCCGAAAAGCGAAGTTAATAAACCGAATGCCGCCGGCGCAACGCGGGACGAAACCAAACCGCGTGATAAGGAAGATTCATCTATGCTTGGCGGACGGATTACGACCGATTCTGTGTCAGAACAGAAACTGAAAACACAACGCTCTGTGCCGCAAAGTCCGAAAAAGAAAGTTTCCGAAGCAGGCGCAACCCGCAGCGTCGGCGGAAAAACTTTTAACAACGGCGGCGGAATCTGGTTTGATTCCACGCTCGGCAAACAAAAGCAAAAAACCGTCAATCGCGGCACAAAAGACTATCAAAAACTCGACGCGGGCTTGCGTTCGATTGCCGATCAAATAGGCGGAACGGTCGTCATTCTTTGGAACGGCAAAGCGTATCGGATTCAGTGAGGTTTTTATGAAGATTTTTCTATCTCTGTTCTTTTTGTTATTTGCTTTTCAAACGGTATTTCCCTGTTCTTGCGTCAAACTTGAGCCGGAACCGAAAGCCTCCGATTTACTGAAAGATGTTAGTGTAATTTTTCAAGGTAAAGTTATCTCTATCGGACCATACATTTCACACAAACTAAAAAGCAGCAAGGGAAAATATTATCCGGGTCCGACCACGTATGAAGTAGAATTTGAAGTGTTGAAAAAATGGAAGGGTGTCGAGAGTAAAAAAATTAAAATTGAAACCGAAACACTGAGTTGTCACACAAACTTTGAAGTCAACAAAGAGTATTTTGTCCTAGCGACAGGCGATAAATTGTTTGAAGTTGATTACTGCACAAGCAAATACATTAGTTTGTCTGACGTAGAAAAAGAATACGGCGCAGGCGAAATTCTCGAACAACCCCAAATCTCAATGACAGAAAATGAAACTTTATTAATGCGGCTTTGGCAAAAAATCACCTCATTTTTCTCCTAGAAACTTTTTACAACCGATACGCATCACACGGAACAACACAAAACTTAGTGTTATTTCGTGTTTTTTTGTGGATAATGAATGTATGAAAGTTTTAGCTTTACTTTTGTGTCTTTTGTGCCTTTTTTCGGTAATTTCCCAAGCCCAACCTGTCTGGCAAACGAATCTCGACGGCAAAGTTCAGTTTTATCAAACGACCGATTTCGGCATCGTCATCGCGGGCAGCGAAAATTCGCTGTTTGCGATTGACGGGCAGACGGGCGAAAGGCTTTGGCGTAAACGAACAAAAGGTTTGGACGAAACTTCGATTACGCCGATTCCCTCGACGGATTTGATTCTTGTTTCGACCGACGAAGGGGAAAAATCACGGGTCGAAGCGGTTGATCTGCTTTCGGGCGAAACTTTGTGGAGAAGCGATAAAGTCAAAGGCGACGTGATGCAGTTGGCAGTCGAACCGCAAAGCGATTTGCTCGCGGTCGTGCTGGTCAAAAAAGCGAAAGGCAAAGTCGGCGAAGAATTTAAACGCTCGCCCGTTGTCCATGTTTTCAGGCTTTCAAACGGCGACGAGCTTTGGAAAAAAGAACTCGATTCGGACGTGCAGATGATGCCTTCGCGGTTTGATTCCGAAGCCGAAATTCCCTACACGCTCGACAATTATCGTGCGCCGCTGATTCTCGACGGCAGAGTTTATCTGTTCTACGAAGGCGCAACTTCGTATGACGCAAAAACGGGCAAGGAAGGCGAACGCGAACGATTCAAAATCAACGAAGGCGGCTTGGCTTTGACCGAAGCCGATCCGGTTTTTGACGAAAAATATCTTTACACATCGGGCAAAGGAAAGATTCGCGCCGTCAACCGCAAGAATTTCAAAGTCGAATGGGAAGCCAAAGATTTGGGTGTCACGCCCGAAATGGCGGTCGTCGGAAATGTTCTATACGTTCGCACGGGCGGACAATTCACGCGCATCAAGGACGGCGAGATTGACGAAGAAGGCTCGTTTGGCGTTTCGGCGATTGACACGAAAAACGGCAAAACTCTCTGGCGTTACAAAGGCGCGGATAAAGGTTTGACGAATTTCGTTTTCGCCGACGCGGGAACGATTCTGGTTGCCGACCGCGACGATTTAATGACAATTGATGCGCGAACGGGCAAAAAGATTAACGAATTTGAACACGATGTCGAAAAAGCGCAGTTTGTTCTAATCAACGAAAGCGGCGCAGCAGTCGTCGGCGGGCGCGATGAAATTGCCGCTTTTCAAGTTTCAAGTTTCAAGTTCCAAGTTCCAAGACAATCTCGTTTTCAATCTGCAAATTTCAATCTCCAAAGCGAAAAACAACTTGGAACTTGGAACTTGAAACTTGAAACTAAAGAACTCTGGCGCGTCAAACACAAAGCGCCGTCGCGCGGTGTCTTTCGTGTCGTAGCAGGCATCGCGCTGCGAGCGGCGGCGATTTATTTTCGTTACGGCGGTTTGGCGACTTCCGCGCTGAATATCGTGCGCGGCGCGAATGTGGCGCGGTCGGTTCTCAGTTTGCGCTGGTCGGGACTTCGTTCGCGGTTTTCGTCGTTTGATTTGACGACGCTGGCGACGAATTCGGCGCGTTCATATATTACGAATCAAATCAGTGTTTTCGGCATTGCCTCGCGCACGCCGAATCTTTTGAATCGTCTAAGCGGTCTGCAAGTCATCACACCGACAAATATTCGCGGCAAAATTATCGGCGGTGTAATCAGCCGTGCGACACCTTCACGCGCCGACGTGCAGGAAAGTATTTTTGAGCGGATTGACCCGATTCGGCAGATTGAAAAACTTTCCAATTACTTTCTGCGCCGTAAACGTCTTGCCGATCTGCGCGGAAATTATATGTATTTCTACACCGATTTGCCGAAGCCTTTCGACAAAAAAGGTTTGGTCGGTGTCAATATTCACACCGGACGCGATGCGCGTTTTGTTTTAGTTTCCGACCCCGACGCGCGTTTTACGACCGACGAAACCAGCAGCTTGCTCTATTCGGCGGACGGCAACCGTTTGCAGGCGTTTGATGTGATGGAAAGATAATGAATTTTATTGGCAAAATAATACGAAATCAAGTTGAATAGTGCGTAATGTCAGAACCGCCTGCGGTAGCGGGCGGGTTCTTCGCACAACATTTACCCGCCCGCTACCGC
>JANODL010000180.1:0-4112 GCA_031412675.1 Acidobacteriota bacterium | reverse complement strand
ACGATTAAAAGTTCGATAAGCGAGAAACCTTTTTGATTTTTCATTTTGTTTTTTACAATCTCCTAGTTTTTGTTTTAGTCTTTTACCTTTCTCAGGTCGCAGATACCTAATACAAACATTGTGCCAAAGTTGTTGAACACTCTCGGAAATAAATAAAGCCTCGTGTTTACAAGGCTTTGAGTAGATTTACTGATTGGTTTAGAGCTATTTGGGAATTATACAAAAATCCGTTAAATAACAGTTTTTGGTAAATGGCTGATGACAAAAAATGTCAATCCGGCGGGTTTCAAGTTCCAAGTTTCAAGTTCCAAGTTCCAAGTTAAAACAAACTGACTTGGAACTTGAAACTTGGAACTTGAAACTCAATCTCCCAAACTTCGCATTTGCGCGGAAAGCGTGCGGATGCTGTGTTTGTCGAGCAGGTGGCGCAAAGAGCGAACCGGCATCTGCAAAAGGTCGGCGGCTTTCGTCTGATTTCCGCCGCTACGTTTTAACGCTTCCATAACGTAGGTTTTTTCGAGGTTTTCGAGATGCGTTGTCATATTGATACCGTCGTCGGGAAAATCGAATTCGTTCTGGATGCGCGTCGGGTTGTAATTCGTGACGTGTTCGGGCAGACGTTCGGGCTGAATTTCGTCGGTGCGTTCGAGCGCGACGGCGCGTTCGATGGTGTGTTCGAGTTCGCGGACGTTGCCGTGCCACGCGTAGTTTTCCAGAAATTGCGACGCTTTCGGCGTGATTGAAACATTTCTGCCTGTTTGGTCGCAGAATTTTTTGATGAAATGTTCGACTAATTCCGCGATGTCTTCCTTGCGTTCACGAAGCGGCGGCAGATGAATCGGAATAACCGAGATGCGGTAAAACAAATCTTCGCGGAACGTGCCGTCTTCGGACATCTTCTTTAAATCGCGGTTGGTCGCGGCGATGACCCGCGCATCAACGGGCATTTCCTCGTGTGCGCCGACCGGACGAACCTTTCTTTCCTGCAAGACGCGCAGAAGTTTGACCTGCATCGCAGGGGACATTTCGCCGATTTCGTCGAGAAAGATCGTTCCGCGATGCGCCGCTTCAAACAAACCTTTGCGGTTCGTATTCGCGCCCGTGAACGAGCCTTTGACGTAGCCGAAAAGTTCCGATTCGAGCAAGGTTTCGGTGAACGCGCCGCAGTTTATCGAGATGAACGGTTTTTCGGCGCGCGGTGATAAATCGTGAATCGCCCGCGCCACGAGTTCTTTACCCGTTCCCGATTCGCCCGTTACCAAAACGGTTGATTGAACTTCGGCGACGGTTTCGATCATTTGATAAACCGCCTGCATTTTGTCGGAATGACCGATGATGTTGCGGATGCTTCCACGTTCGCGCTGGGCGCGTTTGAAGGCGCGGTTTTCGACGATCAACTCTTGTTTTTCGAGAGCTTTTTTGACGATCAGCTTTAATTCTTCGACATCGAACGGTTTTTGGATAAAATCGTCCGCGCCGAGCTTGAATGCTTCACGCGCCGTGTCAACGGTTGCAAACGCGGTCATCAGCACGAAACCGACATCGGGCAAAAATTCGCGGACGTTATTAAGCAGTTCGATGCCGTCCATATCGGGCATTTTAACGTCGGAAATAATCACTTCGGCGGGTTCGTCCTGAAGCATCGTCAATGCTTCGCGTCCGTTCATCGCGGTTCTGATATTATGTCCGTCGCCATCAAAAACGAGGCTTAAAAGCTGTCTGTAACTTTGTTCGTCATCAACGATTAGTAAATTTGACATTGAAAAAATTGGTTTTTGTTTGAAAAAAGCAGGATTTGGAAACGATCGGTTCGCGGAAAAGTTACCGCGTTTTCTATTTTGGCAGATAACAGGCGTTTTAGACAAGGGAAAATTGCTTAAAGTAAAAAGGCAAAAGTAAAAAGGCAAAAGGTTAGGATTTGATTTTTTACTTTTTACTTTTTACTTTTACCTTTTTACTCTTTGACGCGCAAAAAACTTTCAAGCCGCGACGATTTGAATTCGCTTTCGCCGTCATCGTCGGTCGAATTCGGTTGTTTATCAATTTCGGTCGGCAGTTCGACGGTGATCGTCGTGCCTTCGTTTTCGCGGCTGCGGACGTTGATCGTGCCGTTATGGTCGCGGATGATTTGATAGACGATTGACAGACCGAGACCCGTTCCGCCCGTTGTAGAATCGGAAAAAGGCTCGAAAAGACGTTCGACTTGTCCGGGCGACATTCCGCAACCCGTGTCGGAAAAGACGATGCGGACGCGGTTGAACGCGATTTTTTCGGTTTCGACCTTTAAAGTTCCGCCGTCGGGCATCGCAAACAGCGCGTTTCGCGCCAGATTCCAGAAGATTTGTTTAAGCTGTGTCGGATCGGCGGAAAGCAGAACGGGACTGCGCGGCAGAATCGTTTCGAGCTGGTGATTTTCCTTTACGTCAGGACTGTGTTTGAGCAGCATCACCGTGTCGCCGATTGCTTCGCGCACGTCAATTTCGGAAAAATTACTGACCCGCGGACGCGCATATGTCAGAAAATTCGTGATGATTTTGTTCAGACGGTCAGATTCGCGCAGAATGATTTCCATCAAACTCGCCTGCGACGAACCTCGCGGCGTTTGCGAATCGAGAACCTGAATCGCGCCGCGCATCGCGCCCAAAGGATTGCGAATTTCGTGCGCCAAACCCGCCGCGACGCGCCCGACCGCCGCTAATCTGTCTTTGCGCCGGACGCTTTCCTCCATCGAGCGGATTTCCGTCAAATCCTGAAACGTGATAATCAAGCCGGTCGTTTCATTGGCTTCGCTGAACAGCGGCGAGATGCCGTAACCGACGCGCACGACGAAATTTTCCGGCGTGAAAATGTCGGTTTCAAAACGCGGCGAATGCTCGCCCGTGTCGGTCGCGTCGAGCGCGTCGGAAATCGGCAGTTTGATATTTCCGAACATCGAGAAAATAGATTTGCCGCGCATTTCATCGGCTTTGTAACCTGTAATTTCGGCGGCGGTCTGGTTGAAAGTGTAAATCTTTCCTTCCAAATCAGTCGTGATTAAACCCGAACGAATTGATTCGATGATTCGTTCGTGCAGAACACGCAAATTGGCTAACGTCTGTGTTGTTTCCTTCAATTGCTCGCCCGAAGCGCGTCTGTCCGACAGCCGGGAAGCGAGCAAACCGACAACTAAAAATGCGACGATGTGAAAGGCAATAATCTGAACGGCTTTGGAAGTTTCCGTGATTGTGCCGGAAGAATCAATAATGGCGGAAGAAGTGAGAATCGCCAGCAATGTAAATAAAGCGACGCAAATTGCTGCCGTCAAAAGCGTTTCGGTCGCCGTCAGAAAAACGCTCGAAACGGCGATGATGACGATATAAAGCGTGATATACGGCGAAGTCAAATCGCCCGTTCGCCAAACGAGCCACGTCACTAGCAGCGCGTCGAGAAAAAACTGCGTTCTAACCTGCCACGTAAAATCCTTGCTTAATCTTAAAACAAAAAAATAAACAATCGTCAGCCCGACAGCAATCAAAAAAACGATGAACAGTCCGCGCGGAAAATTCTCGAACGACAGTTTCAGCCTCCCGCTGCTCCAAACCCAGCTTGCGACGAGCAGAAGAAAAATCGCCAGCAGCCGCCCGATAATCAAAGTTTGAATCCGCTGCGTTTGATTATTATCGAAGGAAAAAAAGTTTTCGTTAAATTTCATCGTAGGTTTGAATCGTCCGATTTGACAATCGGAGAGATGTTGAATGAAATGATAAATATGAAAGAATACGACGAACGTCCCTGGGGAAATTATACCGTTTTAGACGAAGGCGAAGATTTCAAGGTCAAGCGCATCGAAGTTTTGCCCGAAAAACGCCTGAGTTATCAAAGCCATCGCCGCCGCGCGGAACACTGGTTCGTCGTGCGCGCCACAGCTAAAGTAACATTAAACGACCGCGAAATCATAGTCAAAACCGGCGAAACCGTTGACATCCGAGTCGGCGACAAACATCGCGTAATGAATCCTGATGCGAAAACTTTGCTCGTTTTTATCGAAACGCAAACCGGCGATTATTTCGGCGAGGACGACATCGAAAGATACGAAGACGATTTCGGGCGAATGGCTTAACAATTACGAATTT
>JANODL010000179.1:0-7757 GCA_031412675.1 Acidobacteriota bacterium | reverse complement strand
TTCCATACAATCAAAATTAGTTTTAAAGAAGTCGATCGTCGATATTCTTTTTTCTTTACCAATAAATACAATTTTTACTCTCGACTCTCGACTCTCGACTCTCGACTCGCTTTGAATTACTACAATTATTTCACCGAAATCGAAGAAACTTTTATCCGTCGGCGCGGGAAGAATCTGCTTCTTTCACCGCTCGATTGGGCGTTGATCGAATCTTGGCAGGAACGCGAAGTGCCGCTCCATATTGTTCTGCGCGGCATCGAGCGCGTTTTCGACACGATTGATAAACAACCGAACCGCAAACGCTCGGTCAAAAGTCTGCTCTACTGCAAAGAGGAAATCGAAGCGCAGTTTGCCGAATGGCTCGAATCGCAGGTCGGGGCAAATATTCAAGATTTCAAATTCCAAATTCCAAATTCTGAAAACAACGGCGCGAATTCATCGAGAAACGAATTGTTTTCGCGTGAAGCGATTGAGGCGCATCTCGAAAATGTGTCGGCGGATTTGTCGGAAACTTTTCCGGAACTGCCGGACGGCGATTTGCGCGAAACTTTGGAGAGAGTTTTAAATCGTCTGGCGGAAGTCGGCGGAAACTACGAAACGGCGGAGAAATTAGAGGAAACGCTCGAAAAACTCGATGCGCTGATTGACGAAAGCCTTTTGAAAACGTCCGACACCGCGCCTTTCAAAGCCGAAACCGAAAAATCTCTCGCGTCGTATCGCGGCAAGATGGACGCAGAAGTCTTTCAGAGAACTTTCGATTTAATGATTCTAAAAAAGTTACGTGAGCAAGCGAAAATTCCGCGTCTCAGTTTGTTTTATCTGTGAACTGTGGTAAAAAAAGTGCAGACCGGAAAAAAGTTGAAAAAAAAGGAGAAAATTTATGGAGTATCAATCAGGTGCAGTTCGTCCCATTGACAGTATCAGCGAAGGTTGGAACCTTATTAAAAACGACTACTGGACATACTTTTTAATGATGCTGGTGATGGGCGTTATCGTCATTATCGCGGCGTTGATTTTAGGAACGGTTAATACCGCGATTACGAGGGTTCTCAGCGGTGTTCTCGGGATTGCGACGAGCGATTCCGCCGATGTCGCAAAAGCCTCGGCGGCAATTTTACCGCAGATAATCGGACAAATTATCGGTTACTTTGTCAATCTGGTTGTCGTAACTCTTTCGGGCGTGTTGGTCTGCGGAATCTATAAATCCTTGTCGAAACTGGCAAATAACGGCATCAAAGCCGATTTCAGCGATTTATTCAGCGGATTTGAAAACGTCCAGTCGTGTTTCATCTATGCGGCGATTATCTCCGCCATTCAATTCATTATCGGTGTCGTGATGCTCTTCATCGCCGCCGCCGTCGGTCTTTCCGCACTCGGATTAGGTGTTGCGGGTTTAATCACCAAAGACGGACAGTTGAACCCGGCAATTTTCGGCGGACTTCTACTGGCTATCTTTGCCTTCGTCGGAGTTTCAATCGTCATCAATCTGATAATCTCAGCTTTAACCGCATTCGTTTTTCCGCTCATCGCCGAGCGTAATTTATCGGGCGCGCAAGCCCTCTCGTTAAGCGTTAAAAGCGGATTAGCGAACATCGGCGGACTCATTTTGCTGTTAATTTTAATGTTTTTCATGATACTCGGCGGTGTTTTTGCTTGCTTTATCGGAGTCTTGTTCGTCGCACCGATTTTATCTGCCGCACTTTTTTCGGCTTACCGGAGCGTTTTCGGCAGAGTGCAAACCGGCTATCAAAACAACCCGCCGCCGCCGCCGAATTTCGGTCAGCAACCGGGATATTAAATTTTTCGATAGTGAAATAAAAGAAATGCTTTATCGGGAAAAAACGACATCGCCGGGAGCGCACGCATCCCTGCGTGCTGAGCGCGAGAGCGCGAATAAATTGCGCTCAAAAGATTCAAGATTAAGCAACG
Organism: Acidobacteriota bacterium; assembly: GCA_031412675.1. Lineage (GTDB taxonomy): Bacteria > Acidobacteriota > Blastocatellia > Pyrinomonadales > Pyrinomonadaceae > JAFDVJ01. The sequence goes on along the minus strand of JANODL010000179.1, from coordinate 5,828 downwards.
CTTTTACGCCGCTTTGCAAGCGACGTTGCACGCAAGGATGCGTGCGCTCCCGGCGATGTCGTTTTTTTGTTTAATGACCGATTGAGAATTTTAACCGGCATTACTTTATGTTCACTACTAATTTTTCTTAAAATATTTTGAGCAATTCAAACAAATCCGGCAAAATCCTTGACGTAACCATTGAGAAAATCGTTCCCAATGGTTACGGCTTGGCTTTTGCCGAAGGTTTGACGGTTTTCGTATCGCTTGCCGCCGCCGGCGACCGTTTGCGTGTCAGACTCAATCAAATCAAAGGCAAAATCGCGTTCGCCGAGATTGTCGAAATCGTCACGCCGTCAAACGAAAGAACTCAGCCGCCGTGCGTCTATTTCGGGCGTTGCGGCGGCTGCGATTTTCAGCAGATGGATTACGCCGCACAGCTTCGCGCCAAAGTCGCCATCGTGCAGGATTGTCTGACGCGCATCGGCAAGATAAATTATGCGGGCGAGATTAAAATCATCGGCAGTCCGCAGCCTTTCGCGTATCGTTCGCGGGCGCAATGGCACGCCGACACGCGCCGCAACCGCATCGGATATTTCCGCCGCAATTCGCACGACGTGATTGATGTCGAGACTTGCCCGATTCTGACCGACGAACTGCAAGAGACTCTGACAAGTTTACGCGCCGAGATTGATTGGCAAAGTTTCTGGGCGGAAAAGGTCGAAATCGAAGCCGCCAATTCAGGGAGCAAAGTTTCGATTTATTCGTCGGAACTCGTTGAACCGACCGCAGAAATCAGTTTTACGCTTGGCGAAAACCGTTATTTTTACGACGCGCAGAGCTTTTTTCAAGGCAATCTTCTGCTCATCGAATCGCTCGTCGAAACGGCTCTGGCAAACGCTTCGGGCAAAACCGCGCTCGATTTATACTGCGGTGTCGGGCTTTTTACGCTTCCGCTGGCGCGTTCATTTGAAAAGGTTGTCGGCGTTGAAGCAAGCGAAAAGGCAATCGAATCCGCCCGCAAAAACATCGAACACGCACGGCTCGAAAACGCGGAATTTTTCGCCCAACCCGTCGGCGAATGGTTGGCGGAAAACGCGGAAGATTTAGCCGTCATTGATTTTATTCTGCTCGACCCGCCGCGTTCGGGAACGGAAAAAGAAACTATCGAACAAATTTTGAAGATTAAACCGAAGCAAATCTCCTATGTTTCGTGCGAACCTTCGACGCTCGCAAGGGATTTGCGGATTTTGTGCGAAAGCCTCTATGAAATCGAATCCATCACCGCGCTCGATTTATTTCCGCAAACACATCACGTCGAAACGGTTGTCCGTTTGAAAAGCATTTTATAATCCGCCGATGAAACTGCAAACGATAATCTGTCTGTTTTTATGCGCCGTTTTGCTGGCGCAATCTGTCCTTTCATTTGAAACCGACCAATATAATCTGCCCGTTCAAATGCTTGCCGACATCGGCGATGAAGTTTCCGATTACACGGAAGAAAACTTACGCGAGGCAATCAATAAACTAAATGCGGAAATCGTTGCACATCAAAATTGTCCGGAAAATCGCGGCAAAAATTGCGATTCGGCGGAAAAAATGCGTCGGCGTTTGAATTATTTGCGCTCGGAACACGCCGTGGCGCGGGAAGTTTATAATCTGCTCGGCGCGGGATTTATTCCTTCGACCAAGTCGGGAACGTGGATGAATTCGCACAAATTCAAAGCCCAACCCGCACGTTACAAAACAAGCTATATTGATTCAATTTATCGCATTGTGCCGACAAATTATCTGACCATCAGCCCGACCGTCAAACTTTACGGCGCACAGTTCGGCACCGACAAAATCGCGCATTTTTTTCAGCAAGGCTACACTTACTACGCAAAACACAAGCGCGCGGTTGAAAAGAATTTAACGCCGAACGAAGCCGCGAAAAAAGCGGTTCGCTGGGGAAAAATCACCGAACAGACTTATTTCGGCACACTCGTTTCGGGCGTTTATTCAAATGCCGATCTCGCCGCCAACTACGCGGGAATGAAGTTTTATCAAGGCTTGGCGCACGAAATCAAAATCGGCGAAACCGTCCGCCCGCCGATTGTTTATCTCAAAAACGGCGTTTGGACGATTAACGAAAACGTCAATTTGCGCGAAACGCTTCTCAAACCGTTCATCACGAATCATTTTAACGAAGCCTATAATCCGTCAAAATTCAGCTTCTTTCTGCGCTCGTCGGTGCGCCGAACCGTCCGCAAAAAAGCCTGCGAAGCGTGGCGCGGGGCATTTCCGAATCTGACGCAAACTGATTTTGCCGACATTTCGCAAAAATTAAAGCTCTGGCACGGCGAAGATTACGGCTTTTCCGAAAGCGAAAATTTTGTCACAATCGCCAATACCTGTTTTAAGTAGCAGAAGCCCGCGCGTAAGCAAGGGCGGAAACCGGATTCTTGGGTAGTCCGCCCTTGCTCACGCGCGGGCTTCTAAACATCAGAAAACTTTTTACAACGCTGCTGCGTTTAATTCATCTGAACTTTGAATTTGAATTATCGGAAGTATCTATCTAAAATCAAAATATGCCAAAAAAACATTCAACAGGCGCGGTTGCTGAAAAATATAGTGTTCGCTGCCGCTATTGCGGACAAAAAAATTCCGTCAAGGACGATTATAAAAACAATCAGGCGAATTGCGGAAAATGCAAATTGCCGCTTTCCAATGAACCGCACAAAAAGTTTGCCAATCTGGATAAACACGATTATATTCATCCGGCAGACTCGAAGGCACTTGCCGCTCTGCGGGCGATTCCGGGCATTGACACTGCGCTTCGACAGCTTTTGAAGGTCACGGGCGAATCGGCGATGCGCGTGATGTTTATGGCAAGCGCGGTGCAGATTACGCCGAAGCAATGTCCCGATTTGCACGCCAAACTGCAAGTCGCCTGCACGACGCTCGGCGTTGATATGCCGGATTTCTTTATCCAGCAAAACCCGATGGTCAATGCGTTCACGGGCGGCGTTGATAAATCGGTAATTGTGCTTTGGACGGGTTTGGTCGAACGCTTGAATGACGAAGAACTGCTCGCCGTGATCGCCCACGAAGTCGGTCATATTCACGCCGAACACGTTCTTTATCTGACGGCGGCGCGTCTGATCGAGGCTTTGATGAACGCTTCGGTCGCCGCGCTCGTGCCGGGTAAGGACATTATCAAGTTTATCGTTTCGACCGGAATCAGCAGCGCGTTGATGGCTTGGGCGCGTCGCGCCGAACTTTCCTGCGACCGCGCCGCTCTGCTCGTTACGCAAGACCCGCACGTGATCGGCAGAACGATGATGAAGCTCGCCGGCGGAACTTTTGCGTCACGTATTGATTACGATTTGTTTTTGGAACAAGCCCGCGAATTTCAGAAAAATTACGACGAGAAAAAACTCGACCGTTTCTGGGCGGATTTGCTCAACGCCGGACTGACGCATCCGTTCCCGATCTGGCGCGTTTCCGAGATTCTCAAATGGACGGAAAGCGGCGAATATGACGCATTGATGAAAAAAGAATAATTTCACCACAAAGGCATAAAGGACACAAAGAAAAATTTAAAAATCTTTGTGTCCTTTGTGGTTTAAATTTTATGCTAATCGTTCTAACAACAATTCCGAACGAGGAAGAAGCCGAAAGTTTGGCGCGGAAAATAATTGAGGCGCGTCTTGCCGCGTGTGTGCAGGTTTTACCTCAGATGAAATCGTTTTACTTTTGGGAAAACGCAGTTCAAACGGATTCCGAGCATCTTTTGCTCATCAAAACTCTCGCTGAAAAATACGACGAACTGGAAAAGTTTATTCAATCAAATCACAGCTACGACGTTCCCGAAATCGTCGCGTTGTCAGCGGAGAAAGTTTCAGAAAGCTATTTTCGATGGCTCAAAGATTATTTGGATTAAACCGCAAAAATTGCGAAAAAACGCGAAGTAATTTAAGATTTATTTTTCGCGTCTTTTCGCGTATTTCGCGGTTTAAAGTTCTTTCCCGTTGCCGTTTTTTCCTTCGGGCGGTTCACAGGTCTTGATAATAAAATCAACCGCATCTTTCGGCGAATCGGTCAGATGAATCAAGCCCAAATCTTCGGCGTTGATATTTTTTTCGTTGAGCATTGTCGAAGAAAGCCACGAGAGCAAGCCTTGCCAATATTGCGAACCGAACAAAACAACGGGGAAGTTGCGGATTTTGCGCGTTTGAATCAGCGTCAAGGCTTCAAAAAGCTCGTCCATCGTCCCGAAACCGCCGGGAAAAATGATGTAGGCGTTTGAATATTTGATAAAGATCGTCTTGCGGACAAAGAAGTATTTGAACGTCAGCGATTTTGTCAGGTAAGGATTTGCCGTCTGCTCGAACGGCAGTTCGATATTGCATCCGACCGAAACTTTTCCGGTGCTGTGCGCTCCGCGATTGGCGGCTTCCATAATTCCGGGTCCGCCGCCCGTGATGACTTCAAAGCCCGCTTCTGCAAGTAGTTTTCCGGTTTCGACCGCCGCTTTGTAAAATTCGTCCGTTTCGTGTGTGCGCGCCGAGCCGAACACGGAAACGCCGCGCGTAATCGTCGCCATATTGTCGAATCCGCTGACGAATTCGCCCAAAATACGGAAAACGCGCCACGAATCCGACGTTTTATAATCGTCGTCGGGTTCGGGCGAACGAAGCAAAACTTCGTCGTCGGTTAATTGCCAATATGTGTTTTCTTCGAGCTTTTTCGCTTCGGCAACGGTTTTCGGTTCCGCCGGTTTCGCTTTGTCTTTTCGTTTTTTAGGTTTATTTGCGTCTGTTTCTGCCATTTTGATTTGGGATTTGGGATTTGGGATTTGGGATTTAAGGTTTATTTGTCTTGAACTTTATCGTCAAAGAAAACGATTAATATTCAGAAACAAAACAATCCCAAATCCGCAATCCGCAATCCCAAATCGCTAGATTCCCATAATATTGAATCCGCAATCAACGTAGATCGTTTCGCCGGTGATTGCGGATGAAAGGTCGCTGACTAAAAATAAGGCGGTGTCGCCGACTTCGCTTGCCTTGACGTTGCGTTTTAAGGGCGATTTTTCGCCGACGTAAGAGAAGAGCGAACCCATATTTTTGACACCGCGTGCCGAAAGCGTCTGAATCGGTCCCGCGCTGATCGCGTTGACACGGATATTGTGTCTGCCCAAATCTGAGGCGAGATAACGCGTCGAGGCTTCGAGTGCGGCTTTCGCAACGCCCATCACATTGTAATTCTGCACGACCTTTTCCGCGCCGTAATAACTCATACAAACGATGCTTCCGCCTTCGCTCATATACGGCAGAGCGGCGAGCGAAAGCTGCGGCAGCGAAAACGCGCTGATTTCCATTGCGGTCAAAAACGCTTCACGCGTCGTTGTCAAAAATTCGCCTTCCAAGGCTTCACGCGGTGCAAAGGCGATTGAATGGATTAAAAAATCGAGCTTGCCGTATTTTTCACCGACCGCCTTGAAAGCCGCGTCAACTTCCGCCTGATTCGTGACATCGCACGGCACGACGAGCGTTTCGGGCAAATCCTTCGTCAGTTTTTCGACGTTTTCCTTAAGCCGTTCGCCCTGATACGTAAAAGCTAATTTCGCGCCCTGATTAAGACACGATTCGGCGCAAGCCCAGGCAATCGAACGCTTGTTTGCAACTCCGAAAATCATTCCAACTTTATTCTCAAGCATAATCTTATACTAAATCAGATTCAATTGTGCGTAAAATTGCGCCGTGTCAGAACCATCTGCGGTAGCGGATGGTTTAACTTCGGGAGCAGACCTTTCCGCGAAAGTGTTAAATGATAATCTTCAACCGCCCGCTTGCGGCAGGCGG
>JANODL010000178.1:0-6277 GCA_031412675.1 Acidobacteriota bacterium | reverse complement strand
ACGAGCGGCGGATGTCCGCCGAAAGTTTCGCGTAACTGATGCGCCTGTTCGATTCGTTTGCCGATGAAATCGGTCGCGTCCGCAGCGGCTTTTTCGTTCGCCCAGGACGGCATATACGGCTGTTTGTTTTGCTGCCCGGCTGATTTTCCGGTGATTCGGTGATATTTCAAACCGAGATGCCGGCGTTCGCCGTTTTCGTGCAGATGCGGTTTGAGATATTCGAGCGGCAAATCCCAACCGACATCGCGGTAAAATTCGCGGTAAAAAGGATCGCCCGGATAACCGACTTCCGCGCTCCAAACCTGTTGCGAAGTTTCGACATCACGGGCAAAAACTGCGACACCGTTCGGACACATCACGGGCGCGTGAACGCCGAAACGCGGTCGCGGATCGCCATACAAAATCGCGTGCGAATCGCCGATAAAATATTCAATTCCGAATTCCTTCAAAAGATGTTCAACGCCGGGTTCATACGCGCATTCGGCAAGCCAAATCCCGCGGGGTTGGCGATGAAAATGTTTTTTGTAATTCGTAACCGCGATTTGAATTTGTGCGCGTCGCGCTTCCTGCGTCGAAACTAACGGTAAAAATCCGTGCGTCGCGCAGCAGGTGATGATTTCCAAAACGCCTTCTTCCTGCAATTCGCGGAAAGCGTTGATTAAATTGCGCTGATAACGATTATTCCAAAGTTCGAGCGACGCGCCCAAGTTATCAACATACATTTTGACGACATCGTAAAATTCGGGTTCTTCGCGCTGAACTCGTTCAAATTCCTTGCGGGCTAATTCCAGAAGATTTTCCAGATGCCGCGTGTAGCGTTCCTGCAATAACGGATCGGCAAGCATTTCGCAAAGCGGCGGCGAAACATTCATCGCCAAACGCGGTTTCGCGCCCGCTTCGTGCTGATTTTGAAAGATAAAAATCAACGGCAGATAGACTTCCGTGATGGCTTCGTAAAGCCAATCTTCTTCCAAAAATTCGGGATATTCGGGATGCCGCACGAACGGCAGATGCGCGTGTAAAATTAAGCTGAAATAACCGATTGGCATAAAAGAATTTTAACGCAAAGGCGCAAAGACGCAAGGGCGCAAAGATTTTTTTAATTCTGCTTTAAAGTGCAAAGAAGACGCAAAGAAATTTTCAATCATTAAATTTCTTTGCGTCTTCACAACTTTGCGCCTTTGCGTTGAAAAATTAATTTTTCAAACTAAACGAACTAAGCGGCGAGAGTTTCGGTAAATATCGCGGCGCGTCGTTCTGAATGTCTTTCGGTAAACCTGTTTTGGGAACGGTTCGTTTTTTGAGCGTTTTCGGAAAATTGACCAAACTTGCACCGAAAACCGCCGCGCCAATTTGTTCTTCCTCGAAAATTTCTTCGTCGAAAACTTCAAAGTTTTCCTTCAAAGCCGACAAAGCATTTTCCGCGCTCAAACTCGCGGCGTGTTCCTGTAAAACGATGAAAAGTGCTTCGCTGATTTGTCCGCGCAGTTCATCGAGCGAAACGCCCGAAGCCAGTGCGAGAAGCGCGAATCTGACTTCATCCGAATTTATCAAACTGAAATCCGGCTGGCTGTTTTTGCCGATTAATTGGTTAAAAGCGTTTTGCGTCGCAATTTCCGCCGCTTTAAAGTCATCGCCCGCGAGCGCGACTTCAAAAGCGTCTTGCTTAAAGCCCGAAATATCCAAAATCTGTGCGAAGGAATTTGACGAAACTGCCCAATCCGCGTCGGTTGCGATGCGCGGGCTTGGCGATTTGCGCGGCGTTTCAATCGTGTTCGAGAAAATTACGCGAATATACGGACGATTCGGCGCGTAGAAACCGATTTCGGCGCGATACTTGGCATCCGAATCGGCGTTGAACCAGTAATTTCCTTCGGCATCAACGGCGCGAATTTCCTCGCGTTCGGTTTTCAGATTGACGAACTTGGCGACGAGCTGATAACTGCCCGTGTTGCCCGCGAAAACTTTTTTCAGAATCTGAAACGGATTGTTTTTGATTGACCAGTAAAAATAAAGCCGGTTCGGCGACTGCATCAGCAGTTTTGCGCGATTTTCTCTTTGCAGTTCGGGCAATTTCGGCGCGGCAAGCTCGGCAAAAATCGGGTCAACTTCTTCTTCGGTTTCTGCTTCTGCTTCTTCCGCTTCCGCTTCCGCCAAAATCGGTTCTTCGGCAACCAAAAATTGCGGCGGTTTGACCTCAAGTTTTACTTCGTCCGTTTCGGTTTTAATAAATTCTGCCGATGACAAAGGATTTAATTCAAACTCTTCCAACGCAAATTCGTCGGTTGTCTGCTCGGTTTCTTCAATTTCCAATAATTCGTTTTTAATAGTATTTTCGCTCATAAACTTATCTTAAAAAATATTTAATAAACTGAAATTATGCGGGTTTTTGAACGAAACGGCAAGTATTGTGAAACTTTTAACAAAATCTTCAGGACTGGAGCGCAAGCGGCTCGCTTGCAACGCGCGTCCAAGCGAAGCAAGGACAGGCGCGATACAATTCAGATTAAATACAACTTTCGAGTAATCGAAGTATCACGCGCCTGTTCTCGCAAAGCCTCGAACGCGCGGCGAAGCAAAGCAAGCGAGGAAGGTCTTGCGCTCCAGTCTTATTTTTTCGCGGTTGTGTTTGTCGCCTGTTTTAATTTGACTTCGATTTTGCCGATGTCTGCTTTGATTTGCGAACGGACGGGAATGCGGCGTGCGTCGTCGGTAATCCAGATAATCATACTTCCTTCCTGTTCGATTAGACGATTGATGCCGAAGACTTCGGGTTCGACACGAAAACACATCACTTTTCCTAAGATTGTTTTTTGAATCTCGCGCCGCGTGACGCGGACGGGAACTTTATAAACCAAACCCGAATCGCTGATCGTTATTTCAAAAACTTTGCCGACCGCCAGCGGCATCATTCGCAGGGCGTAAATTCCCGAAACCATATCGTGAACTTCCGTTTTGATTTCCGAAGCGATTTTGCGCGGCGGTCGCATCGGTTCTTTCGGGTTTGCTTCGACAAACGTGACCTGTCTGTTTTCATAATTGAAAACGGCTTCCGAATCGCGGATGCGCTCTTTTTGTTCGTCGTGTTTGACGGTTTTCAGGATGCGGAAATTTTGCTTGTCAACGGTTGATTCGTATTGCTGAAGAAAACTGTAGCGGAAAAGTTTGAGCAAAGAGCCTTTCGATTTGGCTTCGGTTTTTATCAAATAATCGTTGCTGTCGGGAGCATTCGTGAACGTAAAAGTCATATCGGCGACACCGATACCCTGAATAATTTTGCTGACTTTTCCTTCGTAAGTGAGTACTTCGCCGATGTTGAAAGGCTTTGTTTGTGCCGAAATGTTCGATGAAATTCCGGCGAACAAAATAAAAAACATCAGCAAAGCGAAAATTTTGTATTTCATAATCCTATCTGAAAAAAGGCTTTAGCGGCTAAGACGCTCCACGCGAAAACCATTCCGAACGCGGCGCGATATTCTCTGTAACGTAAGTATAGCTGAAAATCGAATTTTTCAACACTCTTTTTCCATGACCGCAGACGCGGAAAAAAGAGCGGAACATTTTCTTTATATTCTTCAAAATCCGCACCGAAAATTTGCGTCAAATCTTCTGCTTCGACGCGCATTACGGGCAAATAGATGCCCAGAAACAGGACGATAAAAATGAGCGCGAGCCACCAAACGCCCGAGGCAATCGTGAATCCGACACCGAGCAGAAAACTTCCGAGATAAAGCGGATTGCGCGTGTAAGCGTAAGGACCCGAAACCGCGAGAGTTTTGTTTTTGCGAATATGTCCCGATGCCCACGCCCGAATCAGAATTCCGACTACCGAAACCGCCGCACCGATAATTAAAGTGACGGGTTCGGGCTTTGCAAATATCAGAAAAATTATCGCAAACAAAAAGCCGAGCGGAACACGAAGTCGTTGTAAAAGTCTTTTATTTTTTGAAACCACTGAAAAATTTTAACCTAAAATCAAATTAAGTCGAAAACTGCTGTAAAACTTTCTCAGGCTAAGACTGGAGCGCAATCCGTCCCGGTTGCAATGAGCGCAGTTTTTTTGCGCGAAAAGGCGTTTCGTTAACTTACAACTTGAATATAATGTATGCGTGTTTTCGCATCGAAGCGACGCTTACTGCAACCGGGACGGATTGCGCTCCAGTCTTTTTTGCACCGCACCCGAAACCGTTTCGACCGAAATGTCCATACAAATCCAGTTTGAGCAGGTTCGGCGATGACAATCAACGCGGCAGCCGATGTCGTTTCGTTCGACGCAAATATCGTTCGGATTCGGACTTCCGTTGCGCCACCATTCGGTCGGACCGAAAATTCCGACAATCGGCGTTTTCGCGGCGACGGCGAGATGTGTCGGACCGGTATCGCCGCCAACATAAATACGAGCGCTTTTGGCGAGTTCATAAAACCCTTTCAAACTCGTCTGCGCGAGCTGAACCTTGCCAGATTTGCTGTTTTGTAAAACCTTCCGCGCCAAATCCGTTTCGTTCGGCGCGGTCGTCACGACCGAAACCAAGCCGTTTTCTTCCCAGATTTTATCCGCCAACGCGCCGAATTTTTCAGCGTGCCAGAGTTTTGTCACCCAACCGCCCGCCGGATTTAAAATCGCAAAATTTTCGCCTGTTTCGGCGACGATTTTTGCGGCTTCGGCTTTGTGCGTTTCGTCAGTCGAAATCGGGAACTCGAAATTTTCCGTCGGAACGGCGATGTTCAGAGCCTTTTCGGCGAGCGTCAGATTTTTGCGGATAATATGAATTTTCGGCGGCGTTTCAAAGGTTTTTGTTAAAAGAAAACGGCTCGCGGGTTCGCGCAGGTTTTGTTTGGCGAATCCGTAAGTGCGTTTGGCTTTTGAAAGTTTGGCGATGGTTGCGGATTTCAGAAGTCCTTGGAAATCGAGCGCAATATCATAGCTGAAACGGCGGAGTTCGCGCACTTGTTTGCTTGCGTCAAGCAGAATGTTTTCGATGATTTTGCCGCCGCGTAGACTTCGCGTGTCAACTTCGATCAGATTATTTATTAACTCGTTTCCGCGCAGGATTTCCGCCGAACCTTTTTCGACCGCCCACGAAATTTCGGCGTTCGGCAAAGCGTTGCGGACTGCCGCGAGTGTCGGCAGAGTGTGAACGATGTCGCCGATACTGCTGAGTTTGACAAAGAGAATTTTCATTCTTTTCAATCTTAAACCGTCAATAGTAATTGATGAAAAGGCGGCTGTAAAATATGCGTTGATAATTCAATTTGATTATTACCTGAAAAAAGTCTGGAAAAATGACTTAAAATAAGCTACTGTATAACTTAGAGCTTTCCCGCGCTGATAAATCCGCCCCGTCGCCTTTTATGAATAAGTCGAAACGTCCACAGGAGGATCTGCGTCCTGCACTCATTTTTTTAAACGGTGATTTGCTCGCCGTGCCGATTCCGCTTGAGCGCGAGGCGGTCATTTTGGGACGCGCCCTCGAAGCCGATGTTCGCATCAACGATCCGAGAGTTTCGCGCCGGCACGCCTGCGTCAACACGATTTTCAATGCTCAGGATAAAACGACCGAATACGTTTTGAGCGATTTGTCTTCAAAAAGCGGCACGCTGCTGAACGGGCAGAAAATCAAACGGGAGACTTTGCAGCACGGCGATAAAATTACGGTCGGCGAACATCTTTTGCGGTTCGAGATGCTGGATGAGATTGACCGCGAATATCAGCGGCAGATTCGCCGATTGCTTTCACACGACGATTTGACCGGCTTATTGTCGAGCCGTTCGTTTTTCTCGGAGCTGCGCCGCGAAGCCGAACGCGCCAAACAGGAAAAGCGCGTGTTTTGCGTGCTGATGATGGACATAGATTTTTTCAAAGCCGTCAACGACACTTACGGACATTTGACGGGCAGCCAGGCGTTAGAAGAAATCGGGAAGTGCATCACGCAGAATTTGCGAAGCGGCGATGCGGCAGCCAGATTCGGCGGCGAAGAATTCGCGGCGTTTCTGCTTGACGCGGAACTCGCCCAAGGGCTAGTCGCGGCGGAACGCATTCGTTCGGAAATCGAAAGTTTCGAGTTCAGCATTATTCGGCAGGGAAAGCCTTCCGAATCACATCACATCACAATCAGCATCGGCGTAGCGACTTTTCCGACGGATTCGAGCGACCCGATTGAACTGGTCGAGATGGCTGATTCGGCTCTTTACCGCGCCAAACGCGAAGGCAGAAACCGCGTCTGCAGTTATCAGGATTTAACCCGGGAAGAAGTTCGCAAAACTCTGCCGTCGCGCC
>JANODL010000177.1:0-63140 GCA_031412675.1 Acidobacteriota bacterium | reverse complement strand
CATCGGCGTTTTGCAGTTTCTCGAAAAAACTTCTACTATTTTCTTGACAAGGTGGCATATTTGTTACTTTTTTAAGTTTCGTCACTCTAAAAAGTAACTGTTTGCCCCCTTGTTCTCAAGTTTTATAGGAAAGCCCTGATTTTCAAAGTTTACATCCCATAAATAGTAATGAATCGCTTGCATCGCAGAAGCTTTAGACTCACTATAAGGCCAAAATAAAAGTTTTAATAATAATGCTTTGAGACTGTTCTTTTCCTGAGGAAATCTTTTCAAAAGTAAAGGAATTGTTGTAATTGCTTGCTTCGTCCCATTAAATTTTTGATTTAAATAACTGTTTTCAGTTAAAGCGAGAGTTGCCACGTCAATAATTGTGTTTTTGCAAAATTCTTTTTCGTCGTTTGTTAATTGATCATAAAAGTCTCTGATTAAAACCGAGCAAGCATAGACCGGAATACTGCGGTTAAACGTAAAACCATTGAATAAAATATCATCGTCTTCTTCATCTTCACTGTTGCTTTCGGTTTCCTTACAAAACGCCTGAACTTCAGATATTACCTGTTGGAGATTTTCTTCATATTGGGGAAATTGTTCATAGATGACATTTAATCCTTTAAGCCTAGATTCTGCCCATTGTTTCAGTGCTACGTATCTGAACTTTTCAGCATTAAAGTCTATTGGAGGCTCAGAAGATTCAGAGCTGTTTTTACTGTCCTTATCTGATTCTTCCATTAAAGCCTTTTTTCTTGAATCCATTCCTTCTAAATAAAGTTTCCATTCTTTATCTTTTTCTGTTAGCTCTACCTCCAATGAAAGTTTTTCATAATGTTCGTCCCAAATCTTCCATATTGATTCCCTTTGTTTTTCGAAATTATCATTGCTTTCTTGTTTGAAAAGCTGGTAATTAAGGGCTATATCTTTTAATGAAAATTTTCTGTGTTCATTATCACAAGCTTGCAATCTTTCTATTTTATGTAATGGATCTCCATAAACATCAGGAAATTGATTTTCCATCCCTAACAGAAAACCTTTCATCCCGCTATCTCCTTCCATCCGACTTTTGTCAAAACTAAAGAATTCTTTTGTGCAAAATAGTATCTTTGCTATGTTGAAAAGTTTTGAGGGAAATGCAAGAACTATGCTTACAACTATGGCTGTAACGGAAACCGATTTTGAATTTTTTATGAGATAAAAGCAAATATTTTCTAATTCAGTAGGGGAAGCAGTTTTTCCAAATTGAAGTAGCCAATTCTCCAATGCCATATGAATAGATTTAAAGAGATAGGGCGATATATGTAAGTCTCGATATGTATGCCACAATCTAGCACTAAGATATTGAGTAATTATCTCGCCTGGTTTTAGTGTTATTTCTACTTCTTCTACAAAATGTTCATCAAGACTAGAGTTTACATAACATTCAACTGTTTTATTAATAAAGGACAAAATAAAATCGATGGTAGCTTGATTATTAATTCCCAAGAGGTAAACAATAGGAGTTTGAAAGGCGCTCGGGGGAAAATAGTTAAATTTGTATTCAGGGGCAATACAGAAATAGTCTTCAACCCCTAACGTGATGTAACCGAATTCTTGCCTTTTAGGTATTTGAAACCAAAAAATTTCCGCTAGTTTAAGAACTCTTTCTGGAAGGGCTTTTGCAACTTCGGAGGCACTAGAGGTTAGAACTGCTTTAATCAAGTTAAAATATTTAGATTTATCGCTCGTTTCTTTTTTAGTTATAACATCATCAAAAATGGCTGCTAATTCAATTTTAATTTCAGATGCACCGTTTAAAATTACGGATATCAATTGTTCTTTATATTCTTTGAACTGGTAGCTGAATTTGTTACCATAAATTTTCTCGTAGTAATAAAGGGCAATTTGACTAGCTTTCCTAGTTGTTAGCCATTCATGATTTGAATTGTTCCAGTCTGTTAATAATGAAAGAATTTCTTCAAATTTCGAAAGACCTATTTCCTTTATATGGACTAGAATAAAGTTAATTGTGCAATCCCAACCTAAACCGCTAGGCTTTGTGAAAAACTTATCTGGAGCAATTAAATTCTTTCGTTTTAATCCAAATAAGCTCAACCGATTTTCATCAATTTCTTTGCAAGCTGTTCTAAGAAGAAATATGATTTTAGATAGAAGTTTTTGATCATCCTTGAAAAGTTCTTTTTCAAACATTTGAAAGAAAACTTCGGAATAATCTGACAATAATACTGAAATTAGTATTTCATTCTTCCAATGATTCTCGATTTCAGCATCGATGAAAGAATGTTCTATTAAGCGTTTTATGTCATTTCGATTGTTAAGTAATTTTTCAGACAGCCAATTTCTAAAAGCTCTTCTTATCAATAGCGAGCTGCCCAATATATCAAAGAAATTTTTATTATTTTCTGATGTGCGAAACGCTTTTTCAATAATCCTGTCAAGTGCCCATTCTTCGTAGATATCGTGTGAAATGAAGTACCCCCCGCTTGCATTATCATAGACAATAATTTCATCAAATCTAAGCGAAGTTAGTACGGGCTTATCACATTCAGTAGGATTTACAAAAAAATTTCCCGAATCAACTCTTAGCTTGGCAATCGCCAAAAAGCAGCGCTCTCTTTCGAGATCAATATCGTTTTTTTGGTGCAAAGAATTTACGATTATTCTGTCCCAGAGGAGATTTTTGAAGTCCGAGAAAACCGCGTTCATATCAATATGTCTATAAATTTGAAGATAATCATTGAGATAAAATGGGTTTCTCAAAAAATCTAAGAGTTTTTCGTCGTTCGGAAGAACAAAGTCATGCTTACTCGAAATATTCTTTAATGCGTATAAATCTATTTTTTCAAGATTAATTAACTGAAAATTAAAGCTATAAAAACTAATAAAATGGCTTATAAGATCATTTAAATAGCTACTCCGAGTAGTAAGAATAATCTTCCAATTGTGTTGAATAAGTGTCGATAGAAATACTTTAAAGATTTCTTTGTCTGCCAATTCTGATATTTTTTCAGCAGAATCAATAACTACATATTTTTCAGGTAAATCTTCAAACTCTGCAATAAAATCCGTTGATGTAAAATTTCCATATTTTTTGAAAAGAGTATTAATATGCGTAACACTAAATTCAACAGACCGAAAAACGAAAAAGGGAAACCTCTCTTTGATGGAATTATAAAAGTCTTTAACCAGAGATGTCTTACCAACCCCACCTTCCCCATTTAAGATAACTATTGAAGAGTAATTAAAAATTATTCTTAGACGTTCGAGTATTTTTGACCTGTCGATTTTAATTACATTTCCGTTAAATTTAATTTCTGAACGTATTGCTTGCAAAAATTGTAGTGTGTGTTCGTTTAGTTCATTAATACCCTCTATTACGCCTTCATGGAGACTAAAATAATATTGAGCTAATGCCCTATTTTTATCATCTAGATTTAACTGTGCCTCGATTTGACTCGGCACTTTCCAAACAATTTTTACGCCCAACGATTGCGCAAAGTTTTGGGTTTTAATTATATAATCAGGGTCTTTTTTGCCTTTTTTACTACTTTCTGCGTATGTTTGATTGAGGTAAAAGTAAATCTTGGTAAGCTTGGGATTTTTGTTTTTAGCTTTTTTTATTGATGAAGTGATGTCATCTACCTTTTCGCTGATTTTAGCGTCATAAAACTTTGCTTGAAACCCAATCCACTCTCCGTTAACCTCTATTGGTTCGGTTTCTATCCCAGTTTGGTTCAAATATTCTTGGATACCAAAAGGTCGATCAAACTCCCGACAAAATAAAAGATAACAGAGGTTTTGAAAGGACTTTTGCTCCCGTCCATTAAATTTCGTTCTGAATAAACTCCAATTGATATCTATCATTTAATGAAATATTGCTTAATCGAATTTTTTATTTTTACCCATCCATAAGAAAGTATTTCTCAATCTCACTAATAACTTCTAGCGAAATTCCTTTTACATCTTCAAATTTCCTACCTTCTTGATGGAAATATGCAAAATGCATTTCTAAGTTATTTGCTAAATTGTCATCAACATTTATTAATACTTCTTTAGCTTTAATATTCTGGGGTAAGGCTAATCTAATTATCACTCCGAAGTATATCGCCGCAATCATAGCACAGAGTTAAAAGCTGAATGAAGGAGTTTTAATGCGTGATTTGGAATCTTTTATGTCTGTCTGCGCAGTCCCAGCTTATAAAATCAACAATTACAGTTTCATCTTCTGGAGTTAAGCAAAACTCCATTGTTTCTTTACCTTCCATTATATTTTTTTCTATTTCTTTAAAGTTGTTTTTGCTAATGAACACATTAGTTGATAAAACTGCAACTCCTGTATTTATTTCATTGCCTAGAATGTTATATTTCCACCCTTCTGGATAGGAAACAAAAATAAAATTAATAGTTTCATCTTCAAAACCTTTAATACTCTTTTTCGCTGATTCAAGTGAAACGTTCGCAATGAGTTCTGGCATTCTACCGATTAATTTTCCGTTTTTAATAATTTCAGCAACTTCGAAAATGTTCGCTATGTTTTCATTAGTAAGGCTGTCTTCAGATAAATTTAGAATTACAGACATCTTTTCTTGAATTAAAACAAGCGATTCAAGAAGAATAATATCCCTGTTAAAATCTTCTTTCAGCGTAGTTTCACCCTTTTGAGACTGAAGTACTTTTATTCCAAAATCAGACCTGTAAATATCTGTTTCACCTTGTCTCGACATTGAATTATAGAATTTCAAAGCTTGTAAGTGTTCATAAACATTAAATCCATAAAACTGATACATAAGATTGATTTCGGCGGATTTTTCTTTTTTATTGAAAGCTATTTTGCAGTGAAGAGGAGTTTTTTGTTTGTCATTTTCCAGCGTAATTATCTCAGTCCCTTCAGTAATCCAAACATCTAAATTGCCGGAATCTATTCTCTCACCGTTGGCTAGTGTTCTTCGAAAATATATAGGAATGGTGTACTCAGAGCGGTTAGCACCAATTATTAATTTTGTATCATCTGTTATTTGAGGTTTCATCCAATCGAGAACAAAATTAGGTAGGTTAAGAGACTCTATAAATCTCCCTTCAATTTCAACTTGAGAACCTTTTGTAAAATGTTCCCTGACTTTTTCAAAGGCTTCTCTCCCTTCCGGTGTCGTATCAAATTTCAGTTTTGTTTTAATTATAAAAGGCATCTCTTCAGATGCTTTTTCGTGTTTTGCCAAAATAGAAAACCTATTATCTGTATCCGCAACAATCCGATAAGGAACAAGTTTCATTGCTTCGTCTAATTTCTTTTGAGCACTTGAAAGATTGTCAAAGATACTTAGTTCAGGCAGATATTTTTCAATCAAATCAAATAAATTAGTTTCTGGATGAATCCATTCAACAAGTTTATTGAGGTCATTTTCTAATTCACCTTCAATGGAATTCATTGCTTCTTTCGTTATTTCCTTCGAACAGGCAACAATACATCTTTTAATTATTTCCCTATCTCCAGTTACCGGATTGAGGAAAGGCGTTTTCAGCATTTGACGAACTTGATTTAGAACATTCATTGCACCACTATTGGTTTCTGCGTTACCCGTGATTTTTTTAGCTTTTACGACTACACCGAAATTTTGTCGTTGCCCAAAATCACTTTCTTTCCACATTATAATATCTTTACCACGCTCCAAATTTCCTCCGCCAAAGGGGGTAACATCTCGAAATTGCATAGCACGGAAAAGCGGGATTAAAACTTTTGTTTGAAACTCAGCCTCTTTCATTCTGAAAATTTCGCTTTTTTTGAATGCCATTTTTATTTTATCCTTAATAACTCTTGGAACCAGATTGTATTACGAATTGCTTCTAAATCTGAATCTTTAGTCATCCATTCTTTATCAAGAGGTCTTAATTTTGCTGATTCAAGTAAAGATTGATGACATTCATGGGAGCGATTTTGTCTAGCGTAAACGCAGGCTAAATCATACAATGTTCTAGCGCGGAAATGCCCAAGTGAAGTTGGCAGAGCGAGTGATTTTTTGAGTGCTTCTTCTGATTCAGCAAGTTTGTTCATACGTAACAAAATACCGCCGCGCAGATTCTCTATTCTTTCATCACGAGGAGTTTTTAGAGCAGCTTTATCAATATCTTCGAAGGCATATTGGAGCATTTCCTTATCATGATTAGTCAAATCGTTTTGACGTAGCAAATAATCACGTTCACTTAGTAATTTGTGTGTTTCGCGCCGTTCGCGCATAATTCGCGCTGCGGGATCCGTAATTCGCGCAGACAAACCAGCAACGATAAAAGCCAATCGCACTGCCGGAAAGAAATAAATTCCATATAATCCGTGCCCTTGGATTAGCAAGGAATCTTGAAAAATGAACCTATTAGATTCTTCCCACCAATCATTGCTATACAATAAATCTTCGAGCCATTGTTTAGTTCTTTGGTCAACAGATGTATTTATTACTTTTTTGAGAATTTCAGCACACAGTTTATGAGACTTATTAATAATATTTTCTGCATTACTATCAGCAAAATTGTTTGAAACAGTAGATTGAGGGATTTTACCGCTCAACAGATTGAAAATATTTTGGTAAATAGTTTCATACATGTCTTTAGTGACAGAAGAGGACATGGAACGAACAGAGATAAGCATTTGCTCACAAAGCTCTCTTGCTTCACAAACGGCAATAGGACGCTCACTTACCATTCTAGCGTAAACTCGCGCAATTAAAATTGCTTGCCAATTTTGGGCTTCGTCAACTAATGCATAAAGTGTCACAACATCATCGACGGAAGAAATAGCTATCTCTAAGTATTCTAGTAATTTATTTGGATTTTGCATCGTAAAGGCTGCAATCGCATGAGTATTACTGGAAGCCGAAAATATAGAAAGCCTGTTTGATGCTTCGCGTTGTTCAAGTATTGACTGTTTAGGGTTATTTTCCAAAAGTCCAAGTTGTGCTAGTAACTCACGACTCTCCGCATCTGCTTGAACAGTGCTCTGGCTTTTTTGTTCGGATAATACTTGTTTAGCAAAATCAACAATCGGGGCATCGGATTTTCCCATTTTTAGAAGTTCACTAATTACTCTAATAGCCTGCCATCCGTGTGGAAGGGCATCTAGCAACGGAACTGGCTCAGACATTTCGTAGGCAATATCTGTTAATAGCTCAAGGCAGTTAACACCACATCTAAAAAGGGCTTCTCTAAGCCTAGATAAAGGATAAACATCCACCGGATCGGATTGTTGAACACATTCAAGCAAAAGTTGTTTGAACTGCTCAAATAATTGATGAGTAGATAATTTAGATAAGTTTTTTCCGAAAAAATCACCAAAATCAATATATAAGAATTCTTTATCCAAGTTTGGATAAAATCTTTGTCGCCCAGTTAATTCGACAACTGAAATATCAAGGTCTAGGCACATTCGAGCGAGCAAAGAAATAGCTTGACTACGAATGGCAAATGCGCGAATTTCTTTCGTTGTTGCCGGCAAATCAAGTCCGTCAAAAAATTCAAAAGGGGCATAGTTAAGTGGAGCATTAGAAGATTCGTTTACCCCCCACCAAGCATATATAAAAATCTCTCCAAGAAGTGCCTGTAAATCAGGTTCAATTGACCTGAGATCAGGAGGCAACAATTTTGAAACTTCTTCGGAATTTTTCTGAGCAATATTTCCTAAAAGTTCTAATACTAAACCGTGTGTCCAGTTGTAGCTTTGTGTAAGGTTAGAAACCGAGGAATGGCTTAAAGATGTAAGCAGCTCATCGGAAAAATTTTCGATAAGCTGATATGACCCGACCAGTAACCGTTTGAAAACCGCAACGTCGGTTTCCTGCTCTATTCGTTCACACAAAATATCCTTAACAACTTCTGGTTTGACAATCGCTAATTTAATTAGCGATTGAGCTGCTCGGTACCGGATTACAGGATTATTATTTCGTAAGTCCGACAGTAATTCAGTAAATTCGTCTTTATCGAAAATGGCAACCTGTCCGCGAATTTCGTCTATATCATCCACGAAATACCAATCACGATGACGATTATCTACATCATCAGACCCAGCAAGTGAACTATAGCGATTGATGATTTTACGTCCTATACGAGCGGCTGAGAGATGTTTTATACTGCGAAATGGATCGAGCGCATTTACCAGAATCCATTTCTTTCGTTTATCTTTATTATAAAAATCCCGATTTATTTCGACCAGGCGCGAGAGTCTGGCGCGAACTGCTTTTTCTACTCGGCGAGGCTCATACTCGACCGTCGAAATAAAAGCGAGCGCACCACGCCGCCACGTTCTTGCGCGGTATCCTAGATACATTTCCGCAACCCATTTATAAGCTCTATTTGAACGCGCGGCTAATTGTCCGAGTGCAACATAAATATCTTCGCTCAGATCCGAATATTGATGTTTAGTTAGAAGTGCTGAGAGCATTGCTAAAACACGCCAATCATTCTTTTGCGTTTGCGCTAATCCCGCGACGACAATGCTCGTCCACTTTTCGTTGAGTTCAACGAGTTTTTCTGCAACTGCTGTTGGTTTTTGTGTCTGACGCAGATAAGCGATAACCGCACCATAATCAGTCTGTGGATCAAGTTCGTTTAAAAATTCAAAATTTGTCTTTTCAAATTTGTGTGATACAAATTTAGCAAAGATGTGATCGGCAATGAGTGGCTCGACAAAACGAATAGGACCTTCAAGGGTGAGAAATCCCTTTTGACGCCAAATCTCAATTAGTGCATCTCCCTTTTCTCCAATTTCGGTCTTTAAGCAGTCAATTGCCTTGCGGTAGGTAATCCCTTGTGGTCGATTTTCCCAGAGATTTTTAGTTAGGCTTTCGAGCGCAGGCAATAAGTCGGCTCCGCTCATTTGAAGTTCGAGGGCTGCCTTATTAATAACTAACATTACGCTCCAATCAAGCAATTCATCAACATCTGCAATTGGAATTGCAGATGTTGTATTTAAATGAGCAAAATTCTTTTCAAGATAGCGAGCAAAAAAATATGGCTTACGAAGCGCGAAGAAAGCTGGCAAGCGAAACTGATTAATAACTGCCTCAGCATATTTCTCCGGTACTCTATTCCGAATAGCCTTTTCCATTTCTTCTGGTGAAAAGTCAGTTATGATAAAGCTATGGTTTACTGAGTGAAAATTATCAATACGCGGAATTAAAAAACTTTGAGGCTCATGATCTGAGGCATCTTGATTGGATTCTTCTTCGTCCAAATTTTCTAAATTATTATCATCGGAATCTTCTAAAACATCTTCACTTGATGAGTTTTTTTCTTGTGTGTCGGATGCAAAAATCTCTAATGGATCAATGTATTGAGCAAGATTAAGAAATGTCCATACATGTTGCTGACAAGTTAAGACAATTTTTACTCCTGCTTCTTTACATTCTCGTACCAATTGCCCTAGATTCCGACGATAAGATTCAAAGTCATTAGCAGGCAAAAGGTCATCCACAATAACAATTAAGGATTCGTGTCCTTTACTTTGGGCAGTAGCTATCAGTTTTTGTAAAAATTGAGACTCATTCCAATTTGCTGTTGAATATCTTTTTAGCCCGCTCGCTACTAAATTTTCTAGTCTTGTTTTGGAGTCAAAATCAGTTCCGGGAATCAGCAAACGAGGATGGTTTTCCAAAGTTGAGACAGCGGCATTGGCACTGACCCAAGATTTGCCTGCTCCACTAGCTCCTAGCAAGACAAAACAAGTCTCTTTGCTTAAAAGGAAGCGTTTAAATATATTTTCAAATAGTTCTCGCGCTGCGAAGTATTCAGAATTAAAACCTATGAAACTAGCTGAACGATGGACAGATGCTTCACAGGCAGAAATAACATCTTGGTCTAGCAAATCGTGCCTAATAACTGGTCTTTGTGCAATTTGATTAACCCAATCAACATCATAAGTGCGAGCTGCTCTCGGACCTGCGGCAGCATCTTCAATCATTGCGCCGATCAGCATATTTTCAATTTGCGGAACGGCATCTCGATCAAGACAGGCAAACATTAATTCGGCATCAATTTGTGCCTTTAATGCTTGGATGGGAAGTGATTCAGTCTTTGCAATTTGTTTGAGGATTAAGAAAGCAACATCTCTAATTTTAGAATGTAAATCGAGTGAAGAAGATTTCTCTGAAGTCAGTTCAGTATAAACTTGGTCAATAATCTTGTTTAAGCGTTTATTATGATTACGATGACTATTGGGCGAATTAATAAAATTTATCAGTTCGTTACTATCGATTTGTCCCTGCGTAACTAGCCATGCTTTCCAATTACGATTTTGTTTTTCCGATTCCAGTGCGTTATGGATAAAGTTAATCAGCAAATTCTCTTTGAGAATCTCACCAACCGTCCATTTCGATTTTGTTGATTTAAGCTGAATCCAGGAATCTATATCACTGGACAAAGATCGTAAATTTATATTTGGCGTAGATTCATCAATTAAACTTTCAGTTGGAGTAGGTGGAACAGAAGGTGATGAATATGCTAATAAATCATTACCTTTATAAAACTCAACTGAAGTCTCTTTGTGAATAAGAATTAACCACAAAGCAAAAATTAAGTGGTAGTGAGTTCCCTTAACAACATTCCAATCGCCGATGATTTCATTGTCTGATTGGGACGACATACTTTAAGTATTATTCATTTCTCCAAAACTAATTTATTCCAATCTACAACTTCTTTTTGATGACTATTTTGAGCAGCTAAATCAATCATTTTACAAATAGCTATTCTAATATACTCCTGTATTCTATACATAAACTGATCGAGCTTATATTTTTCGCCAAAACCAATTTCTTCTCTACTTTTGATTTTCCTGATAATTTTTTCCAAACCTGTACTTCCATGAACAATATTACTCCTTAAACTATAGGCAAAAGCCATATCATCGAAAATTTGTTTTTTTATTTCTGCGCTTGATCCTAAAAACATAGCAGCATGAAGTTTTAAACGATAATTTAATTCAGTTTGAGCATTAGACTGTGAAAGGAAAATTGCCTCTGCGGCAATAAGCAAGTCAATAATGCGATCTTCCCAGTCGTGTCGTTCATGAGCATAGCTAAATCTTCTAGCTGCTAAAGCAATGAATTTATGTTTATTTACAGATTGTTTTTGAAAATTCCTCCAAAATTTTACAAAGATTTTATGAAAGTCTTTCTGCAATTCTAGCGAAAATTGTGTAGCTGGAAAATATTTTATAGGATATTGGCGGACATCATGAAAAAACCAGGACTTTGTGCGGTGAATTACTGTATGGGCATAGACATTTGAAGCGCCTAATAATCTGAGACATGTTAATACTTGCTCAATAGTTTCATTTGCTTCATTACGAATTTCCTCATCTGATTCTGATCCTTCAGGGCTTATTCGGGTTTCATCTCCAACAACTTTCAGCAAGCAATATCGTGTATGAACTGCCCAAACAGGTTCATCAAAATATGGTCTATCCTTTACCTCTACTTCAGTTTTGAGTGGTAGTGAAAGATCACTCCGATTAACTTGGCAAATTTCGACTTTATCGCTAACTTTTATTGGTTCATTAAATGCTGGACCAGAGAGGGGAACAATTACTTCATAGATAAAGTTTTTATCATAAAGGGCACTTTCAAAAGCTATATATTCACGATCAAAACATTCTTTATTAAATTTAATTGTGTTTTTGTAAACTGCTAGATGTGGTAGTCTCATCATTAATTCTTCGGCATTTGACGAACGGCTTCTCCGAGAATGAATACCAATCAATACATCAAGCTGTGAAGTAATTACTGGGTCAGCTTCTAATTCCTTAAGACATTTTTTATATTCTGGCAATTCTTTTAATTTTTCATGTGAGAAAAAGAATGGAAATTCAGGTGCTTCAGACCAATCAGCAGACGGAAATTTAGTTCCTGAATCATTACCAACTAAATTAATTGCGGCAGTCACATATAATTTTATTAACTTGCGAAGTGTCGGATTTTTACTCATTTAACAATACATTTTATTAAATTTATTCATATCTGTCAGATGTTTTAACTAACTCCGATGGATATGTGATTTAGTCTGTTATGAGCAAATCGAAATTTGTCATGCAGGCACTCATCTAACCGAAATAAGTTATAATCGTTTCAATCTAAATCTCAGTGGCGCTTTTCTATTTGGTGGGTACGATTATTTAGAAGGTGTCAAAAAGTAAAAATTCTGACTTTCAGAAACCCTTTAGAATCAGAATGTAATAAATCAAAGGTAGAATATTATCCGAGAAACCTATCTTTTTAGTAATTTAGTTATAATATTTATTTATTTTCAAAAGGAAGAGTTTGCTTATCATCTATTAGCACATCGGTTGAAATACCTACAGCACGGGCGTAACAGAGCAAGGTGGGTAGTGCTGGCTCACGAGTTCCTAATTCATAACCGCTTATTCTACTCTGAGTTAGTTCATTTTCTAAGCCTAAATGACGTATTAATTCATTTTGAGATAAACCAAGCTTAATTCTAATCTGTAATAACTTTTCAGCTAATTTTTCAGGTTTCTGGCGATGGTAACGTCCCATTAGGAGACACCTCCTAACAGAACAGTTAAAGATTTTTTCTTGCAACTAAACCAATATTGGTTTAGTCTGTTTTTATCTAAATAGAATGCCGAAAAGATGAATTCAGTCCATTTTTCAGCAGACGGTTTCAATCAGTTTTTGTCACCGCCGTTTTCATTTTAGGATCGAGCATTTATCTAAACGAATTCCATTTTAGTGTTTTTCGTTGAATTTGAAAGCTTTTAGCCCGAAATAATTAAAAACATTATACCAAACATGAGAAACAGAAAATCAATCTGAACAGTTCTTGTTTGAATTCTATTCAATAACTACTATGAAATTAATTTCTTATTTATCGCTTTTACTTGCTCTTACGTTTTTTCTATCCTTTTCAGTTTCCGCTCAGCAAGAAAATCGCTGGGTTTTCATTGGTCAGAACACCGACGGCACGCTGTTTTATCTCGACCAAAACTCCCGCCAAGTATTAGGGAATAGGATTCGAGCGTGGGACAAAAATATCTTCCGAGACGGTTCTTATAAAATAAATTTGGTTGAATGGAAATGCAACGAGAAAAGATACTTCTTTATTGATATGACAAATTACACTCCAACCGGCAGTTTTATTAGAAAGGATAAAAGCACAGAATGGTTAGTCGTCGTCCCAGATTCCGTTAGCGAATCGATGTATAAAGCAGTCTGCGGAAATTCTTCGGAAAGAAATTCAAAGGCTGTATCTAAGAACAAGAAAATAGCACAGATTATTGTCAGGAAAGCTAATCTGCGAGTTGAGCCAAGTATAAACAGTAATATTATTCAGCAAGCAAATCTTGGTGAACAATTCTCTTTGGCAGATGAGCAGCCGACAAACGGCTGGTATCAGATTATTACCGGAACAAATGAAAATGCGTGGATTCACGGCAACAATATCAAATTCGTCGAAACCTCTAATAAATCGAATACTAAAAAACAGAAAGTGAAGCGACAAAATTAGCTGATGCAAAATCGAAATTGACTAAAATAAACCAAATATAGAAGTTTGTAGGTAAAACTCCTCAGAAACTAACTTAATGACTAAACAAAAAACAACAACTGGATTGAGGAGTGATTTTTCAATTGAATGTGCCTGCCGCTCCAGCAATTTATTAAAAAATTTGCGGAATATTATCCAAAGTCATTCAAGCAACACAGCACAAAACTTCGGTATGTCGATTATTCATTTGATAGAAGGCGATCCAGAGAAAATGATAAATTGTCTGGAATCGATTATTAAAGAAAATCCCGATATCTCATTATTACACCGCCGGATTGCCGAGGTTTTCATAGATAAAAATGATTACCAGCAGGCAATAATTCATCTTGAAAATGCTCTGGAGGCAGACAAAGAAGATTTAACGGCAAAGGTCTGGCTAAGTTTAAGCTACTTTGAAACTGGAAATACGAAAAAAGCGGGAGCGATTTTAAGAGAATTGAAAGAATATACATTTCATTTGAACGTAATGGGAAATAATTGGCTGTGAGATAAAGAGGAGAAATAATAAGACTATTAAAGCACTAAAATATAGCTTATAGAGAGAACTGCTAATTATTACCAAATCAACTCACCAGAGATATAAACTAATCTTTTGACTACTTATGATCAAATCTTAGGTCAGGGATACTTTGAAATGTAGCTCACTCGAATTTTTACACTGTTTAATCTACTCTAACCCTAGAGCAATTTTAGTTTTGATAACATAATTTTTTCATTTTTTATTGGCAAAATTCAGGTTTTTTAAGGTTAGTAAAATCAACTATTACACCAACGGCTAAATGGCTATTATGCTTCATTTAACTCTCTTATACTATTAATCATCAGAATATCTATGTTGACTATAATCAACAAACTTGTTGCATATAAACAACAAAAGCATAGCTATAAGATCAATAGTCTCAATAGTTAGCGGTTGACTTTTTTATTGTCAAATGGCAAAGTGTGCAGAAAGCAGTTTTGTAAATTTTTAGCTTTTGCAGTATTGATTATCAAAAACAGGAGTAAAAAAGTAAAACCTGACAATAATGTGTCAGGTCTATGAAATTCTAATTGAATTGTTAAGTTGGTATTAGTTTTGGCGAACCCACCGACTTTTCAACAAACATCCGCTTTGGCGGAACGCTCGTAGTGTTTTCATTTATAACATAGCTACTTTGCTTTGACAAGCGAAACTCACGCTAGCTTACAGAAACCCTACAATCGTTCCAACAAAAGCCTAAATTAATGAGCTATTGAGCGTAGTCACTTTAGTGCGTCGAAATATAAATCTTTAAAGATATAAGGAGAAATATGTCAAAAGCAAAGAAAGAATCTTTTGATGGAGATGCTGAAGGTAGGGGGGCTGATTATAAGCCTTATATTCTGACTCATCAAGTTCCGTCAAAAGGTTTATCAACAAGAATCAAAGGATGGAAGACGAATCGCGTACATCATTTACTAAGTAAACTGGAATTATTTTATTTTTATAACTTGGAATGGGGTTCTTCGATTGTGGATATACGTGAGCAATATCCCTTACATCTAAAACACACCATTGATATTGCAAGCGAGCTCAAAATTCGCCATCCAGGCTACACAAAAGGGGTCAAGCACATTATGACAACAGATTTTCTCATAACCATTAAAAAAGAAATTGGCGTTGGAGAAATAGCTAGAACTGTAAAGTATAGTCAGGATTTATGTAATCCAAGAACTATTGAGAAATTTGAAATTGAGCGTATTTATTGGAATTCCAGAGGAATTGACTGGGGAATAGTAACAGAAAAAGAAATAGATTCAGTTTTGGCTCAAAACATAGAGTGGATTCATTCTTACCAAAATATTGAGCTCTGCCCACCGCTTACTAATGATATCACCAATCAGTTACTGCCAATCTTAGCTAATCATCTATCTAATCAAAATCTAACTTTAAGTGATATTACAACCGCCTGTGATGTGCAGCTCGGATTAAAAACGGGAGTTAGCTTGTCCGCGGTTCGTCACTTATTAACTACTGGAAAACTAAAGGCTGATATGCACTTTCGTATTGAACCAAGCAAAAAAATCAGTGAATTGGGATTAACAATTTCAAACTGATAGCGAGGAGAGAATTATGGAAATTTGTTTGAATTTATTAATCGAGTGGCTGGAAGAGCCAATTGAATCAGAGGAAAACTCTGAAAAAGATTTCTTATCTGTCGAGCGGGTGTTGTATTTCAATGAATTAGATAATGAAGCAATAGTTATAAATATTTTTGATTCTAAAGGCTTTCCTTTCTTGCGAAGTTTTTCCGAAATTCGGGACGCGATTTTATCCGGTAACGCGAATATTTGGACAAAAGATCCTTTTGATTACTTGCGTCGTTCTGATAAGTACTTTTCAGAAAAATCAATAAAACATAGAGAAGATTCAAGGAAAGATTTTGAAAAGTTAATTGATGATAAAGAAATTGACTTAATGCTCAATAGAAAAGTGAGGGGCAAAAAAGTAAATGAATTAAGGGAAATAACAGGACGTAGCAAAACAACAATTAATGGCTGGTTGCGAAGCTGGTGGCAGTCAGGACGTGAAGAAAATGCTTTACTACCTGACTTTGATAAATGTGGCGGCAAAGGAAAACGCCGCCTTTCTGATAATCCCGATGGGACTAAGCTTGGTCGTCCTCCTCGAAATTATGATGAGCAATCAGAAGAGTCCAGCGGGGTCAGAATTACGCCTGCCATCGAGAGAAAGTTTGAACGCGGCGTTAAAAAGTTTTATGAAACGAATGAGTGTAGAAGTCTTGCTGAAACTTTTGACCGAACTAAGGAAAAGTACTTCTGCATAGGCGAAGACAAAATTGACGGTATCCGCGTTCCTGTTCTTCCACCTGATAATCAACTTCCCTCCTATATGCAGTTTTGGTTCTGGTATAGAAATCACTACCGCAATTCTAAGCGAGAAACAATCTCTCGTGATGGAGAGATTGAATATCTCAAAAACTCCAGATCAATTACAGGCGATTCTACTCAAATGGCATTTGGTCCAGGTTCTCTTTTACAGTTCGATTCAACTATTGCAAATGTTCATCTCGTTAATTCATTGATACCCGACCGTATTATTGGGAGAGCTGTTGTTTATCTGGGAATAGACACTTTTAGTCATGCTATTCCAGGCTTTGCCGCACTGGCAGAAGGACCTAGTTGGAAGGGCGCAATGATTGCTTTAGACAATGTTACAACGAACAAGGTGGAATTTTGCGCCAAGTACGGGATCACAATCGATGAGGACGAGTGGCCTATGCATCACGTCTTTGAAGGCATTCTAGCGGACAGAGGCGAAATGAAAGGTTATAAAGCTGAACCCTTTTTAAACATCGGAGTCAAAATACAAAACACTTCTCCTTATCGAGCTGATATGAAAGGGCTTGTCGAAAGACACCACGGTATCGCCGAACAAAAGATAGTTAAATTTTTACCTGGGTATGTTCCACATCTTAAAGAAAGAGGAGAGCCTGATTATATATTGGATGCGAGTCTAACTCTTAATGATTTTCGCAAACTGTGGATAGACCACATTCTGGAGTATAACGAACTTCATCATATGAAAGGGTACAAAAAGAACAAGTTTATGATTGCCGATTACGTTAAAAGATATCCTCTGGATATTTGGAATTGGGGCATCAGGAATCGTTCAGGTCATTTAAGAGCCATTTCGCAAGACATCATCCGCTTAAATCTACTTCCTCGAAAAACAGTTGCTGTTACCCCTCGCGGTATTCATCTGGAGGGCGAACTTTACTATGTTTCAGATTTAATTTTGCGCGAAGGATGGCTTGATCGTGCCAAAGGGAAAAGCCTGCGCGTGGAGGTTGCTTATTACCCAGACTCAGCCGACGTAATATATTTACCTCTCGATGGCGGAACAAGATTAGAGGTGTGTTATTTAACACAAGCCTCTCAACATTTAAAAGATTGCAGTTGGTATGACGCTGTGGATTATTTCGCTTTGGAATATCAGGCGGAAAAAGCGGATAGAACAAAAAGACAACGCAGGAAAGCCATACGACAAGCGAGAAAGGAAAACATTGTTTCAAATGCAATAGAAAGAAGGCAAAACGCTCTACTGAAATCAGGCAAAACCAGCAAAAAATCCAGAAAGGAGAGTATTCGTTTGAATCGTGAGATGGAAAAATTGGCGGATAATCCACTCAAAGACTGGCAGCCTTCTTTACCATCTGGAAATACTTTTGATGACAACATTAATGTAACAAACGAAACGGCTGAGCCACAGGAAGAGGAGTATATTCCACGACCAAGCTATATTGATGCCTTACGAAAATTGCAAGAGGATGACAAATGAGAAAAAGAAAAAATTCAATTAATCAAGAGTTTACTATTCACAAAGGACGGGTCCGAGACGCCCTTTATCGGCAGGCGGAAATTCCTGAATTTGAGTGCAACCCTTTGCTTGAGGCACTTCCTCCATTATGGGATATGGAGCAGGTAATGAAACGGCTTAACCAAAAACCTGAGTTTAAAGATATTGATCGTGAACGCCCTGATAAGGAACGGCTTATGCTTATTCAAACAGCGCTAAGATTTTTTGTGCCGCTTGACGTTCATC
Source organism: Acidobacteriota bacterium (assembly GCA_031412675.1). Taxonomy (GTDB): domain Bacteria; phylum Acidobacteriota; class Blastocatellia; order Pyrinomonadales; family Pyrinomonadaceae; genus JAFDVJ01. Next base: position 45,025 of record JANODL010000177.1, on the reverse strand, counting down.
TTGATTTGGAGCAAAGAATTTCCTCGGTTATCAGGCTAGGTTATCTCAGCCGGAATCCTTTTTCAAAAGAATACTGGGAAAAAATTAAAAACAAACTTGAAACTTTCGATCAGTACGATGACCAGTATGAGTCAGCGGATAAAGACCCTTCTTGGACAGCATCAGGTTTCACTGTGGTTGGAATGAGCGGAGTCGGAAAATCGCGCTCCATTTTGAGAATTTTAGATCTTTATCCGCAAGTTCTTCGGCACAGCCGATATATGAATAGAAATTTCACTCATAAGCAGCTTATCTGGCTAAAGGTTGAATGTCCTCATGATGGTAGCCGGAGAGGATTGTGCAAAGCTTTTTTGCGTTCTGTAGATGCTGCCTTGGGAACAAACTACTACATAGATTATGGCGATGGAAAACCATCTATAGACGATCTTCTGGATGCTTTAGCCGTAGTTGCGTCTAACCACTTTCTTGGAGTTTTGGTCATTGATGAGATTCAGAGATTGAATCTTGCCAAGAGCGGTGGAGATGAGATGATGCTCAACTTTTTCGTTCAACTAATCAATACAATCGGGGTTCCGGTAATTCTTGTTGGCACTTACAAAGCTATTTCAGTTCTTTCAGGTGAATTTAGCCAGATGAGGCGCGGAACCGGGCAAGGCGACTTGGTCTGGCATCGTATGGAAAAAGATGAGCAATGGGATCTATTCGTCAAGACAATGTGGAAGTATCAATACACGAAACACGAGATTAAATTAACCCAGAAATTAAAAGATGCTCTTTACGAGGAATCACAGGGAATTACCGATTTTGCGGTTAAGATATTTGGCTTTGCCCAAAAGAGAGCTATTCAAAGCAAACTAGAAAAAATAACCGTAGGAATTATTCGGTCTGCTGCCAAAGATTACTTAAATATTCCACGGAATGTTTTAAATGCTATGAAAACAGGTGATATGAGAGTATTGCAGCAATTTGAAGATGTTTATCCTCGTGATATGTCTGAAGATTTTTTTCTTTCGACAATTGATTCGCCTGACTCTGTTGATGAAGCCGATCCACAGGAACAACAATCCTTATCTGACAAAAATCAAGTTAAATTAACAATTGACCTCAATCCTTTTGAGAATGTACCAAAAGAAACAAACTCACTATTGCAAAATTCTGGGGGCAAGAGTAATAAGACTAAAAGAAACAGACCTAAAATTACTGAATATGGTTTAAGTTCAGCAAAATTGCGTAAGTCCGACCCTTCAATAAAAAAGAGAAAGTTGATAAACATTACTGCGAATCTTGATGGAGATGACAATTCAGCAGCATATGAAGTGCTAAGAAAAGGCGGGTTTATGCGTCCATCTCTCGAATTTAAATCTTATTAATTTTGCTGTGTCTGAATTTTGATTGCGGAGGTTTCAATGCTCGGATTTTTTACTGATCCATATCCTGATGAGCTTCTTTATAGTGCTTGCGCCCGGTACAGCGAAAGGACTAGATACCCTAACTATAAAACAAATCTAAGGGTACTTTTTGGAAGTCAAAAATATTCTGCTGTAGTAGATTTACCTACAAGGCTGAATACTTTTATATCCTTCCTTCCTGAAGGCAATCTTTATATCGCAGAAAAGTTAATTAACGAGAATACGCTTTTTCCCTTTTATGAGCCGTTTTTGCCAAATGCTCGTGCTGAAATAGTTCGCCAGGAAATGGCATCAGATAGTGATAATAAAATCCATGTCCGGCTTGGCATCAGAGTTAAACAATTAAATGCTCCAGATTACCTGCGATTTTGTCCGTTATGTGTAGATGAAGATAGGTATTCCTACGGCGAAACTTATTGGCATCGAATGCATCAATTGGCTGGAATTTTAGTATGTCCTAATCACAAGTGTTTTTTAGAAAATAGTTGTTTGAAATGGGACAGAAAAGTTGGCTATCAATTTTATCTCGCTGAGCAGTTTATTATAAATACTTTTCCCAGATATCTCAATGAAGAAAACCCAGACCAGAAAATTCTTCTTAGAGTTGCTCAGGACGCGCAATGGCTTCTTTCTCAAAGACAGTTACAGATAGGACCCGAAATAATCAGACACAGATATTTCAATCGGTTACTTAAACTTGGGTTTGCCTACTACAAAGGAAGACTACGTCATGAAAAATTCTTTGAAGCCTGCGATGAATTCTTTTCCCCAAAATTCTTTGAAATGACCGGTCGCGCGTCTAACGGGGACAATTGGCTTTCAGCCTTAGTTCAAAAAAGTAATACTCACACTATTTACCATCCAATCAGGCATCTTCTCTTACTAAACTTCTTAGGCTTATCTGCTGAAGAATTTTTCAATTCATACATTGAGTTTAAGGCATTTGGGGAGCCGCCATATCCTTGTTTAAATCCTTCCTCAAAACATTATGGAGAATTAAAAATTCAAGAATGTAAAATCTTGGACAATATAAGCAAAGATGTTGATAAACAAGGCATTCCACTTGGAATTTTCAGTTGTAATTGCGGTTTTACTTACCAAAGGCTGGGACCTGATAAAACCGAGAAAGATAAATTTACCTATAGCTTAGTTAAAGAATATGGAAAGACTTGGGAAGATAAACTTACAGAGTTGTGGGTAGATTTAACTTTATCCATCAGCAAAATAGGTGAGTTGCTTGGAGTCTCTGAGCTTTCTGTTATTAGACATGCAATCAGGCTTAATCTACCAATGAATACTTCCGACTCTAGAATTATTCAAGGTTATGATAAATACCGAAATCCAAATAAGAGCTTTAGTGAAATGCGTACTCAGTATCGTCAAGAGTGGTTAAAAATTTTGAAGGAAAATTCACAAGCTAGCCGGCAAGAATTGATGGATATATCGAACTTTCACTATCTATGGTTTAGGAGAAATGATTCTGATTGGATTGAAGAGCATTTACCCGAGCCTCAAAAGGTTAGTAGGAATAGCGATATATTAGATTGGGAGATGATTGATCTTGAAGTCTCAAGGGAAGTAGAAAAAGTTTGTAATGAAATTCTTAGTATAAATGAATTTCCCGTTAGGGTTTCAATTACAGAAATAATCAATAGGACAGGTTATAAAACGTGGATTGAAAAGCGAGAGAAAAAGCTTCCTCTAACAACAGAAATAATCAATAGATTTCTTGAAGAGCCAGAAGATTATATGATCCGTAAAGTGAAATGGGCAGAAGAAGAATTTCTTAAAGAAGGTCGAATACCAACAAGACTTCAATTTACAATAAAGGCAGTAGTTAGAAACAAAACGTCAACGTCAGCGAAAGTACAAAAGGCTATTGATGAATCTTTAGCAAGACTAAAAGGAAATTAGGAAAGTAAATGTGAAATTTTAATATTATGTCTATTTTACTTAAATAAGTTGGCGTAAATGAATTGTAGATTCAAAAAATGGTTCTATAAAATCTGCTATAACTTCTTCTTCAATTTTGTAAGTAGCAAAGAATACTTTTTCGTTTTGTCCTACTCGATAGTTAAATATTGTATTATCTCTAACTACATAATTATTGCCTACTTCACTTTTGATATAACGTTCATTATCAATCTTAAATGCGTATCCAATTTCATTTAAGTTCAGTAATGTAGCATTTTCGTCAAACTCTATTTTTATTTTAGTGAACCTATCTTTAAATTTATTATAGGGAGCATTATCTAGAATGCTTCTTCCTTTAAGAAGATAATGCTCCACATTCTTCTTATCTCGCAAAATAGAATGTAATTCGATTAACTCACAAACCAACAACAGGTCAGAATCTCGAATCTCTAAAGCCGATTCCAAAAGATGAAGCGCAACTCTATATTTTTTAAAGCGTCTGAACACTTTAGATAGCGCTATTAATATCCAAACATCTTGAGGATTAATTTCATAGATTTGGAAAAGAACGTCTTCTCGTTCCTTATGTCGTTTTAATTTTAAGTATAAAGAAGCTAATTCTATTCTCGCAGGTACATTATCAAAATCAATATTTATAACTTGTTTAAATATTTTCTCTGCTTCTATGAAATTTCCCAATCTTGTGTATATTTTGCCTAACTCCATTAATGAATTAATATCTTCAGGCGCTATAGCAATACATTCTTGTAAAAACGACAAAGCTTTTTCAAAAATTTCTTGTTTACTAAACAGTTTGCTTAACTCAAATCTTACTTGAAGTCCTTTTGGATCAAGTTCCAAAGCTTCAAGCAAAATATCCTCTGCCTCTTTTAATTTTCTTTGTTGTTGATATATCTTACTTAATTCTATTCGAGGAGATAGCTGTTGATTATCGATGTTCAATGATTCAAGTAAAATTTCTTCTGCTTCTTTCCAATTTCTTTGTTGTTGATATATTTTGCTCAGTTCGGTTCGAGGGTGTAGTGCTTCAGAGTCAATGGCAAGTTCCTGGAGCAACACTTCTTCTGCTTCTTTCCATTTTCCTTGGTGCTGATAAATTTTACTTAACTCTGTACGTGGATGAAGTTGTAGATTGTTAATACTCAGACTCTCAAGCAGAATATTTTCTGCTTCTTTCCACCTTTTCTGTTGTTGATATATTTTGCTCAGCTCAGTATGTGCCTGAAGATTGTTACTATCTAACTTAAACAATTCAAGGAGAATTTCTTCAGCCTCTCTCCACCTCCTTTGTCGCTGGTATATTTTGCTTAATTCAGTTCGGGGATGTAATTGATTGTTATCAATTCTAAGACTCTCAAGTAAAATTTCTTCTGCTTCTCTCCATTTCATCAGTGCTTGATAAATTTTACTTAATTCAGTTCGGACTTGAAGTAGAGTAGGGTCAATTTCTAAAGTTTTAAGCAGCATGTCCTCAGCTTCTATCCATTTCTTTTGCGTTTGATATATTTTGCTTAATTCTACACGCGCACCTATCTCATAAGAATCTATAGCTAGAATTTTTCTTAGAATAGTTTCAGCTTCTGAATAGCGTTTTTCTGTTTGATAAGTTTTGGCTAATTGTAAATAATGGTCAATTTCACCTTCGGACAGTTCTGATCTTCCCTTAATGTTTCTTTCTTCTTGCTTGATAATTTCGGAGCTTTTTATAACACTTCGAGCTGCCACATCTTTTTGTTCATCTGGAAAAAGGACACCTTGTTTGAGTATTTCAATTGCGAAAGATGCCGCAACATCAGCAGCATATAAGCGCCAACTGCTTGGGTTTTTAGGTTTTTTATATTGATCTATTAAGTCAGAGATTCCTTGAATGATAACAAGATTAATTTTTTCTTCGAGTTGGAGCGACAGGCTTGTTATTATTTTAGCATCTATATTTATACCAATTAATTTATTATAACTATTTATTAGTTGTGTAAGATCATACTCCGTTTTAATTAAGGTGTTGCTGAGTGCTGTTGGTCCGATAATGCATTTCGGCTCTCCTTTCTGTGGTCGTTTTTCCTTTATAAATCGTTGCCATCTACTATCCCTAATTTGCCGTATTGATACTAAAATATCTGGATTAATTTGATTAATAGTATAAGGTGAAATTTCCCTTTCAACTTTTAGGTCTTTCATTAAATAACTAATAATCTTATCTGAAACAATAACGTCTCCAAGTTCAGCACCATTACGCTGAACGCCGGCTGTAGTTCCAATATAAATTATGTTGTGAGTTCTCAAAATTTGAGCAATGTCTCCGATAATATCGATTGATTTATCATTTATGAAATCTTGAAGAGAAACTAACCCAATACTATAGGAGCTTAAACCAGTGTTGGAAACAATAGGTAATTCTGCTTTATAGTAAACGCGAATATCATCAGTACCTGACACTACTCTTTGTGCATTAGGAAGTTTCGCAATAACAATTTCCAATTCTTCTTTTAGAGTCGTAATAATAGCAAAATCAATAGGAGTTCTAGATTCATAAATTTTTTCCTCTGTTTCAGATTTATAGTCCGATTGCTCCACAGACTGTAACCATTCCGTATCATTATGTGCATCATTAATGCATTCCAGTAAATCCTTCCAAGTTTCAGGTATTATCAACTGATCAAGAGGATGTAGTTGTTGCGATAAGGTATAAATTTGGCGAGCATACCAAGTTTCGGTAAGACGCGGAGCCAACTTAATTATACGTAGTAATGATGTTCCTAACTCTTGAATTAAAAGATGAATGTCATTAGTTGCTTTAGCTAAAGATAATCTTAGAAAGGGATTTTCCTTAGAAAATGAATTATCTTGAAGTAATTGTATGAAGTAATCAGTCTCGTTATCAATTGCGTATGAGATTACTGAATCCTCATTAAACGCAAAGAGCCTCTCATTGAGATAGTCAAAATCTTTCAGAGTTTCTCTTAAATAATCGTTGTGGTGAATGAATAAGTATTCTTCATCTTCTAGAACAATAACTGTTGCTCTGTCTGTTGCATAAACAGCGACTAACTCATTATCTAATTTTCCTATAGGTAAAACAGGTGCTGGATACCCTAGAGGATTATCATGACCAATAAGTTTAAATCGCTTTTTATTCATAATCTGGTTATGGAATTTTTATGTAGCGGTTAATTACTTCTTGTTTGGCAATTTCTTCCAATTTTGCAGTCATTTCTGACGGAATAGTAATTCTATGTGACTCATAAGCAAAAAATTGCGGTATAACAGGTTCCATCCATTTACAAATATTAATAAATGCATCTGTCATAGATTCAGGGAATCCTATCCATAATAATTCATTCTTTAACGGTATTTGTTCATTAGTTTGGCACTCAATAATACATTGCCTATGATCAATATCAAATGATGTTAAGTCATCTGAATAAAAATCGAAAAGTTCTGGTAATGGATAAGGCTTACTCTTACAATTTGGATCAGGTTCACCGTGAAGATAGGACTCATTGCTATTGAATATATGATAAATCATCTTTCTGGGAATTGTGTGATGGTGATTTCCGTTTACTTTATAATCTTTCATCAGCGGTCCCAGTGAAGTACTCCAAGTTCCAAATCGTCCTGAAGCCATCCCTCCTGTATCAAATGGATAGAATCTTATTATTCGCTCTAATAGCGTTGGACTAAAAAGAAATGCGATAGGTAATTCTTCTACGTTTTGTGTTGGTTTATTCTTTGGTCGGTAAAAAACGCCGCCATAGAATAAATACAAAAGTTCTTCTCCAAATACTTGGCATAATCTTGGTTCTAAATGACCGTCTTTTGCAATACTCTTAAACCATCTTGCGATGCTTACATGAGATATAGGAAGAGCTAAAGGCAAACTGGGAGGCTCAGGCAAATCACTGATTGTATCTTCCAAGCATTTTGTATTAAGACTCATTAAATTAATCTCCAGAAAGTTATATTAATACTATGTTAAATCTTATATCTATTTATAGAAAGCAAGTTTGTTTGGCTGGACAAATTTACTTGTGTAACTTGAATAAAACTTAAATCTCTAAGAAATACAAAATCATTTTGATAAGTTAAAATTTGTTTAAAGTATTAATTTTTGATATTATATTTTCAGCTATATGGATATCATCGTCCAAAGCTTTATTAAAAAATATCAGAATTATTAAACACAAAAATCTCTTTCAGTACAAAGGTTTATTTAGGTAGATAAGGAAATTGATACGAAAAATCAACAACTTACAGACATGATAGTTTAGAACTTTATTAGAAGATGACAAAACTTAAAATTTTCAAGAAAATCATTTTTTGAAAAAAGGGCGACAAGAAAACTTGTCGCCCTTTTCACTGTTAAAATTAGATGCTTAACCTTTAAAAAGCTCCATTTTCTATTTCAGCCATAGCATTTTTGATCTAACCGATAAATTGCAATTGCAGATGCGTGTTGAAGTTTATAATGTTTTTAACCGTCCGAATTTCAGCCATCCGCAGACAAAAATTCTATGCTTCGAGATAGGCTTTCCATTGTTTTTCATTCCGAAATTTGAATGCGTAATAGCGCAGAGATTACAGGCGTAAATTTGCGGCGAAAAGACTTTGTGAGCAATGTCCGTCAATAAATTAAACACGCCGCTGTCGGCATTGTAAACAAAAATAAGTTTTGAATTCGCGCTCATTTGTTTCCCCGTTTTCCAAAATTCTAAAAATTTCTTTATGCTGAATTATAGCCAAGCGACAAAAATAAGATGAAAAGTTTTCTTAAAATTTTAAGCGTTCCGCTCGCACTCGTCAGTTTAGGTGTTCTCATCCGGCTCGAAAATCGCCGTCCTTTGCGCCGCACAGTCGAGCCAAAACTCGTTCGCAACAAAAGAAATTTGGTGGTTGCCGCCGTTGCCGCGCTTGCTTTGCAAATAACCGAAAAACCGATTGCCGCACGGCTGACAAAGCTCGTCGAGCGCAGAAATTTAGGCTTATTAAAAATCGTTCGTTTGCCGAAATGGTTTGAAACGATTTTAGCCGTTGTTTTAATGGATTACACTTTATACGTCTGGCACGTTCTAACGCATAAAATTCCTTTTCTGTGGCGGTTTCATCTGGTTCATCACGCTGATTCAGACCTTGACGCTTCGACTGCCGTCAGGTTTCATTTCGGCGAATTGATAATTTCGGTTTTGTGGCGTTCGGCGCAAATTTTGATTATCGGCGTTTCGCCGCGTTCGTTTGCCGCTTGGCAAGTTCTTTTGTTTCCGTCCATTTTGTTTCATCATTCAAACGCGAATTTGCCGTTTGATTTGGACAAAAAACTTCAGAATTTTATCGTGACTCCACAGCTTCACGGCATTCATCATTCAACAGTTCAAGCGGAAACGGATTCAAACTGGTCGAGCGGTTTAACTCTTTGGGATAAAATTCACGGCACATTTAGAAGCGATGTTCCGCAAGACGAAATCATCATCGGTGTTCCGGCGTATCAAAATCCGAATGAACTCGTTTTAACCAAAATTTTGCGGCTGCCTTTTGAAAAACAAACCGCTCCGAAAGAATTAAAATGAATCCTGAAATCTCGATTATCATCCCGACGCTCAACGAAGCAGATTCAATTCGGGAAACTCTGCGCTCGCTTCAGATTTTCGAGAATGCCGAAATTATTCTGGTTGACGGCGGAAGCACGGACGCGACGATTTTAATTGCCGAAGATTTCAAGGTTAAAATTCTGCACGCGCCGCGTGGTCGCGGACAACAGTTGGAAGTCGGCGGAAACTATGCAAAAGGCGGGATTCTATGGTTTCTGCACGCCGACACAATCGTTTCGCCCGATTGCGTTAGTCAAATGAAACTTGCTTTGAAAGACTCGCGGATTGTCGGCGGAAATTTTACGATTCGTTTTGACGGCGAAAGAAAAGCGGCGAAATTCCTAACGTGGCTTTACCCGAATTTGAGAAAAATCGGTTTGATTTACGGCGATTCGGCAATTTTCGTGCGGCGCGAAGTTTATCAAAAAATGGGCGGTTTCGCGCCTTTCCCGATTTTTGAGGATTTGGATTTTATCGAAAGATTAAAAAAAGATGGTGAAATTGTGACTTTATCTTCCGTTGTTACAACCTCTTCAAGACGATTTGAAAACAAAAGTTTTACTCTGACATTTCTTCGCTGGACGATTTTGCAAATTCTCTATTGGCTCGGAGTGAGTCCGTACAAATTACTTAAAATCTATTTTCCAACGGGTTCAAAAAAGGAAACTTAGATTGTTTCATTATTTGAAACCAGCCATTGATAAGTGTTTTCAGACGATTTTTGCAAGCCTTCATCACCGAGAATTTCAGCTTTCATAAATAGAAAATCGTCCGGCGTGTCAACGTCATAATGGTCGGGTATTTGTTTTAATCCTTTGATTTCCAAGTTTTCAACATTCCGCGTGATTTGTTCAAAGACCAGCGACGTACTCCACTCAATTTCGTCAAAAAGTTTCGGAAAAGGTTTTCGCAAACCGATTAAATAAAATCCGCCGTCTTTCGATTTGCCGAGAACGATTTCGGAATCTTTTTCCAACAATTCAAATGCCTGTGCGATATAATCGGCGGGAAAAGTCGGGCTGTCTGTGCCGATCATAACCGCCGCCGAATCCGAATTTTCGTTAAGAACGAATTCAAAAACATTCGACATTTTTTCGCCGAGATTAATTCCTTTTTGTTCAATTAAGACGATTTCGGACGAAACTATATTTTCTAAAAGTCTGCTCCGACCGGCGGGCGAATATGCTAAAATTACGTTTTTACAGATGGTTTGGGCTTTATTTATCGTGTCCTGTAAAAAGGCGGCGGCAAGTTCGGCACATTTTTCAGGTGATAAAATGGATTGAAGCCTTGTTTTAACTGTTCCGACAATCGGAACTTTTGCCATAATTATAATTGTGCGGTTCATTTTGAAATATAGTATCCGAATTTAGTATCTTATGAACAAATTGCCGGGAGAAGATTATTGTTAATGAAAAATTTAGAAGATTATCGAAAAGGCGCAATCGGCGCGTTGATGGACGAATACGAACGTGCGGCGATTGAACTGAAAACGATTGTCGAAAATATCGGCGAAGATGATTACACGCGCATTGTTGATACGGAAACCAAAGATGAAGATTGCCGTTCGATTCAAACGATAATGAATCACGTCGTTTATGCCGGTTACGGTTATGCCAACGGAATTCGCCGACAATTTTCAATTCCGCACGAACCGCTCGGGCAGGAACGAAAGCAAATTCCGCCTTCTGAAATCGGCGATGAAATTGACAAAGTTCTGGCTTATACAGCTAAAACGCTCGACGAAAAGTGGGAAATGAGTTATGGCGAGATGGAAGAAATCATTATTATGCGGAAGGAAAATTTCTCCGAAAATATCGAACAACTGCTCGAACACGCGATTGTTCACATTCTTCGTCATCGTCGCCAGATAGATAAGTTTTTGCTGAAATTTCAAAATCCCGAGCTTTAGAGCTAAATTCTAAAACTCAAAATATATGCATTATTATAACGAAGAAGATTTAAACCGCTTTGGCGAAATCGGAAAAGTTCGTCCCGATTTATTTGAAAAATTTATGGCTTGGTATCAAGCCTGTCAAGAAGAAGGCGCACTTTCAAAACGCGAAAAGGCGTTAATCGGTTTAGCCGTCGCGGTTACGGTACAATGTCCTTACTGCATTGACGCTTATACGAACTCGTGTCTGGAAAACGGCTCGAATATCGAACAGATGACCGAAGCGATGCATCTTGCCTCGGCAATTCGCGGCGGTGCGAGCCTGATTCACGGCATTCAATCGCACAACGCGCACGACAAAGTTTCAATGTAATGACGACAAATCTTCCGGTTATTAAAAATGAATCTCCGGCGCGTTCCGCCGTCAGTTTCGACGAAAAACTGGCGGAAAATAATCTCCGTCTAACGCCGGGCGCGATTGATACTTTGCAGGTCAATGTCGGCAAACTCTGCAATCAAGCCTGCAAACATTGCCACGTTGATGCCAGCCCGATTAGAACGGAAATAATGCCGCGTTCGGTCGTTGAAGATTGTCTGAACGCCTTGCGAAAATACAAAATCCCGACGCTCGATATGACGGGCGGCGCACCGGAATTAAATCCCGAATTTCGTTATTTTGTGACTGAAGCGCGGAAAACAGGCGCGAAAGTTATTGTCCGTCATAATCTGACGGTGATGTTTGAAGACGGACAGGAAGATTTACCCGAATTTTTCGCGGAAAATGCGGTCGAAGTTGTTTCGAGTCTGCCGTATTTTTTGGCAACGCAAACCGATGCACAGCGCGGCACGGGCGTTTTTGACAAATCAATCGAAGCCTTGAAAAAGCTAAACGCGGTCGGCTACGGCGCGGACGAAAAGCTGATTTTGAATCTGGTCTATAATCCCGTCGGCGCGTTTTTGCCACCGGAACAAAGCGCAATTGAAAATGACTTCAAACGCGAGTTGAAAAAACGCTACGACATAACTTTCAACAATCTTTTCACGATTACGAATATGCCGATTGCGCGGTATCTCGAATGGTTGAGGCGTTCAAAAAATGAAGAATCATATATGCAAAAACTCATTAACGCATTTAATCCGGCGACCGTTGCGGGTCTGATGTGCCGCAGTTTAATCAGCATTGACTGGCGCGGAAATTTGTATGATTGTGATTTCAACCAGGTGCTGAATCTAAATGTTGAAAGCAATATGCCTCAAACAATCGCTGACTTTGACCCGTCTAAATTATCTGACCGCCGCATTATTACCGACTCGCATTGTTTCGGCTGCACGGCAGGCGCAGGCTCAAGCTGCGGCGGAGTCGTTGTCGGCTGAAAAATATAAAGTTTTCCAAAAGTTATCAGAAACCGCTTGACAAGATTTAGAATTAGAATTATTCTAAATCTAATTTAGGAAGAAATGAGCGTAACATTAAATATTAAAGATTTGGGATTGACGAAACAGCGTGAAGTTGTTTTGCAGGTTATCTGCGACGAAAAAGAGCATCTGACGGCGAACGAGGTTTTCGATAAAGCGAAACAGCTTTTGCCGAGTATTTCTTTTGCAACGGTTTATAATTCTCTGCGTTATTTGAAGGACGCGGGACATATCGCGGAAATTAGTTTCGGCAACGGTGCGAGTCGTTTCGATTCGATGACTTCGCGCCACGACCACGCGATTTGCACAAAATGCGGAAAACTGGTTGATATGGAAATCGAACTTCCGGCGGAAGTTATTGCCTTCGCGGCGGAGTTTTCCAAATTCAAACCCGAATCTTTAGAGCTTACTTTGCGCGGACTTTGTCCTGATTGCAATAAATAAATACGAAATTTTTAGGAGATAAATTTAATTATGTCAGCAGCTACAGGTTTAGCTAAGGAAAATAAAACGGAAGTTACAATTGCCACAGTCGGCAAATCGGCACCGGATTTCAATCTGCCCTCGACCAAGAATATGGAAACATTGGCAGAAAACATCAGTCTTTCGGATTACAAAGGCAAATGGTTGATTCTGCTTTTCTATCCGCTCGATTTTACGTTTGTTTGCCCGACCGAATTGACGGCTTTTTCAGACAGACTCGATGAAATTAACGGCATCGGCGCGGAAGTTCTCGGTGCTTCGACCGATTCGGTTCATTCGCATCGTGCCTGGATTAAAACGCCGCGTGACCAAAACGGAATCGAAGGTTTGGCGTATCCGTTAATCTCGGATGTCGGCGGAAAATTGGCGGCGAAATACAATATTTTGGTTGAAGAATCGAATATCGCTCTGCGCGGTTTATTCATCATTAATCCCGAAAGCGTTTTGCAATACGCAGTCGTTCACGATTTGAACATCGGGCGGTCGGTTGATGAAACGCTGCGCGTTTTGCAAGGCTTGCAAACCGGCGGACTCTGCTCGGCTGACTGGACACCGGGACAAGAGAATTTGACGGTTTAAGGTTTTGAAAGTTTTATTTTGGATTGCCGATTTTGGATTTTGGATTGTCAGAAGATAAGAATCTCTGATTTCCAATCCAAAATCCAAAATCTAAAATCCAAAATCGTAATAGCGGAGTAAAATATTATGCCAATGAGAATCGGAGACGCGATTCCGACATTTGAAGGCGCGACCGAATGGCTGAACGAATTACAGGAAACAGCCGATGATTACGTTCAGGGTTCGCCGACACTCGTTTATTTTTGGGCGACGAGCTGCGGGATCTGCAAGGAAAATATGCCCAAATTGCAGGAATTAAAGGCGAAATATAAAGAACGAGGCTTACGCACAGTGGCGATTCATATGCCGCGCTACGAAGCCGACACAAATCTGGAAACGGTCAAAGCAAACATTGAACAACATTGCATTGACGATGTTTGCGCGATTGATAACAAGCACAAACTCAAGGATGCGTTTTTGAATGAGCAAGGCTGGGTTCCGGTTTATTATCTGTTTGACGCGGAAGGAAAATTAAAATCGCGGGCGGCAGGCGAATTCGGCATTGGAGTTTTGACCGGAGCTTTGGAAAAAATGTTTGCGGCGCAGGCGGCGACCGCGTAAAGACTGATTGTAAAGATAAAAAGCGTAGAGGATTCGAGTTATTAACTCGAATCCTCTACGCTTTTTAAGCGCGAAATTTTCGCACGCATTCGATGAATCTCTCTTTTATTTCCCGGTAATCTTCATCTCGTTCAATCAACTCGCCCGCGACGAAAGTTTCGTTAATTTGTGAAGCATCTGCCGTATAAACTATCGCCGATGTAAGATTTTCAAGACTCACATTTTCTAAAAGCACTTCTTCCGAATAAATTACGCAGGCATCAAAATCGGCACCGACCGCAAAAAAAATCGGTTCAAAATTGTTAATCGCTTTGCGTCCCGAAACGGTCGCTTTGGTAATCGCAAACAAACCGCCATCCGCGCCGAAAGTATTTCGTTTGTGCGAAATCAGTCTTTGCCCGTAATCAAGCAGACGCAGTTCTTCAAATGGATTAAGCCCGATGTGGCTGTCCGTTCCGATGCTCCACGCGCCGCCGAAATCCTGATAATTTCGCAAAGGGAAAATACCGTCGCCGAGATTGCCTTCGGTGCTCGGACAAAGCACCACGTTGGCACTTGATTTTGCAAGTTTTTCGGTTTCCGTTTTGGTCAAATGCGTCGCGTGAACGAGGTGAAATCTTTCGTTCAAATCGCAATTATCCAAAAGCCATTCGACAGGTCTTTTGCCGAGAAACGCAACACAATCTGTGACTTCCTTCAATTGCTCGGAAACGTGAATATGAAACGGAACATCGTTCGGCAATTCATTGACTCCCCGCAAAATATCTTTCGCGTCAACACCTCGCATCGAATGAATTCCAACCGCGATATTGGCGTTTTCGTATCGTTTGCAAACCTCAAAGGAAGCCTCGAAAAGTCTCGCGTAATCTTCAAAAGTCTTTGAAATAAATCGGCGTTGGCGTTCGTTCGGCTCAACGCCAAACCCGCCTTTTTGGTAAAAAATCGGAATCAGCGTGATTTTAATTCCGGTTTCGTTCGCGGCTTCGATCAAAGCCTCGCCCATCGTTGCCAAATTATCATAAGGCTGCCCGTTTTTGTCGTGATGAACGTAATGAAATTCGGCAACATTTGAATAACCGTGTCTGACGAGTTCGGCGTAAAGCATCGCGGCGATCGTTTTCATCTCGTCGGGATTTAAGTTCAGCGCAAGGGTGTACATTGCCTCCCGCCACGACCAGAAATCATCATCTTTGAAATGATTTTCCGCGAGTCCTGCCATCGCGTATTGAAAAGCGTGCGAATGCGCGTTTTGAAAAGCCGGAAGCGCATAGCCATTAATAAATTCGCCTTCCGAGTTTTGCGAAATTGAAACGATTTTTCCCGCGTCGTCAATCGAAACGACCGCATTTTCAACCCAGCCTTGATTTTGCAGTAATGCTTTGAAGCGATACGATTTCATTTTTTTAGTATATCCGAGCCGCTCAAAAATGTCCGAAAATACAAAATTAAACTCCGCTTAAAAATTATTTTCGCAAATCAAAAAAAGTATTCCGAAAATTGTGCAATAAGATTTAAATTCAGCGTTCTCCAAATGTGTTTTTACACGAATTAATTTTGAGGAATTTTAAGTTTATATGTTAAGAAAATCTCGTTTATATTTTTCCGCGATGCTTGCGACACTGGTTTTGGCTTCTTTGTTGACAACGGCTAACGTCAAAGCCTGTGAGGACGCGCCGCAAACTTGGCTTGGGCTTTATATGAATAGCGAATTGATTGTCATCGCCAAATATGACAGCGAAACCGAGCCGAAAAAATCTAATGAAGACGAATACGGCTACAGCTTGGAAACCGAGCGAAAATTGGTTTTCACGAAAGTTTTCAAAGGTCAGAAAGATTTGAAATCGGTTTCGTTTGCCTATTCGCAATACGTTCCGAAGCCGGGTCAGGATACTTCGGAAATGGAAGAAGACAGTCACAATTACGAAAATTATTTTGATATGTCAAAAATAAAAATCGGCGGTGAATATCTGTTCTTTTTGACCAAAAATAAGGAAGACGGAAAATATTATGTGACCGATTATATGTCGGGCGTAAAAGAAATTGACAAAAACTTATCGTTCTACGAAAAAAACTTGAGCGACCTCGAACAAATCGTGTCGGCAAAAGAAAATCAATACGAACTTCTGACCGAATGGATTGTCAAAAGCATTGAAAACACGGAAAGCCGCGAAGACGGTATCGGCGATTTGGCGGAAAGTTTTTACGGTCTGACATATCAGGAAGAAGACGCGAACTTCAAAGGCAAAGGTCCGTTTGTCGTGACCGAAGAAGGTTACGGAACTTATACGGTCGGCGTTGCCAAGCATCTGACTGCGGCGCAAAAAGAAAGAGTTTCCGCCGTGCTTTATCCGATGCTTCAAGAAGCGTGGTTTGCGGAAAAACCGCAATATGTGAGTTACGGCGTTTCGGCGATTTTGGGTGGTATCAACAAATCGCGTCTGGCAATTTACGCCTACAATTCGATGCAAAGCGTCAGCAAAAACGATTTCGAGAGAAGAAGAATTATCGGCGAATTTTTGACCGACAGCATTGGCGACGAAGGATTTTCAAATATCTATTACGCGATTACGGAACTCGAAAACAAAATTGACGAAGCCAAAACCGTCAATACGCCACAGGGTAAAAAGCAATTAAAAGACTTAAAATTATTGCGGGAAACAAAACTCAAAGAACTCGACAAGCGTTTCAAATTTTTGCTCGGCAGAAATTTTGTTCCGGTCGAAAATAAAGCAGTCTAAACAAAATTTGTTTGTGTAATGAGAAAACGGTTTCCGTAAAAATTCGGAAGCCGTTTTTTTATTTTACGACCAAAAAATCAATCAGCTTTTCAAACAACGGACGCAAAACATTTCTGACTTTATTTGCTCTTTCTTCGTTAAAGGTCAGTTCGTCGTCGTCCATATAATTCGTTTTCGCCATTTCCAATTGCAAAGCGTGAACTCGCATTTCGGGCTTCCCAAACGAGCGCGTAATGTTTCCGCCTTTAAACGGCGAATTGTGATTTACGCCGAATTTTCCCGCATTCAAGCCGTTCAAAGCGATTTCGATAATCTCTTTGCTCGCCGATTTTTCGTCATTGTCGCCAAGAATCAAATCGGGAAAAGGCGCATTCTGAATTGTCGGCACGAAACGGCGAATCGAATGTGCGTCCCAGAGCAAAACTTGTCCGAACTCCGCGACTCTTTCCGCTAAAAGGTTTTCGATTTTTTGATAATACGGCTTGTAGTAATTTTCTTTTCGCCGTTCGATTTCCGCATCATCGGGAACGAATTTTTTATCAATGTAAATTTCATTGCCGAGAAAATCCGTCTTCGGAACTAATTCCGTGATAATTCTGCCGTCCGTGTAAAGCGGTTTGCTCGCCTCGTTACGGTTCAAATCAATCACCCAACGGCTGTATTTTGCGTGAATGACGGTAATTCCTAAGTCAGGCGCGAAATTATATAAATCGTGAACAAACCAATCCGTGTCATCAGGTTGCGCCATTAATTCGGGGCGAAAATGTATCTTCAATTCGTCGGGAAATTCCACGCCCGAATGTGGCGAACTCAAAATCACGGGAACTTTTTTGCCCACGGATTCGGTTAAAAAATAAGGATTGTTCATTTAATTTCTACTACATAAATGGACAGAATTATTTTTAAGTCGGAGTGCAGGCAACTTGCCTGCACCGTTCGCGCAAAGCAAGAACGGAAAGCCTTTGCCTGTATCCAAGTTTTGAGAAAACGAGGCGTTTCGCACCTGTTCTCGCAAAGCCTCGAACGCGCGAGGCGGGCAAGTTGCCCGCGTTCCAACTTTGACAAATTTATTTTGTCCATCTACTTAATCGCAACTGCAATCGCAACAGCCGCAGTCGCAATTATCACAGCAACCGCTGCCGCAATCGCAACCATCGCAACAACCTCCACATTCACAACAACAACATTCGCAGTCGCACCACTCACTTTTCTTCTTGATTTTTTCGGAGGTTGGCTCCTCGGGAAAATTCTGCAAAAAGACGGTTTTCGGAAAAGCCAAAACCGAAGCGAAGATTGCGCCGAGAAACATCAGATTAAAGCTCAAATCAAAACATTCACGCGCCGATTTTGCTTCACGCGATTGCGCGGGCGCGACAATTGCGAAAGCAAACACGAAAAGAAAAACAAGCGGCATTTGCCAGCGATACTGATGAGCCAAATTTCGCGCTTTTTCCGACGCGGTTTGCCATCTTTGCTTGAAGGTTTGTTTCGGTTTCGCGATGCAAACCTTATTCGTTTTGAGAACGGGCAAAGCGGTTTTTAATTTTTGGTGTAAGTTTTGCGAAAGCCTTGAAACAAAAAGCGTTTTTTGATTTTCGGCAATCGGAAGTTCGTGAATTTTGGAACTGATTTCGCCTTCGATTTCGCACAGAATCGCGCTGATTTTTCGCTTTGTTTCAGCAGTCAATTTTTTGTCAGTTAAACCGAACGCGGCGCGAAAGGCGTTGAATTGATCCGTGCGAAAATCTTTTTCGTAATCTTCAAAACCGTCGAGCAGATAAACGAGTTTTCCGAAATTAAACCCGATTTCAAACGCGACTTTTCCGAGTTCGTTTTTACCGATTTGCTTCGCGCCTTCACGGAAAAAAATCGCCGTTGTTTGCGCGGTCGGAAAGGCTAAATCGTCCAGAGATTTTTCTGCCGTTTCGCGCAGATTTTGTGATTCCAGAATCGTTTTGACTTCTTCGAGCGGAAAATCCCACTTGGTCAAAAGTTTTTCAGCCGTTTGAAATTCTTTTGAAAAAGCCTTTTGCGCCATTTTGTAACGGCGTTTTCCTTCATCCGCAACGTGGTCGGCAAGTTTGAATTCGGTCAAAATCACGTTCGCGGTCGCGGCAAATTGAAGCGACAAAGGCATTTCGCCTTTCGGCACGCTCAGACAATTAAAAGACTGATAAGATTTTTCCCAATCTTTCACTTTTTCGCCGCTCAACGCCGACAAAATTTCTGCCAGAAAAACCGTGTCGTGATTGAGCAAAAGACGCGATTTCTGACCGTAAATCGAGCCGATTGTTTTACAGGTTCCACAATAATTGAGCCGCCGAAAATGCTTTTCGTCCTCAGACATTCCACATTTTTTTGCCTTCATCAAACCAAACATATTTTCTATCGAACCTCGAAATATTTTTATCGAATCAAACTTTCTGCCGCCGCTTCACCCGTTTCGATTGCGCCTTCCATAAAACCTTGCCAATCGGCGAGATGTTCGCCCGCGAAAAGAACTTTCAAATGCGGACGTTGTAAAATCGGACGAATTCCGAACCATTGTCCGGGACGATAAAGCGCGTAAGCACCTTGTGTGAATTTGTCGCGCTGCCACGCGTAAGACGCAATGCCTTTCGCCAATTTCGGCGCGTCTTCGTTAAAATCAACCAGATCGCGCGTGATGATTTTCATCCGCCGTTCGTCGGATTGCGAAGCTAAAATATCGGCTTTCTCGCCAATCGCGTAAGCCGTCAGAATTCCTTCTTTGCCCGCCTGATTTTGCGTGCTGTGAAAATAAAAATGCGAAGTTACATCCGAAACCATCGAAAAGTTTTCGTCCTTCCAGAAACGATTTTCATACAAAACACTATTTTTGATGATGCGGGAATAAATCAGTTTTTGCGCGGCTTCCGATTGTACAGCCGGAAGCGGCGGATTGAATTTTATCTTGTTCAAACTCGCAATCGGCGCGGTGCAAATACAGGCATCCGCCTTGAAACTTTCGCTTTCGGTTTTCACGGTGACGATTCCGGCGCGTTGGTTAATTTCCGTGACAAATGTGTTTAATTTAATTTTTTCTTCGCCGATGCGTTTCGTAAATTCCTCGGCGAGCCGCGAATTTCCACCCGTCATTTTGTAATCCATCTCGTTTTTCGGGCTTGACTCGGCATATTCCGCGAGTGCGCCGAAGGCGGAAACATGACGGATTGATTCGCCGAAATCGGTGCTGTCCATCAAATCCCGCAAGACTAAATCGTCCTGTGAATAGCCGATTTTTTCTAAGTAAGTCCACCAATCGAGTTTGTCTAATTTGGCTTGCTGTAAAGCCGTCAGTTTTTCGTAACCGGCTTTGATTTTATCAAAAGCGGTTTTCGCCCCGGCGGAAAATCCCCATTGATTCGGGCGCGAAACTTTGCCGTTTTGCAGAAGATAATCGTCGAATTGATGTTTTTGGAGCGGAATTTTAAAGTCGCCGCAAAGAGCTTTAATGCGCTCGTGGCTTTCGCCGACCCATTCCGCGCCGAGTTCGCACACAAGATTCGGGTTTTGCGGCAGAGAATGCGAAAAAACTCGTCCGCCGATGCGGTTCCGCGCTTCTAAAACGGTCACATTCCAACCCGCATTTTTTAACTTAAAAGCGGCGGCTAAACCCGCAAATCCCGCGCCGATTATGACGCAAGTTTTTTTTCTTTTTTGGGCAAAAAGATTGTTTGGCGCGAGTGCAATTCCGACGGAACTTACACTCAGAATTTTCAAAAATTGGCGGCGGTTTGTTTTTTCAGACATAGATTTTATTAAAAATTCAGATAATCCCAGAGACCTTTGAAAATCGTTCCTAAAATTAAAAGGCTAACCAAAATCGAGCCGATTAAAATGGCGATTAAGATTAAAATAACTGCAAAAACAAAAATATAATCGCCCGTCGTCCCGACATTTTTGCCTGTGGCGCGTTCGCGGATTAAATCCATATTTTGCTTGTTGGACTTCCAAAAAAAATCGAAAGCATCGCCGATAAACGGAATCGTCCCGACCAGATAATCGAGACCGATATTGAAAGCCATCCTGAGGAGCGTGATTTTCGGCACGCCGTAGCGCACGCCCGCGATCAGAATATAAAACGACACCAGCGAAGTTAAGCCGTCGCCGACGTTCGGAATCAAACCGATCAGCGAATCAAGCCCGAATTTCCAACCCGTGCCGGGAACGCGGAAAAGTCCGTCGAGATAGTTTGAAAGCGTTTCAAGACTTTCTTCGATCTCAACGTCGCTGTATTTTTTCTTCTCCATTCCGAGAATATTCCGTTTTTGAATTTCTTCTTGTGCTTCCATAAATTTAATAACCCGCCTCAAATTGTTTCAGTTTCCATTGATTATCTTCACGCTCAAAAAAGAAGGAAATATTTTCCAAATGTCCGTCGAGATAATCTTTTCTTGAAACCCAATAAAACAAAGAAATTTGATTTTCAGAATCTTCTCTGTCTCCAATTCGCCAATTTTCAACCTGATACTTCTTTTCGCCTTCCAAAATACGATTTTTATTTATCTCTCTTAAATATGGAAGAATCGCATTTGTGTTGCCGTTTTTTAATTCCTGAAGAATCTTTTCCGCCAAAACTTCGGGCTGTTTGTCACGAAAAGGATTCATCAAACAATAATTTCGCGGTCTGATCGAATCGTCGAGCGAAGTGCATAAAAGCGCCGGACGCAAACTTCGCTGAGTATAAAGAGTCAGCAAAGTTGCGGCAAAAAATATAAATATAAACAATGAAAGTAAGATAAAAAAGCGTCTCATAATTTTTCCTTTAGTTTCCCGATTGCCTTTAAAATTTCTTCACGATTCTTTGCCGATTTTATCCATTTCGGCAATTTGCTCAAAAATGAACTGCGACCTTTGCTTGTGCGTTCGCGCAATTTCGCCGAAACATAATTTTCGAGCATTTCAAGATGTTTTAAATTATAAGCCCAAAGCGTTTCGCCGCAAGCGGAAATTTGAAGCCATAGAGGAAGACGAAAATACCAATCAACATTTCCGCCGACACCGATTTGATTGCCTTTCCAAAAATCTCGATGCAGACAGCTTAAACAAACCAGACGGCGCGGCGCGAAATATTGATTGCGAAATTTCTCCGTTTTACGCTTCGATAATTTCTCGAATTCGGTTTCATCTATTATGACTTTTGCGAGTTTTCCGCATTTCGGACAAACAACCAGAAACTCATCGTAAAATTCGTAAATTCTCGTTCCCGTGTCGAGAAATCTTTCGTTGTCTTCCGCAAAATTCATAACAAACGCGCCGCGTGTCCTAAAATTTTATCTTCGTAATTTTCACTTTTTACTGCGGTTTATATTTTTAACGGACAATTTCCCTTCGACAATCTTCACGCTCAAGATTTTATCGCCGCGCACGATTGAATCTACGATTTTCATGTCGGTTTCGTTCACGCGACCGAAAACCGTGTAGCCGCCATCGAGATGAGGTTGCGGTGAATGCGTCACGAACCATTGCGAACCGCCCGTGTCTTTGCCCGAAAGTGCCATTCCGACCGCGCCGCGTTCGTAACTCAGCATATTTAGTTCACAGCGGATTTCCCAGCCCGGACCGCCGTTGCCGTCGCCTCGCGGGTCGCCGTCCTGCATCACGAAATTCGGGACGACGCGGTGAACCGATAAGCCGTTGAAATAATTGGCGCGGGCGAGTTTGATGAAATTATCAACCGTCAACGGCGCGTCTTCGGGCATAAAATCAATCGTGAACACTCCTTTTTCGGTCGTGAAAACGGCTTTGATATTTCCGTTTTTGCGCGAAACGGCGCGTGTGTAATCGGCGTTCGTGTTTAAAATCACACCGAGTTTCGAGCCGCCAATGTAAGGCGAAAGCCGGTCTCTCTTTTTAGTAAATGCACCTTCAACTGCCACATTAGCTAACTTCGGATCTTTCTGCATTTCTTTCAGAAACTCCAACGCTTTTTTACGAACAAGATAGTTTTTTGAATCCAAAGCACTCCAAATAGTCGGAGTAGATTCTTTTTTATCGAGTTTGAAAAGCGCGTCCATAATTGCGATCTGTGCGTCATTGTAAGTTTTATCGGTCAAAATTGCCTTATCAAAAGCCTTTTTCAAGGCTTCGATATTTTCCTTGTTCGTCGGTTGTTCGCCCAAAACTTCGGCAATCGCAGCGCGGATGAAAACGTCTTTTTCGTCTTCAAGAATCGGACGCATAATGCCCGAAGTGTTGTCGGATTTAAAGGCGGCAAAAGCCCGAATCAAATCGGGAATCGCAAAATTTGCGTCGGCGTTCGGTTTCGATTTCGGATTCGTCGTCAGCCAATTGCTGATTAACTGAATAAGCAAAACCCGCGTCCGCGATTTTATCGCGTCCGTTTCTTTGTTCGCTTCGAGATTGGCAATTTCGCCCAAGCCTTGAAATGCCGAGGAACTTGTCCGCCAATCGCCGCCGAAAATACTTTCGGTATCGGCGGCAATCGAGTCAACATAAATTTTCGGCGCGATGCGTGCGAGCGCGATTTCGGTTTCGGGCGATGAAAACTTGTCGGCTTGACGCAGATTGTCTAAAAAGCCGACCGCTTTTTTGTCGTCTGAGTTCGGTAAAAGCCTGCCCAAAACGGTTGCGATTTCAAGCAGTTCGTTTTTCTCCGAGGGGTTTTTGAACTTCGATTTTTTGTATTCCGCCAGCAGACTATTGCCGCGTTCGATTAATTTTTCGGCAGAATTTTTGTCTTTCAAACTTCCGACGGCGCGAATTGCCGAAACGCGCACACGCGAATCAGCGTCCGAAAGCGCGGCTTTCATCAACAAATCGAGCGAATCTTTATCTTCCGCCGCGCCGAGCGCACGCGCCGCATTTGCCCGCGCAACCGCGCTATCATCGCTTTTCAACATAACGCGAAGCGCGTCGTTCGCGTTTTTGGCGCGAAGTCTGGTCAAAGTGTTGGCGGCATCAATGCGGATTCGTGTGTCCGCCGAAGTCAAAAATTTTGCGGTCGTCGCATCGCCGCCGTCGGGACGCGCCCGCAAAACAGCGGTCAGCCCGAGCAAAATTACGTCGCGGCTTTTTGCTCCGGCGCGTCCGTTTTCAAATTCAAGGGTTTCCAAAATCGCCTTGCCCAAATCCTTCGATTTGTCGTCTTTGGCATTTGCCGCCGCGATTTTTCCCGCCGCTTCGACGGCGCGGGCGCGAACTGCGTCGGCATTTTTCGTGTCGCGTAAAACCTTCAAAATCGCGTCCGCCGCTTTGATTGATTCGATTTCGCCGAGCGCAAACGCCGCCATTGTGCGGACTTCCGCGTCTTTGTCGCTTTCCAAAAGCGCAGCGAGCGCAGGAATTGCCGCGTCGTTGCCGATTCGTCCGGCGGCAAGCTCGGAACGCACGCGGATTTTCGGATTGGCGTTTTTCATCAAATCTTCGAGCGTTTTGTCAAAGCGTCGTTCGTCTTCGGCTTTGACGATTTGTACCAAAATATTGGTTTGAATCTGTGCAGAAATATTGAGCGAAAAAGCGATTGACAGTAAAAAAAGGGCGATTGCAAATTTTTTCATTATGATATTTTCGGAAAGAATTTTGAAATTGAATTTTAGCCGTTAAAGAGTCGAAAGCCAAATTGTATTTGCTTTCGGCTTCACAAACAGCAGTCGAAACATCTGGATTTTACTCTGCGTTCTCCGCGCCTCTGCGTGAAAAATTTGTCGAATTTAATTAATTTCACGCAGAGGCGCGGAGAACGCAGAGTGTTTTAGACGACATAACGCTTTATTTTGAGTTTCGTGCAAATAAAACGGGTTTCGGTTTATAATCGAATTTCTGAAATCATACAGGAAAAATTAAATGTTAAAAAATATACTCGTAATTTCGCTCGTTCTCAATTTGCTCGTTTTGCCGAATGTTGTTTTCGGGCAGACGAAACAGAAAATTTCTTTGCTTTTATTTAACGGCAAAGTCTTTACGGCTGACGCGCTGGTTTCAACTGCTGAGGCGGTTGCGGTTGACGGCGAAAAAATCATCGCGGTCGGCACGAGCAATGATTTAAGGGCAAAATATCAAGCCGTCAAGGAAATTGATTTGCAGGGCAGACTCGTGACACCCGGATTTAATGACGCGCACGTTCATTTTTTGCGCGGCGCGGTCGCGCTTTTGAACGTGAATTTAACGGACGCAAAAACGCTCGATGAAGCAAAAGCGCGGGTGGCGGCGAAAGTTAAAGAAGTAAAGCCCGGCGAATGGATTGTCGGACGCGGTTGGGATCATACTTTGTGGGGCGGAAAATTTCCGTCGCGCAAGGATTTGGACGCGGTTGCGCCCGACAATCCCGTATTTCTTGTGCGTGTTGACGGTCACGTCGGCTGGGTCAATTCAAAGGCTCTGGAACTGGCGAAAATTGATAAAACGACGAAATCGCCCGAAGGCGGCGAGATTGAGAGAGATTCAAACGGCGAAGCAACGGGAATTTTAAAGGAAACCTCGCAAGGTTTGGTTTCTGCACTGATTCCGCAGCCGTCGCCCGAACAGCTGAATAAAGGAATGCAGCTTGCGCTCGATATGGCGCGGCGATACGGAATTACTTCGGTGCAGGACAATTCGGGCTACGAAACGACGAAACTTTACCGCGAATTTTTAAAGCAGGACAAACTGACCGTCCGCGTTTCGGAGTGGCAGAATTTTGAAGATACGGTGCAGGAATTAAAACGCCAGCGCGACGAGTTTGTTTCGTTCAAAGACAATCCGTCGCGGTTGAAGCTCGGCGCGGTGAAAGGTTATGTTGACGGCACATTAGGCTCGAAAACCGCCGCGATGCTTGCGCCTTTTTCCGACGACGCAAACAACAGCGGAATTCCGCGCCGCTCGGCTGAAGAATTGACCAAAATGATTGTCGAACGCGATAAAGAAGGTTTTCAGCTTACGCTTCACGCGATTGGCGATAAGGCGAACCGGATGGCTTTGGATGGATTTGCAGAAGCGTGGAAAAAACAAGGAGGTTATTTAGAAATTTCACCTCCGCCCAAACAGGTTACGCCGAGTGGAGTTTTAGACGAACTTGGAATATATCCACGTTCTCCGCGCCATCGCATCGAACACGCGCAGGTCGTTAATCCGTCTGATTTCAAGCGGTTTGCCGAACTCGGAATTATCGCTTCGATGCAGCCTTCGCACGCGATTTCGGACAAGCGTTGGGCGGAATCAAGGCTTGGCGAATATCGCGTTTTGGGCGCATACTCTTGGCATTTGATGCAGAGTTACGGCGTTCACGTGCCGTTCGGAACGGATTTTCCGGTCGAATCAATCAATCCGTATCAAACGCTTTACGCCGCAGTTTCGCGCCAAGACTCGGATGGCGTTCCGCAAGGCGGTTGGCAGCCGCAGGAAAAATTATCAATCGCGGCGGCGATTCGCTGTCACACGTTTGAATCAGCCTACGCCGAATTTGCCGAAAACGAAAAAGGCACGATTGCCGTCGGAATGTTTGCGGATTTGGTCGTTCATTCCAAAGATTTAATGACGATTGAGCCGAAGGAGATTTTAACGACCGAGCCGATTTACACGATTTTCAACGGGCGTGTCGTTTATCAGAAATGATTTGCCTACGAAATACACGAAAGGAACGAAAAAATACAAAATATTAAAATGACTTTTTTTCGTATATTTCGTATGTTTCGCAGGCAAATAAAAGGCATCGCAGTTGTGAAATATTGCAACAAACAAAATGTCTTTCCCCGCAATACCCGAAAGGAAAGAAAAACGAAAATGAAACTTTTAAGACACCTATTATTTACGGCAATCGTGGTCATCGGCTTTTCGCTGACAGCTTCGGCACAGCAACAGCCCGAAGAGCAAAGAAAAAAACCGAAAAAGGAAAACGCGGAAATTAAGCCGGAAGAAAACAAGAAACCGAAAAATAACGAAAATAACAATAACGAAAACCGCAACAACGAAAACAAAGGCAAAAAGCCGCAAAGTTATTTTTTATTGAGCGAAAACCAAATCATAATTACCTTAGTTTAAGTTGCAATAATTTTGCATCTTCAAAGATAAAAGGCTGTTCCGCGTTGGAACAGCCTTTTATCTTTGAAGATGCAAAATTTTTCAAATAAAAATTCTTCAAAGTCGCTGAAAGCGACAAATATAATAGTGTAGGGTAAAATGAGCGAAGCGAATGACACCCTACGTCCGAATATGAAAAGATTTCGACTCTGTAGGAGTCGAACAAAAACTGTGCAATTATTCGACTCCTACAGAGTCGGAACGCGGTTATCAATCGGTTGATAGGATTGCGCTTCGCTTACCGGATGCTATTTTATTTATCGCTTTCAGCTATTTTTTGTAAATATGAACTTTGGTTTTATCATTGATAACCGCAAGTGTATCGGCTGTCACGCCTGCACGGTCGCGTGTAAATCGGAACATCAAGTTCCGGTCGGCGTAAATCGGACATGGGTCAAATACATCGAAAAGGGCGAATTTCCCGATACGCGAAGACTTTTCAGCGTGATGCGCTGTAATCATTGCGCCGATGCGCCGTGTGTCGAAATTTGTCCGACAACCGCGCTTTACACGCGCTCGGACGGCATCGTTGATTTCGACAATCGGCGTTGTATCGGCTGTAAAGCCTGCACGCAAGCCTGTCCATATGACGCGATTTTTATGGAGCCTGAAACGCACACGGCTTCAAAATGCAACTATTGCACGCACCGCGTTGACATCGGTTTAGAACCTGCCTGCGTCGTCGTCTGCCCCGAACACGCGATTATTTCGGGCGATATGGACAATCCCGAAACCGAAATCTCGCAGCTTTTGGCGCGTGAAGCCGTTTCGGTCAGAAAACCCGAAAAAGGCACGAACCCGAAACTTTTTTACATTGACGGCGACAAAGTTTCGCTCAATCCGACCGAAGCGAACACCGAAACCGATTATATGTGGTCGAGTCAGGCAACGGGTGTCGGACATTTCGCCAAATACGCCGAAGACCGCATCGCCAAATCGCCCTTGCAGGAAGAAGTCAAAAAACAGAATTTCGTGCAAATCGAACCGCGCAAAAAAGCGCGAAGAGTTTATGATGCACCAAACAAAGGCGTTCTTTGGGGCTGGGAAGTTTCTGCGTATATTTTGACCAAAGCGATTTCGGCGGGCGCGTTTTTCTTACCCGTTTTGCTCGGTTTTTTCATGGAAATTCCGCCCGAGGTCAAACAATTCGGCGCAATCATTTCGTTTATATTTCTTGCGGTAACGGGCGTTTTGCTGATTATGGATTTGGGTCGCCCCGACCGATTTTTGAATGTTTTGTTCCGTCCGCAGTTCAAATCGTGGCTTTCACGCGGCGCATACATCATCACGGCTTACGGCGCGGTTTTATCGGCGTGGCTGATTGCTTCGTTCACGGGATTTGAAAAAATTCTGACGTTTATCGAACCCGTCGGAATCGTTCTCGCACTTTTAACGGCAGTTTATACGGCGTTTCTTTTCGCGCAGGCAAAAGGACGTGATTTCTGGCAATCGCCGATGCTCGGCTTGCATATGATTATCCATTCGGTCATGGCTGGCTTTGCCGTCTTTTTAATCGCGCTTCCGGTTCTCGATGTCAATCAAGGCTTCCGAATGGTCGTCACCTTCCTGACCATCGCCGCGCTCATTTTTCATCTCATAACTTTAGCAATCGAACTGACCACCACGCACACGACCGACGACGCACATAAAACCGTCAAAATGATCACACACGGCGAATTTTCAAAACCTTTCTGGTTCGGAATGATTTTCGCGGGCAATGTCGTGCCGCTTCTCTTACTTTTCGCCGGACAACCGTGGGCGTTTGTTTTATCGGGTATCTTAATTTTAATCGGACTCTGGTTCGCCGAAGACATCTGGGTCAAAGCACCGCAACGAATTCCGCTGAGTTAATGACACGCTTTTGCGATAGAAACTGTGCAATAAGTCAGAACCCTGAGCGGTAGCGACGGGTTGAATTTAACTGATATTTAACAGGTTGCTACCGCTCGCTGTTCTGACTTGTCCACGAATTTAATGCACATCTCTTTATGCGAAATGATGTGGGCGACAAATTAGTCAGCGAATTTGTTGACTAAAAGCTAAACTCATTGCAAAATTATGTTCGGAGGTAAAAATAATGGCAACACAAGTTCGGGTTAGTAATGCAACACACGAATTGCTCCGAAATCTTTCAAAAGAAGTGGGACAATCAATGCAAACAATTATCGAAGACGCGCTTCAACAGTATCGACGGCGCAGATTTTTGGAAGGATTGAATGAAGATTTCAAGGCTTTGAAAGATGACAGCGAGGCGTGGCAGGAAGAATTGGAAGAACGCAAAATGTGGGATAAGACTTTGCTTGACGGAGAAAAAAGCGAATGAATCAACCGTTACGCGGAGAGATTTGGTTGGTAACACTCGACCCGACCATCGGCAGAGAGCAAGCCGGAACGCGACCGGCTTTGGTCATCTCCGACGATTTGTTCAATCAAAGCCACGCCGAATTAGTCGTCGTTCTGCCAATCACTTCAAAAAGCAAAGCCATCCGCTCGCACGTCGAAATTGTGCCGCCCGAAGGTGGTTTGAATGTTACAAGCTATATCAAATGCGAAGATGTCCGCTCAATCTCGATCCAAAGACTCAGCCGAAGTCTCGGCAAAGTAACCGCCGACACGATGGACGAAGTTGAAAGTCGGCTTCGTTTTATTTTGGCTATTTAGAAGATTATGAAATCAACCAAAGAAAATGACGAAGATAACGCATTGGAATTGGACAACGCTAATTTTGTCGTCAGTCGGGAAGAATACGAACAATTTTTAGCGGGTTTGGACGAACCGCCGAAATCAATTCCGGCACTTCGCCAACTTTTTTCGGAAGAGTATTAATGAAATATTGTAAAATAGTTTCGTTTTGGGGAGGGAAATTTTATGTCAATTGATTTGCAACAAACAATTCAAGAACAAGTTCGCGTTCTGTCCGAAGATGAAATGCGCGAAGTGTTAAATTATATGCAAAATTTGCGTAAAGAAAAAAAATCGCCTGAATCATTGGGCGAACTGATTGACGAGTGTTTTAAGGAAGTGCCAACGAAAGTTATGGACGAACTTCCCGAAGACGCTTCTTTGAATCTTGACCATTATCTTTACGGCGCACCGAAAAAATGACGGACGATATTTTTGTTGACACACTCTATTTGGTGGCGCGGCTTAACCCAAAAGACCAATGGCACAAAACCGCGCTCGAAGTCGAACCGTATCTCAAAGGCAAACGGCTTATCACAACTGAAACGGTTTTGATTGAATTGCTGAATTATCTCGCCGAGTTTCCGCCGGAAATGCGCCAAGCCGTTACCAAATTTGTAACATTAGCGTTAGACGGTTCTCTCATCGAAGTCGTTTTTCACACGCACGAAGCATTTTTGCAAGGCTTGAAACTTTACGGAAACCGTCTCGATAAAGGTTACAGTTTGACCGATTGTATCTCGATGTCGCTGATGCGCGAGCGCAAAATCCGAGAAGTTTTGACGCACGACAATCATTTTAAGCAAGAAGGCTTTACGATTCTGCTTTAGTCGGGCGGCAGTTCACCGAAGATATTTGGGTCAAAGCATCGCAACGAATTCCGCTTGGTTGATTATAAGTTTGTAGGAGAAGATTATGGCAAGTTTTGTTTATAACCGTTACAGAAGCGATAAAGTATTCGACTTAGCCGAAAGTCAAAAGCAATGGTATGGCTATTTACAAAAGAAAGAATTTCATGATGATTTAACAAAATCTTTGAAAGCAGAGGGCGAATCTTATCGTAAAGAATTACACCGCAATGCCGAACTCGCCAGCAAAGATATGAATGCTTTGCGACAAGAATTTTCCCAAGCCTCAGAACAACAACTCGAAGCAATTCACGAACAAACTCAATCAATTACCGAGTCCGCAAATATGATTTGTGGCACGCTTGCTGAAGGGTTTAGCAAAGTTTCGGGAAAACTTGACAACATCTGTGCGACACTTGACTGGCGTTTGACTGCGGTTGAAGACCAGTTAAGAATCTCAAATATGTTGTTGGGAAATATAGCTCTTTTGCTTCGGGTTCCCGATTTTCAAAAAGAACGACAGTATTATATTGAACAGGGCTTCAAACACTATAAAAATGCAACGCTTGATTCTGACATTTACGAAGATGCACTTAAAAATTTACTTGAAGCTGAAAAACGTGAGACAACCGATTATGTCGTTTTGCACCGAATCGGCATGATTTATCTTTATGCGAATAAAGAAGAAATCTTGAGTTTATCCAAAGCCGAAGAATATTTTCGACGGGCGGCTAAGTATGCAATTGTTGAATCAAATCCCGATACTCAACAAACCCTCAACTTGCTATCTGGTGATTCATCAAAAGAACTTTCGGCTCAAGCAACAACTCCCGAAGCCGCAAAAGCAGTCGCCGCTAGAGCATATTTTCAAGCGGGAGTAGCCTGTTATGCACAAGGCAAATTTGCCGAAGCCGTTGAACTTTCTGAAAAAGCCTATTCACTTTTGCCATCATTTTTAGAAGCAGGGTTCTTACAAGCAAAATCAATTGCTCTGTTGGGAAATGGTGAGAAATCAGCAGAAATTTTACAAGGTATTATTGAAACGGAGCGTTTTTATGCCGCCAAAACTGCTTCAGACGCTGATTTTGCAATAAAGAAAGAAGTCAAATCAATGCTTCAACAGTTACGGGATGATGCTATTGAGAAAGCATCTAATAAATTAACCAAAATCAAGCAAGAAATATTATCGGACAGTCAAGCCAAGCCTTTTTTACCCGAGATAGAAAATCTTGTATCAAAACAAACTTACCTTGATTCTCTAAAGGCTTTAGATGAAATAGCTAGGAAAAGGTTTTGGATTCGCCCGATTCTTAAATTTGAAAATAAATGTCCCAATAAAATTGAATATAATGAAGTGGCGAATTCTATTGAGGATTTTGTAATTATTGAATCTGAAGATAAAAAAAGTGTCTCAGAATGGCAACAACAAATTATTAAAGCTAAAAGCAACATCGAAAAACTAAATGGACTTCAAATAAGTATCAATAATGAAATACTTAAATTAAAATCTATGATTATTTCCAATGAATATTCTGTTCCTCATCTAGTTTTTCCTCTAGTTCACGCTTCAGAATATCCTTTAATCTATTTACAGAATGGTGAGAATCTGCTTAAACTTGCCGAAAAGTATTTTCAGTTGTATGAAAGTATTTTTCAGAAATTCCCCCAAGAATCTCTCATTAGTGATAAATGTTTGGAATTGCCAATAATAAATAATATTGAAAAGTTAACCTTCTCAGTTTTTTATGCAAGGGCTTTTTCATTTCATGCAAAGGCTATTAAAGAAGAGCATCGTATAAAGAACAAATGGTTCCCGAGTTTTGAATATTTAGTTGCACTGTATACCCAAGCCGACCACCATTTCAATATGGCATATGAATATGGGAAAAAGAGTATTCAATCAGCTCCTAGTCATTTTCTCATTGAATTATCAGACAGTAATATTTACCCGTTAAGACAAGATTTAGAAACGAATAGAAGGATGCTTGCCAATGTAAAAAACGGTTACTTAAATGTTAGTAGAGACGAATAGAAATGCAAAAACACAAACCATCATTTATCGAATCAATTGCCGAAAAGCTCGGCTTAATCGAAAACTTACACGCTTTTGAAGCCGAAGAAATTCCGCGCATTAATGAGCCGGGCGAATTATCGAATTATCCGCCGCCGGAGATGTGGGATGATTGGACGGAATATGAACCGACGAGCGGGAATCGGCGCGAGAAGAAAAATTATATGATTGTGCCGACGATTTGTTTTAACTGCGAATCGGGTTGCGGTCTGCTCAGTTATATCGAAAAAGACAGTTTGAAAGTCCGCAAGTTTGAAGGCAATCCGTATCATCCTGGAAGTCGCGGGCGAAATTGCGCGAAAGGTCCGGCGACGATAAATCAAATCAATGACGTTGACCGAATTTTGTATCCGATGCGGCGCAAAGGCAAACGCGGCGCGGGCGAATGGGAGAGAGTTTCGTGGGATGAAGTTTTGGACGACATTGCAGGGAAAATCCGCGAGGCATTGCTGGAAGAATGTCGAAATGAAGTTGTTTACCACGTCGGGCGACCGGGACACGAAGGTTTTATGGATCGGATTTTACAGTCGTGGGGCGTTGACGGGCATAATTCGCATACGAATATTTGTTCTTCGGGAGCGCGTTTCGGTTATGCGATGTGGCAGAATTTTGACCGACCTTCGCCCGACCACGCCAATGCACGATTTATTTTACTGATTTCGGCGCACCTCGAATCGGGGCATTATTTCAATCCGCACGCACAGCGAATCATCGAAGGAATGATGAACGGCGCGAAGTTGGCGGTGATGGATCCGCGTCTTTCAAACACGGCTTCGATGGCGGATTATTGGATGCCGACACAGCCCGGAAGCGAAGCCGCCGTGCTGTTGGCGATTGCTAACATATTGCTGCAAGAGGATTTATACAACGCTGATTATTTACGAAATTGGGTGAATTGGCGTGAAAGTTTAGCGGAACTGAGAAAAATGTCAGAACCATCTGCGGTAGCGGATGGTTTAACGTCGTCATCAGACGTTTCAGATGATAATCTTCAACCGCCCGCTACCGCAGGAGGTTCTGACTTTAAAGATTTCATTGCCGAACTCAAAAAACTTTACGCCGAATATACGCCCGAATTTGCCGCGCAGGAATCCGGCGCAAACGCGGAAATGATTGTCGAAATCGCCCGCAAGATCGGCGAAGCCGGAACGCGTTTTGCGTCGCACAATTGGCGGAGCGCGGGCAGCGGAAATCTTGGCGGTTGGGCGGTGGCGAGGTGTCTGCACTTTTTAAATGTTTTGACCGGAAGCGTCGGCACGGTTGGCGGAACTTCTCCTTCGGCTTGGAACAAATTCAAGCCGAAAGGTTTTTCCGCGCCGCCCGCGCAAAAATTCTGGAACGAGCTTCATTTTCCGCTCGAATATCCGCTCGCGCATTATGAAATGAGTTTCCTTTTGCCGCATTTTTTGAAGGAAGGACGCGGAAAACTGGCGGTTTATTTTACGCGGGTTTTTAATCCCGTCTGGACTTATCCCGACGGTTTTACTTGGATTGAAGCCTTGTCGGACGAATCAAAGATCGGAATGCACATCGCGCTCACGCCGACGTGGAACGAAACCGCGTATTTTGCCGATTACGTTTTGCCGATGGGACACGCCAGCGAACGCCACGACCTTGTTTCCTATGAAACTCATTCGGGTTTATGGATCGGTTTTCGTCAGCCGATTTTGCGCGAAGCGGCGCGAAAACAAGGCAGAGAAACAAAATTTACCTACGAAACAAATCCCGGCGAAGTTTGGGAAGAAGATGAATTTTGGTTTGAGCTTTCGTGGCGGATTGACCCTGATGGAAGTCTCGGAATCCGCAAACATTTTATGTCGCCGTATCGTGAGGGCGAAAAAATCACGATCGAAGAATATTATCAATACATCTTTGAAAACACGAAAGGTTTGCCCGAAAAAGCGGCGGAAGAAAATCTCACACCGCTCGAATATATGCGAAAATACGGCGCGTTCGAGGTCGAGGCGATGTCTTATAATAAACATCTGCACTCGCTTTCAGACGAAGAATTAAAAGACGCGGAAATTGACGAAACGACCAGCGAAGTACGCAAAAACGGCAAAAATATCGGTGTGATGATTGACGGAATTGCGCGGACGGGTTTTCCGACACCTTCCCGAAAGCAGGAATTTTATTCAACCACGATGAAGGATTGGAAATGGGCGGAATACGCCTTTCCGACCTACATCAAAAGCCACGTTCACCCCGAAACTTTCGATAAATCAAAGAATGAAATCACGCTCGTTCCGACGTTTCGGCTACCGACTTTGATTCATACGCGCTCAGGAAATTCCAAATGGCTCAACGAAATTTCGCATCGCAATCCGCTGTGGATTTCGGTTGAAGATGCAAAAAATTGGGACATCAAAACCGGCGATCTCGTCCGCATCAATACCGACATCGGCTATTTCATCAACAAAGCGTGGGTGACGGAAGGAATGAAACCCGGCGTTGTCGCCTGTTCGCATCATCTCGGACGCTGGCGCAGACAGCAAGATGCGACCGCGAATCGCTGGTCAATGAATCAAGTTACGATTGACGAAGTCGAAAAAGGTAAATGGAAAATGCGCGTCGTTGACGGCATCCGCCCGACCAAATCCGACGATCCCGACACCGCCCGAATCTTCTGGTCAGACGGCGGCGTTCATCAAAACATCACGTTCCCCGTCCACCCGGACCCGATTTCGGGAATGCACTGCTGGCATCAAAAAGTTTCCATCGAAAAAGCGCACGCCGACGACAAATACGGCGACGTTTTTGTGGACACGGAAAAATCCTTTGCGATTTATAAAGAATGGCTCGCAATGACACGCCCCGCGCCCGGACCGAACGGGTTGCGAAGACCTCTATGGCTCAATCGTCCGTTGAGACCGATTGAAGAAGTGTTTTATGTTGAGAAAAAGTGATAAATAACTTTATGAGTGAAAAGAAACCAGGTTTTGCTTCTATATCAAATCAAAATACCGAAGTCTTAATTTTAGGAACTTTTCCGGGCGCGATGTCTTTAGAACGTAATGAATATTATGCTCATCCACGAAATAGGTTTTGGAGAATAGTTGCAGACATAAAAAAAGAAAAATTTCCTGAAAACTACGCTGAGAAAACAAAGTTATTGCTAAAACACAAAATAGGCGTTTGGGATATTGCTCACCAAGCTAAAAGAGAAGGAAGTCTTGACGTAAATATCTTAGAAATAATTCCCAATAATTTAACTGATTTCATTTCAAAACATAAAAATCTTAAAGTTGTTGGTTTTAATGGAGGAAAAGCTGAACAACTTTTCAACCAACATTTTGAAGAGGAAAGACATATAAAATATAAATTGTTGTTAAGCACAAGTCCTGCAAATGCAAGATACAGTTACGACGAAATTCTGGATAATTGGAGGCAAGTATTGATGCTATGAGAATTTTAATTACGACGGATGGTTCGGATTTTAGTAAAGCGGCGGTTGAAAAATGCTGTCAGATGGTTGTTAAGCCTGACGAAACGGCGATAAAGATCGTTTCCGTTTATGAAGTAATTTTGCCGCTCGACGTTTTTCCGTCGCCGACCGAGTTTTCCGAAAGATTGGAAACTTCGGCGCGTGAACAGGCGGAAGCGTTTGCCGAACAAGCCGCCGCGCTGATTCGTCAATACTTTCCGAACTCAAATATTGATTTGACCACGCAGATTTCAATCGGCGCACCCGAACAGATTCTGATTGAAACCGCCAAGGAATGGAACGCCGATTTAGTCGTCGTCGGTTCGCACGGACGCGGGTTTTGGGGACGAATGCTGCTCGGTTCAACGACCGATGCGCTCGTTCATCACGCGCCGTGTTCGGTTCTCGTCGTCCGCAAACCAAGCCAAGCGTAGATTTACAAAAACTGTTTTAGAAAACTATGAGCTATGCAGAAAAAGTGTCGCCGCTGTCAACAAGTAAAGCATTCTGACGAGTTTCAAAAATATTTGCGTAATTCGGACGGGCTTCAACCATATTGCCGCATTTGCAAAAGACAGGTTGACCGTGAATGTTACGAACGAAATCCGCGCCGAAATTATGAGCGCAACAAAGCCGCCGCCCATCGAAATCGAATGTGGCTTTACGAATATCTCAAAACAAAAAAATGCGAATGGGAAGATTGTGAAATTAATGACCCTGATATGCTTGTTTTAGACCACCTGAACCCTCTCGAAAAACATACCGAAGTTAGCAAAATGGTGCAATGTTCATATTCTTTGAAAACCATTCAGACGGAAGTTTCCAAATGTCGTGTGCTGTGTGCGAACCATCATCAAAAACACACAATCCAACAATTCGGCTACAAAAAATGGTTAAAAATAGAACTGGAAATAACTAAAGCCGTGTAACTTATGATTAAGTTACACGGCTTAAAAAATGGAGCCATCTTCGGGACTCAAACCCGAGACCTTTCGATTACGAATCGAATGCTCTATCAACTGAGCTAAGATGGCTTGAATTGTCAATCGCGTCTTACGAAAGACGAATAGAATTTATATCAAAAAAAAGGCGTAACGCGCAACTTAGAAATCTAAAGTTTGATTTTGCGAAGACTGCAAGCGCGCAAATATCCGAAAAATTTACGCGACGTTTATGGGAAGTTTAGGCATTTTTGTTGCTTTTTTCCGACATTTTTCGTATATTTTAGCGCACCTATTCGGTTTCTTAAATTTCATTCCAAAGGGCATTTCGGGCAAGTTTATTTGAACATTTTATAAAAACATTATGAATCCAACAGAACAAAAAACAACGGTTTCGGAAGCCGTTCGCAAACACAAAGAATTTCTTTTTCCGGCGGTTGCTACTTATTATCAAGAGCCGGTCGCGCTCGTCAAAGGCGAAGGCGAATATGTTTGGGACGATGCGGGCAACAAATATTTAGACTGTTTCGGCGGCGTTTTGACGGTGAGTGTCGGACACGCGAATCCGCGTATTAACGCGGCGATAATTGAACAAACCAACAAAATTCAGCATACTTCCGCGCTTTATGCGAACGAGAATCAGTCGAATCTGGCGGAAAAGCTCGCGGAAATCACGCCCGGCAATTTGAAGAAATCGTTTTTTACTTCGAGCGGAACGGAAGCGAATGACACGGCAATCCTCGCGGCGAAATTGGCGACGGGCAGACACGAAATCGTCGTGCTTCGGCATAGTTATTCGGGCAGAAGCGCGACGGCTTTAAGTTCGGTCGGGCATTCGACGTGGAAGCCGATTGCTTCGCAGGTCGCGGGAGTTGTCCACGCGCCCGCGCCGTATTGTTATCGCTGTCCGTTCAAGTTGGAATATCCGTCGTGCGATGTCGCTTGCGCGAAAGACATCAAGGAATTGATTCAGACGACGACGATGGGCGAAATCGCGGCGTTTATGGCTGAACCAATCTTAGGTGTCGGCGGATTTATCGTGCCGCCGCCCGAGTATTTTCAGATTGCTTACGAGATTGCGCGAAATCACGGCGGACTTTGCATTTCGGACGAAGTGCAGACGGGTTGGGGACGCACGGGCGACAAATGGTTCGGCATCGAGCAATGGAACGTGACACCCGACATTATGACTTCAGCCAAAGGAATGGCGAACGGCGTGCCGATGGGTTGGACGATTGCCACGCCGGAAGTCGCCGATAAATTCCCCGGCTTGACGTTTGCGACGTTCGGCGGAAATCCCGTCTCGACCGCCGCCGCGCTCGCTGTTATCAAGATGATCGAGGACGACGATTTGCGCTCGAACTGTAAAACGGTCGGCGATTATTTAGGCGAAAAGCTCAACGAGTTAAAAGCTAAATACACGATTATCGGCGACGTGCGCGGAATGGGTTTGATGCAGGGAATTGAATTAGTCAAAGACCGCACGACCAAAGAACCCGCGCCCGAAGCCGTCCTGCGCGTTTTTGAAGAAACCAAACGGCAAGGCGTTCTGATCGGCAAAGGCGGACTTTACGGCAACGTCATCCGCACGGGAATGATGCTCAATTCGACGAAAGACAATGTTGACGAAATGATTGCCGCGCTCGATAGAGGCTTTGCGACCGTCTAATTTATGGATCAAACTTTCGAGCTTGAAGGCATCAAATTTGAATTTTTCTACCTGTAATTTTAGCTCGCGTATGTGAGCGAGAGCGTGTAGCCCGTAGCGCAAGCTACGGGAACAGCATCAAGATAACATTCAAGCTATCGTAGATAGCGACAGAAACAATCAACGCGATTTTTCTGTCGCCCGTCTTCGCGGGCTTGAATTTATCGTCATCAATTCCACAGGCTTGCACCTGTGGCTACACGCTTTCGTCCGCATACGCGGACTTGCGAATGTAAATTCGGCGATGCTTCGGTTGAAGAGGAAGCAAGAGAATTTATTGTCGGATTCAGCTTCAGCTATAATTTGCTTTATACGGTTTTTGTTGAGCGTGGTGAAATAACGCGAATAATTTCGGCACGAACTGCAACGAATGAAGAGGAAAAAATTTATGCCGGAAAAAAATAAAACTTTGGTTACGCCCGAAGCTCAGACGATTACTTTTT
Source organism: Acidobacteriota bacterium (assembly GCA_031412675.1). Taxonomy (GTDB): domain Bacteria; phylum Acidobacteriota; class Blastocatellia; order Pyrinomonadales; family Pyrinomonadaceae; genus JAFDVJ01. The sequence goes on along the minus strand of JANODL010000177.1, from coordinate 6,234 downwards.
ATGATCGTGAATCGGTTGAAATAAATCTGACTATTCCGAAAGACACACTCGAAACTTTAGAGCAGATTGCCGAAAAAAGAGATTTGTCGGTTGCATCACTTCTAAAGCTGTTTATCGGAAAAGGTCTCCGCGATTTAGAACCCGAGTTGGCTAACCAACTAGCCATTAAAAGGCTCAAGTCAAGAAAAGGTTCCGAGAAAAAATTGGAAGTTGATTTAGCGGCTTAAATCTATGAAGGACAATGTTGACGAGCTGTTTGCCGCGCTCGATAAAGGTTTTGCGATGGCGTAATTTATGGACAAAATTTTTGAATTACAGGGCATCGAGTTTTAATGGGACGAGGAAAAATATGCTGTAAATCTTTGGAAACATAACATAAAATTTGAAGAAGCGGCAGAAGTTTTCTTTGACCCCGAAAATCAATTTGGCGATGCTTCTGTCGAAGATGAATTTCGGGAATATGTCATCGGATATTCGATGTCGAATCACATTTTATTGGTTGTTTTTGTCGAGCGTAGTGTTCGGACGCGAATAATTTCGGCGCGTCGGGCAACTTCGCAGGAAATAAAAGAGTATGAAGAAGAATAAAAAAGAAGTTATTACAGAAGAAGGTTTTGTCTTGAAATTTTACCCGCGTGAAACCAAAACCGTTTCCTTGAAACTCTCGGTTGACGTGATTGATGTGCTGAGAAAAAAAGCTGAAAAACGTGATATGTCGTTTGAAGCCTTGCTCAAATTTTATATCGGACAAGGTTTGCGTCAAGATTTGAGCAAAGAAGAATCAACCGAACTTGCGCTCAAAAGAATGAAATCAAGAAAAGGTTCGGAAGAATCCGTGGAAATTGATTTCGCCGCTTAAATCTATGAAGGACAATGTTGACGAGCTGTTTGCCGCGCTCGATGCGGGTTTTGCTTTGAGCTGATCGGCACTAATCAAAACTTGAAACTGATATACTTTACCCGTCATGAAAACTTCACTCATTAAACCTGTGCCGCCCGAAGAACGCCCGCCTTTTTGGTGGCTGCGATGGGTTCCGACCGTTATTGTGTCGGCGATTCTGATTTACCTTTTGTATGTCGTCGGCAAGGTCGTCATTGTTCCCTTGATGGCTTCGTTCGCGCTTGCTTACCTGCTTAACCCGCTGGTTTATAAAGGCGAACAGCTCGGGCTTTCGCGGGTGATTTCTTCGGTTGCGGCGGTTCTGCTGGTGAGCGTCGTGATCGGCGCTTTTCTGGCGTATGTCGTGCCGGATATGTGGGCGGAATCCTCGAAGGCGGGGAAAAAAATCTCGGAAAGTTTTACGCCCGAAAACGCGGCGCGTCAACGTGGGTTTCTGCGGCGGTTTTCGCCCGCGCTGGAAAGAGTGGCGGGCGACAAGATCGAGACGTTTTTAGCCGACCCAGGCAAGTTTTATAACGAAAATCTGTCAACCACGACGACGGTTGATGATGAGGGAAAAACGGTCGTTGCCAATACCGGTTCGGTTGTTCTGATGTGGCTCGTTTCTTCGCTCGATTTACTGCTCGTCCCATTTTTCGTCTTTTATATTCTGATTGATTTTCAGCAGTGGCGCGATTCGCTCGAAGAACTGTTTCCGCCGCGTTTTCGCGAGCCGTTCAGCCGTCTGTTCGACGAATCGGGACGGATTTTGGAATCCTATGTGCGCGGACAGCTTCTGATCGGGATAATTATGGCGGTCTTTTACGCCGTCGGGTTCTGGGCTTTGGGCGTTCCGGCGTGGGCGGGCATTGCGATCATCGCCGGACTTCTGAACGCGATTCCGTATGTCGGGACGATTCTCGGATTCGTGCTGGCGAGTGTTTTCACGCATGCCGAAGGCGGCGGCGTTTGGAGTGTCGCGGGCGTACTGGGCGTTTTTGCCGCAGTGCAGACGATTGAAGGTTATATTTTAACGCCGAAGATTTTGGGCGGGCGTTTGAATCTGCATCCGATGGCGGTTTTTCTCGGTCTGCTTGTCGGCGGAAAATTGTTCGGCATTCTCGGCATCGTGCTGGCGATTCCGGGGATTGCCATCGGCAAGGTTTTTCTGAAATTCCTGCGTGAGCTTTATCAAGCTTCATATTTTTATCACGCGGGCGACATTCACGCTTCGCAAGCGCCGAGCGAGACAATCGAAGAACGCCTCGCCGATGCCGCCGACACGGTGCTTGCCGATCAGATCAGCATAGACGACGAGGACGAGGATGACGCTTCGCCGCCCAAAACAAGCGAAATACTTTCAATTATCGAACCCGTCGAGGAAACAAAAGATAACGGCAATTAATTGTCAGACTAAACTTCCGAAGCAAATAATTTTCGGCGGATCGGGATTGCCGGTAAGCCGCTCATATAAGCGGATTGTCTTAAGAAGCTACTCATTATTATTCCAATTGGCTAAATTGGCGATGACCACAAGCAGTTCCTCCGGTTCGATCGGTTTAGGTAAGTGAACCTGAAATCCTGCCTTTAAAACCTTTAGTTTTTCTTCCTGTCCGGCGTGTCCGGTTAAAGCGACGGCGGGGATTTTTCGTTTGTTGGCGTAGCAACGGCGGCATCAATGACCGGATTATCAACGGCGCGAATGTTTTGCTGAAGCCAGCATAAAACATAATCGGCTTCGGTTTTAATCCGCTTTTTATTTAGCCGCCGCGCACGTTTTCGAAGTTCTACAGGCGTTTCTTCTGCCATAGTTTTGGTCGTTTTTCTGTCGGAAAATATGAACTTTGAATGAAAATATATAATAACAATTTATTTACCGCCGCATCAAAAGAGCTGTTTCTTGTTACGCCGTAAACGTCATTCTTTCCAAATATAAAAAGCTCCTTTTATTGCCTTTCTACCAATTTAAGCCGTCTTCCGACAAAAAATTACCCCGCGAGAAGGCTGTGGGGCAAATTGCCGGCTGTTTTTTCCGACTTTTCCACGCATCCTCGGAGGGCGTTTCCCTGATTTAATTTATCGGCTTCGAGCAGCGCGTACTTTTCGGAGCGGGATAAATTCGATTTCACAGAACGCCGCCTGTTGTTATACATCATGGTGTTACTTATGATATAAATTTCCTTGAATATTTTGATAAATCTGAAAAGAAACCGACAAATTTTACTAAAACTGTCAACTGACAAGGCGGGATGAAAAATAATTCAACGACACTTTACGATACCGATTACTATCGCAAACAACTCAAAGCGATCTCTAATAATGCGACACTTGCGCTTTTCATTATGGACGAAAATCAGCGGTGCGTATTTATGAATCCGGCGGCGGAAAAGCTGACCGGCTTTACGCTTGCCGAAGTTTCCGAAAAACCGCTGCATGATTACGTTCACCGGCTTTATCCGAACGGGAAACATTACCCGATCGAAGAATGCCCGATTGACCGCGTTTTTCCGCAAAACAATCAGGAACAGGGCGAAGAACTTTTTGTTCATAAAGACGGCAGCTTTTACCCGGTTTCTTTTACCGCCAGTCCGATCCGCGAAGACGGCAAAACCGTCGGGACGATTATCGAAGTCCGCGACATCACACAGGAAAAACGCGACCGGGAAATTTTGCTCGAGCGGGAACGGCTGGCGCGTTTGACCTCGGAAGTCAGTCTCGCGCTCGTGCAGAGCGTTTCGCTGCCGGAAATTCTTCGCTCGTGCTGCGAGTCGGTCGTCAAATATCTGGATGCCGCTTTTGCCCGCGTCTGGACTTTCGATAAGGCGGAAAATGTTCTGAAATTGCAAGCCAGTGCCGGATTATACACGCATCTCGACGGTGAGCATTCGCGCATTCCCGTCGGCAAATATAAGATCGGGCAGATCGCCGCCGAGTGCAAACCGCATCTGACCAACGAGGTTATCGGCGATAAGCAGGTGAGCGATCAGAAATGGGCGAAGCGCGAAAAAATGACGGCTTTTGCCGGTTATCCGCTGATTATCGAAAATCGTCTGGTCGGCGTGATCGGAATGTTTTCGAGAAGCGTTTTAAGCCAAACCGAACTTGATGCTCTCGCTTCGATTGCCAACGTCATTGCGCTCGGCATCGAACGCAAACAGTCTGACGAGATACTAAAGTCATCCGAAGAACAATATCGCGCTCTCGTCGAAGTTTCGCCGCAAATCGTCTGGACGGCACGCGGCGACGGATTTATTACCTTCTGCAATCAATTCTGGCTCGATTACACGGGCTTTTCGGTCGAAGAAACACAAGGCACGGGCTGGGTTAATGCGATTCAGCCCGAACACCGCGAAAGAGTCGGGCAAGCGTGGCAAAGTGCGAGTGAAACGGGCAGTTGGGAAATCGAAATTCCCTTCCGCCGCGCCACGGACGGCGAATACCGCTGGCATCTGGCGCGTGGTTTGGCGATCCACGACCGAGCGGGCGAGATCGTGCGATGGGTCGGTGTGGCGGTTGATATTCACGAACGCCAGCGGCTCTCGCTCGAACGTGAAAGCCTGCTCAAAGCCGAACAAGATGCCCGCGAAGAAAGCGAAACTATCCGCCGACTCGGACAGTTGATTTCCGCCGAACTCGATCTGGATAAAGTCGTCCAAGCCGTAACGGACGCTTCGACCGAATTAACGGGAGCGCAGTTCGGGGCGTTCTTTTACAACGTGCTTAATGACAAGGGCGAAAGCTATATGCTTTATTCGCTTTCGGGCGTGCCGCGCCAAAAGTTCGAGAATTTTCCGATGCCGCGTGCGACGCAGGTTTTCAGCCCGACCTTTCACGGCGAAGGCACGCTGCGGAGTGACAATATTACGAAAGATCCGCGTTTCGGCAAAAATCCGCCGTATCACGGAATGCCGAAAGGTCATCTGCCGGTCGTCAGCTATCTGGCGGTTTCGGTCGTTTCGCGTTCAGGCGAAGTTATCGGCGGTTTGTTTTTCGGGCATTCAGAGCCGGGCGTGTTCAGCGAGCGGGACGAAAGAATTGTCGAAGCGATGGCGGCGCAGGCGGCTGTGGCAATGGACAACGCCCGACTTTACGAAGAAGCTAAACGCGAGCGCGAACGCGTCGAATCCGCCGCCAAAGAAAACGAGCGGCTGCTCATCGAAGCGCAGGAAGCGAGCCGTCTGAAGGACGATTTTCTGGCGGTCGTTTCGCACGAAGTCCGCACGCCGCTCAATGCAATCTTGGGCTGGTCGAGCATTTTGCTTTCAACCGCCGACAGCAACGAAGAAACGCGCCGCGCCGTCGAAACCATCAACCGCAATGCCCGTTCGCAGGCGCAGATCATCGAAGATATTCTCGATATTTCGCGTATCGTGACCGGCAAACTGCGGCTCGATGTTCAACTCGTTCAGCCGGACAAGGTTATCGAGGCAGCGATTGATTCGCTTCTGCACGCCGCCGAAGCCAAAAATATTCGTCTGCAAATGCTGATTGACCCGCACGCCGGTCCCGTTTCGGGCGATCCCGACCGACTTCAGCAAATTGTCTGGAATCTGCTCTCGAACGCCGTCAAATTTACGCTGAAAGGCGGGCGTGTGCAGGTGCGGCTCGAGCGCGTCAACTCGCACATCGAAATCACGGTGAGCGACAGCGGACAAGGCATTGCCGAAGAATTTCTGCCGCACGTTTTCGACCGTTTCCGGCAGGCGGATTCGTCAAGCTCACGCAAACACGGCGGTCTCGGACTCGGACTCTCGATCGTCAAACAACTGGTCGAAATGCACGGCGGCGGCATCCGTGCGGAAAGCGCGGGCGTTGGTCAGGGTTCTACTTTTACGGTTTCTTTGCCGGTTGCGGTCGCTAACAGTGCAAAGATTAACGAAAGTGTCGAGCGCGTTCATCCGGCGAGGAATTCGGGCAGCCGAATCGCTTTCGATTGTCCGCCGAATTTGAAAAATCTGCGCGTCCTGGCAGTAGATGACGAAAAAGACTCGCGCGATCTTTTAAAAAATATTCTCGAACAATGTGAGGCTGATGTCGTCACGGTCGGCTCGGCTGAAGAAGCGATGCGGATTTTGCCCGAATTTGATCCGCATATTCTGGTCAGCGACATCGGAATGCCGGAAGAGGACGGTTACTCTCTGATTCAAAAAATCAGAGAGCGCGAAAAGAAAGAGAAACTAAAAAGAATACCCGCCGTCGCTCTGACGGCTTACGCGCGCGTCGAAGACCGTATGAAAGCGCTTTCGGCAGGTTTTCAGATGCACGTCCCGAAACCGGTCGAACCGGCGGAATTGGCAGCCGTCATCGCCAGTCTGGTTGTGTTTAGGGAACAGTAGTTCAGAAACTAAAAAATT
>JANODL010000176.1:0-62557 GCA_031412675.1 Acidobacteriota bacterium | reverse complement strand
GCCCTCGCCTTTCAAGATTTCCTGATACGCCTTCATCTGAATCGGCTCGTCATCAATAATGACACCGTTAAAGTCGAAAAGTATTGCTTTAATCATTTGATTCTATTTCCTTCGGATTCAAAAAATATACGAATAGATAATTTTAACTTTTGATTTAAGTTGTGGCAATTGCTTGGTTTCAAAACAATTTAAAGTCGGTTTGCGAAATAAATTGGCGTAAAAAATTGATTTTGCCTCATTCTTAAAAGTTTGGTAGTGAACAAAAAGTAATGCTTTGAAAAAAACTTTCATTACCGGGAGCGCACGCATCATTGCGTGCTGAACGCCGAGCGTTCAAAAAGCCTCTTTGTCAATTCAACTTGAATATCGCTAATCTCTTCTATGCCGCGAAGCGCGACCTGGCACGCAGGGATGCGTGCGCTCCCGGCGATGAAGATGCTTATTTTCAACCAACGATTCAGAATTTAAAACTGCATTACTTTCTGTTCACTACTAAAAGTTTTTCTCCAAGCAAAAAGTTATTTTACTTGTCTTTCAAAAGTTTTTACTGAGGGAAAAACTCTTAAAACCTGGCGAAAAACTTCTGAAACTTAGCGAAAAATAGTTTTTCTCCAAGCAAAAACTATTTTCTCCCGACTTAAATAACATAAATATTGGAAAAGAAAACCACTGAAATAATGGATAATTGCTAATTGGTAATTGATAAATATTTCATCCGAATCGGCAGATTTATCAACTATTCATTATCAAATATCAATTATTTCAGTAGTTATATTCGTCAAAACAAATGTTGTTCAAAAGAATTTTGCTCATCCAAAACTCAGACTAGATTCTGTTGATATTTGATTTAAATGAATTGCCACTAGCTTCAGCTAGTGGACAAAATTAATAACAAAAACGGGCTTTAGCCGAACTTAAAATAAATATCAATCATCCTTTTGCTTTAGCTAAAGCTGATTCGGAAAATTATTTTTTGTTATTCGGCTCAAGCCAAAAGCCTTCCTTTTCAAGCACCACTAGCTAAAGTTGGTGGCAATTCATCTAATGTTAAAAGAACCTAAACACCCAAAAACTTCGCGTCGAACATATTTCCGCGCCCTAAAATTCCCTGCGGATCAAACGCCTTTTTGAGTTCCGCCATTTCGTTCAAAAATCTTTCACCGTATTGCACATAAAGATATTTCGATTTATGTTTTCCGATGCCGTGTTCCGCCGAAATCGTCCCGCCGAGCATAATGCTTTGCGCGATAAAACGTCCGTAAAGATGTCTTGCCTTCGTCGCTTCGTCGTCCGTTTTCGGAATCATATTGGCGTGCAGATGATTGTCGCCGATATGCCCGAAAATTACATATTCAAGCCCTGAATCATCGAGTTTTTCTTTGTAAAACCGCAAGAAAGACGCGAATTTATCATCCGGCACAGCCATATCCGTCCCGACCTTTTTCTGTTTGTAACGAACGATTCGTTCATTGACCGAAACCGGCAGCGCGTGGCGAAACGAACGCATTTTTTCGCGGTCTTGCTCGGTTGTCGTGAACCAAGATTGCTCTAAATCGGCGTTGCTTTTTTCCAGAAGCGCGTTCCATTGTTCAAGGAGCGAATCTTCCGTTTCCGCATCGGTTTCCTGTTCAAAAAATATCGCGCCTTTCGCGCTTTCAGGAACTTCGGGAAACTTTTCCGAGATGAATTTCAAGGCTTTTTCGTCGAAATATTCAATCAAACTGGCATCAATTCGATTTTGGATGTTAGATTTTGGATTTTGGATTTCAGTTTTTCTTGTATTGAATGAGATTTCTCTGGCTTCGTTGACGAAATTTAACAAATCCGCTTCGTTTTCAAAGAAAATAATGCCGCTGAAAAACGATGCGGGTTTCGGCAGAATTTTTAGTTTGATTTTTGTAATAATGCCGAGCGTGCCTTCGCTTCCGATAAATAAATCAATCGCGTCAATTTTGTCGCCCGAAAAATAGCCGCTCGTGTTTTTGCGCGTGTCGGGTTGGCGATAAGTCGGCAGTTTGGCGCGGATTTCTGTTCCGCTTTCCGTTTCAAGATTGATAAATCCGTTTTCCGAAATGTGTGCGCCGCGTTTTAAGTTCAAAATTTCGCCGTTTGCCAGCACGATTTCGAGTTCTTCGACAAATTCGCGTGTCGCGCCGTATTTGAAACTTCGCGCGCCCGAAGCATTGGTCGCAACCGTTCCGCCGATTTGACAACTCCATTCGGTCGGATCGGGCGGATAAAAAAGATTTTCCGCTTCGACGGCTTTTTGAAAATCGTTCAAAATCACACCGCTTTCGACCACCGCAAAAAGTTCTGCTTTGTTGATTTCCTTGATCTTGTTGAGCTTTTCGAGCGAAATGACAAATCCGCCGAACGGAATCGCGCCGCCGACCGTTCCCGTTCTTGCACCAGAAACCGTCACTTGATTTTTTTGCGCGTCGGCTTCCTTCAAGATTTCGGCAATTTCTTCGGAAGTTTCGGGAATAAAAAGTTTATCGGCGTGTCCGCCCGGCATATTGCTGGCGTCGGTCAGATAATTTTGCAGTTCGTCCCGTTCGGTTTTGACTTGCATATACGACTATTGTATGCAATTTTTTTTTATTTTGCATCATAATGCACGCGCCCAATCAGTTTTGAATTTCCACATTTCATAACGAAAGTAGCATCAAGATACAAAATATCCGTATAAGGATTGTTATAAATAATTTCGTTAATTTGGAAACTGTATTCGGCATCTTTGGAACAGTATAATGGATCAAAACGTATTGCATACTTCGTCGGCGCGCGATTAAAAACCGACTGCACAGCCTTATAACTTCCTGGTGTTATATGTGGTGTATCGGAGGGCGGTATGAATCTGAGCTTTATACCATCAACTTCAATTTCCACAACCTTAGTTTGAATTCCATCGTATCCATCCTGAAAAACCTTCGATCTAAAATCAGACTTATCCGACATATAAACTTTGTTTTTATATGTGCCTTGATCGTTGTAATTATAAACAAGATATTGTTTTGCCTGCATTTCCGGCGGCACTGTTATCAGGGAATTGTAATAGTCGTTTTCATTTGTCGTGTCGGATTGCGGCATGGGCGCAGATTCCGGCATGGTATTTTCAGTCAATTCCAACACACTTTGTTCAGCGAACGCAGCTTTTCGTTTGTATTCGGCAATCCGCATTTGTGCTTCTTCGTAATCGGGGCTCGATTTTTCGATTGACATCAAAAGTCCGAATGCACGTTTGTATTTGTTGCTAATTTCTACCCATTCAAAACGTGTCGTCGCTTTTTTCTCCATTTCGGCGGCTTCCAGCGCTTGTTTTAAGGCTTCATCATAAAGACTGATGATCGAATTATTCGACGATTTTACTTCCGTTTGACGCGAATTTTGACGCGGATTTTCGTTCGCCAAATCGAGCGAACTCCAGCGAAAATTAAGGATTTTTCCCGCGACAAAAAGAAATCCGATAAAAACGAAAATTCCGACAACGCTGAAAAATATCGCCATACCCGAAGATTTCTTCGGCTGAGTTGCGCGGTTGTTTTGAAATGTGCGCGGCGGATTATTGACCGGAAAATTCTGCGTCGAAACGATTATCGTCGGCGGAATGAACGACGGATTATTTATCGGCAAGACGTTCGGCTGAAAGTTTTGATTGCTGACAATCGGCTGAATCGTCGCCACCGAAGAAACTTGCGGACGGCTCTGAAAAAATCCCGCGTTCGCGGCAATCGAATTCAAAGCCGCGAGAGCTTCGCTAGCGGAAACGTATCGCTGACGAAAATCGAGACGGACGAATTTTGAAATAAATCGTTCGAGGTCGGGCGAAAGCTGTGTTTTATGCGCCCAGTCAAATTCGTTAGTCGTCGCGTTTTTCGGCAAATCGAGCGGTTTGATTCCCGTTAAAGCCTCGATTGCAACAAGTCCGAGCGCGTATAAATCACTGCTGAAATTCGGATTTCCAGCCATCTGTTCCATCGGCATATAACCGTGCGAACCGATTGTAATAGTCGAAAAAGTCGCGTTGGAATTCGGCGTTCGCGGCACATTGCTCACTTGTTTGACCGCGCCGAAATCAATCAAAAAGATGTTTCCGTCGGAATTTCGCCGAATCAGATTCGCGGGTTTGATGTCGCGGTGAATAACCTTTTGCGTGTGAACAAACGAAAGAATTTCGAGCGTTTGCCCCAAAAATTGAATGATGTCTTTCTGATTATATTTTTTGCCGCCCAAAAATTCGCGGTCAAGCGTATGACCTTCGATAAATTCCTGCACGAGAAAAAATTCTCCGTTTTCCTTGAAATGCGCGATCAGCGACGGAATGTTCGGATGTCCGCCGAGCCGATAAAGAATTTCGGCTTCCTGCTGAAAAAGCCGGTTGGCAAGATTTAGAGTTTCCGCGTCCGTAATTTGCGGGCGCAGATGTTTGACGACCGATTTCGGACGCATCGGTAATTGCAAATCTTCGGCAAGATAGGTCAATCCGAAACCGCCGACACCGATTTGCTGTAAGATTCTGTAACGTCCGTTGATTGTCAGGTTTTCCATTCGATGATTGGCTGAAACTGCCTTTGGTTCCAACCATTGATAATTATGTGGTCGTTATCTTCGTTTCATTACCAAATTTTCACTCCGCTTTAACGCGTTAATTTTACCTTTCGCACACAACTCTTTATTCTTTTGAGCCGTTTCCCGCTCTTCGTCGTCGGTTGCGAGAGCCTCGACTTTTTTATAATATTCTTCTGCTGATTTATATTCCTCCGCGACGATAAACCATTCTTCACTGGTTTCGGCTATTGCTTCTTTTTTTTGTGCCAGAATCATATATCCACTACTCTCTTTCGGTTTCGGAACTACTTTTTGTTGTCCTTCCCAAAATTCTTTTGATTGAATGTATTGAGCATCGTTATATTCTGTTCTGAGCAAACTGAAAGCTGTAAAAATTACCAGAAATGAGCCGAGAAGGATTAAAACGGAATAGAGTAACGTTTTGGGAATAGGGCTGTCCCCGAAGCCGTCAAATGCTAATGATCCCAGGGTTGAGTTCCCCGCTTCGACGCGCCTCTCAGAGCCGAGTTGAACAGGATAGATAATCCTTGAAAGCGGCTGTGTGTTTTGATTCGGTAAATTATTTGAAGACGAATTGAATGCGCGGGGATTTTCCTGCGGCGGCGGAGCATTTTGGGCAAAAATCGGTTCGACAATGATTGGTTGATAATTCACCTGATTATTTGCATTGTGAATTTCTTGCCGAGCAACCGCGGGAGAAAAAAAAGTCGCTTGCGTGGCACCGGCATCCGATTTATTTGCAAAAGGTTCGTTTTGATCCCAAAACGGATTTTCGTTTCGTCCGGCATTTAGATTGATCCTTTTGAGATAATTTAAAGCCTCGACCGCATCGTTAAAACGCTGTCGAAAATCATACCGAATCAGTTGGTTTAAAAAATCGGCAAAAACATTATTGACCGATGCTTTGTCCTGCCAAATCCATTCGCCGGTTCTTTGATTTTGACGAAGCTGCGTCGGATGAGTTTGGGTCAAAAGTTGGATGGCAAACATTCCGACCGCGTAAACGTCGCTGGAAAATTTCGGGTGTCCGGCAAGCTGTTCCATCGGCATATAACCTTCCGAACCAATTGCAATCGTGCCTTTGGTCGTCTCGCTCTGATTGTTTATGGGTTGAATTCTAACTTGTTTGACTGCGCCGAAATCAATCAAAACCGTTTTGCCGTCGGACTTTCGATTGATTAAATTCGATGGTTTTATATCGCGGTGAATCACGCCTTGTTTGTGAACAAAAGCTAAAACTTCCAAAAGTTCCGTAACGATTCCGACAACTTGCCGCTGACTGAAAATCTTCGCCTGCGAAAGTTCTTGGGCAAACGTATTTCCTTCGATGTATTCCTGAACAAAATAAAACTCGTTATCTTCTTCAAAATGCGTAACTATCGAAGGAATTTGCGGATGCTCGCCGATTTGATAAAGAATTCTAACTTCCTGTTCAAAAAGACGCTTGGCTAAACTGATAACTTCCGGCTCGTTTGATTGCGGTTTAAGTTGTTTGACGACGCATTTCGGTTTAGCGGAAAATCGCAAATCTTCGGCTAAAAAAGTTTGCCCGAATCCACCGCTGCTCAGTTCCGAAATTATCTGAAAATGTCCGCCGACTTTTTGCTGTTCAGACATAAAATTTAGTAAGGAAGGTTAGTTAAAAACTCGTCCGACGCGCCTTTTAAGTAATAATACGAACCTTCAATCTTGCCTCGGCGAAACGCTTTATAACTGTATTCGACATTCAGCGAAATAATTACCAACGAAACTATGAAGATTAAAAAAGCAAAGCCGACATACCCGCTAATAACCGATAAACAAATAAAAAGCACCGACATTAATCCGCCGACCAGCAAAGTTGTGAATAATTTTTCGCGTTTTTCGATGTGTTCACTGCAAAGCGGCACATTGATCGTAAAACTTTCGCTCAAACAAGCTGCCAGAATCACATAAATCAACGGACTGATAAGTGCGGCATAAACAGCCGGATGATGCCATCGAAACTTCTGGGCGACATAGCCGCCGTCATACAAGGAATTTTTTCCGCATTTGACGCAAATTTCGGGTAAAGTCGAATTTCTGTGTAATGCGACTTCCCAACCAATTCGTCTATACGGCATTTCGCCGACGGGATAATACGGAGTATTTTGATAGGAATTATACTGCGGCGGACGCTGACCTTGCGGAAATTTCGGCAACGCATAATCGTATGACTGAGCTGGCTGATACGCTTGATTCGCGTATTGATTGTCCTGATAACTCTGCTGATAGCTCTGATTTTCCTGATAACCTTGCCGATAATTCGGCTGATTATTTTGATAGTCGTTTATCGGCTCATTTTGCCGGACAGTCGGCGTTGGACGAATATGTGTATTGCTTGCCGGATTAAATACTTGGGTTTGATTTTGCAAGTGATCGGCTAAAGGCTGATTCAAAGCGCGATTACAGCGTTTGCAAAATTGTGCCGTCTCAAAATTTGTTAAATTGCAGTTGGGACATTTAATTGATGACATATTGTTATTTTCGGGTGATTTAGTGTGAGTAAAACTATGTTAAACTCTGTTTGCAATTTTAACAATATGTTAATTCTTATGTCAATAAATTTCTTGTAAAATCCGATGCGAGAAAGACTTGAAATTTTTATTTCAATTCCAACAATTCATAGGCTTTTTCAAAGTTATACGATTAATGATTTCTCTCTTAAATACTTGAGTTTATCGCGGATTTCGGCGGCTTGTTCAAATTTCATATCTTTGGCGGATTGGCGCATTTCCCGTTCAAGTCCGGCGATTGTTTCCTTCAACTGTTTCGGTGAATATTCTTCAAAAGCGTCGAGGTTGAGCGGAACTTTGAAATAGTCCGCTTCATACGCCGTCACCAAAGTTGATTCGATTGATTTGACGATTGTGGTCGGCGTGATGCCGTTTTCCGTGTTGTATTCTTCTTGAATCTTTCGGCGGCGTTCGGTTTCGTCAATCGCCACTTTCATTGATTTCGTGATTTTATCGGCGTAGAGAATGGCTCTTCCGTCCGAGTTTCGCGCTGCGCGTCCGATGGTTTGAATCAAACTTCGCTCGCTTCGCAGAAAACCTTCTTTGTCGGCATCGAGAATCGCCACCAGCGAAACTTCGGGCAAATCCAAACCTTCGCGCAAAAGATTGATTCCGACCAACACATCATATACACCGCGACGCAAATCGCGCAAAACCCTGATTCTTTCGAGCGTATCAATGTCCGAATGAAGATAATTAACTTTTACGCCGACTTCCGCGAAATATTCCGAAAGACTTTCCGACATTTTTTTCGTCAAAGTCGTCACCAAAACCCGTTCGTTGCGTTCGGTGCGGATTCTGACTTCATTTAGTAAATCGTCAATTTGTCCGCGCACGGGACGCACTTCGACAATCGGATCGAGCAGTCCGGTCGGACGAATAACCTGTTCGATCACTTCGCCGCCGGTTTGTTCGAGTTCAAAATTTCCGGGTGTCGCGGAAACGTAAATCGTCTGTCCGCGCATCGCTTCAAATTCTTCAAACGAAAGCGGACGATTATCCATCGCACTCGGCAGACGAAACCCGTATTCGACAAGCGTTCCCTTGCGCGAACGGTCGCCTTTATACATCGCGCCGAGTTGCGGAACCGTCTGGTGCGATTCATCTATCACGATGATCGAATCTTTCGGCAAATAATGAAGCAGAGTCGGCGGCGGTTCGCCCGCCTTTTTGCCCGTTAAGTGCCGCGAATAATTTTCGACACCACGGCAAAATCCCATCTCTTTCATCATTTCCAAATCATACATCGTGCGTTGGTGAAGTCTTTGGGATTCAACGAGTTTGCCTTGTTTGATGAGTTCTTCTTCCCACCAAACGAGTTCGTCTTTGATAGTTTTGATGGCGCGTTTGATAGTCGGTTTCGACATCACATAGTGCGTTTTCGGATAAATCGGCAGGCGCGAATCGTGTTTCTTTCTGACTTCGCCGAGCAATGGGTCAATCGTATAAATTCCGTCAATTTCGTCGCCCCAAAACTCGATCCGATACGCTTCGTCCTGATACGACGGATAAATTTCCACGACATCGCCGCGCACGCGGAAATTTCCGCGTTCAAATTCGACATTCGTGCGTTCGTATTGCAGTTCGACGAGCTTTTGCAGCAATTCCTCGCGCTTCATTTTCTGTCCGGGTTCGAGAAAAACAAGCATTCCGAAATACGCGTCCGGGTCGCCTAAACCATAGATGCAAGAAACACTTGCGACGACAATCACATCGCGCCGTTCAAAAAGCGCGCGGGTTGCCGACAATCTTAAACGGTCAATTTCTTCGTTAATCGTCGCTTCTTTTTCGATGTATAAATCGGAAGCCGGAACGTAGGCTTCGGGCTGATAATAATCGTAGTAAGAAACAAAATATTCGACCGCGTTTTCAGGGAAAAAGGTTTTGAATTCCTGATAAAGCTGGGCGGCAAGCGTTTTGTTGTGCGCGAGAACGAGTGTCGGACGCTGAACTCTTTCGATGACGTTGGCGATTGAAAATGTGTTATGCACAAATAAACCGCCAAAGCCTCCCAAAAATGTTTCCCAATTTGCCACACTAATATCGTAAACGTAGTCGTCGGACGAATTTATTTCTTCGACCATTCTGATTTGTGTCCAACGACAATTAAGAAACGAGTCCAAACTATCGGCAAATTCTGTATTTTCTGCGTGTGAAGCGACAAATGAAACAATCTTTCGCCAAACATTGCGCGAAGGTTTTCGCTGACCGCTTTCAAACATCGAAATCAGTGCCTGACTTATTTTTAAGGCTTCGGCAAATTCACGTTGCAACAAACCGTATTTTTCGCGGATGTATTTAATCTGTTTTCCGTCAATTGGAATTAGATCAACATTTGTATTGCTTTTGCATCTCCGCTTGCGGGTCAGCAATTTATTCAATTGCAATTGCTTAGGCTTATAATCAAACCCGATATTATCAGCGAATTTCTCAAGGTTTTCACGTCCGGTAATTGAAATCTCCCAACAAAATGTCGGTTCACCGCTTGGTTTTTTCAATTTCCGATACCGAATGCGCGACCAAATCCCGAACCGCGAGAGCGCACAAAGTAAATCGTCGGCTAAGTTTTTACTAACTGTTGAGCAATATACTCCTTCGGTTTCAATTCCGCCATCGCCGGAAAAATACGAAGACAGCATTTTGCCTAATTGAGAATTTGAAAGCTGCATCCAAAAATCAGGCAGTTTTTTGTGAAAT
Source organism: Acidobacteriota bacterium (assembly GCA_031412675.1). Lineage (GTDB taxonomy): Bacteria > Acidobacteriota > Blastocatellia > Pyrinomonadales > Pyrinomonadaceae > JAFDVJ01. Next base: position 52,757 of record JANODL010000176.1, on the reverse strand, counting down.
GACGTTTTTCCGCACCAATTTGCCAATACTTTATTCAAAATCGAAAAAGAAATTTGCAAATCACCGTTTCGACGGATGCTGTAAGTTAAATTTAAGTTTTCAAGAACTGTTCTAACTCTTTGATGCCAACTGTTTTCTTGAGCCGAAATAAGAACATAATGGTCTGATGAATGACCTTCTGCAACGTAAATTCCAATCAGTAAAAGCCAGTTATCGGATAGTTCCAAATTCACCGGAAAAGAAAACTTCTTACCTTTCAAGTAAAGATTTTCTTTTAAATTTAAAGGGATTGACGAAAACAATACGTTTTCATTTTCATTTTCGACGCGCCATCTTTTCTCTCGCGGCAGATTCAGATATTGCAATAAATCGGGCGAAACTTGTGCATAAACTTTTTTATTTGAAAAAGTTTCGGCGACGGAAACTGACTCCAAAGGAAATTCGGGCGCGGGAATTGATAAAGGAATTGGTATAAAATCGCCATTCTTGATTTCGTTGGTCTTCAATAGCGTTAGCTGACCTTCGCGCAAAATAAAGAAATTATGATCGCCGGTTACTTTTACCTGTCTGCCGCACCTCGTCTTTACACGATAAAGTTTATCGGGCGAAGGATGCCGCATAAAAGATTTTATTTCCTGCCAATCGGTTTGCTTGGTTTTCGGGTCAATGGCAAATGCAAAATATTTTTTTGATAATTGCTCTGACCAAACAATTTCGTTGAGGTCGTTTGTAATGAAAACTTTATTTTCCCTTACAATTTCATCAATCATTTGACCAATTGAAGTAAAGATTGGCTTTATTGAACCATTCTCGTTAACACCAATTAATATTCGCTCATCGAAAGTCAGACTCTTGCCCGAACCTGTGATTCCAAGCAAAACCTGATTTTTTGTGCCTTCATTTAAGCCGTTGACCATTTGTTCGATGGCTTCGGGCTGGTCGCCTTTCGGCTGATTTTCGGAAACGAGTTTAAACTGCATTTTAAAACAAAAAAGTTACGAAGTATTTCTATAATTTTACTTCGTAACCCTCTGTTTTGTCATTCGTGAATTTTAGTTTCACGCAGGAATCATTTCAAAACTCTGAATTGATTCGTCAATCTTATCCTTGAGTTCTTTGGAAAGCGTTGTTTTTTCAAGCAGCTCGTAAAGATTTGAAAGTGTTCCTTCATCTTTCGTCAAACCGATGACATGCACCAGAGCGAGTTTCACATTACGGTCTGGATGATTTTCGATGGCTTTGAAAATTCCTTCAATCTCGCCCGCGTTGATCATCAAAGACAAAAGCGTTACGGCTTCATATGCGATTTTGTGATCCGGATGAACCAGTCGGTCAAAAGAACGCTTGACCAAATCGGCTTCTTTTGCCGCTAGTGCCGCTTGACGCATTTTAAATTCGTCGTGCGTTTCGGCGATTCTTGACCAGGCATCGGCGCGGTCAAAACTCAGACGGAAAAGTCCGCGAGCCGCCGCCGCCCGAACTTCGCGGGTCGGATCGGCACAGCATAACAAAATTGTTTCAAAAACCGATTCGTGGTCAAAATCCGCCAAAACGGAAACTGCTTTTGAACGCAGATTCGATGAAAGATCATACAGCGCGACTTGCGACAGAGCCTCGACCGAATTCCGTGTTTTGAACCGCGTCAGAATTCTGACCGCCAAATCGCGGATTTCCTCGTCTTCCTCAAACTCGTCGTGAGTTTGCTCAACCGCACTCATCAAAGCGTCATCATTCGAGATTGTTAAGGGCGAAAAAGGTCTGGCTAATTCGAGTTTTTGAAACTTAAAAATCGGGAGTTGATTAAATTGCAAAGTTTGGAGCTTTTCCTTAAATTCCTGTTCGGAATATTCTACATTCGCCTCTTCAGATGAAACTTTGCGATTAAAAATCTTGGCGGTTTTGGGTAAATTTTCCGCGAGGTCTATCTGTTGCGGTTTCTTTGGAGATTTTCCGACGACTTTTTTATGGCGGCGATACCATTCCATTTCCTTATCCGCGTCAACCGAATTTGCATCCCACGCATTCTCGTCGGACATTATTTTTTCCTTCCTGGAAAGACTCGCACTTGCTTCTTTTGCGGCTTTTTTGGTTTTCATCATCCAAAATATTGCCCCAACCAGCGAGGTAATCAGGACAAATAATAAGACATACCACCAAGTATAATCTTCCGCCGGTTGTTGGGCAGGCGGAACTCTGACCTGCGGCTGTGCTGAAATTTGCAGAGCCGTCAATAAAATCAGCGAAGATAAACTTGAAATTTTGAAGGAAAATGGACTGAATCTGAAAGAAATATTGTGTTGAAAATTCATGGTCTTACTCGTTTTAGAAATAATTTGAAAGGTTTGGGCGGTGCGAAAAAAATAGGAAGCATATTTCGTTGCTACAAAATAAGCCGAAATTATTATGCCTTTTTTTTTTGGAATTGTCATCTATTTTTTAACTTTGTTTAATATTTTTATTTTTTTGTTCACACACCTCTAATTATTTCTCTGAAAACTTTACATATTTCGACTTTCCTAATAAAGTTAGTTTGTCCAACGAATTCAAAAATTTTAAAGTTAATATAATGTCGGCTGTAGGTAAAACGGTTTCGGAAACCAGTGTTAAAGGTTTAAATCTTCTTCATCGCGGAAAAGTGCGCGATGTCTACGAGATAAACGAGCATCAGCTTTTGCTTGTGGCAACCGACCGGATTTCGGCGTTTGATTGCATAATGCCGACACCGATTCCGAACAAAGGCGCGATTTTGACCGCGCTTTCGACCTTTTGGTTTCAGCATCTCGGACATCTTACCGAACATCATTTGATAACCGCCGATTTTGAAAAAATGCCCGAAATTGTTCGGCAAAACGCAGATTTGCGCGGACGTTCGACGCTCGTCAAAAGAACAAAAGTCTTTCCGGTCGAATGCGTCGTGCGCGGTTATCTGGAAGGTTCGGGTTGGAAGGATTACAAAGCGACGGGAAAAATCTGCGGACATGAATTACCGGCAGGTTTGCAGCAATGCGACAAATTGCCCGAGCCGCTTTTTACGCCCGCAACCAAAGCCGCGACCGGACACGACGAAAACATCACGGAACTCGAATTCGTCAAAATAATCGGTATTGAAACTGCTGCCAAACTCAGTTCACTCACGCTCAAAATTTACAAAGAAGCGAGCGATTACGCACTCACGAAAGGAATTATTATCGCCGACACGAAATTTGAATTCGGATTGGATGAAAACGGCAACATTCTGCTGATTGACGAGGTTTTAACGCCTGATTCGTCGCGTTTTTGGTCAGCCGAAACATATCAGCCGGGACACGCGCAACCTTCGTTTGATAAACAATTTTTGCGCGAATATCTGGAAACTTTGGAATGGAACAAACAACCGCCTGCCCCTTCTTTACCGGACGAAATTGTCAAAGCCACCACCGAGCGTTATCTGGCGGCTTACAAACTGCTTACCGGAAAAGAACTCTAACAATATCGGATTTGGGATTTGGGATTTCGGATTGAAAAATAAATCCGAAATCCCAAATCCCAAATCCCAAATCGAGATTATGCAACTTAGAACGCAAATGGAAATTTTGATTGACGAGATGCTTGATGGGCGGATTATGCTCAACGAAGCGTTATCGGAATTCGAGAAACTTTACATTCAAAAAGCTCTGGCGCGCAACAGCGAGCATCTTTCACATACTGCCAACGCGCTCGGCATTCACCGCAACACACTTTCCAAACGCGTTGCCACTTATCAGACCGTTTCACGAACTCCAAAACGTCTGATTCCGCGTCGTTCAAAATAGATTTTACTCAGATTTTAAGAATTTAATTTCGCAATTTTCTGTAAAACTTCTCCGGCTTTTTTGCACTTTCGCCATTTAATTTTTGGTTTTTTGAATTTTTGCCAAAGCCGTTTCGCATTTTTGAATCAGTTGCTTTAGTTCGGCAGGCTGGGCGGCATCATCGGTTTCCAATGTGCCTTTCTGCTGTAAATCCGTCCAAACATCGAGACTTTTTTGAAACCAATTTTTTGCTTCCCGCCAATCTTCAACGCGCTTTCCGCCTTCGCCGAGCGACGCGAAATAATCTCCCAAACCTCTGAAAATATATGCAAGTTGTCCGCGTCCGGTGGAATTTTCAGGATTGGCGGCGACTAATTCTTCGCGGATTGCCAATGCTTTTTGAAAGCCTTCGAGAGCTTCAGTTTTGCTGCCGAACTTCAAAGACATATTACTGACTTTGGTTAAACCGATGGCTAAATTCCCGCGTTGGAGAGCGTTGGTCGGCTCTGCGTCGGCGAGAAACTGCTGAATCGCCATCATTTTTTTATAGCTTTCCAAGGCTTCCGGCATCTCCTTGTTTTTTTCAAGCGATTCGCCAAGCCAGTATAAATACGCGACCAAATCGCCGCGCATTTCCGTTCTGAGCGGATTAGAAGCGATGTCCGCTTCGCACAATTCGATGGCTTTGCGAAAATTCGCAATCGCTGACTGAACATCGCCGACCGCCGAATATGATTGCGCGACTTTGTAATAACCGATCGAAGCATCGCGCCGCGCCAAACTGTTTGAAGGATCGGCTTTGAGAAGCTCTTCGTCAATCGAAAGCGATTTCAAAGCGGTTTCGAGCGCGCCTTTTTTATCGCCCATTCTGCCCAAAACGCGGGCGATTCGAGAATACGCGTTATTTGCTTCGCGGCGCGTCTGCGCGTCGTTTGGGGAAATTAAAGATGAAAGCAAATTGTAAGCGTCGCGCTCGGCGGCTAATGCGCCGTTTAAATCTCCAGACGCGACCAGAGCGTCGCCGTAATAAATATTTGCCAAGCCGAGATTGCGCTTGAAACTTTCATCATTCGGATCGGCGGCAATCAATTCATTTGAAATATTGATCGATTTTTTGAAGTTTTCCATCGCTTCAGCCAGTTTGCCGCTTAAAACCAAAGCCTTTGCATTATGGCGAAAAAGAACGGCAAGCGCACGTTTTGATTCGTTGGTTTCGCTCAAAGTATCGTAACAGGCAAAGGCTTTTTGATAATTTTCAAACGCTTCGGGCAAATTGCCCGTGACCTGCGACAACTCGCCGACCGCGCTGTAACTCTGTATCAGATCGAGTTTAACCTGAGAGTTTTCCCTTGAATCGGAATGCAGTTTTTCGCGGATCGCCAGAGCTTTTTTGTAACTCTCCAAAGCTCCTTTGGAATTGCCCAAATTGGCTTGATACGGTGAACCTTGCACGTCGCCGACTTTTTGATAGGCGGCGGCAAGTTCGCGCTGTAAATCCGCGTCCGTGCCGCTTTCAGCGGAAAGATTATCGAGGTATTCGAGCGCGTCCTTGACCATTTTTTCGCGGATCGCGGTCGAACCGGCGAGTTTTTCGATGCCGTCGTGATATTCAAAAACGACCAGATTGGCGAGTTTGCGAACCTGCCGGAAACGCTGTTCGGCTTTGTCGCGTTCGCGTCTGATTTGAACGGATTGCCAAGCGGTAACGGCGGTCGCCGTCAAAAGCGTCAAAGCAATCAAACCAGCGGCGAAAACGCCTGTTTTATGACGTTTGACAAATTTCGCCGTTCGATACGAAACCGTGTCGGCAACTGCCGTTACGGGCAAGCCTTCGAGATGACGGCGAATATCTTCCGAAAATTCCTGCACCGATTGATAACGACGTTCCGGCTCTTTCCTCAGAGATTTTAAGATGATGTTGTCCAAATCACCCTTTAAGGATTTTGGATTTTGGATTTTGGATTTTGGATTTGTTTTTAGTGTTTCGTCCTTTTTCTTTTCTGCGCCGTTTTCATCGGGTTTATCAATAACAACTGACCGCTGCTCCACGCCGCCGCCTACTGCCGACGGCTTTACCGGCTCTTCCGTCAAAACGACTCGCGCCGCTTCTTCGGGACAACGGTTTTCAAGTTTAAATGGACGCTCGCCCGTCAAAAGTTCATACAAAATAACGCCGAGCGAGTAAACGTCCGAAGCGGTCGTCACGGTTTCGCCCTTTAACTGTTCGGGCGAAGCGTATTCGGGAGTCATAATCCGAAACATCGTCGCCGTCGCTTCCTGCGTGTCGAGCGACCATTCGGGGTGAAGCAGTTTGGCAATACCGAAATCGAGCAATTTCGGCTCTCCCGTTTCGGTAACTAAAATGTTCGACGGTTTCAGATCGCGGTGAACAATCAGGTTTTGATGAGCGAAGCTGACCGCCGCGCAGATTTTGCGAAAAAGTTCGAGCCTTGCTTTCGTGTCGAGATTATGCGTTTCGCAGTATTTTTTGAGCGGTAAACCTTCGACATATTCCATCACGAAATACGGCACGCCGTCGTCGGTCGAGCCGCCGTCCGTAAATCTGGCAATGTTCGGATGTTCGAGATTGGCGAGAATTTGACGCTCCATCACAAAGCGTTTGAGAACGGAATTCGTGTCCATTCCGCGCTTGATGAGCTTGATGGCGACGCGGTGCGAAAGATTTTCGCTCTGCTGTTCTGCCAGATAAACCGCGCCCATTCCGCCCGCGCCGATTTCTTTCAAAATCAAATAATCGTCAATCTTTTTGCCGATAAACGAATCTTTTGAATCGTCAAAACCAAATTCGATAACTGCCGGTTCATCAATAAAATCTTCCGCAGACTCGTAGTTAGCCAGCAGTTTTTCAACTTCCCTTCGCAATTCCGCGTCTGCATTTTCAAGCAAAACGCGCTGTTCGTCCGCCGACAAATCGAGTGCGGCGGAAAACAATTGCTTGACTTGTTGCCATTGTTTTGAATCCATAGATGCCTCAATTATTTACGCGGGAAATTTAGAAAAAACGGCTCAAAGTGTGCGACTGGAGCGCAATCGGCTCGATTGCAACATCGCGTTTTTTAGCGATGTAACGGCGTTTGCATTCAAATCGAGTTGAATTTTCGCAAAGGCTTTTTCGCGCTCTGCGCTCATGCAATCGAGCCTACTCTCGCTCCAGTCTTTGAAACCAGCTAACCGCCGTTGATTTTTTGATAAAGCCAGGTGCGGGCGATTGCCCATTCGCGTTTGACGGTCGCGGGTGAAATCTGCAAAACTTCCGCCGTTTCTTCAATCGTCAAACCGCCGAAATAGCGCAATTCGACGATTTTCGACTGCTGTTCATCAAAAGTTTCGAGTTCCTGCAAAGCCAGATCGAGTGCCAAAAGATTTTCGTTGACCTCGACCGGAATTGACGGCGTATCGTCGAGTGCAATTTTTTCCGCCTCGCGTTTGACGGCTTTTCGCTCACGCGCCGCGTCAATCAAAATTCGCCGCATTGCCTGCGAAGCAATCGCAAAAAAGTGCGAACGATTTTGCCAATCAACCGAATGCTGGCGCGTTAATTTGAAAAAAGCCTCGTGAACAAGCTCGGTCGTCTGCAAAGAATTTGAACGCTCTTTATTAAGAAAATTACTCGCCAGCCGCCGCAGTTCGTTGTAGATAATCGGCATCAGCTTATCGAACGCCGCCCGATCGCCTTCGCCCCATTCGCGTAAAAGCATTGTCACTTCTTCAGCCATATTTTATTTGAGCCAATTTTACCACAACCTCCGCGTAAGTTAATAGAGGGAAATTTTTTTGAGTTTATGAAAAAACTGACGGAGAAAAAAATGATGAAAAAAATACGAATTTTGATTTTAGCTTTTTGTTTATTGATGCCAATTTCGGCGTTGGCGCAAACGTCAGCCGCCAACACCAGTTGGAACGCATATTGGACAAAGTTCACTGCGGCGGTGAATTCCAAAAACAAAACGGCTTTCAAAAATCTGATGGCGGCGGAAAAAGATTTTCTTTCAGCGGGCGGCGAAACGCGCGACGAGTGGCTGGCTTCTGTGTCGTGGGCGGAATTCAAGCAATCCGTCCGCAAAGGCGTGAAGGTTGACAATTACGAAGGTAAACCCGGACGCATTACGAAGGACAATTATTTAATTTTCGCGTTCATCGGCGGTAAATGGCGATTTATGGGCGTGATGGTGGCGTAAGTTTTAGATCATAGGAGAATTTTTATGAACAAGTATTTATTGGTTTTTTTTATATTTTTATTCAGTTCAATCGGCGTAATTTCCATTCAAGCGCAAACTTGCGCGTCGCCTGCACCGAATATGATTTCGTGGTGGCGGGCGGAAGGCAACGCTTTGGACGCAAAGAATTTGCACAACGGGACGCTTCAAAACGGCGCGACGTTTGCCAACGGGCGTGTCGGTCAAGCATTTCATTTTGACGGCGTGGATGATGCAATTCTGCTCGGCAATCAATCGGGCTTACAGCCGAGTTCAATTACGGTTGAATCGTGGGTAAAATTCGATTCGGTCGCGGTTGGCGAAATCGAAAATGTTTTCGCCAAATGGGGCTTCGACGCGACGGTTGACAGCTATCTGCTCGGCGTTTATAACGACGGCACGGCAAATAAATTGTTCGGCGCAATCGGCGACGGCTCGACGGGCGATTCGGGACTTTCCGGCGGCGGTATGACAGTTGACATTTGGAATCACGTTGCAATGACTTACAATGCGGCGGACGGCGTTCATAAAATTTATCAAAACGGTGTCGAAGTCGGTTCGCGCATCCGCCCGAACGGAATTTTCCCGACCGTTTCAAATGCCTATTTCGCCCGTCAAGATGCGGCAGGAAGAATTTTCAGCGGTCTGATTGACGAACTCGCCGTTTATTCCCGCGCTCTTTCGCAAACCGAAATTCAAGCGATTTTCAACGCCGGAACAGCCGGAAAATGTTCTTCAACGAATCAAACAACGGGAAATTTCAGACAAAAGCAACAGCTTTTCGCCAATCCGGTCGTGCGCGAGCAATTCGGCTGGTCGGTTGCCGTCAGCGGCGATACGATGGTTGTCGGCGCAAACGGACACGACACAACGCCGAACAGCGGCATCAATATCGGTGCGGCTTACGTTTTTGTGCGAAGCGGCGGCAGTTGGGTGCAGCAGGCAAAACTGCAGGCTGGCGACGGCGCATCGGGCGACGAATTCGGTTATTCGGTAGCAATCAGCGGCGATACGATTGTCGTCGGTTCTTGGCGAAGCAACGCTCCTACTTCAAATTCGGGCGCGGCTTACGTTTTTACGCGCACGGGTACGACTTGGACGCAGCAGCAAAAATTAACCGCTTCGGACGGTGCGGCGGATGACGAATTCGGCATCTCCGTCGCGGTCAGCGGAAATACCATCGCGGTCGGTTCGCATCGCGCCGACCAACCGAGCGGCAGCGGAGATGCCGGAGCGGTTTATACTTTCAATCGCAGCGGCACGGTTTGGACGCAGACGCAAAAACTGATTCCAAACGGCGCGCCTTTGTTCAGCGATTTTTTAGGCTTTTCGGTTGCCCTCAGCGGGGAAACACTGGTTGCCGGTGCATCCGGCGACCAAGACCCGGCGCGGACGAACCGCGGAACGGTTTATGTTTATTCGAGAAACGGCGGAACTTGGTCTCAGCAGCAAAAACTTATCGTGCCGGACAATCCCAATAATCCGCCAAGCACTCAGTTAGGCTCGTCCGTAGCGATTGACGGCGACACGATTGTTTCCGGTGCGCTCGGCGACACGCCGACAACCGGACAGCCGAATCACGGGTCTGCATATATTTTTGTTCGCAACGGCACAAATTGGTCGCTTCAACAAAAACTCAATTCTTCGGACGGCGCAACGAGCGATTTTTTCGGTTGGTCGGTTGCCGTGCGCGGCGACACGGTTGCCGTCGGCGCACGTTTTGACGACACGACGGCGGGCGCAGACGCGGGCGGAGCTTACGTTTTCACACGTAACGGCGCGACCTGGACGGAAAAACAAAAACTCACGGCGGGCGATGCGGCGCAATTTGACCGTTTCGGCACATCGGTTTCGCTGAACGCGGACGGAACTCTGGCGGTCGGCGCACCTGAAAAAAGTCTGCCGCAAGGTCAAACTGCCGTCGGCACGGTTTATGTTTTCAGCAACATCGGAAAATCAACTCCGTTCGATTTTGACGGCGACGGGAAAGCGGACATCGGCATTTTCCGACCGTCGGACGGCTCGTGGTGGTATTCGCGCTCGCTCGACAATCAGTTTCGCGTCTTCAGTTTCGGCATCTCGACCGACTTGATTACGCCCGGCGATTATACGGGCGACGGAAAAGCGGACATCGCCGTTTTTCGTCCTTCGACGGGCGAATGGTTCATTCAGCGTTCGGAAGATAATTCGTTCTTTAGCTTTCCTTTCGGAACTTCTGAAGACGTTCCCGCACCGGCGGATTATGACGGCGACGGCAAGACAGATCCGGCGGTTTTTCGTCCTTCAGCGGTAACGTGGTTTATCCGCCGTTCGTCTGACCTTGGAACAACAATTGTCACCTTCGGCATCAACGGCGATAAACCCGTCGCGGCTGATTACGACGGCGACGGCAAAGCCGACATTGCGATTTTCCGTCCAAGTAATGGCAGTTGGTGGCATCTGCGCTCGTCCGACAGCCAGTTTCGGGTTTATAACTTCGGCACTTCAACCGACAAACCCGTGCAAGGCGATTTCACCGGCGACGGCAAAGCGGACATTGCGGTTTTCCGACCTTCGACGGGCGAATGGTTCATTCAGCGTTCGGAAGATAATTCGTTCTTTTCATTTCCGTTCGGCACTTCAGGCGATATTCCCGCCCCGGGTGATTATGACGGTGACGGCAAATTTGACGCAAGCGTTTTTCGACCTTCGACGGCAAACTGGTTTGTCCAACGCTCAACTGCCGGAATTCTCATCAACACTTTCGGCACGAACGGCGACCGCCCGATTCCGAATTCCTTTGTGCCTTGAAGTTTGAAATAAAATCACTCGCTGATTTCTTCGGTGAGTTGCTCCCACTCTTCATAAAGCAATTGAATTCGTTTTTCCGTTTTTTGAAAATTATCAGTAGTTTCCTGAAGTTTTGCGTGATTTGAGGCAATTTCCGGCAAACTCATCTGCAACGATATTTTTGCCAATTCTTCTTCCCGAATCGAGATTTCTTTCTCTATTTGAGCAATCCGGCTTTCTATTTTCTGACGCTGATTTTTTGATAATTTGTCAGTGGTCAGTTGTTCGTTGTCCGTTGTTTGATTTATTAAAGGCGTTTCAATATTTGGCGACTGACGACCGACAACCGACGACGGACGAATTTTCCAGTCGTGAAATTCCGAATAATTTCCGTCATAAACTTCGACTCCGCCGTCGTCCTCAAACGAAAAAATCTGGGTTGAAATTTTGTCGAGAAAGAAACGGTCGTGGCTGACGGCGATAATCGTCCCTTGATACGCGTCGAGTGCGTCTTCCAGAGCTTCGCGCGAAGGAATGTCGAGGTGATTCGTCGGCTCGTCCAGAACCAGCACGTTTTTGTTTGAATAAATTAATTTTGCGAGCGCGAGTCTTCCCTTTTCACCGCCCGACAAATCTTTGACCGATTTGAAAACGTCTTCGCCCGAAAACAAAAACCGCGCCAGAAACGAACGCAATTCGCCGTTTTCCGCCATCGGAGCAACGCGCCGAAGTTCTTGAATCACTTCGTTGCGCGGTTCTAAATCTTCCAGATTCTGCGAATAATAACCGATGTCGGTTTTCGGTCCCCAGACGATTTTGCCCGAAATTTCCCGGATATTTCCCAAAACGGTTTTTAGAAAAGTCGTTTTGCCTGTTCCGTTTCCGCCGATTACGCCGAGAGCTTCGCCGCGTGTGAGCGTGAAATTTATGTTTTTGGCGAGAACTTTTTCGCCGTAGCCGATTTTCAAATCCTCGACCAATAAAACATTCTGTCCGGCGCGTTCGACCTTTTTGAGATTAAAATTTCCCTGCGGTTTATCGGTTGTGACGGCTTCGACCCGTTCCATTCTCTGCAAAAGTGTGCGGCGGGATTTTGCCTGTTTCGTCTTTTGTCCTTCGAGATTTTTACGGACAAAGGCTTCGGTGTTTTTGATATAGGCTTGCTGATTTTCGTATTCGCGCCGCTGGATTTCGCGCCGTTCTTCGCGTTCGATCAGAAACTGCGAATAATTTCCTTTGTAAGAAACCGCTTTGCCGTTTTCGATTTCGATGATTTTATTCGTCGTGCGGTCGAGAAAATAACGGTCGTGGCTGATAATCACATAAGATTTATCGTAATTCGAGAGAAAATTTTCGAGCCATTCGACGGCTTGCACGTCCAAGTGATTCGTCGGTTCATCAAGCAGTAAAATATCGGGCGAAGAAAGCAGAAGCTGCGCCATTCCGAGCCGATTTTTTTGTCCGCCCGAAAGAGTTTTTGTTGCTAAACTCCATTTTTCCTTTTGAAAACCGAGTCCGAGCAGAATCGCTTCGGCGCGTGCGGCGTAGGTAAATCCGTCTTCGTGTTCAAACTCAATTTGCAGTTCGGCGTATTTTTCGAGAACTTCTTCGCTCGCGTTGTGCGTCATTTCAATTTCCAAACGACGCATTTCGGCTTCGATGTCGTGAATTCGCTGAAAAGCGGAAAGCGCGGCGGTATGAACGGTTTCATCAGCGGCAAAATCAACGTGTTGTTGAAGAAGTCCGAGTTTAAGACCGTTGATTTTGATGACATCGCCCGAATCAGCTGATTCTTCGCCCGTAATCAGACGAAAAACCGTCGTTTTGCCCGCGCCGTTGCGTCCGACCAACCCGATTTTTTCATTCGGATTGACCTGAAACGTCACGCCGCGCAAAATCTCGTTTCCGGCGTAGGATTTATAAATGTCTGAAAGACGAAAAAGCATATTAAAGGCAAAAGTAGAAAATAAAAAGTAAAAAGTAAAAAGCGGAAGACTTTGCGGGAACTGAATCTGATGCAGATTCAGCAAAGTTTTTCCGACTTTTTACTTTTGCTTTTGCTTTCTACCTTTTACTTATTCGCGTTGGCTTTACTGATATTTGCCGCCGGCTTATTTGCCGTCGTATTTACCGGTTTGGTATTCGCGTTCGTATTTGTGTTTGCGGGCGTAGTCGCCGGTGCGGTGTTCGCGTTTGAATTCGCATTTGCATTCGGCACGACAACATTTGCCGGACGCGCACCGCTTAATTCATTCGGATTGGCAACCACTTTTTCCGCCAGATTATTAACGATTTTGGCTTCGTTCATCGCCACCGCCGCGTAAGCCTGAACCAGCAACTGTTTGCGGGCATCGGTCAAAGATTTGGTGACCTGCTCACGAATTCCCGGACTTTCAAGCGTCAGATTTTCATCTTTGTCGCTGCGTTCCTGAAGTTTGATGATATAAAACTTGCCCTGCATCGGTGACGGCAAAATCTGTCCGGTTTTGAATTCGGGATTCATCAAAGTTGCCGCTACCTGCGGAGGAAATGATTGTTTCAATTCTTCTTCGGAAACGTAGCCTAAATCACCGCCTTGAACACGGCTTTGATCTTCGCTTTTTTCACGGGCAATCTGTGCAAAATCTCCGCCCTGACGTAATTGCGCGATGATTTCGTTACCGACACGAACGGCATCGGCTTCGGTTTTGGTCGTGTCGCCTTCGCCGTTATCAGCCGGATCAACGACGATTGCCGCCAGTTTAACGCCCTTTTTCTTGACAAACGCTTCTTTGTTGCCGTTGTAAAAAGCATCAATTTCGCTGTCTTTCGGCGGCTCGACTTTCCCCGTAATCCTCTCTTCCAGTTTTTTAACCGCAAGCTGTTTTTTAACTTTTTCACGAAGCGAAACTTCCGTTTCGTTAACCGCCTGCAAATCTTTCAGAAATTGCTCCTGACTTTTACCGCTTGAGGTTACAAGACGATTATATTCGGTTTTAACTTCTTCGTCGGTCGGAACAGTTCCTTCTTTTTCGGCTTTTTGAAACAAAACCTCGTCTTGAATCAAACCTTGGAGAACCTGCAGACGAGCCTGAGCAAGTTCAAGCGGCGAAAGTTTCGCTTCCTGTCCTTGTCCCTGCTGTTTGATGAGACGCTCGACTTCTTCGAGTTTAATCGCCTTTCCGTTAACGGTTGCGGCGGCTTCATTCGGATCAATGTTTCCGCCCGTGGTTGTGTTTGACGGCGTGCCGCCCGGACAACCGCTCAAAATAAATGTGGCGATTGCCAAAAAGGCAACGCCGATAATAGTAAAATTAGCTTTTCGCACTATGGAATTTACTCCTTCAAAATTAACAATCTTTATCATTGCTTGACTAAACCTAAAACTTTCTGTTATAAATCTTAATTTCGAGTTTTACAAAAACTCTTTTTCTAATAACCTCGTTATTATATTTTTATTGGAGGCTTTTAATTATTATGGCAAAACGATGCGATGTCTGCGGAAAAGGTCCGCAATTCGGAAACAATGTTTCACATGCTAACAACAAAACTCGTCGTCGCTTTAATCCGAATCTGCAATCTATTCGCGTTCAGCAACCCACGGGCGGCAATGCGCGAAAGAAAGTTTGCACTCGCTGTATTAAATCCGGCAAAATTGTCAAAGCTGCGTAACTCTTTGAGATTTAACTCGTTACTTAGGTTGCCAAGCGTGAGATTTTTTCACGTTTGGCTTTTTCTTTTATTCAAAATTCAAGATTTAAGATTCAAAATTCGCTGTCAAATCTTGAATTTTGAATCTTAAATCTTGAATCCTAGACAACCGCAATACAATCAATTTCAACCCTTGCATCACGCGGCAAACCGGCGGCTTGAACCGTCGCACGAGCCGGTTTGTTTTCGCTGAAATACTTCGCGTAAACTTCATTCATCGCCGTAAAATCTGCCATATCCGCTAAGAATACGGTTGTTTTGACGACATTGTTCAGACTTGTTCCTGCCGCTTCCAAAACTGCCGACAGATTTTTTAAAACCTGTTCGGTTTGTTCCGCAACATCGTTTGAAACAAATTCGCCCGTGGCGACATCAATCGGGATTTGCCCCGAACAAAATACCATTCCGCCTGTTTTGACGGCTTGCGAATAAGGTCCGATGGCTCCCGGCGCGTTTTCAGTTGAAATAATTTCTTTCACAGTTTACCTTGCCCTTAATTTCGTTTATCCAAACAAAACGCTGATTTTAGCAGATTAGCTTTGAAATTCAAAATTCAAGATTTAAGATTTAAGATTTATTTGGTGTTTTCCCTTCAATCCTGAATCTTAAATCTTGAATCTTGAATCTTCAGAAATTTACTCTTTCGACATCAATCACACCCGGAACTTGTTCAATCGAACTGACGACTTTATCAAGGTGTTTTTTATCGAAAACTTCGACCGTCACTTCGATTAACCCGATGTCGTCTTTGGAAACATTGGCGCGGGCATCGCGGATTCCGGTCTTGATTTCGGCAATCGCATTCGTAATTCCGGCAAGCATTCCAGTGCGGTTTTCGGTCGTTGCCAACAATCGCACGGATTGAATTTCGTCTTTCTCCGATTTCGCCCATTCGACCTCGACAATGCGGTCGCGGTTAACCATCAAAGATTTGACGTTTTTGCAGTTTTTGTTATGGACGACAATACCTTTGCCGAGCGAAATATAACCGATAATCGGTTCGCCGCGCAGCGGATTACAGCAACGAGCGCGGGTTGTCAAAAGATTATCAACGCCTTTGACGATGATCGCGTCTTCGCCGAAACCGATGAATTTTTTGACGGCTTTGAAGCCTGACTGCAAAGTCGTTTCTTTTTTCTTGTCAGGGTCGAGTTCGGCAAATTTTTCCGCGCCGAGATGTTTCGCCAAAACATTACGCGGCAGAGTTTTACCGTAACCAATCGAAGCGAGCAAATCCTCTCCTCTGCCCAAGCCGTATTCGTTGGCGATGCGTTTTAACTCTTCTTCGTTATTGAGCAGTTTTTTCGGAGAAACGCGGAATTTATCAGCTTCTTTTTCAAGCAATTTGCGTCCGAGGTCAATTGATTCGGCGCGCTGTTGTTCGGAAATCCAATGGCGAATGCTATTTCGCGCTTTTGCCGTGACCACGTAATTCAGCCAATCACGCGAAGGTTTCGAGTTTGCCGTCCGCAAAATCTCGACGACATCGCCGTTTTGCAATTCGGTTCTGAGCGGCACGATTCGCCCGCCGATTTTCGCGCCCGTGCAGGTATCGCCGACTTCCGAATGAATCGCGTAGGCAAAATCAATCGGCGTTGAACCACGCGGAAGCTGTTTGACTTCGCCTTTCGGCGTGAAAGCGTAAACGTCCTTCGGATAAAGGTCGAGCTTTAAGGATTCGATAAAATCCTCGGAATCTTCATTGTCGGTAGTATTTTCAACCAACGGTAAAAGCAATTTCTCGACCGTTTTGCGAAGTTCATCCAAACTGTCATCTTCCTGTTGCTTGCCGAGTTTGCTTTCCTTGTATTTCCAGTGCGCCGCGACACCTTCTTCGGCGATGTGGTGCATTTCCTCGGTGCGAATCTGTACCTCGAACGGATGTCCGCCGTCGCCGATCACGGATGTATGGAGCGATTGATAGAGATTGTCACGCGGAATTGCAATCCAATCCTTAAAACGCTCGGGAATCGGTGTCCAGATGTCGTGAATGACGCTCAGAGAGATATACGGCAGTTTTTTATCGTTCGGAGTGATAATCCGTACGGCAATCAGGTCATAAACCTGCTCAATCGCAATCTTCTGCTTTTTGAGTTTCTTCCAGAGCGAATAGAGACGTTTGACGCGGCTTTGAACTTCGACAAACGGAACATCGTTTTCCGCCAGTTTGGTTTTGATTGTTTCTTTGACTTTTTCGAGAATCGCTTCGAGTTCGGGACGACGAACTTCGACCTCTTTGGCGAGTTTTTTGTATTCCTGAGGATAAAGATTCTGAAACGACAAATCTTCGAGTTCGCTCCGCATTTTACCCATCCCGAGCCGATGTGCAATCGGCGCGTAAATATCGAGCGTTTCCTGCGAAATACGGGCGCGTTTCTCGGGCTTGAGAAACTGCATCGTCCGCATATTATGAAGACGGTCGGCGAGCTTGATTAAAACGACGCGCACGTCCGTAATCATCGCCAGAACCATTTTACGGACATTTTCGGCTTGCTGTTTTTCCTTTGAAAGATTCGAGATATGCGCGATTTTCGTTAGACCGTCAACCAGCCGCGTAATTTCGTCGCCGAAATATTGACGAATCGTTTCAAGGTCCACCAATGTGTCTTCGACAACATCGTGAAGCAGTCCGGTCGAAACGCTTTTTTCATCCAGCCGCATATCCGCCAAAATATCGGCAACTTCCAAAGGATGTATCAGATACGGTTCGCCCGACGCGCGTTTTTGCCCGCGATGATTCATTGCCGAAAAGATATACGCCCGCCGAATCAACTCGACATCGGCGTTCGGACGATTTTGTTCAACCTTTTCGATTATGTCTTCAATCCGAATCATAATTAAATACAAGAAAGGTAATGCTCAATTGTTATTGTAATTGAGCATTACCTTTCTTAAAAGCCAAATTTAGAAAAAGCTATTTTTTATTGCTTTTCTTTTCTTCTTCTGCTTTTTTACGACCTTCTTTTTCCGATTCCATATTTTTCTCAACTTCGTTCAAGCCTGTAAATACGGTTCTGGCTTCGTCTCCCTTTGATTTAAAGGAATCTTTTTCAGCCGTATTTGCGTCCATCTCGGCGATTCGCATTTTTTGATAAAGCAAATTCGCTTTGTAAGACCAAGCCGAAGAGAAAATCCTGAGCATCTCTTGCTTTGCCTCAATCTGTGCAGGTGTCATGGATTTCAAATCAAGAGTTTTCATCTGTTGAATATCCGCCGGTTCTAAAGCAATCGCTTGATCAATCAGTTTCAGCCCTTCATCAGCACAAGTTTTCAGCTTGTCAAAATCTTCCGGTTTCTCCGGTTTTGTATATTGATAAACGTCTTTGCCGTCTTTTTTAACAGTTTTCTTAACCGGTTCGACATCGCTGATTTCGTTAGCGCAAGAATATTGGCGGGCGGCAAGCGATGTGTATGCTTCAGCCCGATATTCATTCCTTACGTTTGTATTGCTTGCCCTTTCGACAATGAGTTTCAACGAATCGTCTTTTCGACCAAGTGTATCCATCAAACTGGCAAGAGCTTTGAACGACCCTTGATCATTCGCATCCTTTGCCAATACTTTTTCATACGACTGAATTGCTTCTTCCGCCGGTTTGGTCTCTTTGCGGTCGGAAATATAGATCGAATGCAAAGTTCTGGCTAAAAACAGTTGAGCGGTTTTGCCTTCCATAGTGTCGGCATTAGGATCAATTTCGACCGTTTTGCGAAAGAGTTCTTCAGCGACCTTAAACTTTCTTTCTTTATAAGCCGTTGCGCCGTCCACTAAATTCTTTCTGGCAATAATTTTATTGTAATAAGAGCAATTTGCTCCTGTTAAAACTGTAAATGCAATTAAAACAATTATACCTAAACGAGAAAATCTCATTTTTTGACTCCATTTATCTACTAAAGGGGCGAAAACTAAAATTCGATTTCTAATTTCCGCCGCTTTAAATCACATTATTGTTCCAAATCATCAATCTGCAAACCGATAGGTTGCGCCCCTGCCAATTTGACAGCGTCAATCACTTTCACGACATCGCCGTATTTAACTGACTTCGGTGCTTTGATAAAGATTGTTTTTTCGACCTCATTCGTGCCTTCGCGCAAAACACCCGTTTGTTCACGGGTTTTGAAGACTTCTTCAAGTCTTGCGGTCAGCGGAGTGGTGTCCGAAACATCTCCGATGTCATCTTGATTTAATCTGAGCTTAGCTCCTTCGCGGTTAATAAACACGATGAGCGTATTCGGATTCGGTTTCAAAATAACATTCTTATCATCGTCTTTCGGTTCCGCCGGCACTTTTGCCTCAAAACGGCTCGGTTTCGACGGCGTGATGATCATAAAAATAATCAAAAGCACCAGCAATACGTCAATCAAAGGTGTTACGTTGATATTCGGTGTTGCACCTGATGAACTGCCTGATGACATCCCCATAATTTTTTACTCCCTAAATTTCAGTAATATTCGGTTTAATTCGCTGCGGGAGCGGATTTTCCTTTTTTCCGATCCGCGACTAAACCAACTTTGTCTATATCCTGTTTGCGGATTTGGTCAATAGCCTTAACTACCGTTCCGTAATCAACTTCAATGCCGCTCTTAATATAAACAATCCGTTTATCAGGAGCTTTATCTTTCATCAGGTTCTTAATTTTTTCACCTAATTCTTCTAACGGATACGGATTTTTGCCGATGTAGAAATTGTTATTGTCGGGAATTGCGACAATCACGGCATCTTCCTTGCTAATATCCTGATCTTCATCGGGACTATTCATTTCACGCGGCAAATTGACCGAAACTCCTTGCTGTAGAAGTGGCGTGACAATCATAAAAATGATCAACAACACCAACATCACGTCCACCATCGGAGTTACGTTAATGTCCGAGTTATATTCAGTAGAACCCCCAACCGGTGCGCCCATAACTAAAATTCTCCTCTATGTTAAATACCAAGAAGTTTCAGGAATTATCCCTTCAACTGGCGCGATTTCTGTTTAATGAAATAGTCAACCAATTCCGAAGCAGAGTTTTCCATTTCAACACTAAAACTGGTAACTTTGTTTGTAAAGTAATTGAACAGCCAAACCGCCGGAATTGCCACCGCGATACCGAAAGCCGTTGCCACAAGAGCTTCGGCAATCGCGCCGCCGACCGCGCCGATACCGGCTGTCTGGTTGGTTCTCAACGCTTGGAACGCACCGATAATCCCGACGACCGTTCCGAACAATCCGACGAACGGAGCCGTCGAGCCGACCGTCGCAAGTCCTGAAAGACCGCGTTTGAGTTCTGCCGTTTTAACAGCAATTGCACGCTCTAAAGCACGTTTCGAGGCTTCCATTTCATCTGCCGAAATAGTCGCACTTCCTTGATGCGCCTGAAATTCTTTCAGACCTGACGAAACAACCATCGCAAGGTGCGAATCTTTGTGTTTGTCGCTGATGTTGATCGCTTCGTCAATATTGCTGTTTTTCAAAGCCTGTGCAACTTTCGGCGCATACTGACGCGATTGTTGTTTAGCTTTGTTATATGTTAACCAGCGTTCGATACCGACGGCAATCATATACACCGCTTGAATCAAAAGCGTAAAGATAACGATCCAACCCGGAATCGTTAAACTTTTGGCAATATCGTAAATACCGAAAGAAATTGCCGCGTCTTCCGAAAACATTAAAAAGAAGCCTAAAAGGCTAACCAAAAAAGTCATGATTTTTCCTCCAAAGAAATCAAAAAAAATTATTATTGCAAAATTTTGGCTGTGGGTTGTTTTTGTTATTTCCCACAGCCTTCACGTCCCGCTTACGGAACAAAATTATATACGATAACTCCTGTAACCTTAACGGCTTGACCGGAAAGCATCGTCGGACTGAATTTTGAAGAGCGCGCTGCCTGCACTGCTGCTGCACGCAGAAGCGGATGACCGCTCACCGCGCTTGCCGAAATG
Source organism: Acidobacteriota bacterium (assembly GCA_031412675.1). Classification (GTDB taxonomy): domain Bacteria; phylum Acidobacteriota; class Blastocatellia; order Pyrinomonadales; family Pyrinomonadaceae; genus JAFDVJ01. The sequence goes on along the minus strand of JANODL010000176.1, from coordinate 32,391 downwards.
ACATTGCCGCTTTCATCAATCGTTACCTGAACATTAACCGCGCCCGCCGCCCGAACCGCTCTTGCCGCCGCCGGATATGGCGGTTTGACAAGATTTGTCGCTTTACCGTTGACCACGCCGCCCGAAATCGTTTTCGGAACAGGTTTTTCGGTCGGTTTCGGAGTCGGTGTTTTAACTTTTACTTCCGGCTCAGGATCGGTATTACCGCCGCCGCCGCCGCCGCCGCCGCCGCCGAGACCGGTCGAAGTTTCATTATATGTTCGGTTCGGATCTGCACGACCTTCGTTTTTCGGTCCTTCATTATACAAATTCGCTTCACTGGCTTTTAACGGCGGAGATTTTAAGGTCTCGCCCTTAGTTTCCTTAGGAGGCGTTCTGGTTTCCTCCATCGTGGCAACTTTTTCAATGACTGTCGGTTTATCGCTCGGGGTATTTTGTTTTTCCGGTTGTTTTTCCGGCTCAGGTGCCGGCGGCGGGGCTTCTTCAGGAAGCGCAACCGGCGCGACCAGACTGGAAATGTCCAAATCGCCCGTTCCCATACCGTATTCCTTGTTGTAAAGGCTGTAAACCCAGCTTCCAACAAGAACCGTAACCAAAATCGCCAGCGTTCCCAGAATAAACTCACTTCTTCTGGTATTGTCCGCCGAATTATTTTTCGATTCAACTAATTGATCTAACATCTTTTATATCTCCCTCTTTCCGGTGCCAATTTTAGGTCAAGGGACCACGAAATTAATATTATTGCTTTTATGATGACATTTATTAAATCTCAAGTTGTAATCGTTTAAGCACAGACGATTTCACCTGACAAAACTTTACATTAACCTGACTTTTGACTTCTTCTTTACTGCAAAATGCGGGACAGACGGAATCTTTTGTCTGGCTTAAATACAAAACCGCTTACAATCCGCATTGGTTATTTTTAAAAATAACCAATGCCAAGCAGAATGACTTATTTAATTGACCAGCAACGATGGAAGTCTAAAATTTTACAACGAGAAAGTCAAGAATAAGCATCCTTTTTTTGATGATTTTTCAATTTTTATTTCTAAATTTTGTATTAAATACAAACGGAAAGCCTGAATCTTCGACTCAAAGATTTACTTATCGCTTTCCGTTTTTGAATAATTTTATCTTGTCACAGGTCGGCGCGTTACCGAACGGCGCGAAGCCGATGCCAGTTTTTCACCTTTCGGCACGTCTTTGACTTTTTGTTTTGCCGCACCGATTTTGCCCTGCCACCAAATCGCAATCGGACTGGCAATGGCAATTGTCGAATATGTTCCCGTAATCGAGCCGACAAAGAGCGCGAGCGAAAATCCTCGTAAAACCTCGCCGCCGAAGATAACCAGAGCTAAGACCGACAAAAATACCAATCCGTTGGTCACGATGGTGCGCGACATTGTTTGATTGATTGAATCATTCGTTAACTTATAGAGCGATTCGCCGCGATGAAGCGTCAGATTTTCACGGATACGGTCAAAAATAACAATCGAGTCATTCACCGAAAAACCGACCAACGTCAAAAGAGCCGCCAAAACCGTCAGACTTACTTCCCATTGAAAGATCGAAAAAAAGGCGAGCGTAATTAAAACATCGTGAAAAACCGCGATGACCGCGCCGGCGGCATAAGTCCAATCGTAACGATAGGCGATAAAAAACAAGATTCCGCTCAAACCCAAAAGCGTGGCGATGATCGCCTGTGTGCGAAGCTGTTCGCCCGCCACGGGACCGACCGAATCGGTTCCGACGATCTTGTATGCCGCTGTCTGGTCATCGGGCAGTTGTGTCGCGCCTTCAGCTTCTTTCCCGAATGTATCGAGTGCTTTTTTCACAAAACAGCGTCCGGCTTCGGCGTTCGGATCCAAATCCGGGCATTCCTGCGGTCTGGCACCGAGATTCGGAATTTTGATCAAAACCTCATCTTGTTTATCGGTCGAATCCTGAATCACGGATTCGGCGACACCGACTGATTCGAGTGCCGTGCGGATTTGGTCAACGCCCGGTTTTTGCCTGAATTTGGCGGTAACAACCGTGCCGCCCTGAAAATCAACGCCGAGGTTGAACGGGCTGCTGCCGGAAACCTGCCGACCGATCGCCGAACCCAATCCGGCTAATAGTACAAGGATTGAAACGGCAATTAATATTTTGCGCTTGCCCATCCAATCTACGTTTATGTTCTTAAAAATTTCAAACATTATTTTATTTCTAGTGGATAGTGGATAGTGAATGAATTTTTCACTTTCAACTATCTACTTTCCACTTTCCACTAATTAAATACTTAATTTCTTCATTTCGGGATTGCGCTCGAGCAACCACATAAAAATCGTGCGCGACACGAAAACCGCCGAGAAAAGGTTTATTAAAAGCCCCAAAACGAGCGTCACCGCGAATCCGCGAATCGGTCCCGATCCGTAAAGATATAGAATAATTGCCGCGATGATTGTCGTTACGTGCGTATCAATGATCGTGATGAACGCTTTATCGAACCCGACCTCGATTGATTTGGCAACCGAATGTCCGGCGCGCAGTTCCTCACGCATTCTTTCAAAGATCAGCACGTTCGAGTCAACCGCCATCCCGATTCCGAGAATCAATCCCGCAATCCCCGGCAAAGTAAGTGTCGAATCCAGCACGATCAAGCCTGCCAGCGTTAAAAGCAAATTCAAAAGCAAAGCGATTACCGCGTTGATGCCCGAACCGCGATAATATAACAGCATAAAGATAACGACAAAAATCAAACCGCCGAGCGATGCTTCGACACCTGATTTAATCGAATCCGCGCCGAGACTCGGTCCGACAGTGCGTTCTTCCTGATACTCGATTTTCGCGGGCAGCGAACCGGATTTAAGCGTTAAAGCCAAATCTTCGGCGGAGGTTTTGGAAAAACGACCTTCGATCTCGCCGCTGTCGGAAATGACACCTCTGATGACGGGCGCGGATTTTACTTGCCCGTTCAAAACGATCGCCAGATATTTGCCGATGTTTTTGCTCGTCCAGTCGCCGAATTTCGCCGCGCCGGCGGGTTTCAAGTTAAAGGTGATCTTATAATCGCCGTCACTTCCCGATGGTGAATACGCCGAAGCGTCGCGCAGCTCGCTGCCTTCGACGATCGCCGGATTTTCCAGAACAATATATTTCTTTGGTTTTTGCTGCGTATTTTGCGGCGTTGTAGAACTTGGCGTATCGTCCTCGACATATTCCCGGATAATCCGGTTTTGCGGAACAATTCCGCCGAGCGACTGTTTGGCTTCTTCTTCGCTGTTAAAGGTCTGAAACGATTCGCCCGCAACCTTCATCAAAGCCAGATTCGATTCCGAACCGATCAGTTTTTTGACGCGTTCGGGGTCGTCAACACCCGGCATTTGGAGAAGAATCTGTCCCGATGATTCGGCTCCGTGTCTTTGGAGAGTCGGTTCTTTAACGCCGAAAGAGTTGATCCGGCTTTCGATAATTTTAAGAGCCTGTTCGACGGCTTGCTTTTTCATTATCTCCTGCTGTGCCGCCGGTAAATTCCAGACGATCGAGTTTCCCGTTTTTGAAGGGTCGCCCCATTGCGTCAGATCAACCTTTTTTCTGACTTCTTCGATGATTGCGTCCGCCTTTGAAGGATCGTCGAGGTTCAGAGTTATCCCGTAATTTCCGTTTTCCGCAACGAACGAATAGTCTTTGACGGGAAGCGGCTTGCCCTCGGCATCGCGTGCATCCTGAGCGGCGGTTAACGCGGCTTGCGCGTTGTTTTGCGTCAGGGTTTTCAGATATTCGTCGGTTCTGACGCGCATCACGAGGTGCGAACCGCCTTTCAAATCCAAACCGAGGTTAATGTTTTCGGCTAAATTTTGCTTGATGCCCGACCAGGTAAAATCCTTACCCGTCGGAACTCGGCGAGGTCCGAAAACAATATAAACTCCAAGCAGAAATATCACGACGATGATTCCCGTTCTAATCCACAAACTACTGTTTTTCATTGCTTAATTGATTCCAAATTCCAGATTCCAAATTTCAAATTCCAAATTGTTTTAATCTGGAATTTGGAATCTGGAATCTGGAATCTTTTAACTAACCTTTCTTTTCATCGGCTTTGACCCCGACGACGGCGGTTTTGCCGATTTCCAGAAATGTTTTTTCCGCACTCTGGATAATAAAACTCGTTTCTCTGATTTCTTTTATTTTGCCGATAATGCCGCCGTTGGTGACAACTTCGTCATTGATTTTAAGCGCGGCAATCATATCCTTTAATTGCTGCTGCTGTTTCTTTTGCGGCAATATGACGAGAAAGTAAAAGATACCGACCATTAGAATAATCGGAAGAAAAACTCCAATGCTTCCGAAAAGACCGCCATCTTGAAAAAATAATAGAAATATACTCATTTGTTTTTAAAGCAGAAAAGAAAAATACAATCATATACAATCGGCACACGGTTTATCAAACGTCTGCCTGTGTATTTTCCTGCAATTTTTCGAGAAACTCTTTTCTGAAACGGCTGAATGCGCCAAGTTTGATAGAATCTCTTACCTTTCGCATCAAGTCAAGGAAGAACGCGAGATTATGATGAGAAATTAAAATCGCCGCGAGCATTTCGCCCGTTTGGTAGAGATGTCTGAGATACGCCTTTGAATATCTCAGACAAACCGAACACGGACATTCCGCGTCGAGCGGTTCGGAATCACGCGCAAATTTCGCGTTGCGGATGTTCAATTTTCCGCGTGAAGTAAATGCGCCGCCCGTCCGACCGTTGCGCGTCGGCATCACGCAGTCGAACATATCAACGCCGCGATAGACGGCTTCGATCAAATCTTCGGGCGTTCCAACGCCCATCAAATAACGCGGCGCATCTTTCGGCATCTGCGGCGCGAGAAATTCCAAAACCTCATACATCACCGATTTTTCTTCGCCGACGCTCAAACCACCAATCGCGTAACCGTCAAAACCTATCGCCGCCGTCAAATCCAAACTTTCGCGTCTTAAAGGCAAATGTCCCGCGCCTTGAATGATTCCGAATAAGGCTTGTCTGCCGCTTAAGTCAGAACCATCTGCGGTAGCGGATGGTTGAAGTTTCACATTTGAAGATTCTGACAGCGAACTTAAACCACCCGCTACCGCAGGCGGTTCTGACACGAAACCCGTATCTTGCCCTGTTTCTTGCAATTCATCAAATTTGTCTTTCGACCGCTTTGCCCAACGCGCTGTCATTTCTAAACTTTTGCGAGTTTGGTCAAATCCTGCATCGCCCGGCGGACATTCATCAAAAACCATGACGATTTCCGCGCCTAACGCGGCTTGCACTTCCATCGAAACTTCGGGCGACAAAAACTTTTTGCTGCCGTCAATATGCGAGCGAAATTCAACGCCTTCTTCGGTCAATTTTCTTAATTCGGTCAGTGAAAAAACCTGAAAACCGCCCGAATCCGTCAGAAGCGAACGATTCCACGTCGAAAATTTATGCAGTCCGCCGAGTTCGCGAATGATTTCCGCGCCCGGACGCAGGAAAAGATGATAAGTGTTGCCTAAAATAATCCGCGCATCGAGTTCGTTTTCAAGCCATTCATAACGCACGCCTTTGACCGTGCCTTGCGTTCCGACGGGCATAAAAACGGGCGTTTCGATGACCGAACGCCGCGTCCGCAAAATCCCTGCCCGCGCTTCGCCTTCCTGCGCGATAACTTTCCAATCTATTGGCTTCATAAAATTAATTCCAAGTTCCAAGTTTCGAGTTCCAAGTCAGACTACGCCCAACTTGGAACTCGAAACTTGGAACTTGGAACTTTACTTCCGCTTTCCGATCAACGCCCAGATATTCGATGCGCCGATGGCGGTTTCCGAGATAATTTTGCCGTTTTCATTGATTAAAACTGCCGACGGTGTGCCGCTCATCCCGAATTTTCCCGCCGTTTTATAACCTTCGTCAATTAGAATCGGCGAATTCAAACCGATTTCTTTATGTTCTTCAACATCGCCTTCGGAAAAGACGAGCAGATTCGGTTCGTCCGCGCCTTTCTCTCTGTCCCATTCTTGTAGGTCGCGCACCATATTGACGCAATGCGGACAAGTCGCGCTCCAAAAAGCAACGAGCGTCTTTTTGCCCTGAAAATCCTTCGACGTGATTTCCCTGCCGTGAACGTCCTGCATCGAAAATTCGGGAACGTCTTCGCCGAGTTTGGTCGCGGAACCGTTGGCGATAAAAACCGTCGGCTTCTCGAAATCAACTGATTTGACCTTTTTCACGAGGTCGCGGATTCCTTCATCACCGACCGACAGATGACTTGCCATAATGCCGTCCGCATTGATGAAAACCGCCGTCGGTGTCCATTTTGCGTAGAACAGCGCGGAAACTTCTTTGTCTTCCTGTAAAAGAATAGTTTTGAAGTTCGTTCCGCCAAACTTTTCGGCGTTTTCCGAAGCCTTGCCGCTGCTCACGAAAACAAATTCAACTTTGTCTTTGAGTTCGGTTTGCCATTCTTCGATCTCGGGCAAAAGTGCCTGACACGGACCGCACGACGGGCTGACGAAAAAGAACAAAAGCGGTTTTGTTTTGGCGAGAAGATGCTCGAACGCAACGGTTTTGCCGTGAACATCGGGCAGTTCAAAATTCGGCGCAATCGAACCAATCGGCAAACTGTCGTGCGGATCGCCCGCGTCTTCGCGCTCGACTTCGCGTCCGCCTTCGTGCGACACGAGTTCGAGAATCTCGATGCGCCGCATAATCATCAATTGCTGTTCGGAAATCTTCTTCAAATAAAAAACGACCGCGCCGAGCAGTCCGATGGTTGCCAAACCTAAAAATAATTGTATCGCCATTTCACCCGTCAAATCCGTAAAACTCAAACCTTGACCCGCCGCGCCCTGCGCGACCAAGAAAAACGCCAGTATCGCAAAAATCAGATTGCGAATCAAACTCTTTTTGGAAACCGGCTCGCTGTGAATCGCGCCGAAACAATGACAATCGGGCGCATTGCCCTGCGCCATCTGCACGATCATTCCGCCTGTAAAAATCACGAGCAGTAATAGCACACCGATTGCGCCGATCCACGAAAAACCTGTAAAAAGCAGACAAACCGCGAAAACAAGCTCGGCAAACGGTATCAAAACCGCAAAAGTTTTCGCCAAATCCTTCGGCGTTCCAAATTCCCTGACGGATTTTTCCGCGCCTTCCAAATCGAGCAGTTTGCCGATTGCGGCAAGCGCGAAAACCGCAAAAAGAAAAATTCTGATTAAAAGTAAAAGAACTTCCATTTATTTCTACACAGTTTTCTGCAAAGTCTCCAAAACATTTTCAACTTCCGACGGAAAATCTAATTTAAGAAAGAAATCTGCCGGATAAATCGCCGATTCTCCGTTTTCGTCAGTAACGCCGACGTAATTATTAGAAGAAAATTTCGCCCTGTAAATTTTCGACGGAATCAGCAATTCGGCTTCATCCGATTTAATGCACAAAGCAAATCCTTCTTTTTTATGGAGCGGTAGTTTCGCGATCTCGACCTGAAATTCTCGAATAGGAGTCAGTTCTCCGCGCAAAATTTCTCCTGCTTGATTAACGCTGTTCAGCAAACTTTTGAAGTTCTTTTTGTTCACAATTTAAATTCCTCGACAATTTTTCTCAGTAACTTCATTTCAGAATCAGACAGAATCTCCTTTTCATTTTTAGCATAAATATCTAAAAATATTATTTTTTCGCGGCTCACCACCCAATAATATAATACTCTCACACCGCCGCTTTTACCTTTTCCGGCGGCTGACCAACGGACTTTGCAAATTCCCTTACTGTCTTTGATAATTTTGCCAAAATCAGGATTTTCACACAAGAAGATTTGCAGATTTGCTAACTGTTCATCGGATAACAAACTCACAACTTTCTTTGTAAATTCAAGTGTTTCATTAAAACCGAACAGATTCATTTATTTTTTTTACAAGTTAATCTTTTTTGTCTCGTATTTTATGTTTTTCCTTCAAACGAATCGGTGTCGCAAAGAATTCAAACTCATCGCGCAGACGATTTTCGATATAACGCAAGTAAGAAAAATGCAGTCCGGCTTTCCCGACTCCGCCCGAAGTGAACAAAACAAAGAGCGGCGGTCGCAAACCGCCCTGCGTAATATATTGAACTTTGAGCCGCGAAAATCCGCCTTTGACCGGCGCGGGCGCACCGCCGCCTTTCGGCTGCGAAATGTTTTCTTCAAAGAATTTATTGAGCTTGGCGGTCGTTACGCGCAAGTTTCGCGCTTCGTTCGCTTTGACGACGATTGGCAAAATACTCGTCACGCGCTGACCTGTCAGAGCCGAAATCGTGACCATCGGCGCCCAATCGAGAAACTTCATCTTCTGACGCAAATCGTCTTCAAAACGGTAAATCGTGTTCGTTTCTTTTTCTTCGAGCGCGTCCCATTTATTAATGACCAAAATTACCGAACAGCCCGATTCGACCGCGTAACCCGCGATGTTTGCGTCGAGATGCGTCACGCCTTCGACGGCATCAATAATCATTAAAGCGACATCGGCGCGTTCGAGCGATTTCCGCGCCATAATCACCGACATTTTTTCCGCGAGTTCATTCGTCTTACCTTTGCGCCGGATTCCCGCCGTATCAATCAGCAGAAATTTTTGGTCGTCAACCGTCAGATGCGTGTCAATCGCGTCGCGTGTCGTTCCCGCAATCGGCGAAACGATCACGCGTTCTTCGCCTAAGATTTTGTTAAGCAAAGAAGATTTTCCGACGTTCGGGCGACCGATAATCGCGAGTTTTATTTCGTCCGAAACTTCCTCTTCCGTTTCCTCTTCAAATTCGAGAACGGCGAAAACCTGATCGAGCAAATCACCGATCGAAGTTCCGTGTTCGGCGGAAACCGGACAAACTTCAAAGCCGAACTGATAAAACTCGGCGGCTTCTTCTTCGACCTTGCGCGTTTCGGCTTTGTTGGCGGCGATAAACACGGGCTTGCCGATGTTTCGCAAATACACGCCGATCTCTTCATCGAGCGGAATCGCGCCGGCGCGCGCATCAACGACCCAGATGATCGCCTGCGCTTTATCAATCGCAAAACCGGCTTGTTTGAAAATATTCGCAGGGATGATCGCCTCGTCGTCCGGCACGATGCCGCCCGTGTCAACGAGTTCAAAAGTTTTCGATTTCCATTCGACTTCGCCGTAAATGCGGTCGCGTGTAATTCCCGGCTCGTCGCCGACGATAGATTTGCGGCTTCCCGTCAAGCGATTAAAAAGCGTGGATTTTCCGACGTTCGGTCGTCCGATGATGGCTACTAAAGGTAAATTCATAATTCAAACCTAAAATTCTATCAAATAAATTGTATAATTGCCGAAAGTATGAAATTTCAAGTCAAACAAGCCGTCGAAATTCTTTCAAATACGCCGTTGGTTTTAAAATCTCTGTTGGGAAATTTATCAAACGAATGGATTGAAAATTCTGAAAATTCGGAAGGCTGGAATCCGTTTGATGTCATCGGGCATTACATCCACGGCGAAGAAACCGATTGGATTCCGCGCGCCGAAATTATTTTAAAGCAAAGCGCAAATACTACGTTCGAGCCGTTTGACCGTTTCGCACAATTTGAAAAATCGAAAGATAAAACCTTGGGCGAACTGCTCGAAACTTTTGCCGAATTGCGAAAGAAAAGTCTCGAAACGCTTCTTTCGTGGAATTTAACCGACGGACAATTGCAGTTAAAAGGAACACATTCCGAACTCGGGCAGGTCAATCTCGAACAGCTTCTTTCGACGTGGGTTGTTCACGATTTAACGCACATTCGCCAAATCGTCACCGTTTTAGCGAAAAAATACGGCGAAAATGTCGGCGTTTGGAAGGAATATCTTTCAATTTTAAAGTAACGTGAGTTCGGGATAAGCAATTAGCCGATTGGAGCGCAGGCTGCCAGCCTGCAACGCCGCTTGCAAAGCGGTGTCACTAACTTCGATTTTCGGCAAGGTTGAATAAACTCAGACGTTTTGAGCGTTTTTCAAACGCTTGCAGGCTGGCAGCCCGCGCTCCATTCTTATCCCGAACTGACGTTAAAGTAGAAAAAGCGGCTTCAAATATTTGAAGCCGCTTTTTACTTCCCTTGTTCTTCCGGTTCGTTTAGTCGAGCGCGATTTGAAGAATCGCTCCTAAAATCGTGCCGAGAATCGAATATCTGCCGTTATTATAGTTTCCGTATTCGGAACGGCTGTAATAACCGTCTTCGTAACCGCGTTCAAAACCTTCGCGGAAATAGTAGCGATATTCGTCCAAACTGACGTAATAACCGTCATAGCCGTAAGTTGCGTCTTCAAAGCCGTAACTACCGTTATAATTGTAATTCCAGTTATCTCCGCGGTCTGCCTGTCCGGCACGAAAGCCTTGTTCATAACCGTTTTGGACGGCTTGGCGAAGCATCTGTGCGCCGTATTGGCTGGTGTAGTAATAACTTCCGTTGCGGTTGTAACGATAATTATTAATCAGATTATCGTAGTAACGCGCCTGTTGCAGACGGAGTTGGTCACGTCTTAATTGCTCGAGATAGCGTTGCTGATAACGATACTGATAATTTCGGCGTTGTTGCTGAAGTTGTCGGCGGCGGTATTCTTCGATGCGTTGCTGGTTGCGCCATTGTTGCTGATAAGCATTCCAACGCTCGCGCTGAAGATTCTGCTGTTGCTGACGATTATATTGCTCATAGCGTTTGACGCGATTGGCTTCGTTCACACGGCGATTGTCGTCGTTGCGGTTGCGATTCCATCGGTCATTACGCTGGTTCTGCTGATTCTGCTGCTGACGCTGTTGTTCTTCGATGCGTCGCTGTTGTTCGGAACGGCGTTCGTCGTTCCGGCGTTGATTGCGCCAATCCGGCTGTTGCTGTTGTTGTTCCTTCTGACGGCGTTCGATTTCTTCGCGTCGGCGGTCAACTTGCTGTTGTTGCTCCTGCTGACGACGGCGTTGTTCCGCTTGTCTTTGGTTGACTTGTTGCTGTTGTTCTTGCTGACGCTGTTGTCGCTGTTGCCGCCACTGGTCTTGTTGATTGCGTTGTTGTTCTTGCTGCTGACGCTCTTGATTCTGCCGTTGTTCTTGTTCCTGACGGCGTTGTTCCTTGCGTTGCTGATTTTGGACTTGACGCTCTTGTTGTTTCGGCTGTTCCTGTTGCTGGTCGTTTTCTTGGCGGCGGTCACGATTTTTTTGCGCGTTGGCAATATCGGTCGCCCCGAAAAAAACAAGCCCGCCAACCACTAACGAAAGCGCAGACCGTTTGAAGTATTTCGATTGCATATTTAACCCCCAATTTATTATGAGAAAAGAAATTTATTAATTCCTGCGCGATTAAAAAGCAATCATTATGCCATAAGGGAAAGTGTCGGAAACATTGAATTTTGAGATCTCTGATTAACTATAAAAACAACCATATCAAACAAACCTAAACCTTATCGGATAGTTGAAATTTTGATATTGAGTTGAAATTAGTGCTTTGAAAATTTACTTCACTAGAAAAACCTTCATCGCCGGGAGCGCACGCATCCCTGCGTGCTGAGCGCAGAGCGCGAATAAATGCGCTGAAAGTAAATTCAAGATTGAGCAAGGCTTCTACGCCGCTTGATCAAGCGACGTAGCACGCAAGGATGCGTGCGCTTCCGGCAAACAACGCTTTTCTTTTTTTTTGACCAACTTAGAATTTCAAACAGCATTACTTTCAGTTCGCTACCGAAATTTTAATCTACTTTTTGAAATTCGTATGAAATCCGCACGTTCAAAACTCCGTTCGAGATGTCGTATTTGATACCGTTTGCCTTCATCTTCAAATTGCCGCCGTTCTGAATCGGCACGACAAACGTGATTTTGTCCATCGCCAGAATCTGAATCGGGTTGATTTTTTTATCAATCGAAGACTGCACCATTCGCGCCAGCCAATTACCGCCGAAACCGCCCGTGCCGCTCATATTGACGTTCAAAACCTTTGCCCGCCCGATCAAAACCTGTTTTTGCGCGTCGAATTCGAGTTCAATCGTCGTGTCCGCGACACCCGAAAATTCAATACAGCCAACCAGCGGCGGATTGTAATTGCCCGTAAAAGCAATCGGCGCAATCACGCGACCTTCCCGAAACCGGACAGCAGTTTTCGTCCCGTCAATCTCGCGTTCGAGCCGTATCTTATCGGGGCAAAGACTGTTCTCTAAAATTCCCTCTTTGCCGTCAAACTTCGCCTCGACAAAAGCATTTTTCTCCCTTTCTCCCTTTCTCCCCTTCTCCCCTTCTCGAATTTCCGAGAGCGGAAATTCCGGCGGATTCGTATTCTTGAACAGCGCGTCGAGCAGCACGTCGAAGAATTGTTCGTTGAGTTGGATCGTAACTTCGGCTTGCTGGGCTTTGGCAAATGTCGTCAACAGGCAAAAAATAAAGAGCAGGTTAAAAAATTTCTTCGGCATCAAAGGTTTCCTCACAGATAAACTCGGCTAAAACGAATGTAACGTCTTATAGATAAAAAGAGCAACCCGAAAGTTGCTCCCGATTTTTCTTTCACAAACCGCGCCGGTGCTTTTCCAAACTGCCGGAAGACTTTACCAAACAACCTGAATGCTTTAACACATCGCCGAAATTCATTCCTAAAACTACGGAAGATGTTCATTGAAAGTTAATTTTATCCGCTAATAATTCAACCGGTTTTTCCACAAATAACTTTATAAACCGCTCCTGACAATATCGTGCAATCTTAAAAGCCCGACTGCCGCGCCTGATTCATCAACCACGGGCAGAACGGAAATTTGCGACGGGCGGTTTTCCATGATATTTAAGGCATCGAAAGCGAGCATTTCGGGATTCGCCGTTACCGGATTTTCCGTCATCATTTGGGCGGCACTCAGATTTGCCAGATTTTCGGGCGTGGTTTTTTCGATGGTGCGGCGCAAATCGCCGTCAGTCACGATGCCGATTAATTTGTTTTCAGCCTCCACGACATTGACCGCGCCGAGTGCGAATTTTGAAATCGCTTTGACGACTTCGAGCCAGTTGGCTTCGGGCGCGATGTTCGGACTTTCGTGCATCAGACTTGCAACTTTCAGCGTCAGACGTTTGCCCAAACGTCCCGCCGGATGATTCGCCGCAAAGGCTTCCGCCGTCAAATTTTTCGCCTGCATCAAGGTCATTGCGAGTGCGTCGCCGATGGCGAGCGCAACCGTTGTCGAAGTCGTCGGTGCGAGATTGAGCGGACAGGCTTCTTTATCAACCGACGCATCAAGGACGACATCGGCGTTTCTGCCAAGCGTCGAATTCGTGTTGCCGACAATCGCAATCAGCGAAACTTCGCGCGATTTGAGTGCCGGAAGAAGCGCGAGAATCTCGTCCGTTTCGCCCGAATTGCTCAAAGCGATAATGCAATCGCCGCGGGTGATCACGCCGAGTCCGCCGTGCAGCGCGTCGGTCGGATGCAGAAAAACCGCGACCGTTCCCGTCGAAGTCATCGTGTCGGCGATTTTGTTGGCGATAATGCCCGATTTACCGACACCGATCACGACGATTTTGCTTTCGCAGTTCAAAAGCAATTCGATTGCCTGTTCGACCGATTGACGATTTAAAATATTTGCCGTCCGCTCGATGGCGGCGGCTTCGAGTTTGAGAAGTTCGACGACTTGAGAAAATGTTTCTGACACGAAAATAATTTAGCACAAAATTGACAGCTAACTTAATTCTAAATCCATTATTAAAAAAGGAAATCGTCATCGCCGGGAGCGCACACATCCGGGCGTGCTGCGTCGCTTGCAAAGCGGCGTAAAAGTCTTGCTCAATCTTGAATTTACATTCAGCGCAATTATTCGCGTTTCACGCTCAGCACGCAAGGATGCGTGCGCTCCCGGCAAAGTAAGTTTTTTCAATGAAGCAATTTACCAACTATTTTTGCTCGGGCGGACTCGGCACGAAAACGTCGAAAACAATCTGCCATTTGTTGCCGCGCAGTTTCCAGACTTGCAGAAAATTGCCCTTTTCGATTTGTTTGCCGCTTTTGTCCGCGACGGTGTAAGAATTTGAAATATAAGCCATATCCGCCGCGCCGACAAACATCGAGCGTTTGGCGAAATTGACGATTGATTTAATGTTTTTAACTTCCGCCAGCGCGTTTTGTTTGCCGACAAACGGCATTTTTCCGTCGCGCAAAAGCCGCACGTCGTCGGCAAAAAACGACTTGTAGGCTTTGCTCAAACCTTGTTTGGTCGCCATCTCGAAAAATCGGGTCGAAGCATCGGCGGCGGAATATTTTTTCTCGTTGAGTTCCTTGCCCGTGTCCGGCGGCGAAGTCCATTTTGTTTCGTTGTTCGGCTGTTCGTGCGAAACGCCCATATCCAAAACGGCTTTGTAATTGCCGTCGGGTTGGCGTTGCCAGATGGTCGCGTATTCGCCGTAGAAAGAATTCGTGTCGTCTTTGCCCTTCGGTTTGTAAATCGAATTTCCCGTCGAATAGCCGAGCGCGCCGTTTGATGAAACGTCAATAAATGTCGGATTCCACAAAAGCGCGGCGGGCGAACGCTCACGCATCTTAAAATATTCGATACAATTAACGGGATAACCGGGGAAAAAGCAAGTTCCGTCGGTCGTCGAAAATTCGATAAAGGCTTGATTGATGCCTTTTTCGGCGACTGATTTTTCAAACGCTTTTTCCGTATCGTAGATTTTTTGCAAATTATTTTGCGCGAAAATATTTAAAGAAGTAAAAATGATTAAAGATAAAAGCAAGATTTTTTTCATAATGGTTAAGTGTTGCACATTTGAAAATTCGGAATAAGTGCAAAGTGATAAATAATAAGTGAAAAGATAGAAATCGCATCTTTCACTTATCATTTATCACCTATTCCGAATTTTATGTAACTCACCTTACGCAGATTGATTAACTTTGCGGCTCTGCCCGCTGATGAGCGGGCAGAGCCGCAAATAATTACCCGTTGCTTAAGGTGAGTTCTTAAGTTACTCGACGTTCACGAAATCCGTGCCGGTTCTGCCGAAGGTTTCGGGATGATACATTTCCTCAGCCTTTGCGGGCGGCACAACGAATTGTCCGGGCGTGGTTGCGCGGGCAACGTAGCTGTAATTATAAACGCCTTCCCAGAGCAGAGATGAAAACGCTTCGGCGCGTTCGTCGCGGAAATTTTGGTGTTCAAACCAATTTTGCCGCCACCAGTAATAACCGCGACCGTAACTTCGGCTGTCGTATTCCATTACAGAAGTGTTTTGCGTGTCGCCCGGAATTGCTTCCGTCACGGCGAGTCCCGGATTCAAAATTTCGAGTCCGGCGGGAAGATTATCAACCAGCGCGACGTGATAACGCCGCGCTTGGGCAACCATCGTCAGACGCACGCGAACACGCGCTCCGGCTTTGATCGTCCAAGTTCCGTCAGCGTTTTGTTTGACATCGTCAGCCGCGTCAACCGCTTCGTATTTTCGCAAAACCGTGAATCCGTAATCAGCCTGAGCGAGCTTCAGATTCTTCGGCGCGTATTTCATCCCGATTCGATAATAAAGCCGTCCTGCGCCTTGTTTATCGAGAATCAGGTTTGAAGTTCCGCCTTGTTCGACCAAATACGACATCGGAATATTCAGCAGATTTGAATCAATCGAGCGACCTTTGAAAATTTCTTCGCCCGCATAAGTTCCGCCGAGCCAGATTTTCGTCACGAAATCGGGCGTAACTTTCTCGAACGCGTTGAAATATTTGTCCAAAGCGAGCAGGATAAAGACATTTTCCTGCGTGTTCGACCACGCGCCTTTTTTGCGGTGATCGAGCAAACCGCGCACTAGTTTCGGAATCAGATCGCCGGTTTTTATGCCTGCCGATTGATTCAAAACGTCGGCTTTGATCAAGGCTTCCAAAAGAACGCCGTCGGCGCGACGATTTGAATACATAATCAGCCACGCGTTGTCGCCGTAATCGGTGACGAAATTCGCGGTCGCGGCGGTTTCCGTCGTGCGGTTCATCAAAAAGCGTTTGATCGCTTCGACCTCCGCTTGCGAAGTTTTATCGTCGGCGAGAACCGAAAGAATCCAGCCCGTCGCTTCAAACGGAAGTTTTTCGAGTGTCGCTTCCTTCAACAAGGCTTTGGCTTTCGCCACATCTTTATCGCCCATCAAATCGCGGATATAAAGCGCGTAAGCAGAAATCGTCCAACGAACCTGCGGTGATTTGCGATGCCATTCGTCGAATTTGGTTTCGATATTTTTCAAATACGGCTTCGTTTTATCGAGCATTTCCTGCGGCACTTTGTAGCCTTTCGATTTTGCCAAGGCGAGCGCGTGGGCGACGTGAACCGTCAAAAACGGATATTCGTAGCGTTCACGGCGTTGCGACCAGAGACCGAAACTTCCGTCCGCACGCTGCCGACCTTTAAGAATTTCGATGTCTTTGGCGTAAGTCTTTTCGAGTTCTTCCTTCGTCGGCATTTCTTTCGATTTGAACGCTGTCAGCACATCGCGCAGAGCGGCAATCGAAATCATCCGCGACGAAATTTGTTCCGAACATTCAAATTTGTAACGATAGAGATAAATAAACGCGTCGGTCAGTTCCTGCAGATGCGTCGAAGAGGTCGTCACTTCCAAACCGCCGAATTGCGGATAAACATCGCCCGGCGTTTGGACAGGTTGAATAATCGCGCCGTTTGCGTCCGTCGTGCCGTAAGTCGCAAAGGCTTCGGTCGTCGCCGGAGTCCAGACGGGCAAACTGATTTCCGCCGCGTCAGACCAATTTCCGCTTGTGACGGCGATTTGAAAACGCGCTGTCCCTGCGCTTTCGGCTGAAACAGGAAAGCGGACTTCGGCGCGGTCGTTGGCTTTGACCAAAACGCTTTTGCCGCCGCCGTTGGTCAGCGTCGCGTTCGTTGCGCGAACCGCGACATTAACCGCCATATCTTTGTCGGTTTGGTTTTGGACGACGACCGGAAGTTCGATTTTGTCGCCGAAATTCATAAACCGCGGCGCAGACGGGCGAACCATCAAAGGCTGTCTGGCAGTCAGCGAAGATTCGCCGCCGCCGAAGCGTTTGCCCGCGTCCACGACGACCGCCATCACGCGGTAGCGCGTCAGATTGTCGGGAACTTTTACTTCAACCGTCGCTTTACCGTTTGAATCGGTCTTGACGGACGGCGCGAAAATCGCCAGCGCATTAAAATTCGAGCGCAGATTGATCGGCGTGTCTGGATTAGTCGGCGCATTTTCATCGCGTTCGGATTCTGCCATTACCTTGTCGTCTTTCGATTCTTTTTTCATCACCGAGCGTTGCGCCATTGCCGGAGTAGGTTTCGCAACGCTCATTGTATTTTCTGCGCCGGAGGCACCGTCAATCGAAAAAGCTGCTGATTTGGGCAATTCATTAACATTCTGCGGTTTGATGTCCTTCTCATTACCCAACAAAATGTCTTTCCGCGAATGATAATCGGTCACGCCCGCGCCGCGCTGCGAATAGAACAAATCGAGCGGACTGCCGATGCGATAACCTGATAATGCCAGCACGCTTTCGTCCACGACGACGATCGCAACTTCCGAGTTTGCAACGGGTTCGCCGCGATTATCTGTGACGGCAACGTCAATTTTCGTCGTGCCGCCGGGTTCGATGGTTTTGTCCTTCGGTTCGGCGGAAACATTCAGTTTGCGAACGTCCGTTGAAATTGCGAGATTGATATTTCCGCTCGCAAACGCCGGACGCTTGGCAATTTTCGGGTCAATTTCCCCTTTATCGTTCTGACGTTCAGCCGCGCCGACTAAATCAACTTGCGCGTAAATATTGGGCAGATATTTTTCGGGCAGAGGAATTTTCAAAGTGATTGAAGAATCTTTCATCGTGAAACGCTCGGTTTTGATAATTCCGTCGCGCCGCAGAGTCAGAACGCCTTCCGCACCCGGAAACGGCGAAATCACGAGAAGCTCCGCGACATCGTTCGGCGCGTAATCTTTCTTGTTCGGAATAATTTGGGCTTCTTCCTGTTCGACATTGCGCTTCGGCGGAGTTTTTCCGCCCGGAACCCAGACGGTAAATTCCGATTCGTTAAAGCGTTCGCGGTCGTCCATAACACGCGCCGTAACTTTATATTGCCCGCCTTGTTTGGCGATAAATTCGCATTTCTGCGCTTTGTCGCCGAGTGATTTGACGTTGCAGATTTGCTCGTCAATCACTTTTTCGATCCACGCATTTTTCTCAAAAACCCAATCCTTCAAGCGGGCAGTGATTTCAACGTCGCGGTCTTTCACCAAATTTCCGTCAATGTCGGAAACGATTGATTCAATCGTGATTTTTTCGTTCTTCTGAACAAACGTGCGCGGCGTTTTGATTCCGACATACAAATCCGACGGATGAACGAGAAGCGATGTCGAACTCGACCACGTTTGACGATTAACGTCTTGAACGGATGAAGATGCCGAAATCGTATAAGGTCTGGGCGGTTTGACCGATTCAAAATCAATTTTCAGACGGTGAACACCAGCCGCGTCCGTCACGCCTTTGAATGACTGCGACGTGCTTTGTCCGCCCGGACGATAACCGCCGCCGAACTCGTAATCATCACCTTTATATGAACGCCACCACGGAACCCATGTTCCGAACGTAAAATCTCCGCGATTCGGCGGCGTGTAGCTCGTCGGCGTTGCCGTGACGATCCAATTCGCATCGGCATTGGCGAGACCGCCGCCCGCGAAATATTTCGCCTCGACCGATAAATCAGCCTTGCCGCCGACAAAATGCGGACTCGGCGAATCAACCTTTGCTTTAACTTCAAATTCGGGACGACGAAATTCTTGAACATTAAACTGATGATACGTTGACCATGAACTGTTGGCGGTCAAAATCTGAATGTTCGCCATCCCGAGATTCATATTGTCGGTCAGCTTGAATTTGAAATCGAACGCGCCGAAAGCGTTGACGCTTGCCGTGCCTTTCGTAATTTCGTTGCCCCGTGAATCGCGGACAACATAGCTGATTCCGCCGCCGGCGCGGTCGCCGAGCGGCTGAATATCGCCGAGTTTTCCGCCTTCGTAGAAACGCATATAGCCTTTAATGGAAACTTCTTCCTTCGGGCGATACATTTTGCGGTCGTCGAAAACAAACCATTTCAATTGGTCGGCGTAACCTTTTTTATACCAACTGCCGTAATCCTGCCAGTAATAATCGGAATTTTCGGGCAGAAACGCGATGTCTTTGCCTTTGCGGGCAATCAAAACATTCTGCGCTTTCTGCGATTGTGAATCGGGCAGAGGCAGACGCAAAATTCCGTTGTCGGTCGTATTATTTGTCTGCGCCGCTTCGATGGTTTCGGTTTCGGCGGTTGCGCCGTTTTCGTCAACCGATTCGACCTCGGTTTGCGGTTCTTCCGCGCTTCCCCAACTCGTCAGCCATTCCCACCAGCTTTTTTGACTCTCGACTCTCGACTCCTGACTCACGACTTTTCCCGGCGTTTTGCCGTTCGGATAAATCGAAAGCTCCGCGCCCGAAAGCGGTTTGCCCGTTTTCAAATCGGTTACAAATCCGACGAGTTCTTCGTTGTCAACAAACGCGTCGAGTCCGATATTCGTGCTTTGCGCCCAAACCGTGATTTTCGTGCGGTCGTATTTATCGCGCCGGACAGTCGGCTCGATTTCGATGATTGCGTTGCCGAAACCGCCGTCTAAGGCTTCGGATAAATCAATCCGCGTTTCGACCATTTCGTCGGCTTTCGTCTGAATCGGCAAAACTTTATTGACGACTAAACGCCCCGGAATCTTCGGACGTTTCTGCTCGTCGTAATACGAATAGCGCATATATTGTCTGAATTCTTCCCAGTTTTGCGGCGTAACGGCGAGAACTTTGACCTTAACGGACGGCATATTGGTCGAATAAATCGAGTAAGTCTGTTTTGCCGTCGGGTCTAAGATGACAAAAGTTCCGCCCTGCGAATAAAGATTCGACTCCGCCGAACCGACGTTATAAGTCGCGGCGGCGGGTTTATCCAATTGTTGTCCGTAAATGTCTTTTATTTTATTGTCGAGCGTGACTTTATAGGCGGTGCGACCTTTTTTATAGCCTTGAAAATAGATGTAATTGCCAGACGGATAAATGCTCAAACCTTCAACGGGCGGTTCGACTTTGACCATTGATTTGTCAAAAGTCGCGCCGTCAATCGGATTCGTAAATTGCATATACCAACTGTCCGAAGGCGTGCAGGTTTTGCTTCCCTGATACGAACACCAACCGCCGACATACTTCATCGCGCCGTAAGTTCGGAAGCCGAAACTTTGGTCTTTGATGGTCGTCAAAGGTCCTTCGGCGGACGGCGTGCCTTTCGGAATATTTACGACAACCGCCGAATCAGGCGGCAACGCATCATTCGTCAAACCTTCGTTCGTGACGGCGCGAAAAGCCAACCAGCGTTTCGGCTGCGCTTGTTTCGCGTAGTATGAAATGCTCGAATCTTTATCAACTTCTTCCTGAGTTGCGAGGCGAACCGTCAGAGGTTTTCCGCCGCCCGTTACTTTCATCACACGCAAAACGGCTTCGGGATTTATCTCTTGGTCAAACGAAACGAACATCAGCGCATCGCGCCGCGTTACCTGATTGGCGGGAATCATCGTTTCGACCTTTGGCGGCGGTGTCGTAAATGTCCACGTGACATCTTTCTGCAAAACTTGTCCGGTCGCCGATTTTGTTCCGGCGGGAACGCGAGCGACAAATTTCGTCGCCATCGGAAAGCGTTTCGTCGTGTCGAACATCAGGGTTTTCGTTCCGAGCCAACGCCATTTGCCTTCGACTTGCGGCGTGAGTTCGACGGGAACGATTTTCGCGGCTTCTTCCTGCGAAGTCACGGCAACCATCGGCTGTGAAAACGTCACGTTCAAATCCGGCGCGAGCGGAACTTCGCCTTCGGGTGAAAATCGGATGACTTCGAGCGGCAGTTTGGATTGGTCAATATTCGTCGGATTAATTTGTTCCGGAGCGGGAAATTTGACGGGAACGGTCTTGCCGGTTTTCGGCGCGGGCAGAGTGCCGAGTCGTTTGTTAAAATCTTTCTGGTCGTCCGTGTCGGTTTTTATTTCGGGAATTCGCTTTAAAAGCGAACTCGTATCACTTGGCGAAAGCGGATTTGTTTCCGCGAGCGTCTGTTTTTCGCGAGTTTCCGCGCCTTCTTCGCCTTCCGACAGGCGAAACTGTAGACCTTCGGGTAAATTCACATTCATATTTGTTTTTGTAATCGTTTTTCCGCTAGTTTTCTGGGCGTTTGCCGAGATCACAAAAGGCGAAATCACGTTTAAATACATGCCGAAAAGCAATAACCAAGAGACCAAATTTCTCATTATCTTTATCTTCCTCACGCTAATTCTTCGGAGCGAGCATTGAACGGAACATTTTGCGTCCATCTTACTCTAAATTTTGATTTGAAACTAGCTTTTCAAAAGCCGTGTTCGTTTTCTGAACGATTGCCGCCGAAAAAACTTGCAAAGGATTTTTCCGACGCGGCAATTTTTGCTTACGGCATTTGCTTTTTGCTATTAACTAATTTAATTTTCCTGTTATACTTAAAGCGGAATTTGCAACTTTGCGGAATGGGCTGTCGTAAGGAATTCCGGTCAAAAGTTCTTTTAAGATATTTTTTTTAGGAGAAAGATAAAGAAAAAATGGGATTGTGGGCAAGATTAACAAGAATTTTCAGAGCAAGTACAGGCGCGGCGTTGGACAAAATGGAAAACCCCGAATTGGTTTTACAGCAAACCATCCGAGATATGCGCGACCGTGTGCCGGAACTCAATAACTCGGTCGCACAAGTAATGGCGACCGAACGTCTTTTGGGAAAACAAAAAGAAAACCTCTCGACTCAGGTCGTTGATTTGGACTCCAAAATCAAAGCGTCGGTCAAAATGGGACGCGACGATATTGCAACCGCTTATATCGGTCAATTACAACAAGCACAGATTGATTTGGAACGCACGAACTTACAGCACGAAAACGCCCAACTTGCCTCGAAACAAGCATTGAAAGCGCGTGACAATTACGTTCTGAATATGAAAAAGCGCACCGCCGAAGCGATGCAGCTGATCAGCGCGGCGAAACAGGCGAAATTGCAGGAACAGCTCGCGCAAACGATGGAAACCTTCAATATCGGCGACGATGCTTCGACATTCAATGAAATGCGCGAAAAAATTGACCGCCGCGTTGCCGCCGCCGAAGCCAAACTTCAGCTCGGCACATCGTCGGTTGACAATCAGATGCACGACATCGAACGCGAAGCGATGGATATTCAGCTGCAGGACAAATTGCTTGAATACAAACAATCCATGGGACTTCTCGGCGCGGGCGGAAACAATGCCGGCAAACAAATTTCCTCAGGTTCGGGTGCGAAAAATGAGGGCGAAGTGCTTGACCAAGTTTTGCTAAATGAAGCGACGGAAAATAATAAGTCGAATTAAACAACTGACGGCGAAACTTAGCGGGGCGTTTTAGCATCTACAATATTTATGGCTGATTTAGCGAAATATCAACAAGAATTTAATAGATTTAACACAAAATACGTCAAGGAAGCGGTCAAAGAGCCTGTCAACTTCTGGGGTTTGGCGGGTTTTGCCGTCGCCGCCGCTTATACCGGAAGCATTATCCCGCTGTTCATCGCCCTGATTTTTGAAGCTATTTATGTCATCGCTTTACCGATGATTCCTGCTTATCGTCAACTCGTCAATAACCGCGAAAAAGAAAGACACCGCGCATTGAATAAAGCAACGCGTGAAAAATTGATCAAAAGTTTTACGCCCAGAGAGCGCGAAGCCGTCGAATATCTGCGCTGGCAGAAAGATAAGATTTTAGAAAATTACCATAAGTTCACGGGTGCCAGACAATTGCCGACAAACTTGCGTTCGCTCGAACAGCGTTGGGAAGATTTTGTGGATTTGCTTGATGTGTATCGGCGCCGCAAACAGCATCTGAAATCAATCAACCGCCAAGCCGTGCATAATCAACTCGCGCAGGCTTTTCGCGCCGCCGAAAGTTCGCCCGACGAAAAAACGCGCCGCATTCAGCAGACGAACGTCGAGATTCTCAAACGTCGTCTGGCTTCATTCGATGAATTAGAAAGAAGCGTCAAACTCGTTGAAGGACAGCTTCAATCAATCGAAAATTTCTTCGGCTATCTGAACGACGAGATTGTCACGATGTCAACGCCCGAAAAATTCTCGCTGCTCGATTTCGAGCAACTCAGCGATTCGATTGCGATGACCAAACAAATGCTCGACGCGACCGCCGATTCGGTCGGTGCGCTCGATTCCTACAACCGCGAAATGGGCAACTACGAACTTTTGCCCGAAAATCGTTAGTTGTCTGAAAATCAACTCTTTCCAATTAAGACAAATCCTGCCCAATAAAACGGGTGATTTGTCTTTTTATTTTTGAGCATTGGAATCATCGCCGTTTGCAGTGCTTTCGATTTTGACGGATTTTGCCGCAAATTACGATAGAATTCGACCATTAAATCTGCGGTGCTGTTTGAATTGACATTCCAATTGCTGACGATGGTTGTCGGAACTCCGGCGACAAAAAAAGCCCAACTCAAACCGATAATTCCTTCGCCTTCGCCCAATCTTCCGCGTCCCGTTTCACACGCCGAAAGCACCGCCAAATCAGCTTTCAAATTCAACTGCATAATTTCCCACGCTTCCAACATTCCGTCATCTTTCGCACCCGTGCCTTGCGAAAAAACGAGAAACGAATACATCGGATTTTCGTTGTCGGCAATCGCGTGTGTCGCAAAATGCAAACTGCGGAAATTTGCGGCTTGTGATTTGAAAATTTCTTCGGTTGCTTTTTTTCCGATAAACAAATTGCTCTGACTTTTCCCGTAAAACGCGCCGATTTTCAAAATCTCTTTCTCTGCATCCGGTAACGGTTCGAGCTTGAGATTACGGTTTCGATTTGCGCCAATCGTAATCGCTCCATTGTTCAAAAAAGGATTGCCGAAAGCCAATAAATTCATCGGCAAAGTTGAAGTTTTTGCCTTCGACATCTCGCGCAAAACGCTCAACGAAGGCGCGAAAGAAATTGCAAAATCTTCAATCAAATGTCTGTTTTCGCCGGAAATCAGAGTTTGAAACGGCAATTCCCACAAAACGCCGTCCGGCACGATTATAAGATTGTTGCGGTTTCTAAGTTGCTTCGCCAAAGGCGCAATCAACATCTGATAAAATTCTTTTGCCGATTCTTTATAATCCAAATTTTTGTCCACAATTAGCTGTCGAAAACCTTGCACTTTCGGCACGAGTTCGCGGCGCGGAATCGGCAACTGATAAACTTCGAGTTGCACCTTGTCAGAACCGCCTGCGGTAGCGGGCGGGTAACTGCGCGTCAAAACAAACGCCAAAATCTTTTCGTCTATTACGGCATATTCGACAATCGCACTTTTCTCATCGGGCAAAAGTTGTTCGGCGTGCTTCAACGAAAAATTCGGAATTTCACCGCGTTGCAGATTCATTTCGGGATGAACGGAAAAAAGATAAGATTGGAAAATTTCATAATCAGCCCGCGCTTGCTTCAGATTTTCATTGAGTTGTTTTATTTTCAGGGCATCGGATTTCGACTTTAACTGTTCTTCGATGACTTGCCGATTCAGATTTTCGATGTCGGTTTTCAGCTTTTCCGATTGCAGTTTTTCTTCCGTCGTCAAAGATTTTTCCGAAAACTTCGCGCCGCTTCTGACAACATCAAACAAAACCCGCGCCTTTATCATTTCCGCAAATTGCAAGGCTTCTTCGTTGCGATTTTGTTCGACGCGAAGATTCGCCATTTCGTAATAAGGAAATGTTCGGGCGTGCATAAATCTCTGCCGTGTCAGCGTGTTAAAAACCGATTTTCGTTGTTTTTCGTATTTTTCGATAACACCGAGAAAATATTTTTCTGCTTTGTCCGTTTGTCCAAGCCGACTGAAAATACTTCCGGCAAGAAGTTCATCTCCAAAAAACTCACTCGAAAAATTGTTCGGATTTGACGAAGCCGTTAGTTTTTCGATTAATTCCGCCGCTTCCGTCAAACGATTTTGACCGATATAAACCTGACAAATCGCACCTAAAATACCGTCGCGCAAACTGTTTATCTGATTTTTTTCCGCCAAAGCGAGTGCTTCCTCGTAAGTTTTCAAAGCGTTTTCATATTCGCGCAAAAAACGATATGTTTCGCCGATATTGGCAATCGCAATCGTTTTGCCGCCTTCATCGCCGAGCGCATCGTAAATATCGCGGATTTGGCGAAAATAAATTAAAGCCTCGCGCAGAGGCTTTTCCGAAAATTTGACTTTATCGAAATTTACGAAATGCGTCCAAACATCTTTCTGTGCTTCGCCAAAAAAGCTGTTGCCTTGATTGTTTCTGACGCGCAAAAGTGTCTGAACATCACCGATTTTATCGGCAAGTGCGGAAGATTTTCGATAATAATTGTCGCCTTGTTCCAATTCTGCTTGAATTAAACGAAGCAAACCCAACATTTGCCAAAGCAAAACAAGCCCTTCTTCATCGTTTAATTTCAGACTGATTTTTTCGCTTTTGAGAAAAAATTCATCCGCGCTGCCCTGTTCGCCGAGAAAATAAAACAACGCGCCTCTGGAAAAAAAAGCCCGCGCCAACCAAGTTTCATCGCCAGTTTTCGCCGCCAATCTTTCCATCATTTCCGCCAGAAAGACAGTTTTGCCGAGTTCATTTCGCGCCCGCAAAGCGCGGCTCAAATCAACAATCGCCCGCCGCAAAAAACGATTAACGAGTTCAGGATTTTTCTCTAAAAGCAAATCTTGTTCAGCGGCATCCTTGGCATTGCCGAGTTTTTCGGCAAATTCTTCTTCCGCAAATTTACATTCCCAAACTTTCCACAAATCATTTTCTTTAACAAATCTTAGAGTTCGATTCCACTTGCCGAAATTCCATTTCTGCCGCTTAGTTTTCGCATCCGTCGCCTCCATCGTCAAAGAGATTTGTAGTGTCAATTTATCACCTTCGAGCATCTCGCTTTTGACCGCAAAATCCTTAAACGAAACATTTTCCGTATCGGTCAACGAAAACCGAAACTGCTTCAAAAACCGCTCGCGCTCCGGCGATTTCTCGCTCCAAAACGCCGGCATCTTCTCAAAATCTTTTGCCGGAAAAGCGCGAAAAAATTCCTCCGCAATTTTCACCGCATCCGCATTATCCTGTGCAAACACGGGCAACGCCGAAATCAACACAAAAAAAAGAAACCCCGAAAAGAGTCTGAAAAATCTGTTCATTCGCACCTCATTGTGAAATCGAAATTTGAAAAGTAGCAAAAGAAACTTAATACAAAAGCCGATTAAATACAATAAAAAATCTCACGAAATAAATTATCTCAAAAATTTTCATTCCATAGTAAGGTTACTGATTTTGCGCGGTCTTTAATGTGCAGAAGAAGGAAAAAGTGATTTGTGCGCCCTTCTCAAAAGGTGGGAGAAATGGTTTTGCAAGCCATTTTTCCCACACCTCACCAAACGCACAAACTCGCTTTCAGCCTTTTTCTGTAATAAAGAATCTATTTTATTTGGAGAAAAAAAAATGGCGCATAAATTTAATTTTGGACAGAAGTTTTTAGTTTGGACATCGAGTTTGATAATGATTTCAATCTTGATTCCTTTGACAGCAGAAGTAGCAAAAGCAAGTTGCCCTCTGCCGAGTCTTGTAACAAATCAGAGTTTTCCGTCGGGGGCAAACAATCAAGGCGCGGCGGTTGGCGATGTTAATAATGATGGAAAACTCGACATTGTAACTACCAACAACATTCAGCCGAACAATCAAATCTCGGTGATGCTTGGCATTGGCGACGGAACATTTCAAAGTCCTGTTAATACCACGACCGAGAACGGCGGAACGCGGATTGTTTTGGCAGACTTTAATAACGATACAAAATTGGATGTTGCAATTACGATAAATCAAGCATCGGGCGTTATCGCTGTTCATTTGGGCAACGGCAACGGGACTTTCGGATTTTCCGACATTTTTAGTGCAGGTAATTTTCCTGCTTCAATTCATTCGGCAGATTTTAATAATGACGGTAAACGCGACATCGTTTTCACCGGCAAGACAGTTGCAAATGGCATTGACCATTTTGGCGTTATGTTCGGAACAGGGACAGGAATATTTGGAACACCAACATACTACACTTTCGACCCGCAAGGAATGACAGATACTTTGCCCATTGACATAAATCAGGACAATTTCATTGATTTGGTCGCCACCAGAAGTGACCAACTTTCCTATCCATTTATCAATAACGGAAATGGGACTTTTACAGGACTTACTCCAACATCGAGCATTGATGGAAGTAATGGTCGCTTTTCAGTTCCAACTTCGGCGGCGATTGGAGATTTTAATGCCGATGGAAGGAACGAAGTTGCCGTTGGGTATCGAAGCGGTTTCTTTGCACTAGCCCGTGTTGGGATTATTTTCCGAAATGGCGCATCAAATGCCCAACAACCCTTTGTTTTGCGCGACTGGTATAGAGTTTGGAACGGTAGCGGAGGTCCCGGCGATTATGTGAGCGACATTGCGGCGGCAGATTTCAATGGCGACGGTCGAAGTGATTTGGCTTTTCTCGAAACCGGTACGCAAAGCATTTCAATCCAACTCGATACAACTGTTATCACTAACGGCACGAGCAGTCCACCAATTAACGCTGAACAAAGAATCGGCGATAACGCGACAAGCTACTACGCCGGAGTTTCTCCGCGACAGGTCTTAACCGGAGATTTTAATAACGATGGAAAAATTGATTTAGCCATAAGAGATGAAAACGGAAGCACAATGCAGATTCTGCTTAATTCAGGGGCAGGTAGATTTAAGGCGGCATTTCGCCCTTTTGTTATTACCGCCGGAGCATTTGAATTAGATGAATCAAAAAACGATCTGAATGGCGACGGGTTGACTGATTTAGTTGGAGTTGGAGGTTCAACCCTCAGCCCATTTTCGGGAAGTATCAAAGGAAACTTCAAAAATACTGCATTACGCGCTATTGACGATAATATTCTAAATCCGTTTAGTATTTTTAGGATTAGTCTTGGCGACTTTGACGGTGACGGCAAGAAAGATATTGTGGGTGCCGGAATAACCAGCAGTAACGGACTGCGGTTTTTGCACGGAAATGGCGACGGCACATTTACCGACTCGAATAATTCAACCAATCAAGGAGTTCAATATTATTCTACCGCCGCCGGTGATTTTAACAGCGATAACAAACTCGATGCTGTTGCTATAACCAATACTAATATCGGACTATTTCGCGGCAACGGGCAAGGCGTTTTCTTTTCGCCGATAAATTTCCCCGCCGGAACGGATTTGCGTTTTATCGTGAGCCAAGACTTTAACGGCGACGGCAAACCGGACGTTGCCGCAACGGATTTTGCCGCAAACAGAGTTGTCGTTTTGCTCGGCAATGGCACGGCGGGATTCGGCACTCCGGTAAATTTCACGGTTGGAACAAACCCGACCAAACTCGCGCTCGCTGATTTTAATACAGACGGCAAAATTGATATTGTTACCGCAAATGAAGGCTCAAACAATGTTTCGGTTTTGCTTGGCAATGGAATGGGCGGCTTCGGCACAGCGACAAATTTTGCTATCGGCGTGAAACCTGTCTGGGTTACTTCCGGCGACATCAACAACGACGGCAAACTCGATTTGTTGACGGCAAACCACGATGCTAACTCGGTTTCAATTTTGTTAGGTAATGGCGACGGCATTTTTAACGCACCGTCAAACATCACTTATAATATGACCCGCCCAACGACAGTTACATTGCAGGATACGAACTTTGACGGCAGACCGGATTTAATTACAGGAATGAATCGTTTTCAGGACGACCGCCTCGTATATTCGATGTCGGTCATACTCAATTCCTGCGATGCAAATCCGACCGCACCCCGCACACGCTTTGATTATGACGGCGACGGTAAGACGGATTTATCAATTTTTCGTCCCGCGCCCGGTGAATGGTGGATAAATCGCAGTTCGACAAGCCAAACCTTTGCCGTGCAGTTTGGGCAGTCAACAGATAAAATTGCGCCTGCCGATTACTCGGGCGATGGGAAAACTGATATTGCTTTTTGGCGACCTTCAACCGGACAATGGTTTATTCTTCGGAGTGAAGATTCGTCATTTTACGCGTTCCCGTTCGGAACTTCCGGCGATGTTCCCGTTCCGGCTGATTACGATGGCGACGGCAAAGCCGATGCAGCCGTGTTTCGTGAATCGAGTCTGACATGGTTTATCTCAAAATCATCGGGCGGCACGGACATTATCGGCTTCGGGGCGGCGGGCGATAAACCTGTTGTCGGAGATTATGACGGCGACGGAAAAGCCGATATTGCAATTTTTCGACCAAATGGCGCAAACGGCGCGGAATGGTGGATTCGCCGCAGTTCTAACGGCAGCGTTTTCGTTTTGCAATTCGGCGTGGCGACTGATAAACCCGTGCAGGGCGATTTCACGGGCGACGGCAAAACCGATGTCGCTGTTTTTCGTCCGGCAAACGGCAATTGGTTTATTCTGCGTTCGGAAGATTTTTCGTTCTTCGCTTTTCCGTTTGGCACAAACGGTGATGTTCCGGTTGCCGGAGATTACGACGGCGATGGAAAGTTTGATGCCGCAGTTTTCCGTCCGTCAAGCAATACCTGGTTTGTGCAACGCTCAACGGCGGGAACTTTGATTCAAACCTTCGGAATCGCGGGAGATTTGCCGACTCCGAATGCTTTTGTGCCGTAAGTTTCCCTTTTGCAAGTCCTCACTTTTGAAAACGGCGGCGAGTTTTTTGTGGTAAATTCATTTTGAAAAACTCGCCGCCAAAACAAAATTCACTTATGCCTGATGATATTTTTTTAGCTGAAACGGATGATTTGCTTAAGCCTTTTTTGACAGCGGCAAATGGCGATGCGGAAGATTGTTTGAATCGGCTGTTTGAAGAAAGTATTATTCCACAGAATCGGAAAGTTTTAGCCTCATACCTCACACTTTCATCGGACGACAAAGAGGAGATTCAATCGGACGCGCTAGCTCGTGTGTTGGCGAAATTACGAGCTTTACGCGAATGCGCCTGGCGAGAAATTCAGCAAACCAAACCGATTAAGAATTTTTTGGGATATGTTTCAACCGTTACTTTTAATTGCCGCAAGGATTTTATTCTTGCCAAAAAACCCGAATGGCGGCGGATTGATAATCGTTTGCGGCGTTTGCGAGATGAAATTGATTCGGCTTGGAGTTTTTTTTCGGATGACGAAAGTGGCGAACTCATCGGATTGAAAAACAATGCGAAAAAGCATTCCGAAATTGAGGTTCAAGAAATTGTTTCCCGCGTCTGTGAAAAATATCCGAATCATTTGTTTTTGAAAACGCAGGAACTCGTGCCGATTATTTTGGAAAATGCGAATGGTGCATTGAGGAAAAACGAACTCGTCAAAGCGATTTTAGAGATTACGAATTCGGTGAATTTTGAAGAAATCGAATTGCCCGAAGAAATGAGCGAATATCTTAATCATAACGACGATGAATATCTTCTGGCACGGAGGCAAGAGCGTTATTTGCACATAATTTGGGAAGAAATCAAGACATTTAAGCCGGTTCAAAGAAAGGTTGCGCTTTTGAGTTTGAAGGAATCGCAAAAAGTTGAGGCGATTACTTTACTTTTGAAAAAACGGATTGCGACTATCAAAGAAATTGCCGCAGCTTTGGAAGTCAGTTTAGATGAATTTTACGGAATTTTTGAAAGATTACCGATGACAAGCCGCGAAATTGCCGAGTTTTTGGGCATCGAAGGCAGCGAAAAAACATCGAAAGAGCAGAAGGTTGATAGCCTGCGAAGCATTGCGAGAAATCTTTTGCGGAGAAGATTGGGAATTAGAAAGTGAGTTCAGAGTTACGCCTTTAGGCGTGAAAAAGCGCGGTTATATGTCAAGTTTAAAAATGACTCAAAACTTGACTTCGCGCCAGCGTTTCTCACGCCTAAAGGCGTAACTCTGAACTGAAAATGATGAACGAACATTTAAACGAAAACGAATTAAAAAATTACGGTGAAAGCGAATTGTCGCCGCGTGAGTTTTTGCGTGTGCAGACGCATTTTGAGATTTGCGAAGATTGTCGAAGGAGGTTGGACGAGATGTTTCCGAATATTGCTGAACGAGAAGAGACGTTTTTAATTGAGGATTTGCGCGATGAATCGGTGAACGATTTTCATTTGAATTATGACGAGCATTTGAAGCCGTTTATTTATGAAACGATTTCTGCGATTGATAGAGAAATTGTCGAAAGCCACGTTGAAGTTTGCACCGTGTGCCGCGAAGATTTGCGTGATATATTGAGTTTTCATCGTGAACTGGAACAGGAAAAAGAAATCCGCGAACTGTCGAAAGCAGGTTGGTGGACAACTCTCGCAGATAGATTTTTTACGCCGAATCATAAAACCGTCTGGCTGGCGTTTGCTTCAATTATTTTTATCATCGGCGCGGGATTGATTTGGTTTTTGGTGTCGCGTTCTTCAAATGAAATCGTGCAAATTCCGACAAATTCGGGGAATTTTCAAACGAATCAAATTGTGCCGCCGACAAATTCAAATCAAGCGGTGATTGAACCGAAACAAAATACCAATTTGCCGAAAGCGAATACAAACACAGCAAACCAAAACACTGATTTGCCGCAAAAAGAAATTGAAATGGCAAGTCTTGTCTTCCCGAAAGCCTTAAAGAATTTGCTGGTTAACGAATCGGAAACGCTGCGTGGAAATGATGATGCGGAAACGCAAAAAATCTCGCCGATTTCGCCAAACGGTGAAGTTATTCGTGGTTTTTCGCCGGTTTTGTCGTGGCAGAATATTCCGAATCTGCAAACTTTTGAAGTTACAATTTTTGACAATGACTTTAATCGGGTGGTTAAAAGTGATGCGGTCAGCGGAAATTCGTGGCGTGTTCCGAATTTGGCGAAAGGTAAAATCTATCAATGGCAAGTTACCGGAAAAACAGTTTCGGCTGACGGCAAAACAACGAACTATCTCGGACAAGGAAAGTTTTACATCGTCAGCGAACGCGATGAAAACCGTATCAATCAAGCGAAAAACTCGCTCGAAAAAGGCAGAGCTTTTGCCGAAACCGGACTTTTGCGCGAAGCCGCCGATGAATTTCGCAAATATCTGAAGGAAAATCCGAATTCCGAAAACGCCAAGAAATTTCTGCGGCAAGTCGGACAACAATAGAATTTAAATTTTGGGTAGTGAACAGAAAGTAAGGCTGTTTGAAATTCTCAATCGGTAATTGAAAAAGAAAAGCGTGATTCGCCGGGAGCGCACGCATCCCTGCGTGCAACGTCGCTTGGAAAGCGGCGTTAAAGCGTTACTCAATCTTGAATTGACATTCAGCGCAATTTATTCGCGCCCTGCGCTCAGCACGCAGGGATGCGTGCG
>JANODL010000175.1:0-16246 GCA_031412675.1 Acidobacteriota bacterium | reverse complement strand
CCAAAACTATTTTCAATTTCAAACAACTCTTTGATATGATGCCATTGGCTATCGGTCAAATCACTCGGATATATTTTCTTTTTCACACATTAAAATCTACCCGAACTTTTGACCATAGCCTACTTTTCAAACAGTCTCTTAAAGTTTTCTCCGTCCGTCAAAATATGTTTCAAAACCAAAAAAAGGAACGTTTTTGAAATTTTGGGCTTTGTTGCAATAGTGCTTTTTGTCGCGTAAGTGCTTAAGGCTGTCTTAAAATTAAAAGGTCGGAACCCGAAAACTCCGACCTTTTTTATTTCTATGCGGCTTTACGTAACTCTGTTTTATCTTCAATAATGTCGTGAATTGGAAAGCCAATTGAACTAGGTGCACGGTCTTCTTTCAATGCGGCTTGAAATTCTTCCTCATTACAAAGTAATACAGTCTGACTGTTTTTAACAGAAACTACTTGCCTTTCCAAGACTTGATTAGGAAAGGCTTTTACTTGAACTATATCTCCAAAATTTAACATAATACCTCCTTCTACTTATAAAGTTTATCAAGACTTTTTTGCATCTCAAAAAATAATCTAAGAAAGTTTTCAAAAAAGTATTGCATTAAAAGAAAGTATGAAGTATGATACTCTGCATTGGAGGTTTTTGATAATGAGTGAAACTAAAGTATTGACCGCCGCATACATTCCGTTTAAGACGTTTCAAACATCCCTTGACCATCTAAGAGGGCACGGGGTTCCAAACATAATAGATCGTTCAGTCTTTCCAAGTTTTAGCGGTGCGGTGCAAAGTCAGGTTGTGAGTGCGCTGACGTTTTTAGGTTTGATAACTGATAAAGGTATCCCGAATGATGAGCTAACAAAGTTGGTAAACGACACTGAAAATCGAAAAGCCAATGTGAAAATTATTCTTGAAAGAAAATATAAAAATTTGTTTGACTTGGATTTAACGAGAGTTACACCGTCACAATTTGAATCATTATTTTCACCGGAAATTTACGGAGTAACTGGCGATACCCGAAAAAAAGCACGGACGTTTCTTTTTCACGCGCTTGATTTTGCGGGGGTTCCGTATTCAAAGTTATTAACACAACGGACGCGATCACCTAGGGGCAAAGGCAAAGCAAACAATGGCACAGCGAAAGAGGTGGCAGAAACTAAAATTGATGCATCGGCGCAAACGTCGCTGCCTGAGTCACCAAAAGCCGCAAATGACAATGCTATAAAAACGATTCATTTAGCTGAAAGCAATAAATCCGTTTGGATTGGCACAGATGCAAATATGTTTGAGATAAAACGCGGCAAAGACTTAGATTTCGTCCTTGAACTAATTAAATTATTTGATGAATACGAAAAAGTTGGCAAAGAAGAAAAGCCAGTTGAAGAAAAGTTAGTTGAAGAAGCTGTGGTAAAGGAAGATTTTATACCGACACTAAAGAACTTTCAGTAATTGCGAATAAAAGGTATAGAAAAAGAAACGCCTGCTATTTCTAGCAGGCGTCGGGCTGGAGATGCGATCTCCAGGGTTGTAAAAGATACAATAAGGATTGTATCAAAACTATTTAATATGTCAACTACAAAGTTACAAGCAAAACGGCGAGTTATATTTTACATAGATGGTTTTAACTGTTATTTCGGGCTAAAAGATAGCAACTGGAAGGGTTATTACTGGCTTGACTATCCGAAACTCACAAAAAGACTTGCACAAAAACTTGATAATTCCGAGTTAATTGCGACAAAATATTTTACATCAAGAATAAAATCTCCAGAAGATAAAAGAATTAGACAAAAGGAATACCTTGAAGTATTACAAATGCGGGGTAATATTCAAACGTATTTCGGTGATTATAAAGAAGGGCAATATACTTGCTCAAATCCAAATTGCGCAC
Organism: Acidobacteriota bacterium; assembly: GCA_031412675.1. Lineage (GTDB taxonomy): Bacteria > Acidobacteriota > Blastocatellia > Pyrinomonadales > Pyrinomonadaceae > JAFDVJ01. Next base: position 14,365 of record JANODL010000175.1, on the reverse strand, counting down.
GTCCTAATTTTATTCAAAACGAGAAACAAACAGACGTTAATATTGCAGTTCAAATGATGGTTGATGCTTATGAAGATAGTTTTGATGTAGCTGTGCTAATTAGTGGTGATAGCGATCTAGTTCCACCAATAAAAGAGATTAAAAGACTTTTCCCCAACAAACAAATAATGGCGTGTTTTCCACCTAAGCGATATTCTAAAGAAATAAGAAATGTATCTAATGGGGAATTACATATTAAAGAAGCAGATTTTAAGAATAATCAATTACCAAATGAAATTTTAAGAGGTGATGGTTATGTCTATAAAAGACCAGACTACTGGAAATAACAACCACTCATTAAACCAATAAGTATAAATAAATCAAGCATTTAACATTGATTCCTTCTATGAAAAATGCTAATATAATTGTGTCTTCTAAGGAAGGAAAAAGCTCGACCGATAGCGCTAACTATCAACCGAGCTTATTTGAAAATTACAACGTGATTGCGCACGAAGTAACTCCAGAAAGTCTATTGTGTAGCAATTCACGCCGAAAATCAAGGAGTGATAACACAATGGAAAATGACTTAAATATCCGCGAATTGCGCGGTCTTGACATCGCCAACCGCTACACAATCAAACAGGAAAATGGTTTCTGGTTTGTTCCGTCCAGTTCGGGTAAAAGCACCCGCTATAAAGTTTGTCTGAAATCGCAGAAATGCGATTGCCCGGACTTTGAGATTCGCCGAAACAAATGCAAGCACCTTTTTGCTGTCGAGCATAAATTTGAACAGGATTTTTTGAGCGAAATTACACGCGAAGAAATCACTATTCCAAATGCTTATATCCCGCCGCGAAAAACTTATAAGCAAGATTGGGCTTCATACGATAAAGCACAATTCAGCGAAAAAGCAGAGTTTCAATTCTTACTTGCCGAACTTTGCAAAGGTATCGGCGAACCGTCCCAAACATTCGGCAGACCGCGATTACCGCTTGAAGATATGATTTTTTCTTGTGTGTTCAAAGTCTATTCGACTTTCTCAGGTCGTAGATTCAATACGGATTTGAGCGAAGCCGAGAAAAAAGGATTCATTTCAAAAACCGCTAATCATACAAGCATTGCTCGTTACTTCGCTAACGAAATGCTCACACCTTATCTGAAAATGATGATTGAGGAAAGTAGTTTGCCGCTTGCCGAAATCGAAAAGTATTTTGCGGTTGATGCGTCGGGACTCTCGACAACTAACAGCTTCACTTGGTTTCACGCTAAATACACCGAGCCGCGTTTAATTGATAAGCGCGACTGGCTGAAAATTCATATCTGCATCGGGACGAAAACAAACATCGTTTCGGCGGTCGAAGTCACCGAGCGGCACGAACACGACACGAACTTTTTTAAGCCTCTTGTCGAAGCGACAGCCGCGAACTTTGAAATGGAAGAAATCTCAGGCGATAAAGGCTATTTGTCGAGAGCGAATATGCAGACCGCCGTTGAAAATAATGCCATTCCTTACATCGCTTTTAAGTCGAATAGTCGAGTGATGGACAAAGCAGGAAGCCACCTTTGGAATAAATTATTTCATTTCTATGCGCTGAATCAAGAAAAATTCTTTGAGCGGTATCATCAAAGGTCGAATGTTGAAACGACATTTTCGATGATAAAAAAGAAATTCGGCGGCGCATTACGAAGTAAAACGAGAACGGCGCAAATCAATGAGGCTTTATGTAAAGTTCTCGCTCATAATATTTGTGTTTTGATTCAATCGAATTGTGAGTTTGGGATTGATGTAAATTTTTACAAAGAATAGTTTTTTGATACGATTGAAAAAGGGGAGAGTCGCTTCGAGCGTTAGGAGATTCGGTAAATAGCTCGGAATCTCGCTCTCCTATTTTTTTGAGTTTAGAATCCCGTCTCAAATGTGCTTAAGCCTGTTGCAAAAGTCTGTCGTAGAAGTGGTTTTTGCAACAAAGCCCAAATTTTGATTATGAGATGGTTTTTGAGACAGAGCTAGGTATTGTAGCTAATATCATAAGTTTATTTCTCGCGACGTTTTAAACTATGAACAAACGTCGCGTAAACAACTAAATTTCCTAATACATAAAATATCGAAGGAAGAATTATAAGAATCGGTGAACTGTTCCAGACTTTTTCAAAATACGGAATATCCTCGACCCACATAAATTTGATAACTGTAAGCACAAGCCCATAGTGAATTGCCAAAACAATCAGGAAAAGTGATTTCGTAAAAAATGAATTAAGATTACCAGCTAAAAAACCGATGATAGGAAATAACAACAATCCTAGACCATATGGAAAGGTCGGAGCTAAAAACAAAACAGCTCCGTGTCCTGCTCCCGCAGCAAAAATAGCCAATAAAAGGTAAACGGTGGCGAAAATAACACCCAAAACGAGTCCCTTGAACGAAAAAGAACATTTCATAATCTTTGATTCAAGGGATTTGCCATTATTACAACTCCGAAATACGACAAACAGATTAACACGTCGCTACCGCTCTGTGTTCTGACCTAGGCGCGAAGCTATCAATTTATAAACCTGAAAATTATAAACCAAGCCGATGTGCGTGCCGCTTACTTCAAAATTGTTTTCCTCGAAACGCGAGCGGCAGTTGTGCCAGTCAATAATGGCGTCGAATAGTTTATTAATTTACTCGCCGAAAAACTTGCTTGCCGAAATAATCTGTAAATCCGGCATTGCCTTTTTGATTAGCTCGAAATCATCAACCTCAACCGTAATGACGAAGCCGTCGTTTTTAACAGCTAAACGCGCAATGAGCGCGTCCATTCGGAGAGTTTTGAGTTTTGTTTCTTGGGCGATTTTGCCCAGATACATCCGGCGAATCATTCGGGCGGTTTCCCACCAATCGTTTTCCGTCGGCGTAAGCATTCGGTCGGCTCTTTTCAAAGCCTTGTGCCAGCGCGAATATTTTTTATAAGTGCTTTCGTCGGTAGATGTGGCAATCAGTTCAAAAAATACAATCGAAGGAAACAACGCCGAATGATAGAGCGATTCGACTCTTTCGCTGTGTTCGATAATGCTGCTAGTGTCGAAAATCGGGCTTTTCGCCATATTTTTTTATTTCTTCGCGCAAAGCCTGCATCGCTTCACGGGTGGCATCGCGCAACTCCTCTAATTCGGGTGTCAGACGCTCAGGCGGCGGAAAATCCTTCGCCGTCGGCAAAGAACCGTTTGAATTTAACTTTGGCTTTTTCGTTGACATAAAATTACTCCGAAAAGATTATAACACTTCAAGAATTTAGGAGTAACTAAGATTTTAGACGTTCGCCAATCAGTTTATAGACTTGAAAATTATAAACCAAGCCGATGTGCGTGCCGCTTACTTCAAAGTTGTTTTCTTCAAAGCGCGAGCGGCAGTTGTGCCAGTCAACGATGCCGTCGGATTTTGTATAAATCGCGGTTTGACGTACCTTTTTCGGCAGATAATTTTGCAGAGCCGTGACCGTAATGCAGTTGCAATGTCCGGTGTAGCAGTTCGGATAATCGGTTTTGTCGGTCTTTTTGAAAATTCGCTGGCGGATTCGGTTCGACATTTCGACGACTTTCGGATGCGAACGAACGCCGCGAAAAGGCGAGCCGAGTGTCGTCACCGATTCGACCAAATCGGGATACTGCGTTGCCGCCGAACGCGACAAAACGCCGCCCAAACTATGTCCGACGAGATGAACTTTTTTGCCCGTTTCAGCGTGGGCTTTTTTGACGGTTTCGACTAATCTTTCGTTGAGTGTGTTCAGACAATCGGCGTTCCAACCGATGCCCGAAAGATACGGTTTGTAGCCGATGCGCGAGAGCCACAAATAAAGCTCGTAGAGATAAAAATCGTTGCCGAGGAAACCGGGAACGACAATCACGGCGGAATCGTCGCCTTTCGGCACGCCGAAACCGAAATAAATCGGCGAAAGGTGAAGCAAAGTCCAATCAACACCGACTAAAGATTCAAACCAAATCGGCAGCGCATGTTCGCGCATATCTTTGTCAAAACCCGTTATTACTTCTAATTCGTTCTCTAAAATATCCATAAAATTAGTGGAGAGTAGAGAGAATGGAGAGTGGAGAGTAGAAGATTTTAACTCTCCACTCTCTACTCTCCATTCTTCACTCTTAAGCGTTTGCGCTTGCCGTTTGGCTTTCCATCTTTATGACGACCGTTTTTAAGTCTTCAAAAACTTCGTCGAGAATCTCTTTGAATTTATCAACATCCTTCATCGCCTGTGCATCAGATGACAAACCGAAGTGAAGAGTTTGATTATAGCTCAAAATCGCACAGCCCAAGCCCAGACCGTAGCCAATCGGCACATACGGATATTGGACGAGCATTTTTCTGCCGGCGAGATAAATCGGCACTTGCGGACCCGGAACATTCGTTGCGACCATATTAAACGGCGGAAACGGCAGTTCGGCAAGTGCGCCGATCATTGATTGCAAAGGCGCGGGCATCATCGTATAAAGTGCGCCGAGCGTCAACAAACCTTCGGCGAGTTTGGCTTTTTTCATCAGATTCGTTTTTTGATGAACATGCGCGAATCGCGTCGGTAAATCTTCAATATCGAGCGGAATTTCAACGGGCAAAATCGAAATAAGATTTCCGAGTGCGCCGCGCTGTTCTTTTTGACGCAAACTGACGGGAACCATAAAACGGACGATTTTGTCTTTTGTTGATTGTTTGTGAAATTTCACATATCGCGCCACCGATTCGCTGAGTAGCGTCAGCACAACATCGTTGACCGTTCCGCCCAAAACATTGCGGATAATCCGCGCTTCGGCAAACGAAAATTCGCTCCAAGCAACACGCCGTTCGCCCGAACACGCGCCGTTAAAGGGCAACATCGGCGGCGGTGTCGTGATGGCGGGCAAAACTTCGCTCAAATGCGGTAATGCTTCGAGGTTTTGCGAATTCGTCAGGTTTGAAGCGATATACATCAAGCCGCCCTGCATTTCCATCAAACGCGCCGAAGTTTCCTGCAATGCGCCTAAAACGGAATCAAAAAACATCTGCACGACTTCTTTTTTCGGCTTTTCTTCTTTGACGACTTTCGGCTTTGGCGGCGCAACCGCATCAGGCGTGATGTCGAACAAAATCTTCATCAGATCAACGCCCGAAATGCCGTCAACCATACAATGATGAACCTTTGCAATCATCGCCGAACGACTGCCCTCGACATTTTCGACGACGTAAAGCTCCCAGAGCGGTTTGCGTCTGTCCATCACTTCCGTTAGAAGTTTGCCCGCGAGTTTTGCTAAATCTTTTATATTGAAAGCCTTTTTCTGTTTGACCTTGAAAATATGCTTTTTGATGTCGAAATCTTCGCAGGTTTCCCACGTCGGATGCGCGAGATTAAACGGGTCGGGAACGACTTTTTGCAGATAGCGCGGAATCAGATGCAGCCGCGCATCAATATGTTTGACCAAATCGCGGTGCGTGAGTTTGCCCTCAAAAATGCTCGTCGAGCCGATGTGCATCGGACATTCTTTTCTCTCGAGATAAAGAAATGCCGAATCGAGCGATGAAAGACGGCGATTTAATGTTGGTTGGCTCATATTCTAAATTTTGTTTGACCGCGAATCTTTTAATTCATCGCATTTTTATCTCAAACTCGTTGTCTTGACGAAGAAAGCAAACATCAAATAACGAAAAGAAATTTGTTTGCCCCAAAATCAAAGTCGCGTATTCTGATTTTGTCCACGCAAACGCAAGTGCTATGGACGGAAAACCATTAATTTAAGCATTAACAAATAACGCTCTTGCTTCAAAATTCGCTAAATTACCAACTAATCTCAAAGGAATTCTTTGGTTTTCCCAAACTGCGCCAAGTTCCAAACCAATGTTATAGGGCAAAACATTGACGGTTGACCCTGAATCCAGAAGCCCGAAAACATCTTTCTTAGTAAATTATTAGGTCATTGACTGGAGCGCAAGCCGCTCGCTTGCAACATCGCGTTTTTTGCGATGTAAAAAAGATTGCACAGAATAAACTTGAATTGACCGCAAACGCCTTTTTCGCGTTTTTCAAACGCTCAAGCAAGCGAGCCGCTTGCGCTCCAGTCCTAATCAATTACCTTTCTTATTACCGTTTAACTCAAGCGTCAAAGGCAAATACGGCATTGAGTCAGGCAAAATCCTATCAGCCAACTCTTTTAAGTAAGGATATTTATGTGCTTGCATTAGCTTTTTGCTCGTCTAATAATTTCTGCAAAACCCAGCTTGCCTCAAACGCATCCGTTTGAGAAACAAACTCGTGTTCTTGGTTATTCAAAAAAATCGAATCTTCCTCTTTGGCGACTTCGTTTGCTAAAAATTGAATCGCCCGAATCTTATCTTTATGATTCAACGCTTTTAATGTCGGTAAAACCTCGGTAATTGTCATAACTTTCTCCGTAAAAGACATCTTAACAAAATAAATTATTCGATTGTGTTGGTTAGATTTCAGATTGAAATCTCAAATCCGCAATCCCAAATCCGCAATCGAATTACTCTTCCGTAAAACCTGTTATATCGTATGACATCGCAATCAAATCGTGCGTCCGGTTTTTGCGGTCAATCACGTAATCGGCGAGTAGTGCTTCGGCGGTAAATCCTAATCTTTCAAAAACCTGAATCGCGCCTTTTTGTTCCGCCGCCATTCTTGCGACGACCTTTTGCAGTTTCAATTCCTCGGCTTTTGCAAAAATCTCGCCTGCCAGAATATTTCCCAAACCTTTGCCGCGCACTTCGGGCGAAAGCAACAGGATTATTTCACCTAAGTGACGCGACCAGATTTGTTCCGTCCGAATCAAACTTCCGTGTCCGACCAATTTGCCGTCGGCTTCGACCAGAATCGTGTGCCACGTTCCGGCTTCGATCCGCTTGATCCAATGTTCGACGAAAGATTCCTGCGTGATGTCGAACGACAGAAAAAGCAAATCGTCTTCGGGAAGCGAAAGCGCAAACGCCAAAACCGCGTCTTTGTCGTCCGCCGTCATCAGGCGCAATGTGATCTGCGTTCCGTCAATTTTTTTCGTCCAGGGATATTTTCGCTTCGTCGCCGATTGTTTTGCCATTTGTTTGATAATCTTACCAATAACCTAAGATATTTGCCTACGAAACACACGAAACACACGAAACATACGAAAAATCAAAATAATTTTTAAGATTTTTTTTCGTTTCTTTCGTGTATTTCGTAGGCAAATATTATTTCTTGTCTTTCGTCGAACTGCCGAGAAACGGCATTTGTGTTGCCATATCGAGCCATCGTTTTTGAATCTCGACGTAACTCGCCATCGTTTGCTGTGCAAAATCCGCAATTGCCGCGACGGGCGAAGAATCGTCAAGTTTCAGGTTTTGCTTCAACGATTTAACCATCTGTTCGTTTTGCTGTGCCGCAAAATCGAGCCACGCCGCCCGCATATTAGCGAGAATTTCAATTCCTTTTCCGGCTGCTTCCTGCGCTGTTCCGAGCGCGTCCATGCCGCCGCCGAAACTCGCTCCCGATTGAACCGTCTGCATCAATTGTGCGCTCTGTTTCAACGCGATTTCCGACCAATGTTTTTGCGCTTCGATAAAACTTTCAACGCCTTGTTTCGTCCATTTGGCGAGTGCTTCGGTCGGCGCGTTTTCAGACATTCCCATCACATCCGAAACGGTTTTAAAGATAATCGCGGTTTGCTGGGTTGTCATTTCGAGCCACATTCTCTGCGCTTCGATCAATTGATTGACAACCATTTTCGCAAAATCGTTCGGCATTTGCGCCACACTTGCCGCCGCGGCTTTCGGTTCGGAAGCGGTTTTGGTTTCAGTGGTTTTTTCAGCCTTCGGCGCGGATTTTGGCGCGGTCTTCGGTTTCGCCGCAGACTTCGGTGCGGTTTTCGGTTTTGTCGCAGCTTTCGGAGCAACTTTTGGCGCGGTTTTCGGCTTTGACGTAACTTTCGGTTTCGCTTCAGCCTTTGGTTTTGCTTCAGCCTTCGGTTTGGTTTCTTCGGCTTTTACCTCAGTCGTCGGTTTCGCTTCTTCCGTCTTTACTTCAGCTTTCGCGGTTGATGCTTCTTTGTTTTCGGCTTTTGGAGCCGTTTTCGTTGTTTTTTTTGTTTCTGCCATTTTCGGAATTCCTCAAAATAAATTTTCGGTTCAATAAATATAAAAAAGTCTGCGGTTGATGACAACCGCAGACCAGCATAGAGGAGGGAAATTTTTATTATTTCGCGGTGGTCGCGGTTTTTGTTTGCGCGGTCATATTTTCGACCGTCTTTTCAACATTCGTCAGAACGCTTTTGCCCAAGTCCATAACTTCTTTCTGCAAAGGAAGTTCCATTTTGGAGGCTGAATTGATGAACGCTTCGCCGGTTGAAGCAAAAAGTTTGAGCCAATCCTGACGGATCTGCGTTGTCGCGTCCCAATAGTTTTTCGCAACTTTCAATGCGTCATAATTCGCATCGTAACCCGCTTTATACATTCCTTGAACATAACTTTCGGTCGCTTCGGCGGCTTGAACCGCGCTCTTCAAGGTCACGTTCGCCGTTTTTTGTGTTAATTCCATCGCCGTATCAATCGCTTCAGTGCTAATCGCTTTCTTTGTCATTTTAATATTCTCCTTCTTTAATTCTTTTTATAAATTCTTTGTTCAGCTCGTCTTTTTCGCAACTGACAATATGGATACTAAACAATCTGAAAAGACTTGTCAAGCAAAAATCTCGCATTTGCGAAATAAAATTTAAGAAAAACTTTAACTCTAATTATTTCTGCATATAAAATTTTCGCAATCAGGAATACATTAGTATAGTGAGCGGTAGCGAACACCGCAATTCACTTGAATTCTACAGACTAATCGTTGATGCCGGTTCAATAATTTGGTTTCGCTTAGTAAAAATAGATAAATCAATAGTCTGTGATGCAACCGACTCGCTACCGCTCGCTCTACTGATTACGCTTTGCATTTGCGAAATACTTTCTGACTCAATGATTTCAGCGAAAAAACAAATAAAATAGAATTTATCGGCGCAATTGTGCTAAACTTCTTTCGCTATGGCGAAAAAGAAAAAAGCGGCAGAAGATTCGGACAAACTCATCATCAAACGCTACGGAAACCGCCGTCTTTACAACACGGAAACGCGCTCGTATATCAATTATCAGGATTTAGCCAAAATCGTCCGCGACGGTTCGGACGTGCAGGTCATTGATTCGACAACTAAAGAAGACGTGACGAAAGCCGTCTTGATTCAGGTGATTCTGGAAGAAGAAAAAAACAACCAGACCGTTTTGCCGACCGAGTTTCTTTTTCAATTACTACGCACCCGCGAAGATTCGGTGCAGGATTTTTTCAAAAATCATCTTTCGGCGAGCTTCAACGCCTATTTAAGAACGAAAGAAGAATTCGACAACCGTTTCCGCACAATGCTCGAAATGGCGACATCGGCTCCGCAAATGTGGGAAAAACTCATTCCCGGCGCGGAAGTGATGAAGGAAATTTTGACAGGGAAAATCAGAACACAGAGCGATAGCGACGTGGAAAACGATAAAGATAAGTCAAAATAAAAGGAAATTATATATTTCTTCATTCGTTAAAATCGGGCAAAGGTTTTCCTTGACCGTTAATCACATAATCAATTGCCCTTTCGATGCTTTTCTCATTCCACAAATACCGCTTACTTCCTTTTTCAGCCCAAGGCGTGTCTTCAGATTCCCAACATTTATTTTCGCGCATTTTCCGCGTTGCGTTGGCTTTGAAAGCAATTAAAACCCGGTCGGGATTTTTCGACCCAACCGCAACAACAATATGAGCGTGGTTAGTTCTGACGTTGAGAGCATAAATTTGCCAGTTACGAATTTCGCAAGTTTCCCTTAAGGCAATTTCGACGGCGGCTCGTCTTTGAAAATTTAATTCAACAGGTTCGTGTTTGAGCTTATTCAAGTTAAATTCATTCCATTTTAAGTTAGGCGAAACGTAAGATGTGCCGTAAGTTTTTTGAAATCTGTTTACCGAACCGCGTTCGTCGCCATGAAGCCAAGTTCCATAACATCGAAAAGTAATCAGATAAGCCAAAGGAATTCCGGTATCGTTCCATTCTTGAGGCATAAGATTTCGCTCCAAATTTGTTGGTTAATAATCGTTTCGCACGTCGCTATCGCTCTGTGTTCTGATTATCTGTTCCTTCCATATTTTTCGTGGCTCGAAACCCAATCGCTCGACGAAATTGCCGAAGCCAGCGAGATTTCGCCCGCGAGGACAACGCCCGCGACGATTTCGGCGAATTTGTTGACCGTTCCGCGACCGACACAACCTAAAGCCTGTAAGCATTCGTTTTGCGTCGCTAAACCCGTTCCGCCGCCGTGCGTGGCAACGATTAGCGAAGGAATGGTAATCGAAATATACAAATCTTTTTCGGGCGTAAGTTCGGAATAAATGATTCCCGCAGAAGATTCTGAAACGTTCGCAACGTCTTGACCTGTGGCGATAAACATCGCCGTGATTCCGTTGGCGGAATGTGCGCCGTTGTTGTTCGCACCAGACATAAACGAGCCGACGTTTGCGACACCCGCGTGATAGACGAGCGATTCGGGTTCGACGCGCATATGTTCGATTAAAACATCACGCGGAATCGTGCATTCTGCCGTCACGCGTTTGCCGCGAGTTCGCATAATGTTGACCTGCGAAGCCTTTTTGTCGGTCGCAAAGTTCGATTCGAGATAGAAATGTTTGATGACATCTTTTTCGTAAGCGTCAATAATCCAACTGCACGCGGCAAAAGTGGCGCGTCCGACCATATTTTGTCCCGCCGCGTCGCCCGTCGTGTAATTAAACCTGAGATAAACGAATTTGTTCGCCGTGTAAGGATCAATGTATTTGAGTTTGGCGACGCTCGAAGTCGCTTCGGCTTCTTCCTTGATCTTTTCGATATTGCCCAAAACCCAGCCGACAAATTTGCGTCCTTCGCGGGCATTTTCAAAAACAAAGACCGGCGCACGCTGCATCGCATCTGAGACGACCGTTGACATCACGCCGCCTGACAGATTTAAAACCTTGATTCCGCGATTGTATGAAGCAATCAGAGTTCCTTCGGTCGTCGCCAGAGGAATCAAAAAATCGCCGATGGCGTATTCGCCGTTGACTTTGAGCGGTCCGGCAAAACCGACCGGAATTTGTGCGACACCCGTAAAATTTTCGCAGTTTCCGGCGGTCGTGTGCGGGTCGAGCGAATAATGTCTGAGATGTTCGAGCTTTGCGCCCGTGTATTTTTCGACAAAATCCTGCCGTGCTTTGATCGCGTTTTCGGAATAATCGTCTTCGTTGTCACGCGGAATCCGCACTTCCAAATTTTCGGTTTGGGCAATCGAATCTTCGACCTCGAATTTCAGCGAGCCGAACGGTTTAGCCTTAAAAGCGATGCCGATTTTATGTTTGCCGTTTTCGAGATTGCCGATTGCACATTTCACGGTTAAAACTTTTCTGAGCGGAAACGCGGCATCCTTGACGGTTTCCGCCGCGACGAAATTGCCGTCGCCGAGGTCAACCGAAATTTGTCCGAGCGGAACATCGTTGCCGTCAATTTTGATGCCCGTCAATTCGGCAAATTCGCCGTCGCTCAGACGGTTTTTGAGCGCGAACTGCACGCCGTTTTCGACATTTTTCAGACTGTTGTTGGTGTAGAGTTGCCGCAAAAGCATACTCGGAATCGGAAAGAAACTCATAATTTTGGTTATCCTTTTGAATATTCGGAAAGCGTTGCGTGAATTTTACTTTTCTTGGCGAATAAATTCAAACTTTGACCGTGATTAAAGATAGATTAAACTTCTAAGAATGAAAATCTTGGGCTTAATCTTTCTTCTTTTGATGTTTTTCACACATTCAAACGCGCAATGGCAAAAACAAACTGTTGACACAAAAGCGAGCTTGCGTGGTCTTTCGGTGGTCAGCGAAAAAGTTATCTGGGCGAGCGGCACGGGCGGAACTGTGATAAGAACAACCGACGGCGGAAAAAATTGGTCGGTCATCAAAGTTCCCGATGCGGACAAACTCGATTTCCGCGACATCGAAGCGTTTGATGCGAACACGGCTTATATTTTGAGCATCGGCGAAGGCGAAAATTCGCGCATTTACAAAACCACCGACGGCGGAAAGACTTGGAAACTGCAATTTAAGAACACGAATCCGAAAGCCTTTTTCGACGCGCTTGCGTTTTGGGATAAAAATAACGGAATGGCGATGTCAGACCCGGTTGACGGCAAGTTTTTATTAATTGAAACCGAAGACGGCGAAACTTGGAAGCAAGTTTCGAGTCCAAAAATATCTTCAAATGACGGAACGGAAGTTCGCAAAATTGACACTAAAGATTCTCCGCCGGTTTGGACAGCGGCTTTTACCATTGAAGGAGAAGCGGCTTTTGCGGCAAGCGGAACTTGTTTGATAACACAGGGAAAATACAATTTGTTTCTCGTTTCCGGCGGAAATAATGCGCGTGTTTTTAGCTCAGCCAATCATGGCAATCTCTGGATGATCGCCGATACGCCGATTGTCAAAGGCACGGCAGGAAGCGGAATTTTTTCGATTGCGATGTTCGACGCGAACCGCGGCGTGATTGTTGGCGGAAATTATGAAAAGCCGGACGAAATCAATAATAACCTCGCTTTTACGACCGACGGCGGAAAAACGTGGAATTTGTCGAAAGGTTTGAACGGTTATCGTTCGGGCGTTGCTTACATTGATAAAAAGACGATCATCGCGGTCGGCGCAAGCGGTTCGGATTTATCAATCGACGGCGGAAAAAGTTGGAAAAATCTCGACAAGGAAAATTACAATTCCGTGCAATCGAAAGGTAAAAAGGCGATTTGGGCAGTCGGCGCAAACGGATTAGTTGCAAAATTCTTACTCAAATAAATTATGCAATTCGCTTGGTATGACATTATCGGCTCAATCGGCGTGGCGACAATAATTCTGACTTACGTTCTGCTTCAGATCGAACGAATCAAGAGCGAAAGTCTGCTTTATTCCGTTTTGAACGGGTTAGGCGCGGCTTTGATTGTCTTTTCGTTGATTTACAGTTTCAATTTTTCGGCTTTTGTCGTTGAATCTTTGTGGGTTTTGATTAGTATATATGGTATTGCGAAATATTTTTTGAAAGGTAAAAAAAGTGAAAAAGGGTAAAAGGGTAAAAGTGAAAAAGGTTTTGTTGCTTTTCTGAGAACCGACTTTTTCACTCTTTTACTTTTTAACTTTTTAACTTTCAAATTATGAAGTGGCTGGTTGAAAAATCGAGATATTTGCCGATTGTGAGCGTTTTCGGAATGCTCATCGGTTCGGTGGCGGCGTTGTTTCTCGGCGTGGTCAAAACGGTCAAGGTCGTGCAAACGGCAGTCACCAAATTTGAAGAATCCGAGCCGACGCTTTATGCCTTATTTGAAGCGTTGGATTGTTTTCTCGTGGCGACGGCTTTGATCGTCGTCGCAATCAGTTTATACGAACTTTTTATCAGCGGCTTGGAAGTTCCCGATTGGATGCTCGTGAAGGATTTGACGGAACTCAAAGCAAAGTTTACATTCGTGATTATTCCCGTGATGGCGGTCAAATTCGTGCAGAAGATTTTGAATTATGAGAATGCCATTGATACGTTTTATTATGGTGCGGCGATTGCGCTCGTCGCGTTCTCGTTGACGGCGTTTAATTACATCAGCATCAGGGAAAAAGAAGCGAAGACGGAAGAAAAAAAACAGGAGGACGGAAGCGAAACGCGTGCCGCAGACTTAAAAAAATAGAGGAGTAAAAAATTATGGATTTTAACGGACAAGACAATTTTAATAATCAAAATCAAGCAAATAATTTAATTCCTGACCGTACCGAGATGGAATGCGAAGAGCTTTTCGCGCAAGCTGATAAGTTATTAAACGAAGGTGTGATTATTGACGCGGTTGATAAATTATCGCAGATTCTGAAACGTAATCCGCGTTTCGGCAAAGCCTACAATCATCTCGGCTGGGTTTATGAAACAAAGTATAAAGACATGCCGCGTGCCGAGGAATATTATAAAGCCGCGATCAACTTCGCGCCGCATTACACCGCGCCTTACCTGAATTACGCCTATTTTCTCTCGAATCAGGGACGCTTTGACGAGCTTAAAACGCATCTCGACCGCACGGCGCAAATTCCGGGCATTGCCAAAGACACCATCGCCAACGAATACGCGATCATGTATGAAATGACGGGCAATCTTCAACAGGCGATAAAATTTTATCAGGATGCGGCGATTGTTACGCTGGACAACTCCAAGCTCGATAAATATAAAGAAGGAATTGACCGTTGTCGCAAGAAGTTGGAAATTCTGAATCCTTCGAGCAGTTTTTAAATTAGTCGAGAGTCGAGAGTCGAGAGTCGGGAGAAATTTCTTC
>JANODL010000174.1:0-2967 GCA_031412675.1 Acidobacteriota bacterium | reverse complement strand
CGTGGCTTAACCATCATCGGCGTTTGAGTAAAGATTATGAAGTTTTTCCAAAAACGAGCGAAACTTTTATTTTAATCGCAATGACACGGCTGATGCTTCGCCGACTTCAACCTTTATGACTTTTCAAACAGTTTCTTAGAGGAAATTTTGCTTTACTTAAAATACCTCTATAAATTGAAATTTCGTTTTCGCCCAACTTATGCGGCAACAGTTTTATACTTATCCAAAATCCATATAAATATAATAAAGACCAGATGTATATCACACCAAAAACAATATGAACTGTAATGCTTTCTATATTAAATAAAATATTAATTACTAATATTTCTATAGGTGCAACGAGAATTAAAAGTGCAAAAATTAGAGGAAATGAAGAGCTTTTCCAATAACTCCACCCGTCTACTTCATAACTCGTAAAAAACAGTAAAAACTCGTAAAAAACAGTAAAATCCCGCGAAAGGCATACGATATTATAGTTACCTCAAAAATTATCCATCTAACCAAAAATGAAGGCAAAAACAAGTCTAATACTTGATGTAAGGATACAAAATCTTGACTTTCTTTTACCGCCCTTCTGGTAAAAAATATGACACCAATAATAAACATTATTTCTAGTATCGGTATTATAATAATGGCACCAAAAAAAGAAATCCGGTCAAAAAACAAAAGTAAAAGTTGAAACAGAATGAATAATGGCAGCAAAAACTGTAACCAAGCATACTTTTTGTCTCTAGTTTGAGTAAAATTGAAAGTTAGCCTTCCTAAACATAAGACTATGCCAACAAACAACACTAATTTTTTAACTTGAAATTCGCCAACGAAACAATCTTCACAATAAAAAAAGGTATATAAACTGAATAACAGTAAGAATAATATGGAAACTAAAGCACCTATATGCCGGAATCTTAAAGATTTAATCATTTTAAGGCATCCATTCCGTGTTCTGCCTTATCTTTCACGAATGAACTTTTATCTGACAAAGCCATCTGCCAAATGCGCTCTGCATTATATGATTCTAAAGCCGCTAAAGACGAAAAGGCTTCTGACTGATGTGGTTCAATTAAACAAGACACGAAACTCATTGTAAAATGAGAGTATGAGAAAATATGACAATGAATTTAAGCAGCAAGCCGTCAAAAAGATTTTAGACGGTCAATCAATGGCAAGTGTTTCGAGGGAATTGGGGGTCGCCGAAGGCGTTCTCCATAACTGGAAAAAGGCGAAATTAGTATCGAGTTCTGATGTTGAGAGCGAGAATTTGGAATTGAGGAAGCGGCTTCGAGAAGTAGAAATGGAGCGCGATATCTTAAAAAAGGCGGCAATCTACGCATCTTCGGGCGGGGAAGCTAAAAAGATACGAATTTATTGAGTTGGAAAGTTTGCTTTATCCGATCAAAGTTTTGTGTCGGGTAATGCAGGTAACTCGTTCGGGTTATTATGTTTATCTAAAAAAGAAGGTTCAGCCGAAAACGGCATCAGAGGTCAACCAAGCCAGGCAGGTCAAAGAATGTTTCGAGTTTCATCGGCGGCGATACGGTTCTCGTCGGATCGCCGCCGAGTTAAAAATCGGGAGATTTCCGGCAAGGCGGTTGATGAGAGAGCAAGATTTGAAGGCGATTCAGCCCCGTAGTTTTGTGCCGAAAACGACAGATTCGGGACACAATGCGAAAATTTCACCGAATTTATTGAAGGAAAACCGCGTTGAAGTTTTTGAAAAAGGGCAAATGATTGTCGGAGACATCACTTATATTCCATTGAAAAATGGCAAGTTTTGTTATCTGGCGACATTTCAAGACAAATATACGCGGCGAATTTTGGGCTGGGCTTTGATGGGGGAAATGACCGCCGAGCTAGTGGTCAGAGCTTTGTTGATGGGTTTGAGACGAGGATTGATTGGCAAAAGAGCCATCATTCATACGGACAGAGGAAGTCAATATGTGTCGAATCTATATCGGGAATTGTTGAGAACACGCGGGTTACACCAAAGTATGAGCGGCAAAGGCAATTGTTATGACAACGCCCAAGCCGAAAGTTTCTTTGCCAGATTCAAGACGGAGTTAATCGAAGGCGGACATTTTGAATCGGTCGAACAAGCGCGGACGGAAACCTTCAGTTACATCGAGGGTTACTACAATCGAATCAGAAGACATTCAAGTTTGGGCTATCTGAGTCCGATGGAATTTGAAAAACAGTTGAAAACTAAAAAAGTAAGGAGCAGCGTGAGGGTTGTGTCTCAGATGACTTGACCATATCATTCCGCCATTTCGGTAATTGTCCAATGATATTGAATATTTTTGAGCAATTGCTTGCGTAAGCGAAAAACTCTTCCGTCCATTGTAGGAGAACACTCCTTGAGAAAATTTCCGTGCTGAAAAAATTTTAACATAGCTGTCAAGTTGTTTTTTGCACTCAAACTTTGTTACATTTTTTGTTTATCTCAACACATGATTTTTAAACAAAGATATGACAACGACTAATTTAGAAGGCTATTTAAACAAATTCAGCGAGAAAGACTGGCTCGCGGCGGTCGAAAAACTTCTGCCCGCGATTGATGAAGTTGATAAAAACGCGGTGCAAATTTGGTTTCGCTTTTTTCCTTTAGAGCTTTTGCGTTTTTTGGAAACGGCGGAAGACCGTGAAAAGACGATTCATAAACTGGCGATTCAAGGCGATTTTGAACTGAAAAATCAGATTGATTCGTCGCACAAATTTCTTTACGGACATCGCTTCTGGAAAGAAGTCAAAGCGGAAATCGAAAACCGTGCCGCACCTTTTTCAGACGAAAACGCTGATTTGAGCAAAGTTATCGAAGACGTTGCCAGCGTAGTAAAAGGCGATAAATCCTTGACTTTGGGAATTGCGGCGGTCGGTTTGATGACTTTGAATCAGGTCGGTTTCGAGGCTTTCAAAAGTGCGAAAGGCGAAATCGAAAAGCCGAAAGGACTTCTTGCAAAATCGCCCGACCAA
>JANODL010000173.1:0-53794 GCA_031412675.1 Acidobacteriota bacterium | reverse complement strand
AGACATCGGCGCACAGCTTTTCACTTCGCCGAAACCGCTTTTTATCACGGGCGGCGTGATGCTTTTACTCGCGCCTTTGAATCTTTTGTTTATTCCGGTCGGCGCGGGCGCGGCGGGAATCGGTTACTTTCTGCATCGTCGGCAAAAAAGGCTTATCGAGGCGGGCGAATTGCCCGATATGTCGCAGTCGGCGAACGATTCGGACGAAATTCAGATGAGCTTTACGGTTCCAATGGCGATTGTCGTGAGCCGCGAATTGTCGCATTTGGTTGATAAAAATACGCCCGAAGGCATTCGATTTCGCGCCGAAATTCCGAAACTCCGCAATGCGCTTTATTACGATTTAGGCGTGATGGTGCCGTTTTGTTACGTCGGCGGCGACGCGCCGATCACGCCGAACGAATATTACATCGCGGTCAAGGAAGTTCCGGTCGGAACGGGTTCGCTTCGCCCGAATTGCGTTTACGTCAACGATTCGGCGGAAAACATCCGCGTCTTTGGTATCGAAGGCGAAAACGTCAATAATCCGGCTGATTTGCGTCCGGGCGCGTGGATTCCGGCTGACCAACGCCATATCGCCGAAACCGCCGGACTCAAGGTTTGGGAACCGGCTGACGTGATTTTGCTTCATCTTTCGCGCATTATGCGGCGTTACGCGCACGATTTTATCGGCATTCAAGAAGCGCAAGGTTATCTGGATTTCGTAGCAAGAGCAATGCCGAAACTGGTTGAAGAAACCATCGGCAAAGTTATCACGATTCATCAATTCACCGACGTTTTACAGCGTCTTGTGCAAGAGGGAATTTCGATTCGTGACACGAAATCAATTCTCGATGCCTTGAGCGAATGGGGCAGAATCGAAAAAGACCCCGTGATGCTGACCGAACATATCCGCGCCGCGATGCGCCGATATATTTCGTTCCGCTATGCTTTGGGAAGCGACACTCTGTTTGTTTATCTGCTCGACCCCGAAATCGAAGATGTCATACGCGGCGCGATTCGGCGGACTTCGACGGGTTCGTTTCTGTCGCTCGACCCGACCATCGCGCACGATATTCTCGACGCGATTCGGCGCGAAATCGCCGACCGACCGCCGACCGCGCAACAGCCCGTGATTGTTACGGATATGGAATTGCGCCGTTTTGTGCGGAAAATGGTCGAACTCGAATTTTCAAATCTCGCCGTGCTTTCGTATCAGGAATTAACGCCCGAACTGAATATTCAGCCGATCGGCAGAATTTCGATGCGCTCGATGAACAATGATTATTCGAGTTTTGAACACGAATTTGCTGAATTGCCCGAAGGCTTGATGCCGCCTTTGATCGAGGAACTGAGCAATTAAAAGTTTTAATAAAAGATTTTAAATAATGTCAAAAACTTTCGTATTTATTAAGCCAAAAAGCATTTTATTGTTTCTGGCTGTCGCTATTTTATTGACGAGTTGCAATGCCCGAAAGGTGCAAAGCGTCAAAATCGAAGCCGAAGCCAATCAGATAATTGATGTTTTGGGCGAAAACGGCATCAGAGCGCGAAAAAATGAAGTCGGCGAGGGCGAACGGAAATCCTTTGAGATTGTCGTCAACGGCGACGAAGAAATGGTTTCGGCGGCGATTCAATTGATGGAAGACCATTGTCTCGGTCGTCCCGATCCGCCCGAACCCGAAGGCGGCGCGGTGATTACTTCAATCGAGGTTGAAAAAGCGCGGGAGCAACGGCGGATGAAGATGAATATCGAATCGCAGTTGCGCGAATTGCCGGGTGTCACCTGCGTTAATGTCAATTTCGTGCCGCCGCAAGACCGTTCGCTGGCAATCAATCCGTATCCTTCGACGGCTTCCGTGCTGGTCAATTACAAAACACAGGCTTTTCCCGTCAGCAAAGACGAAATTGCGAGTCTGGTGGCGCGGAGCGTTCCCGCGCTGCAACCTGAAAATGTCAGCGTCGTTGTTACTGCCAAACCGCTTCGACCGCTTCCCGATAATAAAATAGCTTATAATTTTACGCGCATTGCGCTCGTTTCGGGCATCGGTTTGGCGACGATTCTGGCGTTTGTTTCGGTCGTTTTCGTGCTACGGAAAAAGCGCAAAAATCAGCCTGACGAAGCGGAAGAATTGATCGAAACAACCGAAGAAACACCGAAAGAAGCGGCTTTGCTTGATGAAAAATATGATTTCGACGACGATGATGACGACGAAGAAAATCTTCGTTAAATGAATAGAACTTTGCACAAAAACTATTAAAATACTGTCTTTTGATGAAATCATTTTACATTCTACATTGTGCATTATTCATTATTATCCAATAAATAACTGTCAAATAATGTAAAATGCACAATGTATAATTGATAATGTTCGCCTCAAATGAACAGATGAAAACCATTTCACAAACCGAAAAAACGGATATTTTACTCGCGCTTGCCTTGGCGTTCGAGAAAAATTTCGCTAAAACGGAAAAGCGCGAAACGGTCGAAACTGCGCGTGAGCTTGCCGAAAAATCTTTCGGCGCGTTAAACAAAGTAGATTTTGAATTATTAAAATCCCGCGCCGAAGTTCTCGATGGTTTGACGGAAGAAAGCCGCGAAAATTGGCGCGAAATGCGGCTCGACAAAATTCGCGGGCGCGGACGCGCAAAACGTCTCGACGAAAATATCAATCCGTCGCAAATCGTCGAGGTTTTGAGCCGCGAACCGAGGGCGATTCAAATTTTAATCTTAAGAAACTTGCCGCCTGATTTGAGCCGCCGCATCTCGCTTTATCTCGATTTGAATTTTGTGCCGGAAGACAAATCTTCAAAAAACACGAAGTCAGTCAGCGAAGAAATCATCGCGCTCGTCAGACAAAAGTTTTTATCGAACTTTGTCGCGCTCGAAGAAATTTACGAGTCTGACGAATTGGACAAATTTACGTTCGACGAACTCGAAAATTTTACGCAGCATCTCGGTTTGCGCGAAATTGCGATTGCCTGTCGCGGCATCAATTCAAAGGAAACTCTCGCGGCGTTTTTGAATCGTTTCGACGAAGAAGATATTCGGGAAATTGCGAGTTACATCACGGAACTCGATAAAATCCGTCCTTTTTGGGTCGCGCAAGCCGACGCGCTTGTCAGAAAAAGTTGGAACGCGGATTTGCCGCCCGCGAAGGTTATCAAAAAAATCGGTTTCAAACTGTTGGCGGCGGCGTTTGTTTTGCGCGATGAAACGAAATGCGAATACGCGGCGCAGAAACTTTCGATTCGGGACGTTAAAAACTGGCAAAGGCTGGTTCGCGTAAGCCGTAAGAAATATTTGGCGGCGGACGAGGAAGATAAATTGCGGCTCGATAAACGGCGCAGAATCATCGAGCGTTTGGCGGCAAAATTCAAACAGACGGGAAGATTATAAAATGAGTCAGGAAATTCAGGGCATCGGCAATTTAATCAAAGGAAGCGGGCGCAAAATCGCGGGCAATTTAGGCGTGAAACAAAAGGTCGTCAAAAACCAAATCGTTTCCGCCAACCAAGAAGCGGCGCGGATTTTGGAAGAAGCTGAAGAATTTGCCGCCGAAATCCGCCGCGAAGCGCAAACCGAAGCCGAAAATCTCAAACAGGAAGCTCACCGCGAAGGAACTGAAAACGCTCTGACCGAATTTGAACGGCATTTGATCGAGACGCGGGAAATCCGTGAAAAAGTCTGGCGCGAAACCGAGAAGGATTTGCTTCGTTTGGCGGTTCGTTTGGCGGAAAAAATCGTCGGGCGTGAGATACAAAAAGACGATAAAACGATTGTTGATATAATTTCGACCGCTCTGCAAAATGCGCGTCAGCAGGAAAAGCTGACGGTGCGCGTCAATCCGAAAGACTTGCCGACGGTCGAACGCGAGGCGGAAAAATTCGCGCTCGGCGGCAGAATTCAGTATATAGATTTCGTCGCCGATCCGCGTGTTGCGTCGAGCGGTTGCCTGATCGAATCGGAAGTCGGCACGATTGACGCACGGCTTGAAACGCAGTTGAGAGTTTTGGAACGCGCACTTTTGTCGCAGTCTGAAGGCGAAGGCGCACAGGATTAAAGACTGGAGCGCAAGCGGCTCGCTTGCTTTGCTTCGCCGCGCGTTCGAGGCTTTGCGAGAACAGGCGCGACACGCTTCGATTGCTTGCAAGTTTAAATTCAGTTGAAAAGTTCGCGCCTGTCCTTGCTTTGCTCGGACGCGCGGGCAAGCGAGCCGCTTGCGCTCCAGTCAAAAACAAAAATGATTGAATTGCAACCATATATTTCCGCAGTTGACTGGATTTCTTCGGTCGAAGTGCGCGGGCGCGTGACGGAATTGATCGGGCTTTTGATTCGTGCGGCGGTTCCGGGTGCGCGGGTTGGCGAGCTTTGTCTGATTCATTCGCCGCATCGCGCCAAAGTTTTACGGGCGGAAGTTGTCGGGTTTCGCGGAAGCGAGGTTATTTTGATGCCGCTCGGCGATGTTTCGGACGTGGCGATGGGCGCGGAAGTCGTGCCGACGGGAACTTCTCTGACGATTCGCGTCGGTGAAGATTTGTTGGGCAGAGTTTTGGACGGACTCGGCGAACCGATTGACGGGAAAGGCGCGATTGAAGACGCGGTTGACAAAGTTGTTTCGGCGCGACCGCCCGATCCGATGAAACGCCAGCGTGTGACGAAGCAGTTGAAAACCGGAATCCGCGCTTTCGACGGGCTTTTGACGGTCGGCGAAGGTCAGCGCATCGGGATTTTTGCCGCCGCCGGTGTCGGAAAATCAACGACGCTCGGAATGCTTGCGCGGAACACCGAAGCTGAAATCAACGTCATCGCGCTGATCGGCGAACGCGGGCGCGAGGTGCGCGATTTTCTCGAACAGGATTTGGGCGAAGAAGGAATGAAACGCTCGGTCGTAATTGTCGCTACGTCGAATGAACCGTCGTTGATTCGGATGAAAGCCGCGTATGTTGCCACCGCGATTGCCGAATATTTCCGCGATCAGGGGAAAAGAGTTTTGTTTTTGATGGATTCGGTAACGCGGTTTGCGCGGGCTTTGCGCGAAGTCGGACTCGCGGCGGGCGAACCTCCGGCGCGTTCGGGTTTTCCGCCTTCTGTCTTTAGCGAACTGCCGCGCCTTCTGGAAAGAACGGGGAATTCCGACAAAGGTTCAATCACGGCTTTTTACACGGTTTTGGTCGAAGGCGACGATATGACCGAGCCGATTGCCGACGAAACGCGCTCGATTTTGGACGGTCACGTCGTTTTATCGCGCAAATTAGCGGCAATGAATCATTATCCGGCGATTGATGTCAACGAATCGGTTTCGCGTGTGATGAGCGGAATCGCGCAAAGCAAACATCTCGAATCGGCGGGCAAACTGCGCGAGGTTTTGGCAACTTACGAAGCGCAGAGAGATTTGATTTTAATTGGCGCATACAAAAAAGGCAGCGACCCGAAAACCGATTACGCGATCTCGAAAATCGAAGCCGTCAACAAATTTCTCAAACAGGGAACTCACGAACAAATGCCCTCGGAAGCCGCGATTCAACGACTGATACAATTGTTTTAACGTGAGTTTCGGGATAAGAATAGAGCGCAGGCTGCCAGCCTGCAACGCCGCTTGCAAAGCGGTGTAACGAACTTCGATTATCGGCAAGTTTGAATGAACTCAGACGTTTTGAGCATTTTTCAAATGCTTGCAGGCTGGCAGCCTGCGCTCCGCTCGGCAAATTCTTTATCCCGAACTCACGTTGTTTAATTAAATTCGACCAATTCGTGATAAAAGCTGAACGCTGATTGGAACGCTGAGCGTAAGTTCAATTCGCCCGCTTCGCCGTTCGGCAGAGCCGCGTTGGTGGCGACGATGATGTCTTTGAAGCGATCCGTCAGGACATCAACATTGGCGAGCGCGTCGCTGTTTGAAGAGCCTTTGAGCAAGTTCAAAAGGTAATCCTGTGCGCCGCTTTCTAGTTGACTCGTGCCTTGTCCCCACGCGAAATCAATAATTTTGTCGGGGATTTGTTGAAGGAACGATGCGCCTTCGCCCGCGATTTTGCCCATCACGTCGCCCGCGCCGGGAACGAACGAAAACGCCATTCCGACGAAGAATCCGACCATTTCTTTCTTCCGTGCGGCATCCTGCATGATGTCGTTCCGGATAAATTCCTTCTGATTTTCAGCGGCTTGCCAAACCATTCCGAGCAGTCCGCCCATCACTTCCGTGTGATCTTGCTGTGACCAGCCGTTGTGCAGATTTTCGTATTCACTCTGCGAAAGCGGCGGATTTTTTGAAGCATCGCCGACATTGCCCATCGTTTTGATGACGCTCGACATCAGCTCGTCGCGCAACTCGCCGCCTTTGGGCGAAAAGAGCGTCAGTTCAAAGAATTTCGTCATTCCGGTAATGAAATCAGCGTTCTGGAATGCGCCGTCGGGAGCTTGAGATTTGAGAATATCCGCGCCGTTATTGATGAAAAGTTTCGATAATTGATCTTTGAACGTCGAATTCTCACTAAAATTGTCGAACGCCTTGTCGTTGTTCAAACCGTTGACGGCGGCGTTGAACACGCGGTTCTGCAATTCGGGCGAAAACGGCGCGGTCCGGAAGGTCGAGCCGTAGTAACCTGTGTATTGATTGGCGGTCGAAAGCAGCCGTTCGACTCCGCCGAGCATCGTTGTTTTATCGGCGATTCCGGTC
This sequence comes from Acidobacteriota bacterium, assembly GCA_031412675.1. Taxonomy (GTDB): domain Bacteria; phylum Acidobacteriota; class Blastocatellia; order Pyrinomonadales; family Pyrinomonadaceae; genus JAFDVJ01. The sequence continues at coordinate 47,138 of JANODL010000173.1, read as the reverse complement.
GAAAGATAATTGCTCATATCAATCGCTTCGGTCTGCCCAGCCATCGCGCCTTGTATGAAATTATTAAGCTGGTCGTCGCTCAGACTGCCGAGAATCTGTGCCTGTTTTGCGCCCGACATTTGCGAAAGAACATACGAACCGGCGGCTTCGACCGTGTCGTTGCCGTCGGCGACCGACGCGCGGACGAACATTTCCTTGACCTCGGTCGAAGCCTTGCCGAACATATCAATGCCGACATTCGGATTGAATCCGTTATCTTCCATCGCGCCGACGAGATTGTTCATATCGGTCTGGCTCAAACCGCCGCTTTGACGCAGGGTTTCGAGCGAATCGCCGATAATGTCCATATTTTTGTTATAGACTTCGGCGGCTTCTTCACTGCCGTTCATTCCGTATAAATATGACGAATATCCGGTCGAGGTCGCGGCGGTATTAATTAATTCAGCGGTTTTGTCCGAACCGAGCGCGGCGTAATAGCTTTGCAGCCATTGCGGGTCATCTTTATGCGCTTCGAGTTGGTCGGTGAAAGCCTGCACGTCGCCCTGCGGATCATACGGCTTAAACGCCGATTTAAGCGCGGCGGCGGCTTCTTCGGGCGAAGAATTCGGGTCGAAAGCCGCTCCGTAAGGCGTTAATTGCGCCAATTCCGAAAGACGGTCAATGCCTTGATTATATTCCGAGAAGGTTTGATGTTTGCCGATTGCTCCTTGAAGCCGTTCAGCCGTTTCGGTTTCGTCGCCGTGAACACTCCCCGAAAGCAGATGTCTCTGCATTCGTTCGAGCATCGCTCTGCCGTTTTCGTCCTGCGCGACCGAATCGAGTTCCGAGTCGCTGAGATTATTTGTAAAGCTCTGCGCGATTTCGTCCTTGTCTTCTTCCTTGATTTTGCCCTTGCCGTCCTGGTCAATCGAATCGCCGAGCATCGCTTCGGTAATCGTCCGCGCATCCACCGGATTCGTTTTGGCAATCTCCGCCAAATCGCGCCCGACACCTTCCGTGTTCAGATTATCTTTGCCGCCGTTGTTTTTGATTATTTCGTCGGCTCTGGTTTGCGCTTCCTGCGGCGTAATGGTCGGAGTCGTCTGCTGAGTCGGCGCGGCAAACTGCGCGTTCAGCTTAAAGCGCAAGGCATTTGCCTGATTAGTGTTCTCGCTTCGATTTGTATAAACCGCCGCGTTTGTTTGAGGTGTTTCAGTGCGAATAAAAGCCGGTTTAACTTCCGTCTTTTTGATTACAGGTTCTTCTCTGGGTGTGCTGGAAACGCCGCCGCCGTCAACTTTATAGACCATCTTACCCTCCGAAAAATTTGATAAAGATTCTTTGTAAATTATCGGCTGGAAAATTGAAAAGTTTCTTGAAATTTCGGAAGAATTTTAATTGGAGCGCGGGCATCTCTGCCCGCAGCGTTCGAGCGATAGCGTTGAACGCGCAACAATCATTACTGAAAATGTAAATTAAATGTTGAAGCGGCGCATTCGTCCGTTTGCGCTTCGCTCAACGGACTGGCGGGCAGAGATGCCCGCGCTCCAATTATTGGTTAGCTTTTTCAGCAGCTTTCGTAAGAATTTCGTTGCTCCAGCGCAAACTTGCTTGGGCGAGTTTGTTGATGCCTTCGTAGAAAACATTTTCGCCGATTTTTTCCGTGAAATCTCTTTGCAGGTAAAAGGTGAAAGTTTCGCTGTTGAAAACGACTCTGCCGCCGCCGCTCGTCGCGTCCGATTCTTCGCCGAAAATCGCGTCGAGAACATCGTCTTTCGGTTCGCTTCGGAAACGGTAAATCAAGGCTTGCGCCGATAAAATCTCTTGCGTTTCGTCGTATTCAAAACCGATTAATGTTTCGCCGATGCGCGTTTCGACGTATGATTTGTCGTCAAAAAAAGAGGCTTTTTCACCCAATCGGCGGAAAAAAGCCTCGATTTGCTGTTTTGCTTCTTCTCTGGTCATTCAAAGATTTTACATCAATTAAAATTGCCTTGTCGCGCCTCATCAAACGGAACTCTTTCGGGCAGATAAAATTCCTCGAATCCGTGCGAAACGAACGGTTTGCCGTCACGGAAATAATGAGTCTGAGCATCGCGTCCCGGTTGGGCAAAAGGATTGAGCCACGAACGAAGTCCGAATGCCTGCGGCACGCCGTCGTTGCGATTGACGTAATGAACATACTGCGGACCATCCGTAAATCTGCGCGATGCGCCGCCGAATGTTTCGACTTTGATGTTATTCATCAAGGCTTCGGCTTGCGAGCGCGACATTCCATCTTCAAGCATCAGACGATTTTTCACGTCTTGCAGAGCGCGGCTCGTAATAATCGCGCCTTGCGAATGCGCCATCAAATGCACATCGCGTCCGGCGCGTAATTCGTTGTAAACCGTATCGGCAAGCGTATCAACCGCCGGATTGTTGCCGATGTCGAGCTTGTCGCCGAGGCTCTGCGCGATGTCGCCGACAAAACTTCCGGTCGCGTTATGCACGCCGATCACCCGCGAACCCGTGTTGTCGGCAATCGCCTGTAAACTATTGGCTTGTCCACCGACATTTGTTTGAATTCCGTTGACGTAAATCAAAGTTTCGTTGTTGCGAACGCCGCCGTTCGGAGTCACGGCGGGAATTTTGCTGAGCGGCGTATCGGGCGCAAAAGTTTGCCCGTTCGCACCGACAAAATGCCCGTCGAATTGTTTATCGGAAGGCGTTTCTTCGCGTTGAAGCCGAAGCGTCAGAGGATTGAGCGCGGTCGAAAGTCCCATCCGCGAAGCAAAAACATCGCTTAAACTCTCGGTCGTGTTGCCGACAAAATTGCCAACCGTTTCGGCTTCTTTCAAAACCTCGTTTTGAACCGTTTCTCGCAGCGAATTGCCCAATTCCAAAGGTTTTAAAAAACTTCTGCCAATATCCTCCGCGATGCCTCTCAAACTAAAACCCACAAGCGCGTTCCTCCAAAAAATTACTTCCTTGAACTAAGTTTTCGGCAGAGTCCGCCAAAAGTTTCCCAATAATTTAAAAAACAGCCAATCAGTATAGTGAGCGGTAGCGAACAACCTACTCGACAAATATTTTGAATTCAAGCAGACTCGCTACCGCTCGTTCTACTGAATTGTGTTCGGCAACCGGCAGTTTTATCTATTTGAGAAACTTTCGCCAAAAAACAACGATAATTAAAATGCGGGCAGGAAATTTTTTTAAGCCGCATCGGATTTTAGCGTGAATTAGAATTTTGCGAATTAACAAACAGGCAATTTTTCAATATAATTACCGCTAAAAGTTTGTTAAGGAAATAATTTTAGGATGGCGATAAAAAAAACAGGTTCACCTCTCAGCAGCGGCGCGGAATCGCTCGACCCGCTTGGCGGCAAAGATGAATTACAGCGCGGCGGCAAGGTTGATAAAAATTTTGAAGCGGCGTTAGCCGAAGTTGCCGGACAGATCGAGCAAGCCGGAACGAGCGAAAAGTCCGACAGCCCGACGCGCAGTGCTTTTCAACAGATTGCCTCAAACGCCAATCTCGATTCGCCCGAAGGCGCGATGACGGCAGTGCGCGAATCGGCGCGTTTTCTTGTCAGTTCGCGTCTGAAAGACGACGTGCGCGATTCGGAACAAGGCAAAAAAATCTCCGAAGACTTGAGCAGTTACATTTCCAAAGACCCGTTTATGCACCGCAAGATTTTAGGGATTCTGCAAAGATTAAAGTAATTCGGTAAATAAAAAATTTTGAGCATGAAATAAGCGTCATCGCCGGGAGCGCACACATCCCTGCGTGCTGAGCGTGAAACGCGAATAAATACGCTGAAAGTAAATTCAAGATTGAGTAAGGCTTTTACGCCGCTTTGCAAGCGACGTAGCACGCAAGGATGCGTGCGCTCCCGGCAATGACGCTTTAAGTCAGAATTTAGGAAATTAAGAAAATCGGGAAACTTTCTCAAAAAACTCACGATAACTTTGCACAAGACAACTGAATAAAATTCGAAACAGGGGAAAAACAAATGCAGGTTAGTTCAAAGAGTTTTGTCGAAGAAGTTTTGGACATTTTCGGGTTTGGAACAAACGGAAGTGACGGCAAAAACGACGCTTTGCCTTTTCTGCCGTCAAACGGATTTCTTCCCGCCAACGATTCGGAAACCGGCGCGGTTGAAAGAAATCTCGTTGACCGCAATCAAATTCTGCGAACCGGTTTGAACAATACTTTTGCGGCTAACAGCCAAAATCGGTTTGATTACAAACAAATTCAAGGCGTGAGAAACAACAGCTTTGTAACGGCGGAATTTTTGAACGGCGTTGAAAATATGGCTGAGCGGCTCGGCACGCGACCCGAATATATCTTGTCGGTGATGAGTTTTGAAACCGGCGGAACCTTTGACCCGGCGAAAAGAAACGGCATCGGTGCGACCGGATTGATTCAGTTTTTGCCCTCGACCGCCGAAGGTTTGGGAACTTCGACCGACCGTCTGGCGCAAATGTCTTCGACCGAACAGCTTCGTTTTGTTGAGAAATATTTCGACCAACCGCAGTTTCGCGGACGGCTCGGCTCTTTGGAAGGTTTATACACGGCGGTTTTATCGGGACGCGCACGGCAGAACAGCGATGATGTTTTGTTCACACGCGGAACCCGCGCTTATGAGCAGAATCCGCTCGATTGGAATAACAACGGGCAAATTACGGCGGGCGAAGCCGTGATACCCGTGGCGGCGCGAATGTTCGGGGGCGTTCGCGCCGTTCAACAAAAATTGGTTGACGCGGGATTTGTTCCCGAAAGCGGGCAGCGCAATTTTGCCGACGGCGCGTGGGGCAGAAATACCGCCGCCGCCGTGCGTCGTTTTCAAGAAGCGAATAATCTTCCCGCGACCGGACTTTTGGACGACCAAACCGGACGCAGATTATTTGGAATGCGGAACACGCCGACAACACCGACAACTCCGACAAACGGCGGAACGGCAAACGATTTACAGCGCGGAAGTCGCGGCGCGGCGGTCGAGCGTTTGCAGGATAATCTGATTGGTCTCGGATTTATGACAACTGCCCAAAAAGCGACGGGCGAAGGAATTTTCGGACCGAAAACCGAAGCCGCGCTCAAAGATTTTCAGCGCAGCGCACATCTGACGGCAAACGGCAGATTCGACGCGCCGACGCAACGCGCAATGCGCGAAATCGAACTGAGTCTCGGACGCACGACGAGCGTTCGGAACGAGAATGTGACGAAGGGAATTCAAGACCGCCTCGTCGAACTCGGCTATCTTACACGCCAACAAGTCAACACGGGTTACGGAACTTTCGGACCACAAACGGAAAACGCCGTCAAGCAATTTCAGGCGCGAAACGGCATTAGTCAAACCGGACGCGTCGGCGAAATGACTTATCGAACATTGTTTGCCGATAATCCGCGTGGTGCAAATTCGGGTGGAAACACGACCAACGGCGGATTTTCGACGGCAACTAATGGCAGACATTTTACGGTTAATCAGGGAATTTTGATGACCGATTCGCTTCGTCCGCAACTTCAAACTTTGGCTGACCGTTATCACGAACGAACCGGAAATAATCTGCATATCACGAGCGGTTATCGTCCGCCGTCACGGCAGGCTTCGGCGATGTATGATTTGATTCAGGCAAATGGAACGGGTTACGTTCGCAATCTTTACGCGAATAAAACCGCGGTTGATCAAATATTAACGGCGTATCGAAACAACAGCGGAAGCCGAACCGATGCGGTCGCGGCGATGACGCGGACGATCAGTAATCAGGTCGGACACGGCACATATATTTCCGACCATCTGCGAAGTCAGGCTCTGGACATCAGCACGAACGCAAATTTCAGCGTTTTGCGCGATATTGTTCGCGGAATGGGCGGCTCGATTTTAAATGAGGGAAATCATTTTCACGTCGAATTGTAAAAAATTATAAAGTTTGTAAAAACAAATCTCGAAATAGTAAAATAAATCAATCGTAAGATTTCGGAAAGTGTCATTCGTTTTTTTGCGGTTGATATTTTCTTTTTTAGAGAAAGCCGGAAAACCCCTGAAAGTATTAGGTTTGAAGCGCAATGTCTGAAAGCACGGGAGAAAAAACCGAACAACCCTCTGATAAGCGGCTGCAGGACGCGAAGAAAAAAGGTCAGGTCGCCAAAAGTCAGGATTTAACGTCAGCCGTTTTGCTGATCTCGACGGTCGCCGTCGTGTGGCTGATCGGCGGTTACATCGGCGGAATTTTGCAGGGAACGGTCAAAGACCAGATCGAATTTGCCGCGACTTTCAAAGGACAATTCACGTCTGAAACGGCTTACAATGTACTTTGGCGCGGTTTGAGCGGAATGTTTTGGGCGTTGACGCCGATTTTTGTGGTTGTGATGGTTTTCGCTTTTCTCGGAAATTATCTGCAAATCGGAACGATTTTTTCGTTTGAATCAATCTCGCCGAAGTTTGAAAAACTAAATCCGGTCGAAGGTTTCAAACAAAAATTTCTAAAATCGCGTCCGTATATCGAACTCGGCAAAACGATTTTCAAAATGCTGATTACGGCGGCGGTTGCGGGTTATGTGCTGTGGGCGGCGCGTGAAGATGTTGTCCGTTTGATTGCCAAACCGCCCGATGTCGTCGCGGCTTATACGTTCGGATTGGTTCTCGAAATCGGTTTAAAAATCGGTTTGGCGTTTCTGATTTTGGGCGGCGCAGATTTCTTTTTACAAAAATTTCTGCATCGCCAAGATATGAAAATGACCAAACACGAGGTCAAGGAAGAATATAAGGAAACCGAAGGAAATCCGTTGATAAAAGCGCAAAGACGCGCTCTGCACCGCGAGATTTTATCGCAGAGTTTGGCGGCTGCCGTAAGAGATGCCGATGTAGTGATGGCAAATCCGACGCACGTTGCGGTTGCTGTAAAATACGAACGCGGAAAGGCAAATGCGCCGATTATCACGGCAAAGGGCGCGGATTTGATGGCGCGACAAATTCGTCAAATCGCCGAAGAATCAGGCATTCCGATCAAACGCGACATTCCGCTGGCGCGTGCGCTTTATGAACTCGAAGTCGAACAGGAAATTCCCGAAGAACTCTACGAAGCGGTCGCGGTCGTTTTACAATGGGTTTATTCGATGGCTGAAGAAAACGAAGCGGTTTAATTCCGGATTCCAAATTCCAAACTCCAGATTTGCTGTTTAATTTGAAATTTGAAATTTGAAATCCGGAATCTAAAAATATGGCAGATATTAAAAACGTCAATCGAAGCGGCGGCAATGAAATCAATAATTTGACGAGCAATCAAATTGCCGACAGCGATCTTCCGCCTATTTCACAGTCAAACGCCAAAGCCGCACAGGTGAAACTTCCGGTCGGACAACCGACGGAAACTCGTCAGCCGATAGATTCGGCGAATTTGCCGCCCGGACAGAAAATTTTGCCCGATGCGGTTACCGGACGCGATTCTTCGCAGCTCGAAGTTGCCAAACAATTGAGCGCACTCGGCGGAGTTTCGGCAACCGACCGCCTTTTAGGACTAGATTTGCGACCGACGATGACCGGAGTTTTGTCCGCGCCGCCGGGAAATGTCGAGTTTTTACGACATCTTTCGCCGCAGGCACGGCGCACGATTATGCGGAAAATGCTCAACAAACAGCGCGAAAGAATGCGGCGTTTGGCGAGATATTTACGCGACCGACGCGATGAAACTGCGGAAAATGGCGACAGCGAAACCGATAACGAAAGTTTTCTCGAAGTCATCAGCGAACCTGTCGAACAAGACCGCGTAAAAATCACGCGGGCGACGAGCGAGCTTGAAAAAGCAGCGCGAATGCTGAATATTTTGGACGAAATGCTGGCGATGCAGGATTATACAATTAGCCAAATCGGAACATTTACGCAGGGATAAAATCTAATGGCAACCTCGAATCATCTGACCGAAACCGAAAATGCGGCGCATCCGACAGGCGTTCCGATTGACCCGTTTGCCCTTGATTTTTTCGGCGGAACAACTCCTGTTTCGGACGAAAACGAACCGTTTTTAGAAGCGGAACTAGTAAACCGAAAGCGAATCAAACCGCGCAAAAAATCCGATTGGTATAAAAATCTGCCGCAAATTACGAATCGGGAAGCCGAACTTTCGTATTATTTTCAAAATTTACCCGAAAGTTTGACGGAAGAATCTTCTAAAATCATCGCCGAAACGCTTGTTCGATACACTTTTCAGAAAGCTGAAAACGTGAAATGCTCGATTATTTCCGCGACCGAAATAAATTTGAACGAAGCAATCAGCCGTTTCGCCGAAAGTTCCCGGATTTTTTTGAATGTCTCGTGTCAGCCCGAATATTCAGGCGCGATTGTCGTGCTGAATAACGATTTTGCAAAGACTCTGATTGATTTGATTTTGGGCGGAAAAGGCGCGGAACCCGGAAATTTACGCGAATTGTCGCCGATTGAAAAAACGATTGTCGAATTTCTTGCCGCCAATGTTTTGGGCGAAATCAATAAATTTCTCGGCGAAGATTTGCTTTGTCTGCAAGCCGTCAAAAATGAGCAGATTGGCTTATTTGATTTGTCCGAACGCGGCGCGGAAGTTGTTTTCAGCCTCGAATTGGAGAATTTCAAAGGACTTGTCAGCTTGATTGCGCCGCAAAAATTTCTGAACAGTCTCGATAAATCGCAAAATCCTTTGTTGGTTAAAAAATCGGACAGAAAAAAACTGGGTGAATTTGAGAAAATCGCCAAAAATTTGGATTTGCGTCTGCAAATCGGCACGACATTTCTCGACGCAGACAGTCTTTCGTTTTTAGAAACGGATGATATAGTTTTGATTGAACAGCCGCAAATAAATTGGGGAAACGCCCAATTTGGCGGAAATCTGCAAGTTTGCGTCGGTCGCGGCAGAAATTTCCGTTTGCAGGGAATTGCCGAAAATAATGAACCCGGCGGCGATTTGAATTTCAAGATCGAAGAAATTTTAAGCGGAGAAACGCGGCGCAAATTTACACCCGCGAAATTTAAAATGGACGAAAAAGAAAACGAATTGGCGGAAGAAACGAATCTTGAAATCGGCGAATCAGTTGGCGAAGAATCCGCAGACGAGATTTTAGACGAACAAATTTCGCTGTCGCTGGAAAATGTGCAGGTTGCTCTGCGCGTCGAAATCGCGGGCAACAAAATCTCTCTGCGCGAACTGCAAAATCTTCGCGCCGGACAGATTATCGCGCTTGGCTGTAGTCCGAATGACGCGGTCAGACTTGTGACAGATAACAACGAAGAACCCGTTGCGACGGGCGAACTCGTCGAAATCGAAGGACAACTCGGCGTAAGATTGACGAAAGTTTTTATTTGAGTCGCCATTCGATTTTGGATTTTGGGTTTCGGATTTCGGATTTTTGATTTTACTTTTCAAGTAGTTTGCATATACGAGAAAAGCTAAATAAAATACGCCGCCAATCCAAAATCCAAAATCCAAAATCCAAAATCACTTTATGGGTAATTCTTTGAGTTTTTTGTGGATGCTGGTGCAGACGATTTTTGCGCTCGGGCTGGTTTGCGGTCTGGCATACCTGATTTTTCGCGTTATTCTGCCGCGTTTGGCAGTTAGTTACGGCTCGAATAATATGGTGCGCGTCGTTGACCGTATCGGACTCGATGCGCGGAAAAGTCTTTATGTGATTGAAGTTGCGGGAAAATGGATGCTCGTCGCCTCAAGCGAAAGCGGCGTTCAGTTGATTGCCGAACTCGACGCAGACAGCGCAAAAATTGCCGAAGAAGAAATTGTAAAAAATCGCCAACTTCCCGCAAACTCGGCTTTCGGAAAATCTTTTGCCGACAAACTTAACGAAGTAATAAATCGCAATAAACAAGGAGGGAAAAAATGAAACGCCGACTCGGAATGTTGTTTTTCACGATGCTTTTTATCGGAATTTTGCCGGCTTTAAATTTCGCGCAAGAAGCTCCCGCCAAACCTGCGGACACGGCAAATCCGGTTGTTTTAATCATCATCGTCGGTGCGCTCGCGCTCGCGCCGTTCGGTTTGATAATGCTCACTTCGTTTGTCAAAATCGCGGTCGTGCTTTCGATTTTGCGAAACGCGCTCGGTACCCAACAAGTTCCGCCAAACCAAGTAATTACGGGCATTGCGCTGATTCTGACGGTTTTTATTATGTCGCCCGTCGCCGAGAAAATGTACTCGGAAGCAGGAACGATTCAAAATACCGAAGCGATATTTTCGGAAGTTTCGGTAAAAACTTTGTTTGAAGCATCACAGCGCGGCAAAGAACCTCTGCGGCAATTTCTGATGCGTTACGCCGACGAACGTCATCGCGTGATGTTTTTCAATCTCGCACAGCAAATGGCGCAGAAAAACGGCAACGATCCGAACGCGATTACGGCAGAAGAATTTCGCGTGATTATTCCGGCATTTGTGACGAGCCAATTGACCGAAGCCTTTCAAATCGGTTTTATATTGTTTGTGCCGTTTCTGATTATTGATATGGTCGTCGCCAATATTTTGCAGGCGATGGGAATGTTTATGCTTTCCCCGACGATTATTTCTCTACCGTTTAAATTACTGCTTTTCGTGCTGATAAACGGTTGGGAATTGCTGATAAAAAATCTTGTTCTGGGCTATGTCTGACGATTTGGGATTGCGGATTGGGGATTTATTTTCTTCAAATCCGAAATCCGCAATCCCAAATCCCAAATTGACTTATGGATATGTTCACACGTCTGGCAAACGATGCTTTATGGCTGATTCTGATTTTATCGCTTCTGCCGCTTTTGGCGAGCCTGATTGTCGGTCTGGTCGTCAGTCTTTTTCAGGCTTTGACGCAGATTCAGGAACAGACCTTAACCTTTGTGCCGAAAATTATTGCGACGATTTTGGTCATTATGATTACGGCTGGCTGGATGATGGATACCTTGCGCGAATTTGCGATCAAAGCGTTTGATATGATCCTCCAAATCAGCGTGATGCGATAATTAAAGATTCAAGATTTGAGATTCAAAATTAATTTTGAATCTCAAATCTTGAATCTTTAATTCTTTAAAACCGATGCAAGAGTTTCTGCAACTTTTAGAACTCGTTCTCAAAACCTTTGAGGTCGGGCAAAATCCGCAAGCCTTTCTCGTGTTGTTCGGCTTATCTTTTGCGCGTTTTATTTCCTTTATTACAATCGTTCCATTTTTCGGCGGTTCAGTTGTGCCGTCGCAGGTCAAAGTTGCGACGGCACTGGCATTGGTCATCATCACTTATCCGTCTCTGCTTGCCGAACTTCCGCCTGATGGAAGTCCTTTGCCGTTCGGCGCAGTCGGGTTTGTCGGAATGCTCGCCAAAGAAGTTTTTGTCGGATTCACACTCGGGTTTGTCGCGTCTTTGGTTTTTGAAGCCGTGCAGGTCGCGGGCAGACTCGCCGATTTACAGCGCGGTTCGACGATGAGCGAACTTTTCGCGCCGCAATTGCAGGAAAGAGTTTCGGAACTCGGACAATTCAAACTCCAACTCGCCATCGTAATTTTTCTGACAACGGGCGCACATCGCTTTTTTATCAGCGCACTCGTTCGCAGTTTTGAATTCATTCCTGCGCTGAAATTTCCGCACATCGAAGGCGGCTGGACTCCGGCGGCAGAGTTTATGACGATGATTACGGGAAGCGTTTTGAGCATCGGAATTCAGCTTGCCGTGCCGATTATTATCACTTTGCTGCTGGTGGATTTATTTTTCGGTTTGATAAACCGCGTTGCGCCGCAAGTGAACGTATTTTTTCTCAGTATGCCCGTCAAAATGTGGATCGGAATTTTGGTAGTCGCGCTGATGCTGCCGTTTTTGGTCGAGCGTTTTCGGGCATATTTTGAAATGTCGTTTCAGGCGTTTGAATTTATGATTCAATACTTCGGCAAAATGTATCAGTAATTTTCTTCGGGATTGACAGACATTTTTGCGGATATAATGAATGATAATTACTGTGGTGCAGGAGTCTTTTGATAGGACAAAACTGAAGGGCTTTTTCAATCCCGAAGAAAATACTTAGCTTATTCGACATTTTAGATGCCGATAAACAAAAATGCTTTGTTAATAAAATTAAACTTGGTTAGCCGGTTATTCTTTTTAATTCGCCTTTGTTATCTATTTAACAAAAAAATAACAAATATTTCAAAAGACAAATTCAGAAAACTTCTAAAAATTACGGCTACTTAAACTTACCCGCGACACGCGCCATAATTTGCGTCGGATAATTGCCGATTTCGTGATATTTTTGGGTGGCAATCTTCGGAAAATATCTCGCGGCGGCAAGTCCGAGCGGCGAATTTGTTCCGCCGACCTTTAAATTTTCCCACTTTGAAGCATAACGCCGCGCAAAGCTGACGGCTTCCGTTCCGACCAAACCTTTTGCCCGCGCTTCCGACAAACCGATTCGATAGGCGTTGCCCATCGCCAGTGCGACCGTTCCTTCGCCGCCGTTATAAGCCGCTGTTACAAATTTCCAAAATTCAACGCCGTCGGGCTGACCGTAACGCGAAAAAGCGAGTTCGCCGAGCCTTTGCGCTTTAATATTCAAAAGCCGCGCCGCGCCCGGAATCGCTTTTGACGGGTCTAATCTTTCGTCCGATTTTGAACCGGCGATGCCGACCTGCAAACCGACTTCACGCGCCGCCACGCGCCCGAATTGCGCGATTCCGGCGTAGCCGTATTGATTTATCACAGTCGGATGAAATTTTGATTCCTGCGCCAGAAGGCTTTTCAATACAGCGGGCGAAAGTCCCGGACACCATTCGATTGAATTAGCGATGATGTTGTCATAGCGCGTCGTGTAATCATTAAGATTTCCGGCGTTTATCTTGAAACGGCTCGCGGCGGTAAACGCATTGTTCAAATCGTTTTTGTCATTGACCAAGCCGTTCAATTTATCCGCGCCGATCACGTCTTTGATTTCGTTGAGCGTCGGATGGACAAGCAACGCGCTGATCGAATTCCATTCGTCGAGTAATTCCTGATGATCGGCGGTCAGCGGAACGCCTTTCATATCGGGATGCCGCGCATAGAAAATCAAATCCGTCAGTTTCCAAGGGTCGGTCGCGCCGAGCTGAATGGCTTTGACGAGCGTTTTTAATTCTTCGAGCGTGCGTTCGCGGAGCCAATTTTCTTCCGTCAGTTGCGGGCGCGAATCGTCTGTATCTTTTTTTGAATAATCGTCGCGCCGATTAACGGGAAACTGCGTTTTGCCAATCTCGAAAGATTTTTGATTGCGCGTTTTGCTCGTGAATTTTTCATCGTTCCGCGCAACGAGCGGAACCATCGGATTTTGAATTTTAAGATTATCGCCAGCCATCTTCTTAAGTTCCAAGTTCCAAGTTTCAAGTTTCAAGTTCTTTCGTTTTTCAACTTGGAACTTGGAACTTGGAACTTGGAACTAAATTAAACATTCGTATTTAAAACCGTTTTGATGCCGCCCGCCATCTGGTCAACGACTTTGCTCATTACTTCGATGTGCTGTCCGACTTGATAAAGCCGCGCCTGCAAAGCAAGAAGCTCGCCCGACGAAAGATCTTTGTCCGACTGCATAATCGCTTCGACCTGTTTGTATTCATTTTCGACCTGTACGAAACGACCGCTCAAATCGCTGGTGACCTTCGACGTATTGCCGAGATTGCTGTAGGCTTCCTTGAGCATTCCGAGCCGAGTTTTGTTATCTAAAAGATCGGGAAGCATTTTGTTGATTTTGCTTTGATCTTGATTTTGCTGCTTAAATCTGTCGGCAAGCTCGGCTTCCATCCGGTCGAGCTTCTTTTGCATTTCCGTCCCGGAAGTTGTCGGATTTTCGGTTTTTTCGACCGTTTGAGTCTGCGTGACGGTTTTATCGTCCGATTGCGTTTTGGTATCTTGCTGAAGATAACTTTCAAACGAACGGTTATTTGAAGGTTGCGGTTGTTGTTTTAAAGTCTGATTTTCGAGAATCTGCTGAAAAAGCTGACCGGCAACGCCGGAAATCATATCACTCATTTTGCTTCTCCTATGAAAAATATTTCTATTTCAAAATACAATTAGTGCTTATCAACTGTTTTCGGCAGAAAATTAAAAATGTTTCCTGTTTTTTTGAAAATTATTTTGAAAAGAAAAATCGAAAGAGAGTTTGCCTACGAAACACACGAAATAAACGAAAATAATAATAAAACTTAATAAATATTTCGTGTGTTTCGTGTGTTTCGTGGGCAAAAAAACGATTATGCAGATTTTGAAAGTCGTTCGACTGTATATAGAAGCGCACGCGCACGCGTGAAACATTGTTCGAGCAGATTGTTGGTGAGAATTTTATCGCGTTTCCGTAAAACGAATTTCAAATCTTTTTTCGCGCCGTCGTAATTTTCGAGCCGCAGAAAAACTTCGCCGCGATTGACGCGGGTCGGAATGTCGTTCGGGTCAGCCGTGAGCGCGGCGTTAAGATGCGGAAGCGCACGCGCCGGATTATTTTCTCTGAGCCAGAGCGCGCCGAGCGCGACTTCAAAATAAGTTGTCGCGGGCGCGAGCGCGATCAAACCTTCAAAAATCGTGATCGCTTCGTGGTTGCGACCTTGTTCGGCAAGCGCGAATCCGAGTTCGGAAACGAGCCGAATTTCGTCCGCCGCCCAACCCGCCGCCGCACCGAGCGACGCACCGCCGTTTATCCATTCCTGCTCAAATTGAATCATTGTAATTCCGGTCAGAACCGTCTGCGGTAGCAGGCGGGTTTTACGTCGAAACAAATACCCGTCGGCTACCGCAGACGGTTCTGACTTTTTCAAATTAACTTAAATTTTTGCCAAAGTCATCTCTCAAAAGATAATTTATATTGTTAAACTGCCGATTTTCATTGATTAAAACTGAAAATAAAATTTATTAAACTTTTTTTCAAAAAACAGGAAACAATTCCGAAAGCCGACCGATAATATAGCCAGACAAGTTAAAAACACGCGTGGTCGAGCCAGTGGCAATTCTAATTTAACTAAAATTAAAAACGGAAAATCGGAGGGAATTAGAAATGTTCGGAATAGGAAAATTATTAGGAAACGTAGCAGGCGGTCTTTTAGAAAAAATCGGTTTGGGCAAAATCGCGCCGTTTGTCAAAATGGGCTTGAACGCGATGACCGGAAATTGGTTGGGAGTCGCGCAGGATGTTTTTGGCTTGGTTTCAAAATTTAAGGGCAACTCGTTAGATGGTGCATCAAAACAGCCGCCGCTCGGCGGATTTGAAAATCCTGTCAAAAATTTTGCATCGCAAAACAATCCGCTCAAAGGTAATCGGTTGGCGGATATGTTCAAAGGGCTGAGCGATTTGTTCAAAGGATTTAAAGCCTTAACAGACGGTAATTCGGGAAATGATCTTGGCGGATTGGGCAAAATTTTTAACGCCTTGAAAGCATTAACCGAAGGCGCGAACAACAACCAACTTTATAACAATCGGTTGTCAATCTCGCAATTTACGAATATTCAAGCATAGGTAACGGAAATGGTTGGTAAAACGCAGACAGTTCGGGAAAAACTAAACATCTCGCCGCAGGAATTCGCGGAGATGGGACGAGTCGGGGCAATCTATTACCAGCAAGGGAATTTTGACAAGGCGAGGACGATTTTTGAAGGATTGGTTGAATTAGACCCGCAAAGTGCGAACGCACACTCCGCGCTCGGAGGTTTGTTGACGCTTCAACAGGAAGACGAAACAGCGATTGAGCATTTGAACAGGGCAATTCAGCTTAATCCTTCGCAAATCGCGCCGTATGTAAATTTGGGTGAGATTTACATCAGGCAGCAGAAAATCGAGGAATCGGTCGCCAATTTGAAAAAAGCCATCGAACTCGACCCTGATGAAACAGATGCGGGCGCAAACCGCGCACGGGCAATGGTTTTGGGAATTTATCAGGTCATCAAATCTGATAATGAAAACTTGGACGAAATAAATTTAGCAACTGAAAAAATAAATTAATCATAAGGAGAAAAAAGACAATGGCAGTACAAGGTGCAGGACAAGTTCCGGCGGAACAACAAGCAATTTTTGACGAACAACGACGGTTAAACTCGGAAAATCTGGCAAGCAGTATGCAGATGATGCGTGTTCAGCAAGAGCAGGCTAAACAACAGGAAGCCATTTCAATGCTCAGCAACACGATTAAGAACGCACACGACGCGAAGATGAATATTATCAACAACGCTAAAGGTTAATAGCAAAAGGGGGATGTTAACTTTTGGTGGCGGCGCAAGCCGCTGATAATGGAAAACCGGAGGTGTTTGGATTAAAACCCGAATTCCTCCGGTTTGTTTTTAAAAAACTCGGACAAAAGCGCAAATCTTCGGAGGTTTTATGAAGAAACATTTGTTCACTCTTTTATTTTTGGCGTGTTTTTTGGTGATTCCCGCGACCGCGCAGATTATGTCGAATCCGGCGCAGTGGTATATCAATAATCAGATTTATTCAATGCGCGTTTTTAACGGTGTGGTTGCCAATTCGATGCTCCGCAAGCGCACGAACGGCAACAAAACAACGCGGCAGAATCAAACGAAAACCCCAAATAAAACGACGACCGATTACACGGTTTTCAAAGCGTCGCCGAACAATTTATTGCCGAAACAGCTTTCGAGCAAATCGGGCAACCGGCGCGAAACCGAACAGATTTTAGATTCGTTCGTCAATCTTTATCGGCAAACCGCTCAAAAAGACGGTTTTCCGTCAAACGATCTGGCGTATGCGTTCGAGTATTTTATCGTCAACAATTATCAGATTTATCACGATTTGGTTGATTTACCGGCTGACAAAGACCCGCGTGCGAAACGCGCTAAAGACGGATTTGAACGGATTCAAATTTTGAATCAGAAGAAACTTTTGCAAGTTTCAATCAATCAGGAACGCGCAATTTACAATCAATTTAAGGAAATGCTTGCGTCAAACGCCGAGATTCAAAAGATGACCGACGTGCAAAAACAGGAAGCCTCGGAACTTTTAGCAATTATGTTCGGCGTAAATTTCGCGGGTTATATGAAGGGAATCAACGACGGTGACGAGCAATTGACCGACCAAGCGGGGCAGTTGGCGAAAGAAGGTTTGGAGAAACTTTTGGGCGTTTCGATCAGTCAAATAAAAATTACGAATAACGGTTTGGAATTATAAATTTTCGGCGGTGGTGCGATATGAGTTTAGGCATTTTTTCTTATGATTTGGCTGCATTGATCAACAGCTTGTCAAATTTTATCGAAACAACGGAGCAAGAAAATATTCCCGCTAATCTCGAAACCACACTTGATAAAATGGAAGACGTTTTACAGAATTCGACTCTTGCGACGGATTCTAAAATTGACGATATTTTAATGGCGGCGGCGTTGGAAAGCACGATAACTTCGGTGATTGTAACCGAAAACACGAAAAAGGAGAACCCTGCGCCGCTGACTTCCACATCCAAACCGCCAGTCCGCGTTCCAACCGTGACGCTCGACGAAGAAACCAAAAAAGAAATCGAACGGCTGATAAAATCGCTTCAAACCTCGGTCATTCACAACTATCAAAGCACCGACATTATTGGCGAAACCGTTTCGCTCGACAATGCCCGAAATTTTCCGCGCCGAAACTTTCGGGAAGATACCGAAAATAAAGGCGTTGAGCAGGAACGAAAGCGAGAAGAACGAAAATTGGAACTGCTCCGCGATAAGTTGAAAAAATCAATAATGAAAAACAATTCGGACGTTTGAAAAACGAATATCATTTAACAGTAAAAAAGGCATCAAATTTGATGCCTTTTTTACTGTTAAAATTGGTACACCCGGCAGGATTCGAACCTGCGACCCTCTGGTTCGAAGCCAGATACTCTATCCAGCTGAGCTACAGGTGCAAAGTAGTTTGATTGTAGTTTGCCGCAAATTGAATTGCAAACTTAAAAAACTGAAAAGTCGTTTATTTTTTCTGAAAATCCCGCCGGATAAGTTTTACTAAATCCTTAATTTCCTGATCGGAAATTTTGCCTTTGTAGGCGGGCATTCCGTCGTCGGGGAAGCCTTTTTCGATGGCTTCGATGAATTCGGAATCGGGTTCGTTTTTCATTTTATCCGTAGTCAGATTCTCGGCGTTTATTTTTACGCCGTCAATCTCGGTCTTGCCGCCCGAGCCGTCTTCTTTGTGACAGCGGACGCATTTGTCGGAATAAATTTTCTTTGCCGCCGCGAGTTCGTCAATCGCGGCAGTCGGTTGCGTGGTCGCCGTCGTGTTGGCGTTGGCGGCAGGTTTATCGGCATTTGCGGTTGTCGCTGAATTTGTCGGTTTATTTTCCGAGCAAGCGAAAACAAACATTGCGATTGCCGATAAAACAAGGCAGAATTTTAGAATTTTCATTGATTATCTCCCCAAAAAATTTGCTGTAAAAACTTTCAAAGTTTAACTTATAAGTAGAGGTTTTGGCAAAATTTATGAGCAAAGGGAAAAAAATTCTAATCGGCGGCGAATGGCGCGAAGCATTGGAAAGTATAACGGTCAAATCGCCTTTTTCGGGCGAAACTTTAGCCGAGGTTTTTTCGGCGAACGAGCAGGAAAATGAAGAGGCGATTTCGCTGGCGGAATGGGCGGCAAAGGAAATGCGCGAACTTCCGCGTTTTGAAATTGCCAAAGGTTTGCGGAAAATTTCGGAAGGCATCGAACGGCGCAAAAGCGAGTTTGCCCGGACAATCGCAATGGAAGCCGCGAAGCCGATAAAAACGGCGATTGCCGAAGTCGTGCGCGGGATTGCGACATTTGCGTGGGCGGCGGGCGAAGCCGAAAGATTCGTCGGCGAAGTCGTTCCGATTGATACGATTGAAACGGGAAAAGGCAAAACCGCGCACACTAAACGGATTCCGCGAGGTGTTATTTATGGCATCACGCCGTTTAATTTTCCGCTCAATCTGGTCGGTCATAAAGTCGCGCCCGCGCTCGCTTCGGGCAACGCGATTATTATCAAACCGAGCCAGCGAACGCCGCTCACCGCTTTGCTTTTGGGCGAGGTTTTTATGGAGAGCGGTTTGCCGAAAAGCGCATTGCAAATCGTGCCGATGGACACGAAATATATCGAATCGGTTTATGCGGACGAGCGCGTCAAGATGATTTCGTTCACGGGCAGCGCAGAAGTCGGTTGGAATATTAAAGCAAAGGCGCACAAAAAATTCGTGACGCTCGAACTCGGCGGCAATGCGCCCGTGATTGTTGACGAATCGGCGGATTTTGAACGCTCGCTCAAACAAACGACGAGCGGCGCGTTTGCCTACGCCGGACAAGTCTGCATTTCGGTTCAGCGAGTTTATATTCACGAAAAAATCTTTGATGAATGGACTGAAAGGTTTGTCGAAAACGCCAAAAATCTCAGAAAGGGAAATCCGCTCGATGAAGAAACCGACCTTTCGGCGATGATTGACGAAAAAGCGGCGGAAAAAGCGCAGATTTGGGTTGAGGAAGCGGTCGCAAACGGTGCGGAAATTCTTTGCGGAAACACACGCGATAAAGCGATGCTCGATGCAACGGTCGTTACCAACACAAACGCCGAAATGCGCGTTGTCGCGGAAGAAATCTTCGCGCCCGTCGCGGTCGTCGAAAAGTTTTCGGATTTCTGCGAAGCCGTTGATTTGGCAAACAACACGAAATACGGCTTACAGGCAGGCGTTTTTACGAATGATTTACGAAACACACAGTTTGCGTCCGACCATCTCGAATACGGCGGCGTGATTATCAATGACGTGCCGACTTTTCGCGTTGACAATATGCCTTACGGCGGCAGTAAAGATTCGGGTTTCGGACGCGAAGGCGTGCGTTATGCGATGGAAGAAATGAGCGAAATTCGGCTTGTTGTGGTAAATTCTTAGGGTGGTGAAACTATGGGATTGGCAAAATTAAAACCTTATTTGTTGGTCGAAGATTATCTGGCGGGTGAAAACGACGGCGAGCTTCGCCACGAATATATTTACGGCGAAGTTTATGCGATGGCTGGTTCGAGCGACCGTCACAATCGAATTTCGTTTAATTTGGCGAAGAAGATTGACGGCAAATTGAACCCGAACGGCGATTGTCAGGTTTTTATGACCGATATGAAACTCCAAGCCGACGAATCAACATTTTATTATCCCGATGTTTTTGTCGCTTGCGATAATCCTGATCGTTACTTTCGCCGCGAGCCGATTTTGGTTGTCGAAGTGCTTTCGCCTTCGACCGAAACGACCGACAGACGCGAGAAATTAAAAGTTTATCGGCAAATTCCGACATTGCGGGAATATCTCATCGTCGCGCAAGACAAAATGCTTGTCGAATTTCATCAAAAACAATCTGACGGAAGTTGGCAAAAACAAACTTACACCGAAGCGGAAGAAAATTTAGAACTCGAATCGGTTGATTTACAGCTAACTTTGACGGAAATCTTTCAAGGCGTTGATTTTGATTGATCTTTAGAATATGAAAGATGATTTGAAGAAATCTTCAATTTACAAATTTATCTGAAGCCAATCAAGAAAACGAAAATAAAAAAGCGCGGCAAGTATCCGCGCTTTTTGTTTTGCAGAATTAATAAAAGATTCGTGTCAAACGATAGTATGTTCGACCGTTCCGGTAATACGGACGGCGAACATTTCGATAACGGCGGTTGCCGACCTGTGTGCGGCGATATTGACCGTAATTTTTATAGCCGTAATATTTGCCGTTTCGCCGCTTGCCCCGATTGTCCCAAAGTCCGCCGTTGCGGTTTCCGCGTCCGCGCTTTTGCTGCAAAACTAAATTTTCGGCAGATAATCCGTTGACCGAATTGTTTTTGTTGTCGGCATTAAAAGCCGCACTCTGCGAAGGCAAAAGGATGACCCACGCTGCCGCCAATAAAACTAAGCTCGTAATTTTTTTTAACATAAAATTCTCCCTTGTTCGTAAATTTACCTAAACAAAATATTTTGCTTAGGTTTTCAGAATAGCAGTTTAGCAAGCAAAATGAAAATTTTTCAAAAACCGTCGGTGCGATAGATTTTTGAATCGGATTGCTCGTTTTAGGCTTTAACTCTTTTTCAAAATCTTGTATTTTCAACTTGATGAAAAATAAATTTACTCCGTATTTGTTAACTGCCTTAATATGTTTTGCTTCGTCGGTTTGTTTCGGACAGTCTGCCGCGAAAAATCTGTCGGTTGCGGGTTTGAGCGGAAACGTGACGATCAGGCGCGATGCGCGTTCGATCCCGTATATCGAAGCGGCGAACGACGCGGATTTGTATTTCGCGCAAGGTTACATCACTGCCTCGGACAGACTTTGGCAGATGGATTTACTCAGAAGAGTTTCACGCGGCGAGCTTGCCGAGCTTTTCGGCAAACAGGCTCTCGAAGAAGATAAACGCTGGCGCAGAATGGGTTTTTCAAAGATTGCCGAAGACAGCATGGCAACCTTGAATCCGCAACTAAAAAAGGCACTCGAAGATTACGCACGCGGCGTAAATGCTTATATTGCGACGCTCGATAAAGATTCTATGCCGCCGGAATTTAAGATTCTGCAATATCAGCCCGCGCCTTGGAAACCGACCGACACGATTTGCATCGGCAAGATTTTGGCGGACGGTTTGAGTTCGACGTGGCGGCAAGATTTGATTCGCGCTTCTTTGGTGAAACTGGACAGAGAGAAAATCGCGGATTTGACGAACAATGTCACGCCTTACGATCTGATACTTTACGGTAAAGACGTAGCGCAAGTCCAAAGTCCAAAGTCCAAAGTCCAAAATACAATACAAATAACGAATGATGATTTGGCGTTTGCCGAAAATGACGCGAAGATTCGTGAAAATTCGCTTTCGCGTGTCGGGCTTTACGCCGAGGATTTGGCGGCGAGTAATAATTGGGTGATTTCGGGCAAACGCACGGCGGACGGCAAGGCAATGCTCGCAAACGATCCGCATCTTCAACCTGCCGCGCCGGGAATTTGGTATCTTTCGCATCTTTCAACGCCGGATATGCGCGTTTCGGGCGTGACTTTTCCGGGTGTTCCGGGCATCGTTCTCGGTCATAACGCGGACATCGCGTGGGGCGCGACGAATGTCGGTCCCGATGTCCAAGACCTTTACCGCGAAACTTTTAACGACAAAGGCGAATATAAAACGCCGAACGGTTGGGAGAAAATTGTCGTGCGCCGCGAAGAAATAAAGGTTCGCCCGAATCCGCTTTCGCCTGTGACCGAAACGCAGATTCTCGAAGTTGAAGAAACGCGCAACGGCGCGATTATTACGGATGAGGTCGGGCAGAAATTCGCGCTTAAATGGACGGCGCGTGACCCGAAAAATCAGGAGTTTGAAGCGTTCTTTAAACTTAACCGCGCCAAAAACTGGTCAGATTTTCAAACCGCTCTGAAAACCTACGGCGGCGCGTCGCAGAATTTTGTTTTCGCCGATGTTAAGGGAAATATCGGCTGGTGGGCAGCGGGCAAAATCCCGATTCGCAAAACCGGCGACGGCGCACTGCCGTATGACGGCGCGACAACCGACGGCGATTGGACGGGATTTATTCCGTTTGAAGAATTACCGCATCTTTATAATCCGAAAGAAGGTTTTATCGTGACGGCGAATCAGCGAATCGTCGGGACGGATTATAAATATTTCGGCGCGATGTCGCGTGATGCGGCAAATCCTTGGCGCGCACGGCGGATTTACGACTTGCTCAAAAACAACACGAAGGTCACGATGGACGACGTGCGCGACATTCAGCACGATGTTTACAGCGGCGTTTATGCGGATTTGGCGCGGGAAATTGTCAAACGCGAAGCGGCTTCGCCCGAAAATTTGGCGGTTTTGCGCGGTTGGGACGGCAAAATGACGGCAGATTCGATTGCGCCTGTTTTGGTGAATGAAATTCGCAACTGCGCGGCAAATAAAATCGCCGAAGAAAATAAAATTCCGTCGTGGACGGCGCGTGAAAGACTTTTGTATTGGGTGATCGAAAAAAACGAACGTCGCTGGCTGCCGAATGGTTTTGCAAATTATACCGATTTGTTAAAGACGTGCGAAAGCGAGGCGAAAATTACGTTTGAAGACCCGCGACGGGTAACTCAGGATAAAACGAAAAAGCCCTGGGGTTATGTCTTTACGGCTAATTTTCAACATCCATTGGCAGTTATTCCGCTCATCGGCGGACAATTTGCGGTGAAATTTACGAATGTCAACGGCAGCGGCGTAACGCCGAATGTCGGCGCGTATGTTTCGATGCGCCAGATCGCCTCGCCCGGAAATTGGGACGCGACGCGCCACGTCATTCCGCTCGGTCAAAGCGGAAATCCGAACAGCCCGCATTGGAAAGACCAGTTTGAAGCGTGGCGCACGGGAACGCCCGCGATTTTTCCTTTTACAAAATCGGCGGTTGAAAATAACACGAAGGAAGTTTTGGTTCTTGAAGCGAAAAAATAAAGAGTATCAACGTAAAAAGCTGATTGTTTTGATTCAATCGGCTTTTTCGCTTTTTAATGATAATTCGTTTCTTAGAGCGATAAAATCACTCAAGATTATCGCGGCGGCTTCATTATCAACTCTTTGGCGAAATTCTTTGTCCGTTACACCTTCTTTCCAGAGCCGTCCTTTGGCTTCGTAGGAAGTGACGCGTTCGTCTTGGAGAACGACGGGGATTTCGAGCGAAAGCGAAAAGTTTCGCGCCAGTCGCCTTGCCTCGTTTGACATCTCGCTTTCGCTGCCGTCAAAGTTATACGGCAAACCAATTACGAGTCCAACTGCATCATATTCTGCGAGTATTTCTTTGATTTGTAAGAGGAGTTTTTTCCAGCCCGTTCTTTCGATGGTTTTTAAGGGGCGCGTCGTAAATTGGAGTTCGTCGCTGACCGCTACGCCGAAGCGTTTGGTGCCGGGGTCGAGCGCGACCAATCTGCCTTTCGCGGGAACCGAAAAAACATCTAGAAAATCGTTCGGATTAGTTGTTTGTTTCTCTTGCACGAATATTTCAGTTAGTAGATAATTGTTAATCGTTATATAAGATTAACGCAAATTTATCCGTTATAAAATTTTTAAGAGGTAAAAGATGTCATTTCGCGGAAAATTAATCCTGGTTTCAGTTTCGATGGCGATTGCTTTATACGCATTTGTCGGCGGTTTCTTGGGCAATTATGTCAGCACCGCTCAACAGCCGATTAATGATTCGGGCGCACAGCTCAGAATTTTTGAATCGGTTTTGCAGCATATTCAGAACGATTATGTTGACGAACCGAATCTCGAAAAAGTCCGTTCGGGCGCATTGCGCGGTCTGGCTTACGGGCTTGACCCGTATTCGTCGTATTTGACGGCTGACCAGGTTAAGGATTATCAAGCGAAAAAACAAAACACGATGGCGGGAATCGGCGCGGAATTTTCGCAGGTTTCTTCGTATCTCTACGTGATCTCGGTCGTCAAAGATTCGCCCGCCGACAAAGCCGGATTAAAAGCCGGAGACGTGATCGAATACATCGAAAACAAAGCGACCCGCGATATTTCGCTCTATGATGCGCGTCAGATGATTATGGGCGAAGCCGGTTCGGGTGTGAAACTGAGAGTTTTACGCGCCGGAGCAAAACCGCAGACGATTACCGTTTCACGCGGAAGCTACAAAATTCCTTCGGCGGAAGCAAAGGTCGAAGCGGGCAAAGTCGGCGTGATTAAAGTCTACAGCCTCGAAGAAGGCGAAGCGAACGACATCAAAACGCAGGTTCAAAATTTGTCGAAACAAGGCGTGCAGAAAATCATCTTAGATTTGCGCGGCGTGGCGGCAGGTTCGATTAACGAAGGCGTTGCAGTAGCGAATTTGTTCATCAAAGACGGAACGCTGGCGCAGGTCATCGGACGCGAGAATAAAGTTTTGCAAACCTATAATGCCGACCCGGGCAAAACAGTTTTCGACGGCAAAGTCGTTGCGCTGATTGATTTGGGAACAGCCGGTGCGGGCGAAATAATCGCTTCGGCACTCCTCGAACGCAAACGCGGCGAAGTCGTCGGCGAAAGAAGTTTCGGCGCGGGAACCGACCAACAATTATTTACGCTGAAGGGCGGCGACGGCTTGCTTTTGACGGTTTCAAAATGGGCTTCGGCAACCGGCAAGACATTTCTCGGCGATGACCGCAACAATTCAGGCGTGAAACCTTCGGTCGAAGTCAAAAAGCCCGACACGCCCGAACCGATTGAAGTTGAAGACCTGATTGACCAAAACGAAGACCAACAGCAAAATCCGCAGCCTTCACCGACTCCGGCGACCAAGGTCGAACCGCAGAAGCCTGTCGTTCAAGAAGATATACAAATGAAGAAAGCTCTTGAACTGTTGCAGGACAAAACAAACGCGGCAAAAAGCGGAGAATAAGTAAAACTTTTTAAGTAAAAAGTAAAAAGTAAAAAGGCAAAAAAAAGCGTCTTGACTGAGAGTTCAATCAGTGCAAGACGCTTTTTTACTTTTTACTTTTTACTTTTTACTTAAAGGTTGTTGTATTAAAACAAGACTGCTAAAATCAACTGCTAATGACGGAATACAGTTTTATTGTTCGCCCGGTTCAAGAAAATGATTTAGAGGAATGGTTCAGGCTGCGCCAAATGCTTTGGGACGAGTTGACCGAAGAAGAACACCAGGACGAAATGCTCGATATTTATGAGCATACCGATTCACAACTTGTTTTGGTTGCCGAAAAAGACGGCGGCAGACTCGTGGGCTTTTTGGAAGCGAGCATTCGTCCGTTTGTCGAAGATTGCCACACCGATCACGTCGGTTATTTGGAAGGCTGGTTTGTCGAATCAGCTTACAGACGTTACGGCATCGGCAGAGATTTGGTGCGAAATGCCGAACGCTGGGCGCAAAAAAAAGGCTGTACGGAGATGGCTTCGGATGCCGAAGTCGGAAACGATTTGAGTCTGGAGGCGCATCTTAAACTTGGTTATGATGAGACTTCGCGGCTCGTTCATCTGCGGAAAGATTTGGTTTAAATTGATGAAAACACAGTTTTTTACAAAAAATTACGGAATTGGTTATTGGTTTTTGGTTTTTGGTCTTTGGATGATTCTGTGTTTTCTATCAAACGTAATTTTTGCCCAGTCAACCAATCAAAGTTTCCCGACCGCCGTCACGTCAAACGAAATCAGCGGAACGATCAAGGCACGCGACCTTGGCGATGCGCGTTTGACGACTTATTATTACCTTTTTAACGGCAAACAAGGCGATGTTTTTATCAATGTCGTGACGAAAAATCTCGACGGCGACATTGATGTTTTTACGGCGGACAATCTTCGACCGCTGACGAAAATCACGGTTTATTCCGACAATCCCGACAGCGAAACCGGGCGCGTCATTTATCTGCGCCAGCCACAAAAACTTATCTTAAGAGTCGAAGGAAAATCGCCGACCGACGAACCCGCGACCTTTCGCGTAAAATTTGCGGGAAGTTTTGAACCGTTGGCGGGAGTCGCCGAAACCGATGAATCAAAACAACCCGAAGTGAAATCGAATGAACAAGGCGACATTCGCGTCAATTCGGTCGGCACGATCATCGAGGTCAAGCCAAAGCCGAAACCAACCATCGCCAAAGTTGAAAAGGAAGAACCCAAAAAGGTTGACGAGCAAAAAGAGCCTGAAAAGGTAGAAGAAATTGCTGAAAAAGACGAACCCGAAGAAGCAGAAACCAAAAAGCCGGAAGTCGTTAACACCGAAAATCTTCCCGAAAAAAAGGACGATTCGGAAACTAAAACCGACGAAAACGTCGCGGAAAATGTAAAGCCGAAAAAGAATCCGACACCGAAAAAACAGGTCAAACCGAAAAAGCCGAAAATAACACCCGAAAAGAAAACTGAACCAACGGTTGATTTGAGTCAGTTTGAAAATATTCGGTTAATAGTGGAGTTCAAAGACGGCACGAAAATTGAGCGACCAATGAGTGAAATCTTAAAGGTCAGCGTTGATAAAGGAATTTTGACCGTCATTGCCAAAGACGGAACTATCGGACGTTATTCGATTCTGGATGTGGCGAAAATGACGATTGAATAAAGGTTTTGAGTCCCGTCTTCAGGCGGCAACTGCATTACAAATCAATCAAATTTTAATATGAAAGAGATCCCGCCTGAAGGCGGGACTCAAAACCTTTTATTTGGCAGAAATGATTTGTTTCAGTCTGCCGATTAACTGACTGTTCGGGCTGGCTTGTTCGAGTTGCGCCAAATATTTTTGCGCGTTTTCGTTGTCGCCTTTTCTGAAATAGGCAATCGAAAGATTATAAAGCGTCGGTTCGTGTTTCGGGCTGAGTTGTAAAGATGCTTGAAATTCTTTGATCGCGCGGTCGTAATCGGGATTTTGGCGTTCGACAAAGGTGATGCCCAAATCGGTGCGAACGCCGATGTCGTCGGATTTTTTTTCGAGAGCTTGCTGATAAAAAATTTCCGCTTTTTCAAACTGCCTGACATCGAAAAAAGCGTTTCCGAGCCGCACGATTTTTTCATATTCAACGGGTTTGAGCGCGGCGGCTGTATCGTAATATCCGGCGGCTTTATCAAAGTTCTGGATTTTCTGAAACATATCGCCCGCTTTCATCTGCGCGTCGAAATTTTCGGGTTCATTCTTGGCTTTTTCAAGCGTTTCGGCAATATCCGGCATCAACGCGCTATTCGGTTCTTTAACGCTTGCGACCTGTGTTTGTTGAGGTTGAAACGGCACATTCGTTTGCGCCAAATCCGGTTGCAGACCGACATTACGATTGAGGTTATTGGAAAGATAAAACCCGCCAAAAAAACCGACAACCAGACAACTTGCCCCGACTAATAAATATTTAACCATTGAAATGTTTTTAACTGCTCAGAGTAACGGCTTTAGCCGTGATATAACGTGATAACTATTCAACTTAAAAGTAATCAAACGCTTTTCACGGCTAAAGCCGTTACTCTGAACGAATTTTATGCGTAACTATGCAAACCCGGAAGCAGATAGCTCACGCCGAGATAGGTGAAAATCACGAGCAAAAAGCCGAGAATCGCAAAATACGCCGAGCTTCGGCCTCTCCATCCGCGTGAAATGCGCGTGTGCAGAAACGCCGCGTAGGTCAGCCACGCGACCAATGCGCCGGTTTCTTTGGAGTCAAAGCCCCAAGGTCTGCCCCACGATTCGTTTGCCCAAATCGCGCCCGTAATCAAAAGCATCGCCAAACCCGCGAAAGCCAGACACGCTGTTTTATACATCAAACTGTCGAGCGATTCCAAAGACGGCAATCTTTCGCGCAGAGTTTCGGTTCTAAACGCGAATAAAATCACGAAAAACGTCCCCGCGAGAGCCGTCAGCAGTCCGGCAAATTCGACCGGATTGGTATTCAAACTGAGAAACATTTTGTTTCCGTTATTTTGAAAATGCTGTCTGCCGGCTTGCTCGAATTGTTTCGGCGTAATTGCCGCAAATTCCTGCGCCGAAAGCTGTTGTTTTGACGCGATTTCCTGCCCGACTTTCAAATATTGTGCCGGATTTTTTTCGAGTTGAGCCTGCATATTTGCCTGAACATTTGTCGAGGATTTAATGCCTGTCACCCAAAAGGCAACCGCGACAATCTGCACGATAAATGCCGCTTTGAGTAAAATATGCCCGATTTCTTTGGCTTTTTCGTTATTCTGATAAAGATACGCGAGAAACGCGATGATCACGCCCGCGAGCAAAATTCCGGAGATCACCAAAGCCCAACCGACAAACGGCAATTCAAAGCGGAAAAAGGCGTTAAAAGGTTTTCCGCCCGACGGATTCGGCATAAACATTCCGGCACGATAAGCGGCTTGCGTAAAAACCGAGCCGCCGCTGATTGAACCGATTACGGCAATTGCAAAAATGCTCGAAAAAATCGCCATCGCTTCGACCTTTACTTTGTCTTTCAGCAGATAAACGACCGCAATCGCAAAACAAACGAGCGCGATTCCGTAGCTCAAACTCGCCACGCCGACGTGAATCGGTCGCCAATACGAATCGAGAATCGGCATCAGATTTGAATATTCGCCGCCGATAAATCGTGCGAGCGTCAGAATCAAAGCCGCCAACGGCAACGTGAACGCGCTCAGAAATTGAAAGTTTTTGCGATGCGCCAGAAACAGCGTCGTGATTCCCGCGCCGAACGCAAACGCCAGACTCAAATCATAAAGATTAGCGAACGGAATGTATCGAAAAATCCACGGAGATTCGGGGTTTCCGCTTGCTTGGAGTTGGACAAGTTCAAAATCGTAGGCATTTACCCAGCGGACAAGCCAACTCGCCAGATTAAAGAAAACGCCGAGCGTTGCGCCCCACAAACCGATTTTCTGCGCCATTTCGGACGGCGCGTAGAGATTGGTCAATTGAAAGAGCGCGGCGAGAATGTAGCAGGCGAGTGCGAGCATCATCAAAGCCGTGTCGGATACAAATTCCGTCCCGACTTGGAAACGTAAACCCAGCATCACAAACGCACCGACAAGTGCCAGAATCGCGGGCAAATATGATGAAAAACTCGTCGGCTTTGCCGCTTTTTCACGCGCCGTAAAAACTTCGTTCTGAATTTTGTTGACTTCTTCCATAATTCTTAAACTTCCTGATTCTTTTGTTCCGACAAATTATTAGACGCAAGAGATTCGACAATGGTTTTAAATTTGTCCTCAAACGCCAGATGATTGCGGTTGGCATTTCCGCCGAAAACGATTTCAAATTCATTTTCGCCCTTTTTACCGATCATCGCCCAAACGCGCTTGTGCGAGATGAAAAAGACGAATATCAATGCGCCGATCAGCCCGAAACCGCCGATATACCAGGCGATAAAAGCCGCGCTGAACGGATCGTATTTGATTGACAAAACGTGCGCCAGCGGAGATTTTTCATAACTCGCAAGCCGCCAACGATAACCCGCTTTCGGCGCATTGACCGGCGCGTTGTCGGGCAGTTTGTTGGCAAAAGCATAAATCTTCGTCAACTCTCCGTTCGGTTGTGTGACATCCAAAACGACCGCCGGATTCGCGTAATCTCCGCTTTTGGTCGAAGGCTGTCCGCCCTGCATGACGAAATCGGGCAAAAATGTGTTGTAGGCGATTTTTGTTCCGTCGGGTAATTGGGCGGTTTCGTTGCGTTTCAAAATTACCGTAATCGGTTTTTCGCCTTCCTTTTCGGGTCTGAGTTCAAGCGTCATCTCGCTCGCACTGCCCATCGTGATTGCGCTTGCCTGAAAAAATCGGTAGCCGCGATACGAAAAAGGTTTGTTTAAACTGACATCCGCAACCGTTTGCCCGTAAGCCGGATCGTCAATTTTGATTTGCGTGCGCCAATCGAGTGTGTTGTTGATTTCGATTGAGCCGTTCTGGTCAATCAGTTTTTGCTCGATTTCGGTGCAGGTAATCGTGAAGGGAAGCAGGACGTTGTAGCGTTCCTGTTTGTCGAGATTGATTTCGATCAGCTGAATCGCATCGGTTTGTTGCGCGACGTTAAAATCTCTCTGAATTGCCTGATTCGTGTCCGGCGACAGGCGAATGTCGGCATCGAATCCCGTTTGATTGGCGACAAAATGACCTAAAAAGAGCGTCAACAAAAAGACGTGAACGACATACGCACCCAAACGATTGACTCTACCTTTTTCGCCGAAAACGAACAGCGATTTTTTGCTTTCCGTTCGACTAAAATCTTTTTTACCTTCGTCGTCGGTCGCGTAAGATTTGCTTACATCTTCGGTAATGCGCGGCGTAAAACCGTTTTCATCGAATGCTTTTTTGATTCTTTGAGCAATTTCGCTTTCGTTGTTGCCGTGGATTCTAATGACCGCGTTTTGCGGTTGATTGAGAAGCCAGCCGCGTGTTGCCGAAAGTTTCGGTTCGGAAATATATTTCCACGCCGACGGAAAACGGTCAATCGAAGCCAGCACGATATTCAGCGAAAGCACGAGCAGTAAGCCGTTGTAATACCAACTATTGTAAATATCAAAAAGCCCGAGCGAACCATAAACCAATTTTTCGGCAGGCGTTCGCATCGCAAAAGACGCGTCGAAACCCTGCACGTTCTGCTGAATAAAAAGCATTCCGAGTATCGAAAGGAAAACCAGAATACAGAGCAGCACGACACCGAAGCGCACCGAGCTTAGAAAATCCAAAATGCGGTTTCCAATCGGCGCGGCTTTGGGCTTTGAAATTTCTTTTGTTTTTATTGATTCTTCGACTACAGACATCTTATGTAAAAATCATAGCTTAGCAGAATTTATTTGTCATCTCCGTTAAAAATAAGTTCCGCTTTTAAGGTAAAACATAGCCGTTTATAAAAGCTATGTTTGGAAAATTGATTTTAACAGGTTATTCTTGTTAAAACTACCAAGTTTCAGTTGAGTATTAAATGGATATAATCACGGCAGAGATTGAGGAAACGAAGGCTACGGGAGTGCGCGAAAAGCTCGCGGCGTATGTCGAATTGACCAAACCGCGCATCGCTTTTATGCTGGTTTTGACATCGGCGGCGGGGTTTTACCTCGGAAGCACGCAAGGTTTTAATTTTATACTTTTTACGAACGCGATGGTCGGAATCGCGCTTTTGGCGTTCGGCGTGGCGACTTTGAACCAGTATATCGAACGAAAAACCGACGCGCTGATGGCGCGAACCGCCAAACGTCCGCTCGTGACCAACAAACTTTCGCCGAATGAAGCCTTGATTTTCGGCGTTGTGCAATGCGCGGTTGCCGAACTTTATCTACTTTTTCTGGTCAACGGTTTGACCGCCGCGTTAGGTTTAGTCGTGATTGTCGGCTACGTTTTGCTCTACACGCCGCTCAAAACGAGAACTTCCGCCTCGACCGCGATCGGTGCGCTTCCGGGCGCGATGCCGCCTTTGATGGGCTGGACATCAGCCGCCGACAGTATAAATATCGCGGCGTGGACGCTTTTCGCGCTTCTTTTCCTCTGGCAATTTCCGCATTTTCTGGCGATTGCCACGATGTATAAAGATGAATATGCAAAAGCCGGGATCAAGATGCTGCCGACGCTCGAAAAAGACGGAAAGATTACGGCACGGCAGATTGTGATGTTCACGATTTTGGCGGTTGCCGTGAGCCTCGCGCCTTTTTTTATCGGTCTCGCGGGTATTTATTATCTTGTCGGCGCAATCGTTTTGGGAATTTGGTTTTTATGGACGAGTATCCAAGCCGCCCGCTTCAAAACGGTCGAACAAGCACGCAAACTTCTGCTTGTTTCGGTTCTTTATCTGCCGATAATTTTTGCTTTGATGGTTTTTAACCATTAATAAAATTTTTTAACCATTAATAAAATTATGGAAATCGGAACGGTTAAAACTACTCTAAAACCTCAGAAAAAACTCAGCAAACGCCCGAGTCTGAGCGGTTTCGGCGGCGGAAAAAGCGGCGGCGGCGGAAACGAGGACGGCGGCAATAATGGCGGCGACGGTTTTGATAAACCGAATACCGAGGCTTATGAAAAATCTTTTAGCAAATCCAAAATTTTAACGTGGTTTTTGCTGTTGGTCGTTTTAATGACGTTCGGCGGTTTAATCGGCGCATACATCGTTATTTCGACCAACGGCGTGCTTGAATGGAAGCCGTTTAATATTCCGTTTCAAGTTTATTTCAGCACGGCTTTGATTTTAATCAGCAGTATCACTTACACGATTGCTCAAAAAGCAGTTTCATTTAATAATTACCAAAAATCAAAAAACTGGCTTCTGGCGACAACCGTTTTGGGTGCGATGTTTGTTTCTTCGCAGATTCTGGTTTGGTTTGAGCTGGTCAAACGCGGTTATTACGTGCAAAGCAATCCTTACGCCGGCTTTTTTTATATTATTACTGCGCTTCACGCGGTTCACGTAATCGGCGGAATTATCGCGCTCGGCTATATCATTCTGCGAATCTGGCAAAGAACCGAATCGGAAAACGAACTCGAAAAACGCCGCGAAATTTCGAGCGCGGTCGGTTGGTATTGGCATTTTATGGGCGGACTTTGGATGGTTTTGCTGTTAATGCTCGGATTTTGGAAATAGTCTATGGAAAACACCGCAAACCTTGAAAGCGGAAAAAAATCGAATGTTTTAATCAATACGATTTCGATTGTTGTCCCGATCTTGGTCGTATTACTGCTTGCTTTGCCTAAGATTGATCTCGGCGAATGGACGCGGAGCTTGCCGCACGTTACCGGAACGATAAATACTTTGACAACTTTAGCTTTGATTCTCGGGTTGGTTTTCATCAAATTAAGAAAAATAAAACTCCATCAATCAATGATGACTGCGGCATTCGGTCTCGGCGGGTTGTTTTTGATTTGCTACGTTCTTTATCACCTGACTAATCCGGCGAACAAATTCAACGGCGAAGGTTTTGCCAGATACGTTTATTTCTTTACGCTAATCACACACATCGGATTTTCGCTAGTTGTTTTACCGCTTGTTTTACGGGCGATGTATTACGCCGCGACCAAACAATTTGCCGCGCACAAAAAAATTGTCAGGTTTGCCTATCCGATTTGGCTGTATGTTTCAATTACCGGCGTAATGGTTTATTTGTTTGTTTATCAGCTGTTTCCGGCAAAGTAAAAAAAAATAAAATTCTCTTGATTTAATAGGATTTCAGTAATATAATTATCAATGTTGAAAATTGAAACGCCGAAGCCGTTTTTCGATTAGCGGCGCGGGGGAACCAAAGTTTTGTAATTGACTGCAAAACACGGGGCGAAGCGTTCAGCGTGAACGCGGGGATACTTCTTCTTTCCTAGCCCGTCAGCTAACCTCGTAGGTGTGGTGAAGAAGCTACGAAAAAGTTATAACCTGTTTAGGTGAGATTTATTAGTGCTTTGTACCTTTGATTTTTTCAACGAATCAAACAAAGACATCGGTCTTCTCAAAGAAACAAAAAGTTCCGTCATCGCGACGGAACTTTTTGTTTATGATCTTTGCATAAAATTTCGATTTTTTGCGGAAGCCCAAACTAATGTGCGGGTTTCTGCATTTTTCCATCTTTCCACCAATTTTTGTGCAATGCTTTGTTTATGAATAGTGGATAATCAATTCAAATTCTGCACTTTTACAAATTTCATAAGAATTTTAAGCCCTTGCCGAAAATAATATCTCTCGAATCAAAGTTTAAGGGCACCGAAAAAAAATCGCCGCGTTTTGTCAGCCAAATTTTATAATAAACTAAACTGGCTCGGTCTGTGATTTCAACTTCTCTCGGCAAAATGAAGGCGTTGAATCTTCGGCTTTTGAGCAAATTATCCAAATCGAAAAGGGCAAAGTTTCTCAAACTTTGCCCTTTTCGATTTTTTTATTACGCCTTACTTTAATTGTCCGGCGAAGGCGAAGGCGTTGGTTCGCTTCGTTTTTTGAGTTGCGGACGTTCTTTGGTTTCTTCGGTCGGCGTGTTGCTTGCCGGATCGTTGGTCGTGTTTTCGGAATCGGGCGAACGGCGTTTGAGCGTCGGTTTGCTCGATTCGGTATCGTCAATGTCGCTCGTTACACCGGCTTTGGCGTTCGACAGACGCATCAGATGCGCTTTGACGCGCTGAAATTCCGAAGTGCTGATGATGTATTCTTCTTTTTCGGGAAAACGTGAAACCAGTGCCAGACTTGAATCACGACGGTCGAGCGATTGCGGATGCGACGAGAAAAGTTTGGCAATTGCGCCGGGTTTCTTTTTATTCTGCGACGCGAGTTTTTCAAACATCGTCGCCATTCCGGTCGGGTCGTAACCCGAAGCGTAAAGATATTGAACGCCCAGACGGTCGGCTTCTTCTTCCGCGCCGCGTGTGAATTTGAGCATTCCGAGTGCGCCTAAAATTCCGCCGCCATTTTGCAGAACCGTACTGATAATTCCGCCGCCGAAAATGATTCCGGCAAGCATTCCGTAATTCATCGCGGTTGCTTTGCCTTGATTTTCCATCGCGTGCCGCGCCGCGACGTGGGCAATTTCGTGCGCCATCACGCCTGCCAGTTCGGATTCGTTATCGGCGGCAAGAACCAAACCTTTGTTGACGAAAAAGAATCCGCCCGGAAGCGCGAAAGCATTAACTTCGTCGCTGTCAATGACTTTAATCGTAAAAGGAACTTTTGCGTCCGAATGAAGCACGATGTTCTGACCGACACGATTTACATATTCGGTAATCACGTCATCTTCAACGAGTTTTGCCTGTTGTTCGACTTCGAGCGCAAGCTGACGACCGAGTGCGACTTCTTTTTCCTTTGAACCGCCGAGCCAACCCCATAATTTGTCGCCGCCGCCATTGATATTGCGTTTGCCGATCATATTCGGGTCTTCGTTGACGGTCAGTATCTTTTTACCGTCAGTTTGAATTGTCGCAGGTTGTTTTTCTTGTTTCTGCTTATCTTTTTTGTCTTTCTTTTCGTCTTTTTTGCTTTTATCGTCGGTCGTCTGTGCCACGATGCTCAAAGGTGCAATCGCCGTCGCACTCAATAAAAAGGCAAACATCAGAAAAAACGCACTAAATTTCTGAATCAATCCTAAACGCATATCTTAAAATTCTCCTAAAATTCTTATCAGCCGATGGTTGAAAGTTTAACTCTTTTCGGATTGTAAAATCAACGTCTGTATGATGCACTCGATCTTTATAAAGTTGTTAATTCAGGCGGTAATTCAGAAAAAAATAAAAAAAAAAGCAAAAATCTTGTTAAAACTGTTTTTTTTACCGCGAAAACTTGGTAAAGTAATAATTGTCGAAAGATTTTTCGGCGTTCCGACCGCGTCACCAAACTCTTTCCGGCGCAATTCAAATTCCGCTTATTTTATAATGAAACGCATCAACGAAAAAGTAAAAGATTTAGTCGAAGTTCGTTTATATAAAAGTCTGCACGATTTTTTCTCCGACCCGAACGACACACTTTCCGCTTATCATTTCACCGATGCGACATCGGATATGATGTCGAAATGGCTCGACCGAATTTCGGAAGTCGAGTCGGAAAACGGGCAGGCGATGGCTTTGGCAGGTTATCGCGGTGTCGGGAAAAGCCATTTTCTGGCAACACTCGGCGCGATTGTCGCCCAGCCCGAATTGCGTTCGAGAATTTCCGACCAACACGTATCGGTCAGCACACAAAGATTAAAACGCCGCCGTTATCCCGTTGCTTTTGTGCGGCGCGGAACTCATCCGACACTTCTCGCAGAACTCAAAGACGCGATTGCCAAAGCCTTTTCGATTGATGAAACGAGTTTAAGCGATTCGATGACTGATTTACTCACGCTGGCAGCTGAGAAATCAGGCGATTTGCCGTTTATTCTGATTGTTGACACGGCTCTTGAGAGAAATTCGCGCGTGGCGCGTGACGACGGTGTGATGCTCGGCGAGATTGCCGAATTTGCCAAAGACTTGAATATTTTCGTCGGCGTTGCGCTCGATGACGACATTGCCGGCGCGGACGGCGTGAATGCCGCGATTGCACGGGCATTTTCGATTGATTATCTCGATCAGGAACATCTCTATAAAATAGTTGACGCACATGTTTTTCCGAAACATCGCCAGACGCAAACCTTACTTCACGAAATTTACACTTATTTCAGAGAAGTTTTGCCGCATTTCCGCTGGAGCGAACAGCGTTTCAGTTCGCTTTATCCGATGCATCCGATAATTTTGGAAAATGCGCCGTTCGTGCGGCTTTACGCGCCCGAATTCGCGCTTCTCGGATTTGCTTCGGAAGCCGGAAACAAAATTCTGGGTCGTCCGGCGAATTCGCTGATTGCGCTCGACGAAGTTTTCGACTGCACCGAACATATTTTGCGAAAGGTTGACGATTTGCAGGAAGCCTTTAGTGCATACGACCGTTTGAATACGGAGATTGTCGGCAATATTCCCGTGATGCAGAGGCTTCAGGCAAAGCTCATTCTGAAGGGCTTGCTGCTTTTATCGCTCGACGGCGACGGCACGACGGCGGGTGAAATCTGCGCGGCGATGCTTATTTTTGACGAAAACAATCCGGCTCACAGCTCAGAAACAGTTCAAAATCTGCTTGAGAATTTTGCCGCCGTGTTGCCTGACCAAATCTGGCGCAAAGCCGAAGAAGGCAGAGAAATCCGCTACAGTCTGAAGGTCAGCATCAAAGAAAGTCTCAATAATTCCCTGAATGAAGCGATTGAACAAGTGTCGCCGGACATCGTGCCGAAACTGTTGCGAAAAATTGCGCGGGAAAGATTTACCGATTGGACTTTCGGTGATGAAGCGGACGGCAAGAACATGAACTGGACGGATTCGCAGATTGTCTGGCGCGGCGGTTTGCGGCGCGGACGTTTGTGCTGGAATCTGGAAGATAACGAAACCGACATTGCCAACCTGCCCGCCAATCTTGAAATTACCGATTGGATGGTAATTATCAGCGGCGAACAACAGGTTTTGCCCGGCAATCAAAATTCCGACGGTGTGCCGCGAGTTTATTGGCAACACGCGCCGCTCAAAAATGAAGAGATCGAAACGATTCTGCGCTATCACGTTTTGCTCAATGACGAAAATTTGCGGACGGAATTCGGCGACCAACTGCGGGCGACGGGACACGCACATTCTTTGGCGATTGAAAAAATCTGGAATCGAATTTTTCTCGTTGACGGGAAACTGATTATCGAAGGGTTCGATTTCAACTTCACGGAAGAGGCGCGAACCGCGCAAAGTTTGTCAAAAATCTTTTCGACAATGCTCGAACCTCTGTTCGAGATGAAATTTCCGGAACATCCGGTTTTCACACAGCCGCTCGGAATGACGGAAGTTTCAACGCTGATCAGCGACCTTTTCAGCGGAACACGGCAAAATTTAGCGGAAGTTCAGCGATTTGCCGAGCTTTTTGCCGCGCCGCTCGGTTTAGTTACGAATCGCGGCAACTCTTTTGTTCTGGAAACCGAGGAAAATCTCCTGAAACTGCCAATCGCGCAGGAAGTTTTATCGCTCGTCAAAAAATCTGCCGAAGAAACGGTTTCGCTTCGCACGGTTTATCGTCATTTAAGGCGCGAACCGATCGGCTTGGTGCGCGAAGCCCAGCATCTTGTTTTGACCGCGCTCGTCGCCAATCGACAGATCGAGTTCGTGACGACCAAAGGCGACCGCATTACGCGCCGTTCGCTCGATTTGAAAATCATCTGGGACGACATCGAAGGCGTTGCGCTTCCGTCGGGCGCAAGTTATCCGTCCGAACGTCTGACGCAATGGGCGAAAATTTTGACTGCCGCCGATACTTTTACTTCGATTGATTTGCCGGAAGACTGCAAAGCGGTCAAAAAGGCTTTTCAAGATTGGCTCGCGGGCTGGCAAAAAGCGC
Source organism: Acidobacteriota bacterium (assembly GCA_031412675.1). Lineage (GTDB taxonomy): Bacteria > Acidobacteriota > Blastocatellia > Pyrinomonadales > Pyrinomonadaceae > JAFDVJ01. The sequence continues at coordinate 8,968 of JANODL010000173.1, read as the reverse complement.
GGCTCTTGGATCGTTTCAGCGAATTGCCCGACGAGATTTTGAATACGAAAATCTGGCGTTACTCACTGCTTGCCGACAAAACATTCGGTTCGGTAGCGACGACCGTTGCCTCGGTTCTCGACGAATCAATCACGGTTGACGAAGGCTTGCACCGGATCGCCGATGCCTTTTCGGATTCGGAAGAAGAATATTTTGAACGCGCCAAAGATTTGGTCGTGCTTGAAGATTTCGTGAGCGGAACGCACCGCCGCGAAGAAATCCGCACATATCTCGCGGTTTGCGAAACGACCGACGATGCGAAGATCGAAGTCTTGCGCGAAAAGCTCTTTCAGATGCTCGAAGAGACGACCATTAATCCGAGTCAGTTGACGAATCGTGAGATGGAAAACGTCTGGCTGGCATTTCACACGCGCTTTTCCGAATACTTTTCGACCAAACACGATGTCGTCATGAAATCGCATCATTTGCAGGAGCAATTCGACGAAATAATGCGGAGCAACGAATGGTGGGAGTTTGAAAATCTCTCGCAGCTGCCGATTGCGCCGCAGATTTATTACCGTGAAGCCCAGCAAATCCGGCAACAGCTCCGCGAACTCGATTGTTTGTTCAGCGTCCGCGAGATGCTCAAAACTCATCCGTTCTGCGCCTGTTCTTTTAACATCGCGCAAACCCGCGAGTGGGAAAAACTTCCGCAGACCTTACAGCAAACGCTCGAAAAAGGACGCAAAAGCTATCGCAAGATTCTCCTCACGCTCAAAGAAACCATCACGCCATTACTCGCGCATTTCGGCAACCGTTCGATGGATGAAGAATACAAAACCGCCGTTCGTCATCTCGTCGAGATGTTCAAACAGGGCAAAGAAATCCCGCTTCTCAACAACGCCGAACTCGTCATTCTTCTTAAAGCCTTTGAAAAACTGCCGTCTTCGATTCTCCTCAAAACAAATTTTCCCGCGACCAACGATTACATCAGCCGCACCGATTTGAAAGAGCAAGTCACTCATTGGCTCGACGAATTGCCCGACGAACCCGTTCTCGTCAAAGTCTGAAAAATGACGGACTAAAGTTTATTTGAACTAAACTATTCAAAAAAATCACGAAGCAAAACTCAATGTTTCGCGATTTTTTGCGTCTTTTCGGGGATTTAACTTTAAATTCTGATAATTGCAATAAAAAAAACGTCATCGCCGGGAGCGCACGCATCCTTGCGTGCTGAACGCCAAGCGTTCAAAAAGCCTCGTTGTCAATTCGAGTTTCTTCTTAACAAACGCTTTTACGCCGCGAAGCGCGACGTAGCACGCAAGGATGCGTGCGCTCCCGACGAATGACGTTTTCGATTTTATTTACGCTGTTTGTTTCTTTTGAAATATAAACAATCGGCAATTTATCAAAACAAATGTCATCAAAATTTGATATTTAGATAAACCGAATCTGCCGCGAAACACACGAATTAAAGACCTCCTAAAAAATTTCTTGCAATAAAAATAAATTTTTGGTAACATCTTTTCACCTAATCAATCCGAACAAGTCATTTAAGGCGAATTTTCCTGTATTCACAATGTCTTCCAATGGATAATCGGGTATTTACACTGAAAAAATGCTCTTTGACATTAAAGATTTAGCTTTTAACAACGAATAAACCAACAATTACAGTTAATAAATCGCTATTTACAGTAAATAAACGGCAAGTTACATCGAATAAATAACAGCTTACATAAAATAAATGACAGCTGACAGTCAATTATTGACGGCTGACATTCGATAAATCGCCGGTTACATACGATAAACAGCAATCTACATCGGATAGATCGTTACTTACATAAAATAAATAACAAACTACATTCGATAAAACGTAACTTACATCAAATAAATGACGGCTTACAGTTGCTAAATAACGGCTTACAGTCAAGCAATTAAGATAGACACTAAAGAAATAAACTTTAGCTCCAAAGAAATTGCTGCCAGAAACCCATAAAAAAGTTCCCGACAGCTAATCTTTGCGAAATTACAAGGGGGGGATTAATTCCAAAATTCCAAACCACGGAGGTAATAAGTAAAGAATGAACGCCAGACAGAAAGCTAAATCTGATATGTGTCAGGTAGTCGAGCAGGTTTGCGACGAAAATTCAGCGATACTCGGCGAAATCGTCGCCTTTCAAACCGCAGTAAATCAATTTAAGGCATTAATCGCCCAACTTTTAGAAACGAGACAATTCCGCAGTATGCCGTTGACGGGTATTACTCTGGACAAAGGTGCCGACCGCACCAATCTTGCGAAAGAAGTTACGAATATTGCCGGATTTACCTACGCATATGCGTCCGTGACAAGAAACGAAACGCTCAAAGCCGAAGTAAATTACAGACACAGCAAATTTTTGCAGATGCGCGAAAACCAATTCGTCCATACCTGCCAAAATATTCACGACCTGTGCGTTGCCAATCTCGCCGCGCTCGGGGATTACGGCGTAACCGCCGCAAAATTAACCGACCTGCAAGCCGCGATTGACGCATTCAAAGACTCAATGCTCAAACCGCGCCTCGCCAAAGGTCAAAAAGCAACGCTGACGGACAACGAAGAAGAAATTCTCGCGCAACTAGACGACATTTTGACCAATCAAATGGACACTTTGATTGCCAACTACGAAGAAGCGCACCCCGATTTTGTCAGCCACTACCGCGAAGCCCGAAAAATCAAAGACCCGGCATCAACCAAAACCCAACTCAAAGGCATCGTAACAAACAAATCCGACGGCTTACCCATAAAAGGCGCAACGGTAACAGTCGTCGAACTAAATCTAACCACCAAAACCAACTCGGCTGGCGAATACCAATTCAAACCCATAGACTACGGCGAATTCACGATAAAAGCCTCTGCATTGGGCTACCAAGACTTTGAAATAGACGAGGTTAAGGTGAAATTAGGTGAAGTTGATAGATTAGATTGGAGGCTAGAAACTAATGAGTAACCCAACAGAAAATTCCTTGCATTCGGTAGTTCAAGAAATGAACTCACAAACCGTTTTGAAGACTTTAGAGATAAGATTGCAAGGCATCAGAGAAATAGCTAAAAGAGTAAGGTTTTCATTTATTGTTTTAATAATTGCTTCTTGTGCTATTTTTATCGCCATTTATAACGGACATTTTTCTTGGAATAGAAAAGCCGCATTTCCGTTTGATATGAGGAATTGTCTAGATAAGGTAAGCACTTATAATACAGAAGAGTTAGAAGGATGTTTAGTCTGTCAAAAAAATAATCAATCTCTTGAAGAACAGAAAAAATGTGAAGTTTGGAAAAATAAAGAGACAAATAATCAACAGACACTTGAGCAAAAAAAAATGACAAAATTGATTCAATCTTAACGGACAAAAATTTAGGATTAAAAAAAGTTCCGATTGAAGATAATGGCAATCAAACTGGAAAAGTCTTACCTCTTGATGAATATAACAGAAGAAATTTAGCACAGGAATGGTTGAAAAGCATGAATATTTCCATCGGCTTATTAGGAGTCGTGGTTAATATGAATGACTTAAACATTCTCGGGTCAGCAACCTTAATGATTATGTCTTTTTGGTTTCTATTCAACATCAGACGAGAAAATAGAGCAATAGTGGGTTTATTAAAGGATGTAAGAAATATCACCGATTTTGATACAGAAGTAGATAAAAATCTTAAGCAGGACAATATGTTGATTGCAAGTATGGCATTTCAAGAAGTTGCTCACAGCATGACTTTCGTTAGTGTTGCTAAAGATTTGCCTCTTTCAAGCAAACACATATTTGATGAAAATCCTAAAGATGGAAAATTTGAACAAGCGGTTCGGTTTTCTGTATATACTCTGAGATTCGTAGGAATGGCGATTCTTTTGTTTTCTCCAGTTCTTGTAATTTCATTTACTTTTTACGCTGATTACATATCAATGGAAATGAATACTGCTTTTTACGAAGGGTTTCCTAAAATTGGCGGAACTATGTCAGATTATTTCAGAAATGTCTTTGAAACCAGAATGTGGTTTGCCGGAGTTTGTTTACTGATAACTTTTATTATTTGTTGCCTTACAATTATTTTACAGCTAAAAACAACTGACGCTTTATATGTTTTTGCTGAAAAACTGGGGGTTGATGTTGAAACTCGATTTGTCGAAAGATTGAAAAGCTGGTGGGAAACTCCAAAAGCACCTAGTAATTCTCCAACTGAAAATGAAAAATAGAAACTATTGCTAAACATAATGCATAAAAATAAAAAAGGATAGGCTTTTTACCTATCCTTTTTTTACAACTAAGGTTTCAGATATTTGCTCAACCAATCGAAAACTTGTCCATACCAGAATTCGGAGTTTTGGGGTTTGAGAATCCAGTGTCCTTCGTCGGGGATGATGATGAGTTTTGATGGAGTGCCATTGAGTTGTAAGGCGGTGAAAAGCTGCATACTTTGGTCAACGGGGACGCGGTAGTCGAGTTCGCCTTGGGTGACGAGGGTCGGGGTTTTGAAGTTGGCGGCGAATTTGTGGGGCGACCATTTATCGTAGTTGACTTTGTTTTGCCACGGCATTCCTTTGAATTCCCAGTTGACGAACCACAGTTCTTCGGTCGTTGCCGCCATTGATTCGAGATTATAGACTCCGGCGTGAGAAACGAGTGCTTTGAATTTGAAGCGCGGGTCGTTGTTGTGTCCGAGAATCCAGTCAACCATATAGCCGCCGTAGCTTGCGCCCGCCGCGCCGATACGGTTTTTGTCAATGTATGGTTTTTTGATGACTTCCGCCGTGCCGTTCATAATGTCGGTGTAAGCGCGCCCGCCCCAATCGGCAGAAACTTCGTCAACAAACTTTTGTTCGTAGCCGGTCGAGCCTCGCGGATTCGGCAGAAAGACGACGTAGCCTTGATTAGCGAACATCTGCGGATTCCAGCGGTAGCCCCAATTATCGTTCCACGCGCCCTGCGGTCCGCCGTGAATCAGCACGACGAGCGGATATTTTTTCGATGCGTCGAAATCTCTCGGTTTAACGATAAAGCCGTGAACATTGGTGTTCATCGCGCCTTTCCAATCGAGTTCTGCAAATGCGGGAAATTCCAGATTATTTGCTCTCGACAGCGAAGTTAGCGAGTCGTTCTCGGTGGAAACGCGATAAACTTCCGCCGGAAATCTCATCGAGCTGATGAGCGTGATAAAGTTTTTGCCGTCGGGTGTGATGTTTATGTTGCTGAAAAAGGCTTCGCCGCGAACCATCTTAACGTGCGTGGCGATTCTGAGCATAAAATTCGGTTCGAGCGGAACGCTGTAAATCGGGTTTTTGCCGCGTGTGTTGGCGGTGAAATAGATAGTTTTGCCGTCGGGCGAAAGAATCATTTCGTCAGCTTGTTGGTCGAAGCCGATGCTCAACTCCTTTGTTTCACCTGTTTGACGATTGTAGCGCATAATCCGCCAACGGTCGGCTTCAAAGCCTGCGCGGGGTTGCGAACGATACAAAATATATTTGCCGTCGGGCGTATAAACGGGCGAAACGTCGTAGCCTTTATTGGCAACCGAGATGTTTTTCGGCACGTTGCCTTTCCAGAACATATTCACGGGTTGGCGCGTAAAGGTCGGCAAAGGCAGAACATAAATGTCGCTGTTGGTCGAGATTGCTTCGATTTTATCGGGATTACGCAAAACGGCGATTTCTTTTGAATCGGGCGAAAAAGCATAATCAACGCCCGTTCCGGCGGCATAGGGCGGTGAATCGAAATCGCCGATCGTCATATCGGTTGCCGAGCCTTCGCCGCTGCTTGAGATAACGAAAACGTGCGTCCGTTTGCGGTCGCGCCATTCGACCCAATGACGATAGAGCAAACGCTCCGTGACAATTGCTTTGACCTTACTGCTTTCGGCTTCTGCGTCTTTTTTGGCATTGCATTCGTCGCTGCCGTTGCATTCGGGATAAACGTCGGAATTGAACGCAAACCATTTGCCGTCAGGCGACCAGACCGGATTTCCCGCGCCGGTCGAAATGCGCGTGATTTGTTTTTTATCGTCGCCGTCCGCGTCCATCGTCCAGATTTGTCCGCCGGTCGAGAACGCGAGTTTTTTGCCGTCGGACGACCAGCGCGGACTGTTGCTGGATTTTTCGCCTTTCGTGATTTGTTTCAGATTACTGCCGTCAATCTGCACGGTATAAATCTGTGTCAGCGTTTTATTTTCGGCTTTGTTGACATCGCCGATGGTAAAAGCAATCGTGCGACCGTCGGGCGCGAGTTGCGGATCGCCGACGCGGCGGAGTTTGACTAAATCGTTGAATGTAAAAGTCTGCGCGGAAACGCAGATTGTTGCCAAACAGCAAATCAGTATTAAAAAAGATAATCTTTTCATAAATTTTTTCGTCAAAATTGAAATGGTAAAAGCAAAAATATTATCGCACAAATTCGCAAAAGTTCAGAGTAACGGCTTCAGCCGTGAATTCCTCTTTATAAATTCAAGATGATTTTATGCGAAGAACTTCACGGCTGAAGCCGTTACTCTGAACTCTGAGCGCGTTTAGGGGACAAAAGCGGCGGGAACGGGTTTGTCGCCGATTGCTCCGAAGGTTGTAAAGATTGTTCCTTGCGTTTGCGTGAGCGAGAACCAAGTGACCGTTGACGGTCGGAACACGGTTGCATCGGCGCTTCCGTTACCGTCATAATCGCCCGGTGCGGGAAGATCGCCCGAAGTTCCGAACGTGAATGAGAAAAAACTGTTGTCCTGGCTTCTTTGGACAAACCATTCGCCCGTTGAAGGACGGAACACGGCAATATCCGCTTTGCCGTCGCCCGTGTAATCTGCCTGCACGGGTTTATCGGTTGAAACTCCGAATCGGTAAACCTTGAATTGACCATTCGAGCTTTGCAGATACCACCAACTGCCGTCCGACGGGCGGAAGATGGCAATATCCGATAATCCGTCGCCGTCGTAATCAGCCGTGACGGGTTTATCGCCGGTTGTACCGAACTGCACGATGGTCGTGCCGAGGTCGGATGAGCGGCGGATATACCACGTCGAATCCGTTGGACGAAAGACGGCGGAATCGGTGCGACCGTCCCCGTCAAAATCGGCTGGCGTTGGAATGTCGCCGTTTGTGCCGAACGGAAAGGAGAAAAACGAGCCGTTTTCCGAGCGCAAAATAAACCAGAATCCGTTTGACGGACGGAAGAAAGCGATGTCGGTTTTGCCATCGCCCGTGAAATCTCCGGGTGCGATAAGGTCAGTCGTCTGACCGAATTGCGCGGCGACGGTTTGACCTGTAAAACTGCGGTTAATCCACCATTCGCCGACCGACGGACGAAAGATGCCGATGTCGGTGCGCCCGTCGCCGTCGAAATCTGCCGTCAGATTATTGAGCCGCGAAGTCGTCGTTATAACTTCAAGCGTGAAAGTTGAAAGAAAACCGGTGTCGCCCGCTTCATCGTCAACGACGTAGAGCTTCCAGATGCCGTTCGGGTTGGTGCCGTTGAAAATATCGAGATTTGCCGCGCCGTAGTTTTGTGAGCCGGGACCGGGCGCGGGGAAAACGTCAATTCCGCCGGGTTCGATTGATGCGTTGCCGATAAAGTTGAACGGTTTGTAAATTCCGCTCGGTGCGGCGGTGTTCGACGGAAAATCTGTGGCGGCGGATTGGTCGAAAATGTAAGTTCTTCCTGTTACGCCCGGAGTTCCGCCGCCTGCGTCGGACATCAGAATCGTCCGCTGCCCGTTTGGACCGACAAGCAGAACATCGAAATCGGCGGGAAAGGTGTGCGTAACATTCGTCAGAGTAACGCGAACCTTTGTAATCGTGCCGCTCAAGCCGTTGATGTCGGCGATGGACGGATAATTCGACGGCAAGCCGGGCGGATTGGCGTTGGCGGTGCGGTCAGTCGGAAAGATTCCGTTGAAATTGGTAAAACTCTGTCGCGGGTTGCCTAATAATCGGGACAAAAATACATCAGGTCCTTGCTGCCCTGAAATTATGATTTTGCCGTCCGGCTGAATAGCAACCGCCCTTGCAGTCGTGTTTGTGAAGTTGGACGCGGGAAAGGTAAATATCCCGTCGCCGTGAAACGAAGTATCCAATGAGCCGTTGGGATTAAAGCGGATCAGCGCGGAAGTGTTAAAGTCGCGTTTTTCGGAAACAATTATTTTGCCATCGGGTTGGATTGCGGCGGCAGTGGTTTCATCGAACGGAGCATCATTCGTCGTCGCTATTCCGTCAGCATCAAAACTCGTATCTAACGCGCCCGTCGGATTGTAACGAATAAGCGCAGTATCACGATTTTGACCTATGTTTCGGGTATCGCCCGTGGCGATAATCTTTCCGTCCGGTTGAATCAACACTTTATTGAGTAGGTCAGATTCCCGAATCGAAGTTGTCAGCTTACCGTCGGTGTCAAATGTTGTATCCAGCGAACCGGTTGCGGTGATACGAATCAAAGCGAAATCAGAATTAAAGTTATCCAAATTCGCTCGTCCGCCGGCGACAATCTTACCATCGGTTTGAATGGCAACGGAGCTAAAAAAATCAATGGTCTCAAACGATGTCTGGATAACGCCGAAGCCGGTCGTACCAAACGATGCGTCCGGCGTTCCGTTCGCGTTAAAGCGGACGACTATAAAATCCTGAAACGTGGGGAAATTTCCGGTATTGCCGCCTACGATTATTTTACCGTCCGGCTGAATGGCAATGTCTAACAGATTTTGATTTTGGGTTAATTCCAAAGTGGCGATGCCGTCGCCGTCGAATGTCGTATCGAGCGAACCGTTGCTATTGAAACGAGCCAATGCAAGATTCTGATCAGTAACGCCGGACGAATAACCGGCAACGACTATTTTGCCATCCGTTTGAATGGCGAGCGCGTTTGCTTGAGTCAGACTCGGAACTTGCGCCAAGCCGTCGCCGTCGAAAGTGTTGTCAGGTGTGCCGTTCACGTTGAAACGGGCAACTTCAAAACCATTCATTCCGACAACAACCGCTTTGCCGTC
>JANODL010000172.1:0-15923 GCA_031412675.1 Acidobacteriota bacterium | reverse complement strand
CGCGCTGCTCTCGGCAAAATTCGGCGCGGATGCGCTCGGCTTTAATTTTTACGAACAAAGCCCGCGTTATCTCACGCCCGAAAAAGCGCGTGAGATTATCGAACAATTGCCGCAAGGAATTTTGAAGGTCGGCGTTTTCGTCAATGAAAGTTTGGACAGAATTATCGAAATCGCCGCAGTCGCCAAACTCGACGCGCTCCAACTTCACGGCGAAGAAACGCCTGAATATGCGCGTGAATTAAAAGCGAGAACAAATCTTGAAATCATCAAAGCCTTCCGCGTTTCGCCCGAATTTAAGCCCGAAGACGTTTTAAATTATGAAACGGACGCGATTTTGCTCGACGCTTTCAACCCAAAAGAACACGGCGGAACGGGCGAAACTTTCGATTGGGAAATTGCCAAAAAAGTGCAAGAAATTTTCCCTAAAATGTATCTCGCGGGCGGACTTTCGCACGATAATGTTGCCAGAGCTATTGGCGAAGTGAAGCCTTTTGCCGTTGATGCGTGTAGTTGTTTGGAAATTGAAAAAGGGAAAAAAGATAAAGTTAGGCTAATAAATTTCATTTGTAACGTTTTGTTTTCAAGACAAACCGGTAAAGAAAAGGGAGACTTAATTTGTACGCTATGATTGATCCGTTCCATGCCCAAATTTCCCGGACGTAAATTTTATTTTGTTTCACAGTCTGTAACGCAACTTTGTTCTTTTATTTATGGATATCAATGCGCCTTGGGAATATCATCTTTAGAATTAGCGGATAACGCGCGCGAAATATTGAAAAACTTTGAGGAGTTTGAAGGTATTAGCCGTGAAATGTTTGAAAACGCAATTTATAGTTTTTCCAAACATTTTCTAAACTTAACGGACGGAGATGAAGAAAGAGCATTTGACCTTTTTAACGCAAAGCTGGAAGAATTCTTACTGGAAAAAGAAGATTTAAACAATGAATAATTTTCAACCAAACGAACTCGGTTATTGGGGAGAATTCGGCGGACGGTTTGTTCCCGAAACGCTGATGTTTCCGCTTGAGGAATTGACGAACACATATTTTGCCGTCCGCGACGACGCGGATTTTCAGGCGGAGTTTTTACAACTTCTGAAGGATTTTTCGGGTCGTCCGACACCGCTTTTTCACGCCAAAAGATTGTCTGAACAACTTGGCGGAGCGCAGATTTATCTGAAGCGCGAAGATTTGGGACATACAGGCTCGCATAAAATCAATAACGCAATCGGACAGGTTTTGCTGGCACGGAAGATGGGCAAGAAACGCATCATTGCCGAAACCGGCGCAGGTCAGCACGGCGTGGCGACGGCGACGGTTTGTGCGCTGTTCGGGCTGGAATGCGTCGTTTATATGGGGACGGAAGATATGCGGCGGCAATCGCTCAATGTCTTTCGGATGCAATTGCTCGGCGCGGAAGTGCGCGGCGTTGATTCGGGTTCGCGGACGCTGAAAGATGCGATTAATGAAGCCTTGCGCGATTGGGTGACGAATGTTGATTCGACATATTATCTGCTCGGAAGTGCGCTCGGACCGCATCCGTATCCGCTGATGGTGCGCGATTTTCAATCGGTCATCGGTCGTGAAGCGCGCGAGCAAATCTTGGAACAGACGGGAAGTTTGCCCGATTGTTTGGTCGCTTGCGTCGGCGGCGGTTCAAATTCGATTGGGCTTTTTCATCCGTTTTTGCAAGACGAATCCGTCAGAATGATCGGTGTCGAAGCGGGCGGAAAAAGCTCGAATCTGGGCGAACACGCGGCGCGTTTTAACGAACAAGGCGGCGGCAAAATCGGCGTTCTGCAAGGCACGAAAAGCTATCTTTTGCAGGACGAAAACGGGCAAATCGCGCTGACGCATTCGGTTTCCGCCGGGTTGGATTACGCCTCGATCGGACCCGAACACGCATTTTTGCACGACATCAAACGCGCCGAATATGTTTCGGCTTCGGACGCGGAGGCGTTGGAAGCGTTCAAGATTTTATCGCAGACCGAAGGCATTATTCCCGCGCTCGAATCGTCGCACGCGATTGCTTATTTGCAAACACTCGCGCCCGAAATGTCGCCGTCGCAGACGATTATTTGCAATCTTTCGGGGCGCGGCGATAAAGATGTCAATCAGGTTCAGGAAATGTTAGCCGAACGATAATGCTTTTTATCCGGTAAATACTGAAGAAATTTTCAAATTATGACTGGAAGAAGCGAGGCGAATTCTGGTTTTTTTCTAATACCAAGCTGCGTCAAAAAGTGCGATAAAAATCAGTATCGTGAGCGGTCGCGAACGCGATTGCTCTGATCGGAATTCCTTGTCAAGAACGGTGTTCGCGACCGCTCACGATACTGATTTGATCTCGCGGCTTTTCTTTTTTATTTACGCAACTTGGTATAATAATTACCGAAAAATATGCCGACTATGACGCTTTCTCCGCGAGATTTTGTTTGGATTCAAGCCATAAAAGGTTTACTCTTTATGACATTATGGAAGAAAATATCGCGGTTGTTTTTCACGGGTTTTTGAATCTGACGGCGAAGGAAAAACTGAAATTGGTCGAGGAAATCAACGAATATTTCGATTCAAACGACCGCGAACCGATTCGCGCCGAAAATGAGTCGAAGTTTGCGGCAATTGACTGGGATTTGCCTGAAAAAAGATGTAAATGCTGCGGAAAATAATCATTTCCGCAGGTTTCCGTGAAGGCAAATTTTAAGCTAAATATTGTTCGAGAATCGGCTGGAGATTCTCGAAATCGAGCGGTTTGTTGATTAAATCGTCGCAACCGGCTTCGATTGCCTGACGATAATAAGATTTACCGTAAGCCGTCACGGCGATAATCGGAATTTTGGCAAAACCGTCGAATTTTCTGATGATTTGCGTCGCGGTCAAGCCGTCCATTATCGGCATTGAAATATCCATCAAAATAAGGTCAGGCTCGTTTTCCTTGGCTTGATCAACCGCTTCCTGTCCGTCCGCCGCTTCTAAAACCTCGTAACCGAAATGTTGGAGCAGATAGCGCATCATCGTCCGGGTGTCTGCGTAATCCTCCACAATTAAAACCTTTTTTGTCATAACCCGCCTTAATCTTAATATAAACTTACCGTTAAATAGAATACAAAATTCGGAAGAGAATTGACAATTGAACCAAATTTTTATTCGCGGATTGTCGTTTTCAAATAGTCGAATGGCAAATCGGTGAAGACCTTTTTTTAGCAGTTCTTTTAATTTTTCATTCTCGTTCGCAATCTTTGTTCAAAATCCTACATAAATTTTGTTTTATTCCTAGACAGAAGTTTGAGATTAAATTACAATCGTCTGCAATTTTCTTAATAAGATTCTAAAATAAGGTGAAATAAATGAAAAGATTACCCCTGAACTTAATGTTTTTCGTGCTGATATTGTTTTGCACGACATTGGCTTTTCCGCAGCAACCGACCGCGACTTTGACGGGCGTTGTAACAGACCAGAACGGTGCAGTAATTCCAAATGCAACTGCTATTGCAACGAATAAGGCAACGAACCTTTCACGGACGGCAATGACAAACAACGACGGCGTTTACGTGATTTCGAGTTTGCCGGTCGGTGATTATGAAGTAAAAGTTTCCGCTCAAAATTTTGAAACGAAAATCAGCGAATCGGCAATTTCGCTAAATGTCGGACAGACTGTAACTCTGAACGCCGAGTTAAAAGTAGGAGTCACATATACAACAACTAATTTGATTGGGGAAATGCCTCTGGTTGAAACACAAACCTCAAAAGTTGACGCGGTTATCAACGATAAGGAAATCGAAAATCTTCCGCTTAACGGACGAAATTTTCTCGAACTTGCGCTGCTCACGCCCGGAAATACGATTGCGCCGAATTTTGATCCGACGAAAACCAATACGGTCGTCATTTCTTCCGCCGGAGGACTCGGGCGCGGCGGAAACGTAATGATTGACGGCACGGATAATAACGACGATGTCGTCGGCGGTTCGCTTTTGAATATTTCACAAGACGCGGTGCAGGAATTTCAGGTCGCGACGAATCGTTTTTCGGCGGAATACGGGCGTTCGGCTTCGTCGGTGATAAACGTCGTCACGAAATCGGGAACAAACAATGTGCGCGGTTCTCTATCGTTTTTTGAACGCGACCGAAAACTGCAAGGTTTGCCCGCAACATTTAACCGAAATAATCCGACCCCGCCGTTCGACCGTCAGCAATACTCATTTACGCTCGGCGGACCGCTTGTCAAAGACAAACTTTTTGCCTTTGGTGCGCTCGAATACCGCGATCAGGACGGCGCGGTTTTGGTCGGGATTCGTGATGTTCCGAATCGCCGCATCACACGCGGTTTTGCCGTTGCGCCGCTGAAAGATTTGCTTTTGAACAGCCGCATTGATTACAACGCCGACGACAAAAACAGCTTCAATTTTCGCTATTCATTTGAAGACGTTGACGCACGGGATTCGAGCAAACTCGACCGCTCAATCGGTTCGGCATCTTATCTGCAAAACCTGCAAAACCGCTTTCATTCGTTTATGGCAAATTGGTCGAGCGTTCTGTCGCCGAATATGGTCAATAATTTCAGTTTCAGCGTCAACAATTTCAAAAACGCGACCGACCCGGTTGCTAACGGTATTCAATACACTTTTCCGAGTATTCTCGACGGTTCGAGCTTTCGCGTTCCGCAAGGCACAACGCAGAATCGTCTGCAATTCAGCGACGCTTTTTCGATGATTGCCGGAAATCATACTTTGAAATTCGGCGGCGAGTTTCAGCGCGTTGATTCGAGCTTGTTCTTAGGCGTTTTCCGGCAGGGAAGAATCGAATTCGTGCAGGATTTTGCCAACGCCGACCGCAACAACGACGGGCAAATCAACGACGGAGATTTGCTTTTTGCCGTGACTTTGAGAAGCCGGTTTCCCGACCGCGATTTGAATTTATCGGATGTTGACAACAATTATTTCGCCTTTTTCGTGCAGGATGATTGGCGTGTGACGAAGAATTTTACGCTCAATCTCGGTTTGCGCTACGAAGTTGATACGAATGTCAAAAACAATTCGGGTTACGGCGACATCAATCCGCTGGTCGCTTCATTTTACAAGGGCGACCGCAAAGCGGATTTGAATAATTTCGCGCCGCGTGTCGGTTTCAATTATGCGGTTTTGGACGACAAACTGAGTTTTCACGGCGGTTACGGAATTTATTATGACCGCGTTGTTTTGGAACTTATCACTCTCGAACGCGGACTCGACGGACGCGCTTTGCCCGTTTCGGTTCGCGCCGGAAACGCTTTGACCGACCCGAACGGTGTGCCGATTTTTCTTGACCAGAACGGCAGATTTTTGCCGTTTGCGCCGACGATTGCGAATCCGTTTATCGGTTTTGTTTTGCCCGGTGCGGGCGCGTCGGGCATTAATATCATTGACAACGATTTGCAGAATCCGATGGTTCAGCAGTCGAATCTCGGTCTGCAATGGGAATTCACGCGAAACTACGTTTTTCGCGCTGATTTTCTGCATAATTTCGGGACGCGCTTTATCATCGGGCGCAATATCGGAGTTGTTAATAATCCGGTTGTCGGCGGACCCGACCGCGTTGTCAATCTCGAATCGAGCGTCAAATTCAAATACGACGGCTTACTTTTGAGCGTCGAAAAACGCTTTGCCGATCGTTTCGGTTTTCGCGCTAATTACGCACTTTCCAAAGCCTTCAATTACGCCAACGACGATCAGATTCCGTTCTCGAACGGTCCGATAAATTCAAATAATCTGCAACTCGAATACGGTCCGACACCAAACGACCAACGCCATCGTTTTACATTTGCGGGAACGGTCGAACTGCCTTACGGTTTTCGTTTATCGCCGATTCTGACGTTGGCTTCGGGTGTCCCGATGGACATCATTTTGCCCGACGGTTCGTCGCGAGTTCCGCAACTGCAACGCAACGCGGGCGGACGGCTTTTCAAAACCGCGAGCGAATTGAATGCTTTTCTGACGCAATACAATGCTTCGCGCAGTCCCGCAAACCAACTGCCGCTTGCCCCTTCAAATGCGAAATTTAACGATAGCTTCAGCTCGCTCGATTTGCGTCTGTCAAAGGTTTTCAAGTTCAAAGAAAGATTTCGTTTAGAGCCGATTGTCGAAGTCTTTAATGCGTTCAACACGACGAATATTTTAGGCGTGTCGAACACGAATTATTCGGGTTTCGGCAATGTTTTGGGAACGCCGACTTTCGGTCAACCCGTCACGACGGCGGGCGGCGTTCTCGGTTCGGGCGGACCGAGAGCCTTTCAATTTGCGGCACGCTTTACCTTTTAATTCTAGCCACAGAGAACACAGAGAACACTGAGTTTAAATTTATCCTCTGTGTTCTCTGTGTTCTCTGTGGCTAATTTATTTATGCAATTAAAAAGACAATTCGGTTTATGGACGGCAGTTGCTTTGTTGGTCGGACAAGTCATCGCCGTCGGCATTTTTCTGACTCCGGCGGGAATGGCAAAGTCGGTCGGCTCGCCGTTTTGGGTTTTGGCGATTTGGGTTTTGATGGGCGCGATGACTCTGAGCGGCGCGTTGTGTTACGGCGAACTCGCGGCGCGGTTTCCCGAAGCGGGCGGAAGTTATGTTTATCTGCGCGAAATTTGGGGCAAACCGATTGCGTTTCTTTACGGTTGGATGGATTTGCTCGTGCTTGACCCGGGATTGACGGCGACTTTGGCGGTCGGTTTGACGAAATATTTTGTCTATCTCGTGCCGCTTTCGCCAATCGGACAAGTAATTTTTGCGGTTTCGATTGTCGTTGTTTTGGGTTTGATGAATATTTTAGGCGCAAAAATCAGCGCAAATTTTCTGAAACTTTTAACCGTTCTGAAGATTGCCACGCTGCTTTTTATCATCGCGTTCGGATTCTTGAGCGGTTTCGGCAATTGGCAAAATTTTACGCCGTTTTTCGCCGTTCCGACTGATACTTTCAGCGCATTTGCGGGCGGAATCGTCGGCGCATTTTTCGCGTTTGCGGGTTGGTGGGAAGTGACGCGCATCGCGGGCGAAGTCGAGAATCCGCAGAAAAATCTGCCGAAGGCTCTGGCAATCGGCGTGGTTGCGATAACGATAATTTACATTTTGACGAGCGCGGTTTTCTTCTATCTCGTGCCGCTCGGAAATGTTACGAACGACGAAACATTTGCGGCGCAGGCGGGCGAAGTTTTGTTCGGCAAAATCGGCGGCGTGATTTTCGCTTCGATTGTCGTCGTTTCGGTTCTCGGCTCATTGGTCGCTTATTTGATGGTTTCGCCGCGTGTTTATTACGCGATGGCGAAAGACGGGTTGTTTTTCAAGAGCTTCGGCGAGCTTCACCCGCGTTTCGGAACGCCGCACCGCGCTACGATTATTCAAATAGTTTTAGCGTGTGTTCTGATTTCTTCGGGAACTTTCAATGAGATAATTTCATACTTTTTCTTTGTCGTCGTGTTTTTTATCGCGCTGACCGTGGCAGGGCTTTTCAGGATTCATAAAAAAGAGTTTTCAGGCTACAAAACTTTTCTCTATCCGCTCACGCCGATTTTCTTTTTAGCGGTGACGACGATTGTTTTACTGATGATTGCGATGGGAAATCCTTTGCAAAGTTTCTTGGGTGTCGCGGTTGTTTTGTTGGGCTTACCCGTTTATTATTTGATTTTAGGTAAGCAACAAGACAAAAATTAATTCTGCTTTTTAATAACTAAAATATGTCAGAAAAAAAATCATCGTGGCTCAAGCCGTCGCTGGACTGGCTTTTAGTATTTGTTCCGATTGCGATTGCGCTGCGGTTTGTTCCCGCGTTTGATAATCCGACCGCGCTTTTTATTTGCGCGTGTCTGGCGATTATTCCGCTCGCGGGTTGGATGGGAAAAGCGACCGAACATCTGGCGGAACATCTCGGACAGGGCATCGGTGGTTTGCTGAATGCGACTTTCGGCAACGCGGCGGAATTGATTATCGCGCTTTTCGCGCTTTCAAAAGGCTTGGAAGGCGTTGTCAAAGCATCAATTACGGGTTCGATTATCGGAAATCTGTTGTTGGTTTTGGGACTTTCGCTGTTTGCGGGCGGCGCAAAATTCAAGACTCAGAAATTTGACCGGACAGCCGCCAGCACTTCGGCAACCGCTTTGACTTTAGCGGCGCTTGCGCTTTTAATTCCGACAATTTTTCACCTTATCGCCGCGCAAGTTCCCGTCGCCAACGGCGGTTGGACTCCGCAGAAAGAACAGAATCTCAGTTTAGCGATTGCGATTGTGCTGTTTCTGACTTATATCGGAACGCTCTATTTTTCGCTCGTCACGCATAAGGATTTGTTTGTCGGCGAAGCGATGCAAGGCGCGGCGCAGGAAGTCGGACACGAAGAAGAAGAGTCGGGCGACCATTGGACGAAGGGCAAATCAATCACGGTTTTGCTGGTTGCGACGGCATTTGTCGCGCTGATTTCCGAATTTCTGGTCGGCGCGGTCGAAGCGGCACGCGGTGCGCTCGGATTTACGGAAGTTTTCGTCGGCGTGATCGTCGTAGCGATTATCGGCAACGCGGCGGAACATTCGTCGGCGATTCTGATGGCGATGCGAAATAAAATGGATTTGAGTTTGGGAATTGCGCTCGGTTCATCTTTGCAAATCGCGCTGTTTGTCGCGCCGATTTTACTTTTTGCGTCGTATTTTCTCGCGCCGCACCCGATGAATCTCGAATTTACGATTCCCGAAGTCGTCGCCGTGTTCGGCTCGATTTTGATTGTTCAGCAAATCAGTTCGGACGGCGAAAGCAATTGGGTCGAAGGCTTACAACTGCTTTCGGTCTATACGATTCTCGGCATTTTGTTTTTCTATTTGCCCGACGTTCATCACGCCGTTTCCGAAGCATTAGGCGGTTCAACGCCGATACCGGCGCATTAAAATTTAGTATCAGTAGTTCCAAATTTGAGGATTGATGACCGAATCAGTATAGTGAGCGGTAGCGAACATCTCCAGTTTTATTTGACTCGATTCAACACGAACCTGCTCGCTCCGGCTCGCTATACTGATTTTTCAATCAAATTCGGATCTACTGAGTATTATTTGGAATTCGCGTTGAGGAAATAAATCCAAAATCCGAAATCCCGAATCAAAAATCGAAATGGCTTGGATAAAAACAATTCCGTTTGAAGAAGCGGACGAAAAACTGCAAAAAATCTTGATGGAAACGCGCGGCGCGTATCCGCAGGAATATGGTGCGCCGCCGCCGAAAACGCTTCCGATAAACGAGTCAATCGTTGAATCGCACACGCTGATTCCCGATGCGCTTTTTCACGCATTTTCGACATTCAGCGCGTTGATGTCGCCCGATTTGCCGCTTGAAAGACGACAGCACGAAATGATTGCGACGGTCGTTTCGGTGACGAATGATTGTTTTTATTGACTGGAATCTCACGCAGAGTTTCTGCGTCTTGTAACTTTGGATGATGGTTTGATCGCGGCTTTACGGACAGATTACAAAACTGCGCCGATAACGGAAGCCGAGCGCGTAATGTGCGAATATGTGGTGCAGTTGACGAAGGACGCGACGAAAATTACGCCGAAATATCACGAAAATCTACGCGCCGCAGGATTTGACGACACCGCGATTTTGCAGATCACGCTGATCGCCTCCTGGTTTAACTACATCAACCGCGTGGCGGATGCTTTGGGTGTCGGGCGCGACGGCGTTTAATAATTTCGGGCATCAATCCGGGCGGCGAACTGACCGATGAGCGGGACGACGTGATTGATCGAGTTGTTATTTGTTCGTTGAAAACGCCGCCGCGATATTTTCCCAAACAGCGGTCGTCTTTTCACGCTGCGCCGAAACGATGATAAACGGAATGATCGCCGCTCCGAAAATAAATGCAAAAAATGCGAATCCGGCTTTTTTCATAAAAGTTTTGCCATTCCATTAACCAAAATTTGCACTAGAGCGGCTATGGAATCAATCTACGGGTTTGCGCGATCTGTCAGAACCGCCTGCGGTAGCAGGCGGGTCAAGCGTCGGCAAAGTGGTTTTTGATTAAACGGGAAACCCGCCCGCTACCGCAGGCGGTTCTGACCCGTAGATGCAAAATTGAACCGCTCTAAGTTGGAACGAAATTAAAACCCGTGCGATTGAATTTTCCAAAGAATGGGAGAATGATGGCAATTATATTTGACGAAGATTATAAAAAATGGATTCTTGAAATAAAGTCAAAAATCCGTTCCGCCCAAATGAAAGCGGTAGTTGCCGTTAATGCTACGCTTATCGAATTTTATTGGGATTTGGGCAAGATGATTTCGGAAAAGCAAACTGTTTGGGGAAGCAATTTTTTAGAAAAAGTCAGCAATGATTTGAAAAATGAATTCCCTGATGCCAAAGGTTTTTCTGTAACAAATCTGAAATATTGTAGGCTTTTTTACAATGAATTCAAATTTGGTCAACAACTTGGGGACGAAACAAATTCAAATAGTCCCCAACTTGGGGACGAAAGTTTGTTTGAGTTAATCAAGCAAATACCTTGGGGACACACCAAACTAATTCTCAATAAAATAAAGGATAAATCGGTTGCACGATTTTACATTGAGCAAACTATCCAAAACGCTTGGGGCAGAGAAACATTAGCTTTACAAATCAAATCTCAACTTTTTGAACGACAAGGTAAAGCTATTACCAACTTCAAACAAACTTTGCCCGAACCGATGTCCGATTTGGCGCAACAAACCTTAAAAGACCCTTACAATTTTGATTTTGTGGCAATGTCTAACTCAATGAAAGAGCGTGATTTAGAAAATCAGTTAGTCGCTCAGATTTCCAAGTTTTTGCTCGAATTGGGAAAAGGTTTTGCCTACGTTGGACAACAATATCAGCTTGAAATTGCTGGTAACGAATATTATTTGGATTTGCTTTTTTACCACATCAAGTTGAAATGTTATGTTGTAGTCGAACTCAAAAATACCAAATTCATTCCCGAATATGCAGGTAAAATCAACTTTTATCTTTCAGCGGTGGACACACTTTTGAAGGAAGACGATGACAAACCAACTATCGGAATTTTGCTTTGCCGTGATAAAAACAATATCGAAGCCGAATTTGCTTTGCGCGACATCAACAAACCGATTGGAGTCAGCGAATTTAGTTTTACCGAAATAATTCCCGAAGAACTAAAAAGCAGTTTGCCGACTATCGAAGAACTCGAAAAAGAATTGCAAGATTTCAATAATGAATAAGATAAACTTCTACAAAATATGGCTTTAAGTTGGAACGAAATAAAAACTCGCGCAATCGAATTTTCCAAAGAATGGGAAAACGATTTTAACGAACACGCTGAGGCGAAAAGTTTTATGGACGCATTTTTTAATGTGTTCGGACTAACGCGGCGGCGGGTGGCGACTTTTGAGCAGACGGTTAAAAAAGAAGACGGGCGGCAGGGATTTATTGATCTTTTGTGGAAAGGCGTGATTTTGATCGAGTTCAAATCTCGCGGGAAAAATCTGGAAAAGGCTCACACGCAAGCGAGAGATTATTTCCCGGGGATTAAAGACAGCGATTTGCCGAAGTATATTTTAGTTTGTGATTTTGAAAAGTTTCGACTGTATGACCTTGAAGAAGATTCGACGGTTGAATTTAACCTCAATGAACTCGTCCAAAACGTCCAGCATTTCGGTTATTTGCTCGGTTATCAGAAAAAAGTTTATCAGGAACAAGACCTCGCCAACATCAAAGCCGCCGAATTGATGGGCAAACTTCACGACCGTTTAGAAGAAATTGGCTACACAAATCATCCGCTTGAAGTTTATTTGGTTCGCATCCTATTTTGTTTGTTTGCCGAAGATACGACTATTTTTAACAAACAGCAGTTTCAAGAATTTATCGAACAACGCACGAGCGAGGACGGGAGCGACCTTGCCGCCAAATTGCAGGAACTTTTCCAAGTTCTCAATACGCCGAAAGAAAAACGCTTTACCAATCTTGATGAACAACTCGCGGATTTTCCGTATGTCAACGGCAAATTGTTTGAGGAAATTTTGCCGATGGCGAGCTTTGACAGCAAGATGCGGCAGTCTTTGTTGGATTGCTGTTATTTGGATTGGAGCAAGATTTCGCCCGCGATTTTCGGTTCGATGTTTCAAAGCGTGATGAATCCGAAAGAGCGGCGAAATTTGGGAGCGCATTACACCTCTGAGACAAATATTCTGAAACTCATCAAACCGCTTTTTCTGGACGATTTGTGGAAAGAATTTGAGAGCGTCAAGGATAATCGGAACAAACTGCAAGATTTTCATCAACGACTGAGCAAGTTGAAATTTCTCGATCCGGCGTGCGGATGCGGGAATTTTTTGGTAATTACTTATCGGGAATTAAGGCTTTTGGAAGTGACGATTCTCAAGGCTTTGCGTAAATCTGGGCAAGCGGTGCTGAACGTCAGCGACATCATTTGGCTGGATGTTGATATGATGTGCGGAATCGAGTTTGAAGAATTTCCGGCGCGGATTGCCGAAGTTGCGATGTGGCTGATTGACCACCAAATGAATATGCAAATCAGCAACGAATTCGGTCAGTATTTCGTCCGCTTGCCGCTCAAAAAATCCGCCAAAATCGTTCACGGCAACGCTTTGCAGATTGATTGGGAAACGGTTGTCGCCAAAGATGAACTTTCGTTTATTTTGGGCAATCCGCCGTTTATTGGTTCAAAAATGATGACGCAAGAACAGCGCGATTCGATTGTCAATGAATTTGCGAATATTCAAGGAAGCGGCGTTTTGGATTATGTAACGGGTTGGTATGTGAAAGCCGCAAAATTTATTCAAGATACGAAAATTAAAGTCGCATTTGTTTCGACAAACTCAATCGTGCAAGGCGAACAAACAAGTATTCTTTGGGGACAAATGCTCAATAAATACAACATTAAAATCCATTTTGCACATCGGACTTTTAAATGGAGCAATGAAGCCAAAGGAAACGCCGCAGTTTATTGCGTGATTATTTGTTTTGCAAATTTCGATACAACAAATAAAACCATTTACGAGTATGAAAACATCAAGGGCGAAGCTCACGAAATTAAAGTCACAAATATAAATCCGTATTTAGTTGATGCAAAAGATATTTTGATAAAGAAAAGGTCAAATCCAATTAGTAACATTCCAAATATAAGTTTTGGAAATATGCCGTTGGATGGCGGAAATCTATTACTGACAGTCGCAGAAAAAAACGAATTAGTTAAAAGCACTCCACAAGCAACGAAATTTCTCAAAAAAGTTATTGGTTCGCACGAATACATAAATAACGAAGAGCGTTGGTGTTTGTGGCTTATTGATGCTACGCCGACAGAATTAAAGCAAATGCCGGAAGTTTTGAAACGCATTGATTCAGTTAAGAAATTTCGAGAAAGTAGCATCGCGCCGTCAACTCGTAAATTTGCTCTTACTCCAGCATTGTTTAGAGATAGAAACTTGCCCGAAAAATATATTGTAATTCCGGGAGTTTCATCGGAACGTCGAACATATATTCCAATGGGTTTATTACAAGATGATGTTATTCCGACAAATCTTGTTCATATTGTTCCAAACGGAACTCTTTATCATTTTGGTATTCTCACTTCAACAATGCACATGGCTTGGGTAAAAAATATTTGCGGACGCTTAAAAAGCGATTTCAGATATTCTAAAGACATCGTTTACAACAATTATCCATTCCCCGAAAATCCAACCGAAAAACAAATCAAAGCTATCGAAACCGCCGCCCAAAGAGTTTTGGATGCGCGGCTTTCATTTCCAAACAGTTCATTAGCCGACCTTTACGACCCGTTGACGATGCCGCCCGCGCTTGTTCGGGCGCATAATGAATTGGACAAATCCGTTGACCTCACCTACCGCCCGCAACCGTTCACGAGCGAGTCAAACAGAATGGTCTTCTTGTTTGAATTATACGAAAAATATACGGCGGGATTATTTACGGAAACGAAGGTGAAGAAACCAAAAAGGAAAGTTTAACAAGAAACTGTTTCAGGAATTTTGCTCAAACTTTTCTCAGACGCGGGCGCAACCAATTTTCGATTTCGGCGACGTTCCATTTGTCCGATTCGACATTTAAGACTAATTCGATTTGTTCGGTAATCGTCCAATTTTTTTGATAATCGTTCAGTTCCAGAAATCTTCGCAGGAGAGTTGTCGCGTTGCGTCTGTTGCCGCCGAGCCACGGGTGATTTTTTATCAAGCCGAAAAGAAACGTGGCGGCTTGACCGATGATGTCGGCGTTGGCGTAAACGGCGGCGTTTCGGGGACGCGCCAGAGCCGATTCGATTAAATCGCGGTGGTCAACTCCGTAGCGAGTTTCGCCGAGCGCACACATCAAAGAAAAATGAATCAAAACCGCTTCTTCGTAACGAATATAAACGGTTTCTTCAGTCGCCAAGTCGTTTCATCTCCTCGAAATATTCGCGTTCTTCTTCGACAACTTTATTAACAAAATCATCAATTTCTTTCGACGGTTTGAGATAAATGCCGGAAATCGAATCGTTTTTGAGCGTCAGGCTAATCATCGTGCCTTCGGCAAAACCTTCTTTGCGGCAGACTTCGGGCGGAACTTCCAAAATCCAAGTGTCTTTTTCCAGCTTGACGGTTTTGAGTTCGTTTGTTTTGTCTAAAGTTTCCAACATAATTCAGCTTCCAGCCAAATTTAGCATTATTCAAATATTTTGCAAAACCGTTTGGACGGGCGTTATAATCAAACTATGTCAGTTCAGAATCTCGAAATCAGCAACGAAAATCTTTTGAATGCGGTTGTCAGTTTGCCGAAAAATGAGTTTGAAAGGTTGATTGCCCATGCTAAAAGACTTCGTAGTAAATCATCTGAAAATAAAGTAGGCAGAGAAGTTAAGCTAATTAAAAAAGTCAATGAAGCAACTCTTACAGAAGAAGAATATCGGCGTTTTTATGAATTGCTTGAAAAAAGACGCGATGAGAATATCAGCAATGATGAACTCGAAGAACTCTTGAAATTGACTGATAAAAGCGAAGAACTGAAAGTCAAACAGCTCAAATATCTGATCGAAGTTGCACAAATCCGAAATAAAAGTTTGCGCGAGGTAATGAGAGACCTCGAAATTTTCCCGCCGCAGACGGTATGAAATTCTCAAACTCAATCGCCAAAGAGTCATCAATTTGCGAAAATTTTTGTTGATTGTTGGCGAACATCCGCCAAAATAATTTGCCGATACGCTGATGTTGGCTTATAAATTTCAGATTAGTCCGAAGTCGAAAGGCTTCGGACTTTTTTATATGGGAGATAATTTCCGAGTTTTGAACAAGAATTATTTTTATTTCTTCCTGTAAATCTTTCCGTCAAGTCTCATTTCGCCTTGGTCATTTGGTTCTTGGTCAATTTTCCAAGTATGGCTGATGCCGAAAAGCGAGATGGTCAGCGTTTTGGCAGAATCGTCAAATTCCGCGCTTCCGCCGGTCACTTTTTTGCTGCCGACGACGAATCCGGCTTTTCCGTCGCTATCCATATAAAGTGTCGAGCCGTCCGAGCCAACCCAGTTGCCTTGATATTTGGGCGGAGCAGGCGTTCCGCCGCCGCAGGCAATCACTAAACTTAGAAAAAGCCCGAAAACCAAGACCAAAATTGTTTTGTTTTTTAATTTATTTCGCATTATTTTCCTCTCTTAAACTCAAATTATCTTTGTCCGTTTCATCTTTAATTTTTTCAAGGACTTCGCATTGTTTGGTGAGATTTTTTATGACAGGGCAATTATACAAAACTTTGATAATTTGTAAATTTGTCCGAAGTTTTTACGGCTTCTGATTTTTTTTGGATTTTTTCAAAAAGTGCCGATTTATCCGTGATGTAATACCGATTCAAATGAAGTTGTGCGTATTCAACAGGTCAGAACCGCCTGCGGTAGCGGGCGGGTAAATGTTGTGCGAAGAACTCGCCCGCTACC
>JANODL010000171.1:0-18076 GCA_031412675.1 Acidobacteriota bacterium | reverse complement strand
ACCATCCGTACCAACCCTACAAAACAACCCCCCCCCGCCCCCCCCCCCCCGCCATCCGTGCGAGCTTAACGCCGAGCGTTCAAAAAAACCTCGTCGTCAATTCAAGTTGATTTAAGAGAGACGCTTTTACGCCACTTTTCAAACGACGTTGCACGCACGGATGCGTGCGCTCCCGGCGATGAAAGTTCTTGTTCCGATAGAGCATTTTTCAAAGCATTACTTTTAGTTCACTACCATTAATTTTGAATGATTTTATCCGAAAAAGTCTCGTAAAGCGGCTTTTCTTTTGTCCGGTCGGCAAATTTGCCCTGCATATTTTTACCAAACAATAAACGGATGAAAAATATCGGAAAAGCGAGAGTGCCTTCAAAACGATTCGGTGCGCCATACCAACTCGCTAAAAACCGCAGACGCAAACTGTGAATATTGCCTAAATCAATAAAAAGCGTTTTGACTAATTTCTTGAAAGGCAGATGGCGAACACGCGGCGGCAAATTATTCGGCTGACAAAAAACCCGCGCACGCGGTTCGATCAAAAGCCGCCAGCCTTTGCGGCGCATTCGCGGCGTGTATTCGGCATCGCCGAAATGCGGAAAGCGTTTTTCGTTCATCAGACCACATACTTTGATTGCCTCGACCGGATATAAAACGCAATTTCCGACAATCAATTCGACTTCCCGGGCGTTTTTCGGAATAGTCCAAACCGTCTGTTGAACCCAATGGCGATAACCGCCCGACCATAAATCCCACTTCGGCGCGACCTGAAAAATTTTATGCGGCGTGTCCCACAGCAAAAGGAGTCCGCCGACGACCGAACGCGGATTTTTTTTCGGCGGTTTCTATCATCAATTGCAAAAAGTCTTCGTCAAAAATAATTTTGTAAACAGGCAAAACGGTCGGCATATTTTCCACGCGGAAAACAAATGACATTCGCGCCGATGTCGTCTTTTTCAAAACCGTCTATTTTTATTAGTTTGGCGTTAATTTCGTCAACTTTATAAAATTCATACTCAGCCTTTTCGCGCATAAAATTTATCAAATCATTTGGAAGATAACCGAAGTTTTTTGTTTGCTGAAGAGCCATTTCCATTAACCAAATCGGCGGAACTTTTTGGTTAAAAAGTTTGTCCGCGCCTTTGAGAAACATCATTTCCGCGCCTTCAATGTCAACTTTGATAAAATTTACGTCGCCGACATTTTTTTCTTTCAGATAATTGTCGAGCGTAATGACTTTGCATTTGTAGGAAATTGCATCGTGGCGACCTTGATCGGAAAGCGAGGCGTGTCCGGTAGATAATCCTTCAAAAAGATTTATCGTCAGTTCGTCTTCTTTTTCGCCCAAAGCAAGGTGATTGATAAAAACATTTGACGGACTTCCCATTAAATCATAGTTTTGAGAAAGCTCTTCAAAAGTCGGCGGCATCGGTTCAAAAGCGTGAACTTCACCCGAATCGCCGCTGTATTTGTGAAAAAGCGTTGAATACCAACCAAAATTCGCGCCGACATCCAAACAAACATCACCTTTTCGCAGCAAAGATTTCACAATTTCGGTCAGAGCCTTTTCATATTCGCCGAGAAAATAAACCGTTGTTTGCATTCCCGTCTTTAAGTGAACAGAAAATTTTCTTCCGTCTTTTGTTTCGGCTAACATTTTATCCGGCAAAAATTTACAGAGGTTGAGAGCAATCATATAAGCACGATGTTTCCCCCTCGGCAACGGAGTGTTGTAAGTGTATGTTCTAACGGCTTTTAATAATATTCTGTCAATTGCCTCTCTATTCATTTTTAGTAATTTGTCTTTATCAATAAATATTCGTTTATGAAAATATCCTTTTCGTTGCAAACCTTAGTGTTTTTGTTGAAATCATCGCCAAATAAACAAAATAGCTGACAACAGCTTGCGTTTTTGATGGTGACGATTCCCAACGGGCAATAAATTGGCGTTGTAAATTTAGCGGATGACGGCGATTTTTGAACAAAATCTTTAGAGTTTCTTGAACAGGCAATTGATGCAAGGGTTTCGGATTCGTATTCGGTTCACACCAAACGTAAGATTTCGGCTCAACAAGAAGTTTCCATCCGGCTTTTTTCATTCGCATCAAATATTGAGCATCGCCCCAACCGTGCGGAAATTTTTCCTCGTCCATCAAACCGTTTTCCAAAATCGCTTTCGTTGGAAATAAAACGCAATTTCCGACCACGCATTCAACTACAAAAGCTTTTTGCGGAACATTAAAAGCCGTTAAATTTTCAGGTATTTCCCAACCGCCTTTGAGGGTTTTCCAAACTTGTCCGACCTGAAAAACCTTGTGCGGTTCATTCCAAAGCAAAAGTAATGCGCCGACAATCGAATGCGGATTCACTTGCGCGGTTTTTATCAATCTTTGCAAAAATTGTTCGTGAAAAACCGCATCATCATTTGCCGTGACGATAAAATCAGGTTTTCTCTCAAGCGCGGCGGAAATTCCGCGATTTGTTCCCGCCGCATAATGCAGTGTTCCGTCGCCTTTGATGATTTGAACTTCGGGGAAATTTTGACTGATTGCGTCACTTGTTCCGTCGGTCGAGCCGTCGTCAACAATAATTATGTGAACGTCCAAACCCTTTTTATCAATCCGCGACAGGCTTTTTAAGCCTTGCAGTGTTGTTTGACAACGATTATAGACAGGGATAACAATCTCAACTTTTATCAAGTTTTCGTTCATTTCCAGGTTAAACCGTTTGATTGAATGTTTGCGAGTCGTTAGATTTAAGAGATTGTCTGACTTGTTCTTCAATCCACTGATAAGTTGTCTGCAAACCTTTTTCCAAAGAAATTTCCGGTTCCCAATTCAGAACCTCGCGGAGTTTCGTATTATCCGAATTTCGTCCGCGCACGCCCATCGGACCGTCAATATGCTTTTTCTTTATATTAATTCCGGCAATTTCCGCGACAATATCAGCGAGTTGGTTGATTGTCACCATCCGATCTTGACCGAGATTAAGCGGTTCGTGAAAATCCGAACGCATTAAACGGTAAAGTCCTTCGACGCAATCCGTAATGTAGCAAAATGAACGGGTTTGTTCGCCGTCGCCCCAGATTTCAATTTCGTTGTTTCCGGTCAATTTTGCCAAAGCAATTTTACGACACATTGCCGCCGGAGCTTTTTCGCGTCCGCCGTCCCAAGTTCCCTTTTCGCCAAAAATATTATGAAAACGAACGGTTCGTGTTTCGATTCCGTAATCGTTGCGGTAATGATGACAAAGAATTTCCGAAACAAGTTTTTCCCAACCGTAAGCATCCTGCGGTTGTGCCGGATAAGCGTCTTCTTCTTTGAGCGGCGTGACATTTGCGTCTTCCTGTAAATATTCGGGATAGATACAAGCCGAACTCGTGTAAAGATACCGCTTGATACCATTTGTTTTGGCGGCTTCGAGCGTGTGGAGATTAATCAGCGAGTTATTGTAAAGAATCTGCGCGTGATGCGCCGAGATAAAACCCATTCCGCCCATATCGGCGGCAAGCGCGTAAACTTCCGTTACATTGCGCGTTGCCTGCAAGCAATTATCCCAACGCCGCAAGTCTAAAATTTCAAATTCGTCGGCATCCGTTTCCCAAAATTCGGGATATTTCAAATCAACGCCACGAACCCAATAACCCTTTTCCTTCAAAAAAGTAACAAGATGGCTTCCGATAAAGCCGCCCGCACCTGTAACCAAAACCTTAGTTTGTTCACTCATCTGATTAAACGTATTTTTCCTTTGTTTTACTAATTTTCTTTGATAAAAATTGTATTACTCTTCCTCATTATCGGTGCGGTAATAATCGCGGTGATAATAGCTCTGGTAATAATAGGAATTTTCCTGTGACCGCAGATTGACGTTGTTCAGCACGACACCGAAAACCTTGGCGTTGATGTCTTGTAAAAGCTGACGCGAACGGCGGACGACCTGGCGCGAACTCTTGCCGGAATGAACGACCAAAATCACGCCGTCAACCATTGAAGCAACCAAAACGCCGTCCGTGAATGAAGCAATCGGCGGCGAATCAACGACAACATGCGTAAAATGATCCTCCATCTTTTTAAGCAAATTTGCCATTTGTTCCGAACCGATTAGTTCAGCCGGATTGGGCGGAATCGGACCTGACGGCAAAAGATTCAGTTTTGTATCTTTGTCGTATTGAATAATCTTCAAAATCTCGGTCGCCTCCAATTCGCTCGATAAAATCGTACTCAAACCTTCGGCGTTGCTGACACCGAAAACGCTGTGCAGACGCGGACGGCGCATATCGGCATCAATTACCAAAACCTTCGCGCCCGTTTGTGCCAAACTGATCGCCGTATTGACAGCCGTCGTGGTTTTGCCTTCGGAAGGCAGACTCGACGTAACTAAAAGCGATTTCGGCGCGTGTCCGGCGGTCGAAAGCAGAATCGAAGTCCGCAGTTGGCGATAGGCTTCCGCCAAAGACGAACGCGGATCATTATTAATTAAAAGTTCGGAATTCGGTCTGGAATCCTCTTCCTCACCGCCGCCGCCGCCGCCGCCGACCAGCAACAAACGGCGTTTCGGCAACGAATCAATCGCCGGGATCGCCGCCAGTGCCGGCAAGCGCAAAAGATTTTCGACTTCTTCGGTCGTGCGGATCGTGTCGTCGAGATATTCGAGAAAAAGTGCAAATCCCATTCCGAAAAGAATTGATAAAAATAACGCGGCAAGCACAGTCCTCAAACGGTGCGGCGCAATCGGCGTATCAGGCGGAATAGCGATTTCGGCAATACTGATATTGTTGTCCGTGCCTTGGGCAACTACGTCATTTTCGCTTTGCTGTTTATTCAGATTCTCCAAAAACCCTTTATTGGTCGAAATATTTTGTTCCAATAAACGAATGACGATGCCGTCTTGATTCTGACCCTGCGCTTGATTGTATTGCTGATTAAACGAACTGCGAATTTTGTCTTCCTGTTGTTGCGCCTGCAAATATTTAGTTTTCAGGTTATCCAAAATCGTGGTTGAAACGCGGGTGCGGAAATCTTTCAAATCCTGTTCATTTTTGTCTTGTGCTTCTTTTAAACCATTGTTCAAAGCGTCAATTCTTTTTTCTATTTCTTTTATCTCGTCCGCCGTCGGCTGATACTCCAATAAAAGTTTTTCTCTTTCAGCCTTTAATTGCGTAACCATTTCAAAAGTTTTGTTACGCAAGCCCTGCATTGTATTTTCGCGCTCGGTCGTATAACGGATCGTTTCGGCTTCGGCTAAAGATTTGACTTTGCTCTGGTCATTTTTGACGGCGTTGTAATTGGCTTCGGCATTTTTGCGTAAATTTTCCGCATCGAGCAGGTTTTTGTTCAAACCTTCCAATCTTTGCAATACGATGGTTGAATCTTTATCTAAGCTAATGATGCCCGAATTCGTTTTCAAATTCTGCAACTTTATTTCGTCAGCCTTTATTTGCGACTGCAAATTAGCTACGCGGTCTTGTAAAAAATCACTCGTTTTGACATTTTTGCCCGTTCGTTTTTCTTGATTTTGTTTAGAAAAAACTTCCGAAATGCCGTTGACAATCATCGCTGCCAGTTCTTTATTCGTATGTTTAAAGGAAATTTCAATCAGGCGCGTTTCTTTATAAGCCGAACGGGCTTCACGAACCGGCTCGATCCCAAGATTTTTGCGAATCAAATCAACATATGGCGCAAGTCTGACTGCCTCGGAAATTTCTTCGGACGATGCCACCGACGGACTTGCCGTCACGGAAACATCGCTGATCGCTTTATCATTCTTCTTCTTTTCGTCATTTGCCAAACCGATTGTTCTGAGCAGTGAACGCCATGCCGAAACGGATTCTTCGGATTTTGCCGCCTGAAATTCTTTATTGCTGTCGAGGCTTAATTCTTTGACGACCCGGCGCAAAAGCGTTTCGCTACTGAGAAGCTGAAGCTGTGTATTAAAATATGCCGGATCGGGATTTGCCATACCGGTTCGGCGGTCGCTGGTCACCAAATCGGGATTTGATTGTTCCAAATCAACCTGCACCTGCGCTCGCGCCTGATAAATATCCGGTCGCCCCGCCATATAAATTGCCGTCAGAGTTGTGATTAAAACCGCTAATCCGATAACCAGCCAGAGCCGTTTGCGGATTGCCCGCCAGTAATCGGCAAACTGCATTCCTTCGGGTGCATAAATTTCGCGGTAAGCCCCATAACCACCGTTATTTGACGGAATCTGCGCGTCAAACGAACGTTCGAGTTCAATGCGCTCAGTTATCGGCTTTTGAATAATTTCACGACTATCTTTCATTATTTTAAACTTTAAGGAATTCTATAAAAAAGACTCGGAACACCATTTTTTAATATTCCTGTAATGCCTCTGATAATAACTTTTGTCGAATCTTCCGAGACGGCAACAATATCGTTCGGTTCGAGAAACGGGTCTTGTATTTTTCGTTTTTCAATATCTTTCAGATTGAATATGAGTTCGTCACGGTCGGTACTTCCCTGTTTTTGTCTTAAAACTCTAACTTGCGTTTTGGCAGTCGGTTTCAAGCCTTCAGCCGTCACAATTGCCTGTGTCAAAGTAATCGGCTCGCTCATTTTAACCGCTCCGACTTTATTTACGTTTCCGTAAATATAGACGACATCGGAATCCAAAACCGAAACAATATCGCCCGGCTGCATCCAAAGATTTTGTTTGCCTTCCAAAACGTCCTTGACTTTAAAATTCATCAAAACCAAATCATTATCAATGATGCTGTCGTCGCTTTCGATTTTACAAGCCGACGAACTTCCCGTTCGTGCGACAATCATCCGGCTTCCGGCTTCTTTATTCGGTCCACCCGCAAAAGAAATCAATTCGAGCAGACGAATCCGCCGATTGACATAATAGGTTCCGGCTTTTTCGACCGCTCCGATCACACCGAACGATTGTGATTTCTTTTCAATGGCGAAAACATTGACTTCCGGTTTTTTCAGAAAACTCAGATATTCCCGCTCGATGTCCTTTGCCAATTCACGTTCGGTTTTACAAACCGCGGCAATCGGTTTTGAGGCACGAAACAGCGTGATTGTGCCGTCAGGATTCAAACTTACTTTCTGAGTTAGTTTCGGCTTGTCGAAAACCTGAATTTCAAGAGTATCTTCAAAACCAATCCGATAAATCGTTTCTTCGTTGTCGGCTTTTGATTTCGGGATTGTCGCGGTGGTTGTTTTTGTGTCTGTTTTTATCGGGTCGGTTTGCCCGAATGATATACTAAAACTGACCAAAACGGCTGTTAAAATTAATAAAAAAACTCGAACTGCTTTCATAAAATACAACTCCCCAAAAATCATTTTACAACCAGGTTGGATCACTAATTTTTTATGATTCTTTTTAACCGGGAAAAGTTTATCATCTTTATTTCCTAAAGAGATTTTAATGCGAAATAACCTGCAAGGTTAAGATTTTAACAAATTTCTTTCAAAATCAACAATTACAAAGTTTCATTGGTTTGAAAATTTAAATTTCACGGCTTTTAAGTTAAACTTTTGACACTCAAAATTATTCGATCACGAAACCAATTTTAGCTATGCAAAATGCAACGCCGATGCTTCGGCAATATCTCGAAATCAAGAAACAATATCCCGGCACTTTGCTGTTTTTCCGGCTCGGTGACTTTTACGAACTTTTTAACGAAGATGCCGTTACCGGCGCACGCGAACTCGAAATCACTCTGACCGCGCGGCACAAAGATTCGCCGAATCCTGTTCCGATGTGCGGCGTTCCGCATCACGCGGCGGCAAATTATATTGCCCGACTGGTCAAAAAAGGCTATCGCGTGGCAATTTGCGAACAAACCGAAGCTGCCGGAAAAGATGTCAAACTTGTCAAACGCGAAGTCGTCCGCGTCATCACACCCGGCACGGCGATTGACCCGCAACTGCTTGAAGCGAAAGAATCTATCTATCTTGCATCGGTTTGCGGTTCAGGCGAAAATTTCGGAATTGCCTTTCTCGAACTTTCAACCGGCGAGTTTTTCACGACCGAAATCTCCGGTAAAAACTCTTGGGCAAAAACCTGCGCCGACATCGAAAGTTTTGCGCCGCGTGAATTGCTCTTTCCCGAATCTTTGCAAAAATTGGTTGAAAGCTCATTCGGAAATTTCAGAAACCCGACGTTATCAGATGTATCAAACGTCGTTTCGATTTCCGCGCCGAATTCGGCTAAATTTTCGACGACTTTAACGGCTCTCGACGATTGGCTTTTTCACACGGAAGATTGCGAAACTCTGCTCAGGCATCAGTTAAAGGTTCGTGAAATCACGGCTTTCGGACTTTCGGGCAAAACTGAGGCGATTCGCGCTTCGGGGGCGGTTTTGCGTTACGCGCTCGAAACTCAAAAAGCGTCAGCCGAACATATTTCTGAGATAAATCTGCTCGAAGCCAGCGATTTTATGGTTTTGGACGCGGTCACGCTTCGCAATCTCGAAATTATCGAATCAAAAGGCGAAAGCAATAAGAAAAATCTTTTGAGCGTGATTGATGAAACTGTTACGGGAATGGGTGCAAGGCTTTTGCGGTCGTGGCTTTTGCGTCCGTCGGTCAAACGCAGCGAGATTCAAACGCGGCTTTCGGCGGTTTCGGAATTAACCGATTCGATGCTACGGGACAAAATCCGTTTTCTTTTAAAGGAAGTCGCCGATTTGGAAAGACTCGTCGGCAGATTAAACTTAGGAACAGCAACGCCGCGAGATTTAATCGCCTTGAATCGTTCCCTTTCACAAACACCGAACATCAATTCGACGTTATCGGATGCAAACAGCCTTTTGATTCAAGTTTTGTCCGAAAATATCTTTGAACTGCCCGAAATTCACAGTTTGATTTCACGCTCGATTTCGGACGAACCGCCTTTAAATTTCAACGACGGCGGAATTATCCGCGACGGATTTAATGACGAACTCGACGAACTGCGCGAAATCTCTCATTCGGCAAAGCAAATCATTGCCGCGTTTGAAGAACAGGAACGGCGGCGCACGAATATTTCAAATCTGAAAATCAAATTTAATAATGTTTTCGGCTATTTTATCGAAATTTCCAAAGGCAATGTTTCGCGTGTTCCCGACGATTACGAACGCCGTCAAACTTTAACAAACGCCGAACGCTACACCACGCCGCAGCTTAAAGAATGGGAAGAAAAGGTTCTCGGCGCGGAAGAACGCATTCTTGCGCTCGAAACCGAAATTTTCCAGAATGTCCGCTCACAGGTTCGGGAAGAAACGCAAAAACTTCAATCAACTGCCCGCGCTTTGGCGACTTTGGACGCGCTTTCTTCGCTTGCCGAAACCGCGACGCGCCGGAATTACGTCTGTCCGACTTTGCACGACGGCGACGAAATCGAAGTCAAAAACGGCAGACATCCGATTGTCGAGGCGTTTTTGCAGGAAGATTTTATTCCGAACGATTTGTATCTGAACAATTCGACCGACCGTTTACTGATTATTACAGGTCCGAATATGGGCGGTAAGTCAACGATTTTGCGGCAAATCGCGCTGATTCAAATTCTCGCGCAAATCGGCTCGTTTGTTCCGGCGAATTCGGCGAAACTTCCGATTATTGACCGCGTTTGGACACGCGTCGGCGCGTCGGATGATTTATCTTCGGGACGTTCGACTTTTATGGTTGAAATGACCGAAACTGCCGCGATTCTGCATAATGCAACGCCGCGTTCGCTGGTGATTTTGGACGAAATCGGGCGCGGAACTTCGACATTTGACGGGCTTTCAATCGCTTGGGCGGTTGCCGAATATATTCATAATTCGCCCGAACATTCGGCGAAAACGCTGTTTGCGACGCATTATCACGAACTGACGGAACTGGCGGAAAATCTGCCGGGCGCGAAAAATTATCAGGTTTTGGCGACGGAAAAAGACGGCGATGTCGTGTTTTTGCATAAACTGCAAAAAGGCAAAGCGTCAAAATCTTACGGCATCGCGGTCGCCAAGCTCGCCGGATTGCCGCAGAAAGTCATCGAACGCGCAAGGAGCGTTCTGACAAAACTCGAAAAATACGAACTCGCCATTTTCTCCGAAGGCAAATCCGAACATAACGGCATGGAAAAAGCCGCCGAACGCGCCAAACAAAGCAAAATTGCTTCGCAGTTTTCGCTTTTTGCAATCTCGAATGAAAACGTAATTGATGAAATCAGAGAGTTTGACGTGGAAAAAATGTCGGCTGACGAGGCGCGGAGATTTTTGGCTGAAATTAAGAAAAAAATAGTTTAAGACCGGAGCGCAAGCGGCTCGCTTGCCCGCGCGTCCGAGCGAAGCAAGGACAGGCGCGAAACGCTTAGATTAGAATTCAACTTCTGAGATAATGAAGCATTTCGCGCCTGTTCTCGCAAAGCCTCGAACGCGCGGGCAAGCGAGCCGATTGCGCTCCAGTCCTTTTACAAACCTTTGGCGGCGATGAATTTCACCAAATCGCGGACACGGCACGAATAGCCCCATTCGTTGTCATACCACGAAAGAATTTTGATACAAGTTCCGCCGATAACCTTCGTGTTTTCCGCGTCAACGATTGACGAATTCGAGTTTCCGCGAAAATCAATCGAAACGAGCGGCTCTTCCGAAAATGCAAGAATTCCTTTTAACTCGCCGTTTGCCGCTTCTTTCAAAACGGCGTTGACTTCTTCGGTCGAAGTTTCCGTTTCGACGTTCATTACGACATCAACGAGCGAAACATTCGGAGTCGGAACGCGCACGGAAATTCCGTCAAACTTCCCTTTTAGTTCGGGAATGACGAGTGCAACGGCTTTTGCCGCGCCGGTCGAGGTCGGAATCATCGAAAGCGCGGCGGCACGTGCGCGGCGCAAATCTTTGTGCGGTAAATCGAGTAAATTTTGATCGTTCGTGTAAGAGTGAATCGTGTTCATCAAGGCATTTTTAATAACGAATTTATCATGAATCACTTTTGCGACCGGCGCGAGACAATTCGTCGTACACGATGCGTTTGAAATGATGTGATGATTTGCCGCGTCATACATTCCTTCGTTCACGCCTAAAACTATCGTTACGTCTTCGCCTTTCGCGGGTGCTGAAATAATAACTTTTTTGACCGAACCGCGCAGATGTTTGCCCGCGTCCTCGGCTTTTGTAAAACGTCCGGTTGATTCGATGACGATTTCCGCGCCGACCGATTCCCAATCAATCAACGACGGGTCTTTTTCGCTGAAAACCTTAAAACTGTCATTATCAACTTTAATCATATCGCCGTCCGCCGAAATATCGTTATCGAGATTGCCCATAATCGAATCGTATTTCAAAAGATGTGCCAGCGTTTTTGTGTCGGTCAAATCGTTAACCGCTACAAAATCAATATCTTTGTCGCCCAAACAAGTCCGCAGAACATTGCGCCCGATGCGTCCGAAACCGTTAATACCGACTTTTATTGCCATTGTTTAAATATCACTCCTGATTTAATAAAATGTCTCAAAAGTTTGAATTTAACTTAATTCGGGGCAAAGTTCAAAAATAGGTTTCAAGTTTCAAGTTTCAGGTTTCAGGCAAAAACGGATTAAACCTGAAACCTGAAACCTGAAACTTGAAACCTACTGAAATTTTTGAAACAAACACAAATTTAATGTCGTAGTAACCGATTGAGTTTTTAATCGTTTTACCTGTTCTAAATACCAAAACTCGGAGCAACTTTTACAATGAAATCATTGCGCTTTTATGCCATAGTTTTTACATTTTCCGTGATGCTTTACGGATTGAATGCGGTTGAGGCATTCGCTCAAGGTCAAACTTCAACACCGCAGATCGCCAAAAATGACGGCAGCACCCGAACTAATCCCGTGAAGGAAGAACTTTCTCCGAAACAGGAAGAAAATCAGCCGTCATTGACATTTTCAAACCGAACAAACGCTCCGAAATTATCGAGAACCGGCGTTCAAAATTCCCAAACGATGCCGCTGACCTTGAGCGAAGCAATCCGCAAAGCTCTGGAAAACAATAATGACATCGAGGTTGCCAAAAACGATGTCAAAATTGCCGAGTCAAATCTTCGTTCGTTGCTCGGAATTTACGATCCGGTTTTTACGATCTCGCCGAATCTCGACCGCAGTTCGACCACCGGACAAGGCGCAACGACCGACCTTCGAGTTAATGGAGATTTCACCCAACAAATCAAACCGGGCGGCGGAAATTACAGAGTTTTTCTCAATAACAGCCGCACGGAAAATCGTTTTGCTCAACAACAGGTTACGTCGGGTTCATCAACCTCGGGCGGCGCGGTTTTTTCGACGAGTTTAGGCGTTACATATACGCAACCGCTCTGGCGAAATTTGAAAACCGATTCGACACGCCGACAGATTAAGATTCAACGCAAACGCGTTTCGCAATCCGACGCAGACTTTCGCCGTCAGGCAATTCTCGTGATTTCGCAGGTTCAGACGGCTTATTGGGATTTGGTTTTCGCGCTTCGCAATCAGCAAAATCAGGTTGCAAACATCAATTTGAGCCGCGAAAATCTGCGTCAGGTTGAAGCTAAAATTACTGCCGGAAGTGCCGCTCCGCTAGAAAAAGCCGAGGTTTTAACCGAACTCGCAACGCGTGAAGGCGACCTTTTGAACGCCACACAACAAGTTTCGACTTCCGAAAATCGTTTGAAACAGTTGTTTTTACGCGACCCGACTGCCACCGAATGGCTGACGCAGATTGTCCCGACCGATGCGCCTGTTTTCAGCGACGAAGCGATTGACCTCGATGCCGCGATGAAGGATGCGATGGAATTTCGTCCCGAATTGAGCCGTTTGAAACTGGAAAAAGAAATCAACAAAATTGACCTCGATTTTTTCAAAAATCAAACCAAGCCGCGAATTGATTTGGTTACGACAGCCTCGCTCGACGGTTTATCGCTCGGCAATGTCAGCACCGATTCGTTTCAGTCGCCTTTGCTCTTTCCCGAACCGGTCGGAAGCGAAACCGGCACGAGTTCGTATTTTTACAACCTGATTTGCCGCAGCACTTTAACGCCGCCGCCGAATTGTACAAATATTCCAGTCGTCACGTTTCCCGGAACGGCAAACTATTTGAAAGGCGGTTTTAATCGTTCGTTTGCAAATCTTTTTCGTTCG
This sequence comes from Acidobacteriota bacterium, assembly GCA_031412675.1. Classification (GTDB taxonomy): domain Bacteria; phylum Acidobacteriota; class Blastocatellia; order Pyrinomonadales; family Pyrinomonadaceae; genus JAFDVJ01. The sequence continues at coordinate 4,993 of JANODL010000171.1, read as the reverse complement.
GACGCGCCGAATTTTTCGGTCGGCGTAACATTCAGTTTTCCGCTTCGTAATAAAACAGCGAAAGCCGATTTGGCGACCGCCAGATTGCAGAGCGAAAGAATTGACGCACAAACCCGTTCGCAGGAACAAGCCGTCGTAGCCGAAGTTCGCAACGCCGTGCAAGCCGTCGAAACAGCGCGTCAAAGAATCGCCACGGCGAAAACGGCGCGTGAAAATGCCGAGATTCAGCTCCAAGGCGAACGCAAACTTTTTGAGGTCGGACGCTCCACAACATTTTTTCTTTTCCAACGCGAAAACGCTTTGACCAATGCGCGAAACGCGGAAATTCGTGCCGAAACCGATTACAACAAAGCGCTTTCGGAATTACAGCGCGTGACTTCGACAACCTTCCGGATGAACAATATTCAGGTTGATTCGCCGATGCGCGACCAACAATAAACTTATATATTTCAATATTTACAACTTAAGTAGAGAAACCAAAATAATTTACAGATATAAATATAAACAGGTCAGAACCATTTGCGCCTACGGAATGGTTTTACTTTAGCTATTACAATGTTTGGCTTAAACCGCCCGCTACCGCAGGCGGTTCTGACTTGTTCGGCATTTATTAAATATTTCAGTCTTTTTACTTATCTCTTAAAAATTTTATAAAGAGTGGGTCAGCCGACTCTTTATGTTTTTCGTGAAGTCTGCGAAAATCTTTGTCGTGAAAGTTTCTGCCGTCATCATTGCTTTTAACGAAGAAGAAAAAATTGCCCGCGCCGTCGAATCCGTCAATTGGGCGGATGAAATTTTGGTGGTTGATTCTGAAAGCACCGATAAAACACGGGAAATTGCCGAATCGCTCGGCGCAAAAGTCATTAGTCAAAAATGGCTCGGATTCTCAAAACAAAAACAATTTGGGGTTGATTCGGCTGAAAATGACTGGATTTTCAGCCTTGATGCCGACGAACAAGTTTCAGAGGAACTAAAAACTGAGATTGTAAAACTCAAACATTCCGGAAACAATCCGGCGGACGGCTACAAAATCCCGCGTCTGTCGTATTATTTAAACCGTCCGATTCGTTATGGCGGCTGGTATCCCGATTGGCAGATGCGTTTTTTCAATCGTCAAAAAGGCAGATGGAAGGATGTCGTCATTCACGAATCGTTTGAGGTTAACGGCAAAATTGAAAAACTCCGCGGCGATATTTTACATTTCAGCGTCGAAAATGCCGCGCATCATCACCGGATGATCGGTGAACGCTACGCGCCGCTCGCCGCCGAGCAAATGTTTATGAACGGACGCGAAACTTCCGCCTTGAAGATTGTTACAGTCGGTTTTACGACATTTTTTCAAACATATTTTCTCAAACTAGGATTTCTCGACGGTTTAGCCGGATTTTGCATCGCCCGTTTCGCCGCGCATCACGCCTTTCTCAAACATCTGATATTGTGGGAATTTCAGCGCAGTAAAAAGAATCTTTAATTTTTACTGAAAATACAACCATCAAATTTTTCAAGACATCAAACCTTTAGTTTCCTACAATTTTGCGCTATATTTTATAAAGACAGCTTCAAAATTTATATGAAAAAATTTCTTTTTTCGACATTGGCAATTTTTATTTTCTCGGCTTTGATTTTCGGGCAGAAAGGCATTGACGAGCAAAATAAAAAGATTCAGGAAGATACCAACAAATCAACCCAATCGACCGGTAATAACAAAACCAATAACGCCGGCGGACGCTCGATTGACTGGGGACTCGGAAAAACAAAGGTGCGCGACAGGCTCGATAATCCTTATCGAATGAACGCGCGGCGCGACGTTTTGGTCAAAACCGTAATGGACGTTTTGCAGGAAAGAAAAATTATTATTGACGATTCGGCTTCGCGCCCGAAGGACGGAATAATTGTGACGCAACCGTTCGTTTTTGCAAAAGGCGCGGTGATTACGAAAAACGGGTTGAATCGTTACGCGGTTTTACCGAATTCCGACACTTCCTGGACTCGCGGACGCTTTACTTTGACGATTGAAATTCAATCAATTGACGGAATTCAGAATAAAGTGTCGGTAACGGCAAAAGTCGAAGGTCGTTCCGAAAACGGTTTGCAATCTGAATGGACGACGCTTCAATCGAGCGGCGCGGCAGAAGAAGAGTTTTTGGTCAAACTTGTCGAAATGGTCACGGGAACATCACCCGATGACCCGAAAACGGATAAAAATAATTAATAAATGCGGATTAAATTTTCCACAATTTGTTTTTCCTTAATTTTCGCAATGTTTTTTGCGGTGACCGTGTTTTCGCAAATTGACGCTTCATCACCTAATAGCAGACAACAGCCGAAAGAAGATTTACCAAAAAACATCAAAGAATCGCTGGCGAAACAACGCATCGAACGCGAAAAAAAGGATTACGCAGAACTTTTGAAACGAAGCGAAGAAGCCGTCAAAATCAGCGAAGAACTCGAAAAATCTTTTGCAGATTCAAATCAGCTTTCATCCGAAGACATAAAAAAACTGGAGAAGCTCGAAAAACTCGTCAAAAAAATCAGAGGCGAACTCGGCGGCGATGACGACGACGAACAGTTGAACAATGCCGAAAAGGACAAAAAAGAAGAGCCTTCGTCCATGGTCAACGCCTTCAAGGTATTGCAGACAAACGCCGTTAAATTATTTGACGAGATAAAAAAATCAACCCGCTACAGCGTTTCGGTGATTGCAATTCAAACCTCCAATGCGCTTCTGAAACTGGTTAAATTTATTCGTTTCGGTAATCGTTAAAGAAAATTTACTTCTTTTTGAGCAAATTAAAAAATGATGAGAGCAAGTATTTCCGTATTCAAACTTGGATTTGTTTTTCTGTCCGCGCTTTTCTTTGCAAATTTCGCATTTGCTCAAGATGATGACGAACCGGTCAAAGTTGATTCCTCGTTAGTGGTTGTTAATGCAACGATAACCGACTCCAAAGGCAAGCCGGTTTTAGGTTTGAAAAAAGACCAATTTCAAATTTTCGAGGACGGCAGCCTTCATAAAATAGATTTTTTCGAGGCGGAAAAAACTCCTTTCGCGGCGGTAATTTTGCTCGATTCGTCAGGCAGTATGGAACAGCGCGTCAGTCTTGCGCGTTCGGCGGCAATTCAATTTCTCGACCGTTTGCGGATTGATGACGTGACAGCGATCTACAATTTCGATTCAAAAATCTCGCTCGTGCAGGATTTTTCAAACAGCCGCGATATTTACGAAGGAATTTTTGACATTAAGGCAAACGGAATGACGGTTTTGAATGATGCGATCTACAAAGCCGCGCAGGAACTCGAAAAACGTCCTGAAAAACGCCGCGCAATAATCGTTCTTTCTGACGGTGCCGACACGAAAAGCGGTCGTTCCGCCGACAAGGCTCTAAAAGCCGCGCTTGCCGTAAATGCAATTATTTACACGGTTGATATGTCGCCTCTCGATTCGGGAAACACACGTGAGCGACTACAAAATCAAGGTATTTTGAACAATTTTGCCGAAAAATCCGGCGGGAAATATATCTCGACTCCCGGCGGAACGGCGATGCGCGAAGCCTTTAAAAATATTGTCGAAGAACTCGGCGTTCAATACACACTCGGCTATCAGCCGACCAACACCGCCAAGGATGGAAAATGGCGGACAATCGAATTGAAAACCGCCAAAACCGGGTTAAATATCAGAACCAGAAAAGGTTATCACGCGCCAAAAAACTAACAACTCGTTTTATTTCGCGATTTATCTGCGTGCTTTTCAATTGCCAAAGTAACGAGCGCATCAATCACTTGCGAAAATTCCAAACCGCTTCCCGCCCACATTTTCGGGAAACCCGACGCATCCGTTAAACCCGGAATCGTGTTAATTTCATTAACCAGCAACGCGCCGTTATCTTTTCGCAAAAAGAAATCAACCCGTGCAAAACCCGCGCCGTCAATCGCTTTGAAGGCGATTATCGCCATTTGCTGAATTTTCTTCGCCAGTTCTTCGGAAATCGGTGCGGGAACGACGAATTCATTATTGCCTGTTCCGGCGTATTTTTCGGTGTAATCGAGAAACTTTTTCGATTCGTCGCGGATCAGATATTCGCCCGGCAAGCTCGCTCGAGGCTCGTCGTTGCCAATCACGGCGCATTCGATCTCACGCATTTCCAGACATTCTTCGACGATAATTTTCCGGTCATATTCGGCGGCAAGCGTAATTGCTTCACGGAGTGAAATTTCGTCCGTCGCTTTTGAAACGCCGACCGAAGAGCCAAGATTTGCCGGTTTTACGAAACACGGATAACCGAGTTTCGATTCGATTTGATTGATGGTCGTTTCGTCGTCGGCTTCCCATTCGCTGCGTAAGAACCAGACATATTTGCAAATCGGTAAACCTGCGTCACGGAAAAGAACCTTCATAAAAGCCTTGTCCATTCCGCACGACGAAGCCAAAACACCGTTGCCGACATACGGAATGCCCGCCATTTCAAACAACCCTTGAATCGTGCCGTCTTCGCCGAAAGTTCCGTGCAGAACCGGAAACACGACATCGAGTTTTTCAAGTTTTTCTTCGCCTGCTGAAGTTTCGAGTTTGATTAAGCCTTTATAATTCGTATCGCCCGAAAAAGCAACGGAATTTCGCGGAAAACTACCGATTTCATTGATTAAAAGTTCCTGAGTCGCTGGCGGCAACAGACCCAAAGATTCAAGCGGATTGAGCCAATTTCCTTCTTTTGTAATCGCAATCGGAACTATCTTATATTTGTCCTTATCTATGTGTTGAATGACCGATTTTGCCGAGCGCACGGAAACCTCGTGTTCGCCCGAACGTCCGCCGAAAACAATGCCGATTGTGATTTTTTCCATAAATTCAAGATTCAAGATTCAAGATTCAAGATTCAAGATTTAAGATTCAAGATTCGAGATTTAATCTTGAATCTTGAATCTTGAATCTTAAATCTACAGAATGGTTTTTCCAAGTGCGGAAAGGATTAATTCGCCCGCGAGTTCAACCGTA
>JANODL010000170.1:0-4977 GCA_031412675.1 Acidobacteriota bacterium | reverse complement strand
ATTTTGAAACTCTGCGTTCTCTGCGGCTCTGCGTGTAATAAAGGTGCTAAGAGAATTGATTTCACGCAGAGCCGCAGAGAACGCAGAGAATAAATTAACTTAAAACTTGATTTACACACTACTAAACCTGATTTTTTAATTTGTTTCTTTTGACGATCACGAGAATCAAGCCGATGATTGCCGGAACAAATGAAAGAACCAGAACGACTGCTCCGGCGATGATGCCGATTGATGCTTCGCTCATACTGACGTTACGCGTCATTTGCGGCAGAATCAATGACACGATGGCGACACCGCCGCCGAGCAAAATCCCCAAAATGCCTAAAATTAAAAGTATTTTTCCCATATTTTTATTTTTTCTTGATGACGACTCCCGGATTGTCGAACTCGTAAAATTCCAGTCCGATTTGTTCCGCGCCTTTTTTTATCCCAACTATAAAAATGCAAAATCCTGATAGGTTTGCATCAGCGTATGATAAAATTCGCTCAATGTAAAATTTTTGATTCTTTTCGCTCATAAAAATCATATCCGGCACGTTCGAGCGCAAGGCAGTAATAATCGCCAATCTCGGGAAGTGAATCTCGAATTCTAGTTTTTGACAATTGAGCCGTAGTCAAACTCGCGTTAAAATCAAGTCTTATCGTTTACACAAAAAATCTCCGGCAATAATTTATATAAAAATATGGCAAAAGCAAAAGAAGCAAAAAAATCGAACAAAGACAAAACTGAAAAATATTACAACTACATCGGCGGCGAATGGGTCAAGAGCGCGTCGGGCGAATGGTTTGAGAATGTAAATCCGGCGGACACGACCGACATTATCGGGCGTTTTCCGAAATCGAACGCGGAAGATGTTCACGCGGCGGTCGAAGCGGCAAAGTCGGTGGCGACGAAATGGCGGCGAACGCCCGCACCGAAACGTGCGGAAATTTTATTTCGTCTGGGTGAAATCCTGCGCGACAATAAGGAGAAATTCACGCGTGAGATGACACGCGAGATGGGCAAAGTTTTGAAGGAATCGGGCGGCGACGTGCAGGAAGCGATTGACTGCACCTATTACACGGCTGGTGAAGGTCGCAGACTGCACGGATTTACGACTCCGGCGGAAATGCCGAACAAATTTGCGATGTGCGTGCGTCAGCCGGTCGGAATTTGCGGCTTGATTACGCCGTTCAATTTTCCGATGGCGATTCCTTCGTGGAAATTAATTCCCGCGCTCGTTTGCGGAAATACGGTCGTCATCAAATCGGGCGAAGATGTTCCGCTTTCGACAATTAATCTCGTCAAAGCGTGTGAAGAAGCAGGAATTCCGAAAGGCGTAATTAACGTCGTTAACGGATTTTCCGAACCCGGTGAAGCGTTGGTTGCACACGAAGACATTCGCCTTATTTCATTTACGGGTTCGACCGACACAGGCAGAATTATCGCCGAACAATGTGCGCGAACGAACAAAATCGTTTCACTCGAAATGGGCGGAAAGAACGCGATTATCGTGATGGACGATGCCGACATTGACAACGCCGTCGAAGGCTCGCTCTGGGGCGCGTTCGGAACTTCGGGACAACGCTGCACGGCTTCGTCGCGTTTGGTCGTTCACAAAAAAGTTTATAAAAAGTTCTGCGAAAAACTTGTCGAAAAAGTTAAAAAATTAAAGGTCGGCAACGGCTTGGATGCGAAAACCGATGTCGGTCCGGTCATCAATCAAGCCGCAATGAACAAGATTTTAAATTATATCGAAATCGGCAAAACTGAAGATCAGGCAACCTTAGCTTGCGGCGGAAACCGTCTGACGAAAGGCGATTACAAAAAAGGCTGGTTCATCGAGCCGACCGTTTTCACCAACGTCAAACGCAATCACCGCATCGCGCAGGAAGAAATCTTCGGACCTGTTACGGTCGTCATCCAATTTGAAACTTTGGACGAAGCAATTGATATTGTCAATGACGTAAAATATGGCTTGTCGTCGGCGATTTACACGCAAGACGTAAATCAATCTTTCTACGCAATGCAGGAACTTTACACCGGAATCTGCTACGTCAACTCGGCAACCATCGGCGCGGAAGTTCATCTCCCGTTCGGCGGCACGAAAGGCACCGGCAACGGACACCGCGAAGCCGGAACGCAGGTTCTCGACATTTTCTCCGAATGGAAATCGCTCTACATAGACTATTCCGGCAAACTGCAAAAAGCGCAGATCGACGAGGTGGAAATTTAGATTTTATGGGAAAATACTACAAAAATAATTACGGAAAAATTTATTCGGATTTGGCTGGTAGATTGGGTGTAATAGCGCAACAATATGATTCACTTCAAATAGAAGATAAATACAAATATGAATCTACGCTTTACATTTGTATTTTACAAACTCTTTTGACTCAGTTTAATGAAATAAAAAACGAGATAGAAGAGGGCAAAAATAATGATTTTGCTATAGAAAAAATTTGGACTGAGGATTGGGATTACTGGAAAATTGATACAACAACTCTGAATAGCTCTAAAAATAATGATCTCAAAATAGATTATGTATTGGAAAACTTACGCCATATTTTAAGCCATCCTCATCCTATATCCCAGAATATTGGATATGAATCAACTGATGAGAATGACAAAATAGCTGAATACAAATTTTATAGAGTTCATAAAGGAGATGTCTTTTCAATGGAGATGCCAACTCTATCACTGAAAATTTTGGTCGAAAGATTGAGTGAATATTTAAGCAACGTAGCTAAAAAATCTGTAGAAGAGGAAGAGCCTAGAGAACAAGTCAAAGCAGAGTTTTAGGTTGAATTGTAAATTATTTATTCGGGCAAACTGCAAAAAGCGCAGATTGATGAAGTTGAAATTTAATTTTAAGAATAAGGCAGTTTTTATGAATAGTTCGGACACTATACCCTTCATTGCTTACTTAAACTATGTTTTTATAGATAAGCTAGCTCAAAATGATGTCTTTAAGTCGGGTGAAACGGAAATCGCCAAACAATTTGGCATAAGCGGATATTTCTATAATAATGAAGCAGAAACTATTTCAAGATTATACTGTTTGCTAGTTGTTCCGAAAGAGGTTTGGGGCAGTAATCAGAAATATGCTGAATTATTAGGCACTATTGATGAAAGCAACACACTTAACCTCTTTTCTTTTGTTAGACGACGTAAAAATGATTTGAAATATACTTTGCGAAGTCTTCGTAATGCAATTTCACACGCCCATTTTATTTCGGAAGAAAATGGCTTTACCTTTTGGGACGTTGATACGAAAGAAGTTGAGCATTTTCGAGTTTTTATTTCACATCAGAATCTGAACAGTTTAATTGCAGATATAGGAATAAAGTTTGCACAGTTAAGTGCTAAAATTATAGTAGAGAAAAATGCGAATTTAGAAACTTAAAATTCAACATTCAAACTGCAAAAAGCGCAGGTTGACAAAGTTGAGATTTAAATAATCGGCGAATTTATCCTGCCTCTGTTCCGATTGAACGAAAGTTTGTTTGAGAACAGAGGTTTTATTTTTGCCGTATTGCAGAAAGCGTTAGGTCAAAAAAATGATTAAATGAGTTCGACCAAATTAATTATCATCCGTCACGGCGAAACCTTCTGGAATGTCGAAGGCAAAAAGCAGGGACAGTTCGACAGTCCGCTGACTTCGCTCGGCATCAGACAGGCGGAAGCGTTGGCAAAGCGGATGATGCGCGAATCTTTTACGCATTTATACGCCAGCGATCTCGGTCGGGCGGCGGAAACGGCGCGACTTATTGCCGTTCAGACCGATCACGAAATCGTTTTGGATGAAAGATTGCGCGAGCGAAATTTCGGTATTTTTCAGGGCTTGACCGGCGAACAAATTAAAAATAAATATCCCGCCGAACATCGTTCGCACCTTGCGAACTCGGTTAATTACGTCATTCCCGACGGCGAAAGTCTGCAACAGTTTTATGAGCGCAACACGGCTTGCCTCGAAGATTTAACCGTGCGCCACGCCGGAGAATCCATCGCCGTCGTGACGCACGGCGGCGTGATTGACGGTTGGTTCAGATACATTTTCGATTTGCCGCTCGGAACGGTTCGCCGCGCGAAATTGTGGAACGCGAGCATCAATTGCATTGTTCACGAAAACGCGGGCGGCTGGACGTTGCACACCTGGGGCGATGTCAATCACATCAAATCGCTGCGTCATCTGGACGATTATTAAACTGCAATTAATCTTACCGAACACTTCTGCAACGCTTTTTCCGCCTGCCTTTTGCGAATTTTGCTTAACTTTTTTGTAACATAAATTTGCGTTCTTCATCCAATCAATTAACATTAACGAATATAAAAACAGATTTGGATTTATAACGAACAGAATATCAGGGAAGGAGAAATGGAACGCGGATGACGCGGATTGGTCGGATAAAAGCGGATAAGAAATTTTTTGGTTTTTTATTACAAATTACTTTTGTTGTATAAAATTTAACAATAAAAAGTCTTTTGCTTTTAATCAGTGAAAATCCGCCTGATCCGCGTCATCCGCGTTCTATTCAAAAAAATTATGAAAATTGTCATTGCGCCGTCGGGCTTTAAGGAAAGTTTGAGCGCGGAAGAAGCGGCGAAGATAATCGCTAAAGGAGTTCGCAACATTTTACCGGACGCGGAGATTACCGAAGTGCCTCTGGGCGACGGCGGCGAAGGTTTTACCAGAACGATGATGGCGGCGACGGGCGGCAAAATTCATAAAGTTCCGGCGACCGGACCGACGGGGAAAAAGATCGAATCGCATTTCGGGATTTTTACCGACGACGGCAAAAAAGTTGCCGTTTTGGAAATGGCGGCGGCGGCGGGCTTGAGTCTTGTGCCGAAAGACGAGCGCAATCCGTTTGCGACGACGACTTTCGGCGTGGGCGAATTGATTCGAGCCGCGCTCGATAAAAAGGTTGATAAAATTTTGATCGGCAACGGCGATTCGGGGACGAACGACGGCGGCGCGGGCGCGGCGCAGGCTC
>JANODL010000169.1:0-11071 GCA_031412675.1 Acidobacteriota bacterium | reverse complement strand
GGAAGAATTGGAGAAACAAATTGCGGAATATCAAACGCGTCGCAATCACAAAGGAGTCAAGGTTGAGTGGCAGTTTACAACTAAAGACGCGCGGGTAAAGTTGAAGCGACTTTATCCGCCACTTAAACCTTGACTGAACACTAGGGTCAAATTCCAATCCGTTTGCAGTAACTAATCGGTCGCTTATTTGCAAGGTGTATGCTGTTGTAATTTTAGTTAAGTGAAGTGTCATAAGTGTTTTCAACAGGAATTATTTATCTTCTACGCTTTACCAAAAAAAACTTTGAGTAACAATTTAACTTTAAAAAGCCGGTTCTTCATAAATGCCATAAACATCGCGCAAAGCCGTACAGATTTCTTCGACGGTGGCGTAGGCTTTGACGGCTTCGATGGTTGCGGGCATCAGGTTTTCGTTTGCTTGTGCGCCTTTTTTTAATTTTTCCAGCACATTTAAAACTGCGCCGTTGTCGCGTTTGGTTTTGGTTTCGTGCAGTCTTGCGAGCTGGTGAACGCGGACGTTTTCGTCAATTTGGAGAATGTCCGTTTTGTGCAGTTCGATGTCCATCGCGTATTTGTTGACACCGACGATGATTTGTTCCTTTCGTTCGACGGCTTTTTGGTATTGATACGCCGATTCCTGAATCTCTCTTTGGGGAAATCCGGCTTCGACCGCTTCGACCATTCCGCCGAAACCGTCAATTTTGTCGAAATAATCCAAACAGCCGTCAATCATTTTCTGCGTCAAGGCTTCGACGTAGAACGAGCCGCCGAGCGGATCAACCGTATTCACCACGCCGGTTTCTTCGGCGATGATTTGCTGTGTCCGAAGCGCAATCAACGCGGCTTGGTCGGACGGAAGCGCGAGGGCTTCGTCAAACGAATCGGTATGCAAACTCTGCGTTCCGCCGAGAACTCCGGCTAAAGCTTGAATGGCGACACGGGCGATATTATTGAGCGGTTGTTGAACGGTCAGCGAAACTCCGGCGGTTTGCGTGTGAAAACGCATTTGCATCGTTCTGGGATTTTTCGCGCCGAAACGCTCTTTCATCGTTTTTGCCCAGACGACGCGGGCGGCGCGGTATTTGGCGATTTCCTCAAAAAAATCATTGTGCGCGTTAAAGAAAAACGAGATGCGCGGCACGAATTCGTCAACGTCCATTCCGCGTTCAACGCCGTATTGAACGTATTCCACGCCGTCGCGCAAAGTGAACGCGAGTTCTTGCAAAGCGGTCGCGCCCGCTTCGCGGATATGATAGCCGGAAACGGAAATCGGGTTGTATTTTGGAACGTGTTTCGCGCAGAATTCAAACGTGTCAATACATAATTTCATCGCGGGTTTGATCGGGTAGATCCATTCCTTCTGCGCGATATATTCCTTCAAAATATCGTTTTGCAGAGTTCCCGAAATTTTGCTCAGATCACAGCCTTGTTTTTCCGCCAAAGCGACGTAAAACGCGAGGAAAATCCACGCGGGCGCATTGATTGTCTGCGAAACCGTCACTTCTTCGAGATTGATGCCGTCAAACAAAACTTCAAAATCTGCGAATGAAGAAACCGCGACACCGCATTTGCCGACTTCGCCTTCCGAAAGCGGCGAATCCGCGTCCAAGCCCATCAGCGCGGGCAAATCATACGCCGTTGAAAGTCCGGTTTGACCTTGCGCCATCAGATATTTAAATCGTTTGTTGGTTTCTTCGGGCGAAGAAAATCCGGCAAACTGGCGCATTGTCCAGAGCCGTCCGCGATAACCTGTCGGGTGAATTCCGCGTTTGTACGGATATTCGCCCGGAAAACCGATTTCCGATAAGTTTTCCGCGTCGGCTTCGGTGTAAAGCCGTTCGACCGATTCCAGCGAAACGCCTTCAAATTTTTGCTTTCGTTCTGCCGTTTTGTCCAAAACCTTTTGCAAAGTTTCCGCTTCCCAACGCGCTTTTTCTACCTGTGATTCCGAGATTGCTTCTTTTACTTCTGCCATTTTGTTATCCATCTATAATTTAAATTTCTAAAATTGCTTGTTTAGGCATTTTACACGATTTTTTGTTATCTATGAAAATCATTCTTCGTACCGCTTTCAGAAATCTGCGTATAACCTTCGGGTGAATAAAATTGCCAAGCGCAATAAATCTATATAGAATTACGAAATGCAAACAGCCTCGAAAATATTTATCGCACTGACGATCGCCGCGCTTTTCACGGCTTGCACATCAAACAATTCCAATAATTCAAACTCGAATCAGGCAAATCAAATTTCTAATTCAAACAATTCAAATTCCGTCAAAGATGACGTTGACGAATTGGAAATGACGATAAAACTGCCGTTTCGTCCCGAAGATGCAGTTTGGCGCGAAGAGGTTTTGGGAAAAACGGGCGACAACCGCGTTTCTCCACCGACCGATAAAAAATTGACAGCCGTTTTACGTTTTTTAAAAGAAGATGCCGATAAAATCGTCGCGAAGGCTGAAAAATACAAACCCGCTGCGCCCAACATTATCAACAGTGAAAACTGGTTTCCTGCCGAACTGATCGCCCAAAGCCAAACGAGCGGCGACGAAACCATAAAGGGAAAAAGCTACGCCGCCAACGATTTTTACAACGCGCCCTACGCGGACGGAAAACTGACGCGGATTGACGGAACGGATTATTTTGTTTTGGAATTGTTTGCGAAATAGACGAAATTTACTTTTGCTTTTTTAAGCTTTCAATTTCTTCACGCAAACGAGCGATTTCGTCATCGGCTTCTTGCAGAGTTTTGAGAAATTCTTTCGTCTTGGGATTAAAAAGCCGCAAACCTTTGCCCGTATCAACAATTTCAAGTCCGATTTCCTCGCTCAAAATTCGTCCTTTCCTGACCGTAACCTGTTTTAATTCGCCTTTTTTAAGACGATATGCGATCAGCGGTTCGGGCAGATAATCGTATTCGGGGTCGAAAATATAATATTCCTTCACACCGAATTGCTGATACAAAAACCATTTTTTATTCAGATCGTCGCCCCACGTTTTTCGCGAAGAAATTTCAAAAATCACTTGCGGAAATTGTTTTTCTTCCCAAAGTTTATAAATCCGACGAGCTTCGTCCGAAACTCCAAAACAAATCATCACATCCGGTGAAAAAGCTTTGTGCGGATTGCCTTCCTCATAATAAAACCTGATGTTCCCTGAAATATAAGCATTTTCAAGCGACTTAAAGTAAATTTTAAGAGCCTCTATTAAATAATTCATCTGCTCTCGATGAATATCAGTTTCAGCCATAGGTTTGCCGTCCGTTTCGGGGTAAAAAATTTCGTCTTTCTTTTTTAGTTTCAGAACTGCGCTCATATTGACCTCATTTTAACATAACAAAATCAGATTTCCTCATACTTTTTCAGCTTGCGGTAAAGCGTTGACAGATCAATGCCGAGAATATTCGCCGCGTCGGTTTTATCGTCTTCAACCGAGTTTAGAATCTCCAAAATATAGCGGCGTTCCATTTCTTCGAGCGTCGGACGCAAGCCTTCGGGATCGCGCATTTCGAGCGAGCTTTCGGCACTCAGTTTGATTTTCGGCGGCAAACTTTCCAGATCAATCTCTTCGCCGGACAAGATAAAAGCGCGTTCGACCGCGTTTTCGAGTTCGCGGACATTTCCCTGCCAGTAATAACTAACGAGCGCGGTCATCGCTTCTTTGGTGATGTGTTTTTCGGTTGCACGCTGGTTTCGTGCCGATTTTGAAACGAAATGTTTGACCAAAAGCGGAATATCTTCGCGCCTTTGCCGAAGCGGCGGCAAGCTGATTTCGATCACATTGAGGCGATAAAACAAATCTTCCCGAAAACGGTTTTCGGCAACTTCGGTTTCAAGATTGCGGTTTGTCGCGGCAATAATCCGCGTATCGAATTTGACCGCCGCGCTCGCGCCGACGGGTAAAACTTCCTGTTCCTGGAGTGCGCGCAGCAATTTAACTTGCAACGGCAAAGGCATTTCGCCGATTTCATCCAAAAACAAAGTTCCGCCGTCAGCCGACCGAAACAAACCTTTTTTATCGCCCGTCGCGCCCGTAAAACTTCCCTTCGTGTGTCCGAAAAGTTCGGATTCGAGCAAACTTTCGGGCAATGCGCCGCAATTGACAGCGAGAAACGGTTTGTTCGCGCGTCCGCTATGGAAATGAATCGCTTTCGCAATCAATTCTTTGCCCGTTCCCGATTCGCCTTGAATCAAAATTCCGGCGTTCGTGTTGGCGACTTTTTCGACCAGATTGAAAACTCTCTGAAGCGCGTCGCTCGTCCCGATAATTTCGGAAAAGCTGTATTTTTTATCGAGTTCGTGGCGCAGAGCGCGATTTTCTTTGAACAGTTCTTTGGTGCGAATCGCGTTGCGGACGGCTTTGAGCAAATCTTCGTTGACGAATGGTTTTGTAATGTAGTCGTAAACGCCGCGCCGAAGGGCGGCGATTGCCGAATCAACCGACGAATAGGCGGTCATCACAATGACCATCGCTTCTTCGTCAATCGCCTTGATTTGCGAAAGCAGTTCGAGTCCGTCCATTCCCGACATTTTTATATCGGTCAAGGTTACGTCAATTTCAACCGTCGGAAAAATTTCGAGCGCGGTTTCCGCCGAGCTTGCCGTAAAAACGTGCCAGCCTTCTTCTTCAAGCAACTGCCTCAGAATCGAGCGCATCAATTCTTCATCTTCTACCACGAGAATATTCGGTTTTGACATATTTTTTCAGTTCCAAGTTTCAAGTTCCAAGTTCCAAGCTAAAGACTCTCACATCATACTTTATCTGCAAGATTAAGGAAACGAATGTGGAACTTGGAACTTGGAACTTGGAACTCGAAAGTGATAGCATCGAATTTATTGTTTTTTTATTCCAATGCGTCTTCATAAATCGTTAAAAATAATCTTCTTGCTTGTCGTTTTGTGCGTTTCCGGTCTGCGGGCGCAGCAGACGAATCCGGTTGACCGGCAGGTTTCCAATCCGGTGACAGACACGCCGAATGTTGATCCGGTTTCGGATGAAAACTCGGTTAAAGCTCCGAAAAATAATAAATCAGGCGTTAAGCCGGAAGGCGGCGACGATGAAGTTGTCGTTTATTCCGAAAAACAAACCGTCGAAGGCGAGCAAGGAAAACGAATCGTCACGCACACCGGAAATGTTGACGTGCGTTACGGAATCTATCGTCTGCAAGCCGATAAAGTCGTCATTTATGAAGCCGAAAACCGGATGACTGCCGAGGGCAGCGTCGTTTTTGATCAAGGTGAAGACCAGCGCATCACGGGCGCACGCGGCGATTGGAATTACAAAACAAAACTCGGAAAATTTGTCAATTCGACGGGTTTCACGAATCAAACCAACGACGGCACGGTTATCTATTTTACGGCAGACCAAGTTGAGCGTGTTAGTCTGAATGAAGTCGTCATTACCAACGGAAAATTTACCGCGTGCGAAGAAGCCGTGCCGAAATGGAGCTTTACGGCAAGCGAGGCACGCATCAGAACCAACGACCGTCTGAAGCTGAAAAACGCGAAATTCAAGGTCAAGGACATTACCATCGTGCCTTTGCCGTTCGCCTCGATTTCAATCAAAAAAGAAGACCGCGCTTCGGGATTTTTAACGCCCACCTTCGGCTATTCGTCGAGAAAGGGCGCACGGCTTTCGGGCGCGTATTTTCAAACGCTCGGACGTTCGGCGGATGTCACGTTTCGCGGCGATTTATACACTTCGCGGGGCATCGGCTTCGGGTTGGATTTGCGGACTCGGGCTAATTCGCGTTCGTATTTTAACTTGGGATTTTACGTCGTCAAAGACAGGATTTTAGGTCGCAACGCCGATGCCGAAAACCCCGACCAAGGCGGCTCGATTATTTACGCGGATGGTGTTCAATATTTCTCGAACGGCTTTGTTGCCGCCGCCGATGTCCGTCTGACATCGAATCTCGCGTTTCGGCAGGTTTTTTCCGACGGCATTCAGCAAATCATCTCGCCGATTGAGGTTTCGCAGGTTTTTGTCAATAAAAGTTGGGACAATTTTACGTTGAATTTGCTGGCGCGTTCGCAGGTCATCTCGATTCCGAACGTCCGCATCAAAACAAAAAATCTGCCGAGCATCAATTTCGACAAACGCCCGTCTGAAATTTCGTTTTTGAAGAACGTCTATTTTTCGTTCAAAACGAGTCTCGAAGGCGTTTCGCGGCGCGAAGAGGTTGACGATAAGGCGTTATATATTCGGCAAACCGGCAACGAGCCGCTCGTTTCGCCCGCGCTCGGACAGCGTTTCGATATTCACCCGCAAGTTTCGATTCCCTTTAATTTCAAATACGTTTCGTTCACCGCAACCGCCGGAACCCGCGTGACATATTATTCAAATTCCTTTGATGATTTACGCAAAATAATCGTCGGGCGCGACGTGATTCGCAAATACGGCGAATTTGAATTAGATATTCGTCCCGTCGCGTTGGCGCGGAATTTTTACGGCAAAAAGAACGCCTTTCGTTTTCGCCACGTCATTGAGCCTTACGCGACTTATCGTTTGATCAAAGGTGTCAATAATTTCAACAAAATCGTGCGGTTCGATTACGCCGACACCGAAACCGACACCAACGAAATCGAATTCGGACTGACCAATCGTTTTTACACGCGTAAATACACCGAAGCCGTGACGAATGAAGCGCAGAAACTTTTGCAAAATAACCCGGATGAAGCCAAGAAAAATCCGATTTCGATTCAGCCCTACGAGATGTTCACGCTGACGATTCGCGGAAAATATTTCTTCGACAAATCTTTCGGCGGTGCGTTGTTTCCCGGTCGCCGAAACCAACTGGCGACGATGACCGCGCTTTCGTTTTACACATTCGGCGGCGTTCCGCGCAGATTTTCGCCGCTCAACATTGACGCAACCTATCGCCCGCGCAAGACTATTTTTGTTAATTCGAGAATGGATGTCGGCGTGCAGGGCGGCGGACTTCGCGCAATTTCGGCAACCGTCGGCTACGACACGAAACTGCTGAAAATCTTCCAGACTTTTTACTACACACGCGCCGTCAGCCTGATTCCGTCGCTCGCGCAATACGCCGACCCGAACGGCAAGGAAGCCGGAACTCTGCGCGGTTCGCAATGGAGTCCGAGCGTTTTTATTGGCAACCGCGACAAAGGTTTATACGGCGGCACATCGCTCTTTTTCGACTTCCAAAACCGCCGCGAACAAGGCGGCAAACCGCTCATCAGCTCGCTCTACACGCTCGGCTACGCCTACGACTGCTGTTCCGTTGCCCTCCAATACTACACCTTCAACGTCGGCGCACGCCGCGAAAACCGCTTCGTCTTCAGCTTCAAACTAAACGGCATCGGCGCATTCGGCACCGAACAATTCGGACAAGGTTTGCGGTAATGAATGGAAACTATTTTCTATCTATAAACGGTTTTACCTGCTCGAAATAATCTTTGGTGTACATTTCTACAACTCGATTGTAGTAGTGTTGTGCCTCGCACACGTATGCAAAATAGAAAATCAAGAAAAACATAAACACCACTAACAAATGAGCAACCGAATAACGATGGCAAAGCGGCGACAATTTTCTAAATCTTTGTGCAAAACGATAGATAAACATTGAAAAAAGCAAAAAGAGTGAAGCAAACGCCGCACCGCGTAAAACCCGCATAAAAGATTTATGTCGTTCAAAATATTTTTGCGCCGTATCGCTATGGTCACTTACATAATATTCCGCCAGTTTTATTTTTTGAAGTTTGGCGGAGTTAGCTTTTGCCCAAATATCAAACTCTTTTGTAGAATTTGCCTTTTTTTGAAGACATTCAACGTATTTCTGACATCCTTCGTCTTTTTTGCACAACTCTTTTTTGGAACATTTGGTTTCAAATTCTTCACGTCCTTCAATTTCAAAACCGTCAAATAATTCGTCAACCAGACGATTGCCCGCAATCCCGACGGAAAACGCCAAAACCAGCAATAAAATCGCCTTTGCGCTTTTGTCGGGAATGTTTTCAAAAAAAGGACAAAAACCTTCTTGCACCCGCAATGCCGGAGTCAAGAGATTAACTAACGGCGAGATGGCAAGAAGAAGAAGAAAACCCACGACTTGAATCTCTATAAAATTATCAATTGAAAACATACTTTTTCCTCCGGTTTATAAAAAATTTTATTTACATATCAAAAGTTTTATAAAACACTCTACTTTTTTGAAACCTCGATAATCTGCATTTTTCCGACGATTTTGGTGTCGTCCGCATCGTTATCAAAGACGAGGGCGAGGCGTAATTTATCTGCTTTGGCATCGGGCAGAATGCACAAACCTTCGGCTTTCATATCAACGGCAAAAAGGTGAACGAGTTGCGGAACAACCTGTTTTGAAGATTTCAAGGTTTCGTCGCCGACAAACCAGAGGGCATTGCCGAAAAAGGCGTTGGTTGCCGAGTCTTCGGTCGAGGTCAGCATAAAAAAGCCGTTCCAAAGCGGCGCATATTCGATGGATGAAAGGCGAAACGGAATCGCTCCGATTTTGCCTGCCCCGAAACTGAAAAACGGCTTGGGCGCAAGCCGTTCGCCCGTCTTTGGTTCGGCGGGAAGTTCGGCGGAAAAAACATACATCAAGTCGGACGGTTCGCGCAGGGCAAAAACCAATTCTTTTCGCTTGGCGGCATTTGTGCGGACGGATAAACCTTCGATCTTGACCTTGTTTTTATTCGGAACAGAGTCGTAATAGCCGTCTGCTTTGAGCGATTCGGAAACATTCAGTTCGATCCACGAATCAATCTCGAACTTCGATGGGTCGCCGTCCGTATTTTTTAGCTTAAAGCGCAAAAGATGCGACCGCGCCGCGAGTTTATCGGTCAATTCTGCCGCCGAATCTTTCGGGTCGAGCTTGACGGCGTGCGAACCGATGATGTAGAAATATTCGCCGTCGAGCGTCAAGGCTTCCCACTTCGGCTTTTTGACGGTAAAACCTTTTATTTCCAGTTTCTGCAAGACCTTTTCCTTACCCGCTTCGACGATGTATAAATTCGCGCCTTTGTCGTCGGCGACCAAAAAATATTTATCGTTGAGCGGTTCGATTGCCGACGGTTCAAGGTCTTTGCCATCTTTATCTTTTAAGGCAAAAGCCTTTTCCTCCAAACTTACTTTGATTGTCTGTGCGTTCATAATTCCTCCCGTCAAAAACAAAACGACCGTCAAAAATCCTATTTTGAAACCCTTCATATTTTTCTCTTTTTAATTGATTTGTCACCGAAAAAAAACAGTTTAGTTCATTTTTACTTTTTCCCGAAAAAGTATCCGATTAAAAGCGACAGCAGCGCGTCGAAAACCGCCAGATAGACTTTTGAATCTCTCATCAATTGCTGCGGTTTATCGCTGCTGTATGGTTCGAGAAAGAAAACCAGATTGATAATCAGCAAATAAACGAGCGAAACTCCGGCGGCAAATTGAAAGACGAATTTTTCGTGTGCTATCTTTGCCAGTTTGACGCGCCGCGCCGTTCTTTCTTCTTCGGTTAATTCAGCGTCCGGTCTCAGGTCATCTTCGTCGAGCGTAATCGGGTTTGACACCATCACGCCGACCATCAGCAGAAATGTTGATAAGGTCAGAGAGGTCAGCCAACCCAGGGCTTCGAGCGATTTTTCATAGCCGTATTTGCCGCCGCCGAATTGGAATAAAAGCAGAATGAACGGAATTCCGAATCCGATTCCCCAAATTAAAAGCAATCTTTTTCTGTAAGTATCGAGCGTCATTTCTTTTTAACCTCCCAAATTCATTCTGATATTTTTGATATGAGATTCGGCTTCCCTGTCCAAATCGCTTTGCAGACGGAGTTCACTGTCTTCCAAACTATCAACCGATTTCGGAAGATCGAGACTCGTGTGATTGACAAAGAGATAGACGAGCGCGAAGCATTTATATTTTTCCGACCAAACGACCGATTCGACCGTCGTTGTTTCACCATTCCCCAAGTCCGGTTCGCCCTTACCTTTCCAATTGACGGCGGTCGCAAATTCGGGCGGATCGCCTCTATTTAAATTTTGACGGTTGCGGCTCGGAGTAACGATAAAGGCAAAAACGCGGTAATAGACCTTTTTCCCCTGAATCAAATACTTAAAATACGACCCTTCCGCGGCGGTCGGCAAAGCCTTGTCCTTTGCATTCCGCACCCAACGGTTGTTTTCCGTAAAGTTCGAGCCGTCAAAGTTGACGCGCTCCATCGAGGTGACAATCGCAAACTCGTCCCTATCGTTCCAGAAATAGGAATATTTGTTTTTCTGATAACCGGCTTTTTCCAGACTTCCGGTTAACCTTTCGGAAACCTGCGCGAGCGTCGTTTGTCCCTTCACCGCGAGCAGATCGCCGGCACTTATCTCGGTAATGTCGGTCGGGCGCGGCGGCGGAAACGAAAATAAACCTTCTTCCTTCGACTTTTCCGGCGGCGGCGGCGGGGTGACGCTCGTTTGCGGAGTCGGCTTGCTGCTGTTCCCCGAACTTGCGGTATTCGCCGATTTCATAGTGTTCGACGATTTTGTGTTTTGATAGTTTCCCGCCGCGTTTGACTGCGAAGTAGTCACCGGAGTCGCCGTCGGCGGTGGAGTGTTGAGCGGACTGTTCAAAGGCTTATTTGTAGGCACCGCGTTTATGTTCGCCGTATAATTTGCCGACTGTTCACCGCAACCGCACAGGCAAATAAAACCCATCAGACTGATAACCCGGATTAATTTTCTCATCTCTCATCACCTCCAAAAACCACCTGACCGTTAATATCTTGATCTGCACAATTTCAAACTGCACAGTCGTTTCGGGAACGATTATTTCTCCAACTGCATTTTCTAAAATCCCGCTTTGTAAGTAGTGGAGCAAAATTAGTTTCGGAAATTTGATTCGGAATAGCTGATAAATTTAATCTTTCAGATTTTATCTGTTATCTATTCCGAAGTTCAATTTAAAATAATTTTGCTTTAAGTAAATGGACAGAATTATTTTTAAGTTGGAGCGCAGGCAGCTTGCCTGCACCGTTCGCGCAAAGCAAGAACGGAAAGCCTTTGCCGATCTTCAAGCGAAGCGAGAAAACGAGGCGTTTCGCACTTGTTCTCGCAAA
>JANODL010000168.1:0-12198 GCA_031412675.1 Acidobacteriota bacterium | reverse complement strand
TATTCGATCGGTTACTATCCCGAAGCGGTCGGCAAAATCGGCGACCGCAAACAAATCCGCGTTCGTGTGATGCGTCCGAATCTGGTTGTCAGGGCAAAAACAAGCTACATTGTCGGCGCGAACGATAACAAACTCGCCGGTAAATAAAGTTTAAAAGTGAAAAAGTGAAAAAGTGAAAAAGTTGTTTGTCTGAATTCAACTAAACTTTTTCACTTTTTTACGTTTAAACTTTTTCACTTTTAGCATCTTTAATTAAACCTTAAAGCATCATAGAATCTAGCTTCGAGGTGCAAAAATGAAAAAGATCGCAATTTTCTTCTGCTTGGCGGTAATTTGTCTGAGTTTCACGATAAGTTTTGCCCAATCGCGTAAAAATTCTTCAAATTCCGACACGATTAAAAAAACCAACCAGCGTCCGGTTGAAAGCCCGACTCCGCCGAACGGCAATACGACTGCTCAACAAAACGAAAATGAAAACGCCGAGATTGATGACTCCGAAGTTATCAAGGTTGACACGGGGATTGTTTCGATTCCGGTCAAGGTTTTAGACCGCAGCGGCAAATTTATCGCCGGTTTGACGAAGGAAAATTTTAAGGTTCTCGAAGACAACGTCGAACAGGAAATCGCTTATTTTTCCAACGAACAACAGCCTTTCACCGTTGCACTCGTTTTGGATATGAGCTATTCGGCAAAATTCAAAGCCGAAGAAATTCAAGCGGCGGCACTCGCTTTTATCAATCAATTGCGCCCGAGCGATAAAGTGCTGGTCGTTTCCTTCGATGAAGAAATTTATGTTCAATGCGAGCCGACCAATGACCGCGAAGTTTTGCGCGCCGCAATTAAAAGCACGAAGATTTCCTACGGCACGAGCCTTTATGACGCGATGGATTTGGTGATCAATCAGAAGCTCAAAAAAATTACGGGACGCAAAGCGATCGTGCTTTTTTCGGACGGCGTTGACACGACGAGCAAAAAGGTTTTCGAGATGCGGAATCTGAGCGATGCGCTCGAACTCGACGCGCTGATTTATCCGATTCAATACGACACTTATTACGAAGTTCAAGCGATGAAAAACAAGCCGGTTATTCAACAGCCGAAAACGCCGAGTCCGATTCCGTCACAAGATAAAAGTCCGTTTCCGTTTCCGTTTCCGACTAAAAACGGCGGCGGGATGGGCGGAGTCGGTTCGATGGAGAGCAAAGGAACAACGCCCGAAGAATATCAAAAAGCCGACGAATATCTCAACGAACTGGCAAACCGGACGGGCGGCAGACTTTACAAAGCAAGCACGATTACGAGCCTTTCGGATGCTTTTTCGAGGATTGCGAGCGAGCTGCGCGAATATTACAGCATCGGCTATTACCCGAAAGACGAAGCAAGCATCGGCAAAAAACATAAATTAAAAGTCCGCGTTGACCGGCAAGGCGTAATCGTCAAAACCCGCGACAGCTACGTTCTCGGTGAAAAAGAGAAGAAAAGTAAAAAGTAAAAAGTAAAAAAGCGTCTTGGCTCAGTTTCCACATCGAGCCAAGACGCTTTTAATTTTGCCTTTTTACTTTTTACTTTTTACTTTTTACTTGTCGAAGATTCGGCTTCGTTTTCTTCAATCGCGGCTTTGTCGGGTGTCATTTCCCAGTCTTCGATCAACTGCGTATCAACGCTTGATTCGATGACCGATTGAATCGAGGTCGAAACATTCGGGAAGAAATTGTAACCCGTCAAAGATTCGACATTATCAACGCTGACGCGGTATGTGCGCCAATCGCTGACGACCGAATTCGTGTTCGGCGCGGAAATTGCGATCAGCCGTGTCGAAGTCGTGACGCGTGAAAGATCGTTCGTGCCGCTCGGCAAAACCATAATCACTTTCCACGTCGTTGTCGGAAT
Organism: Acidobacteriota bacterium; assembly: GCA_031412675.1. Lineage (GTDB taxonomy): Bacteria > Acidobacteriota > Blastocatellia > Pyrinomonadales > Pyrinomonadaceae > JAFDVJ01. The sequence continues at coordinate 10,311 of JANODL010000168.1, read as the reverse complement.
CGAAACGCGACCGTTATCAATAAATCCGCTGTTGCCGTAACCGCCCGAAAAGATGTAAAGTTCGTTCCCCGCATTTGCCAGCGTGCGGCAATAACTTTCGAGATTTGCCCACATTTGCTGATTATTCGTCGGTGCTTGCGGAATCATATTCGTCATCAAAAACGTCGCCGAATTATTGGCAACCGAACTCGTGCGATCACCTGACGGACACATATGTCCGCGATCATAGCCCGAACCCGAATAAGATGAACCCGAAACCTGATACCAACCGACGGGAAGCGTCGTGTCGGCGCGAAAATCGTCCTGACGCGGGGTCGAACCGATCCAACTCGTGTCGAGATGCCACGCCGTCCAGTTCGGTCTGCCGTTGTCGCGGTGATACGACAGCGCGTATTGCGGTTTTTCCATCAGATAATTCGTCGTTTGTGCAATGCTCGTCGTCGCGCCCGACGGATTGCCCATCGTCAGATGAACGCTCGACGAAGGCGGCGGTGTCGCGGTCGGTGTCGGCGTTGGTGTCGGCGTTGGTGTCGCGGCGATGTAATCCGTGATTGAAATATTGTCGAAATTGATGCGATTCGCGCCGCCCGAAATTTTGCGAAGCTCAAAACGAATCGCGATTGCCGAATTGACCGTAAAATTCGCGGTCGTCAAACTCGTCGAACTCGTCGTCACGGTCGAGCCGACCTTTGTCCATGTCGAACCGCTGTTCGTAGATTGATAAAGTTCCCAAGTGCTGTTTGCGTCCGTGCCGTATTTGGCGTGCTGGACGCTCACGGTGCCGGCACTCGAGACGTTGAAATTCATCCTTACGGTGCCGAGTTCGCGGACACGCGCCGACCACGAACCCGTTTTGCGGTCGCTCGCCGTGTTGCCCGTCAGCGCATCATTTAAATACCAACTGCCTGTCCCGAGTGTTACATTGGCGGCGGCATAAGCCGTTTTTCCGCCCGCCTCAAAACCCTCTGTTAAAATCGTCGCGGCTTGCGATTTGCCGAAAAATCCGACAAAACCGCACACCATTAACACAAAAACTGCAGTAAAACCTGCATATAATCGTTTATTCACGCTTTTCTCCTTGATGATAGTTTTAGTTTGCAAAAAATAAAGCCTAATTATTTTGGTTGAATTCCGTGTTGCCAGAAGGGTAAATCTTTATGAACAAATATTAGACGGTTTATCAAGGAAAAGTCAATAAAGTTTTTAAAAAGCGGAGTTGCTGAAATCGGGTCAGAACCGCTTGCGGTAGCGGGCGGGTAAATCGTTGACGAAGAGAAATCATAATTAGCCGCAGAAACCCGCCCGCTACCGCAGACGGTTCCGACTCTAAAAACTAAACAATCGTGCCGTCGGGAATCGTCGCGTTTTTCGGAACGATGATGATGCCTTCGCGGATGTAGTAACAGCCGTTTTCGCCGTCGGCGGTTTCGATGTTGTTCTGGTTGACGAGTTGGACGTTGTTGCCGATGCGCGTGTTTTTGTCAATGATTGCGCGGCGGACAATCGTGTTTTGACCGATGCCGACAGGCGGAAGTTGGCGGTCAATGTTTTTTTGAATTTCCTCGATTGATTCAAAGAAATCCGAACCCATAATAATCGAATTCTCGATCCGTGCGCCTTTATCAACCCGTGAACGCAAGCCGAAAATTGATTTTCGCGCATACACGCCGTTCAAAATACAGCCTTCCGAAATCATCGAATTATCAATATCGCAATTGTGAACCTTCGACGGCGGCAGATAACGCGAACGCGTGTAAATCGGCGAGTCGGTGTCAAAGAAATTAAACTTCGGCAAGGGCGCGGCTAAATCGAGATTCGCCTCATAAAATGAACGGATCGTTCCGATGTCTTCCCAGTAGCTTTTAAAAAGATGCGCCTGCACGTTATATTTTTCGATTGCCGACGGAATAATTTCCTTGCCGAAATCAACGCGTGATTCGTCTTCCTTTAAAAATTCAATCAGACGGTCGTAGTTAAAAACATAAATTCCCATCGAAGCCAGGAACGGACGCTTTTCGCTTTCTTCGGCACTCAAACCGAATTTCGTCGTGTCAACACGCATTGATTCGAGCGCGTCGCCTTTCGGTTTCTCCTTAAATTCGACAATCCGCCCAACGTCGTCAGCCTTGAGCAAACCGAATTCGGTCGCTTCGTCGGGACGGCACGGAACGACCGAAACCGTGATGTCCGCCTTCGTTTCAAAATGCCTTGCAAGAAATTTGCGGTAATCCATCCGGTAAAGATGGTCGCCCGATAAAATTAAAACCGTATTGACGCGCCAATCGCGGATGTGCGGAATCATCTGCCGCACCGCGTCCGCCGTTCCCTGAAACCATTCGGGCGAATCGAGGCGTTGTTCCGCCGCAAGCACTTCGACAAAACCCGTCGAAAAAGACGAAAAACGATAAGTCCGCGCAATATGCCGATTGAGCGAAGCCGAATTATACTGCGTCAAAACAAAAATCTGCGTGATGCCCGAATTGATGCAGTTCGACACCGGAACATCAATCAAACGATATTTTCCGCCGAGCGGAACAGCCGGTTTTGCGCGCTCCTTGGTCAAAGGAAACAATCTCGTACCCGCACCGCCGCCTAAAATCACCGCTACGACATTTTCGTATTGAGACATAGAATTCTGGAATCTGTAATTCACTCGATTTGGTTTATAAAACTACAACTTACAATTTCTACAATAGCCTGTCTGATAGCTGAATTTCAAACCGTTTTCGCAGTTAGCTTTGACAATTTCCGCCAAAGCGTGATAACTTGCCTTTCACTCTTTGGTAATAACTTTAGCAATCTTACCAAAGTCGTTCTTTTTCAGACTAAAATACTTTTGTGAGGGGAAGTCGGGTGAAAATCCCGCACGGTCGCGCCACAGTGATGCGATTTCGGATTGCTGATTTGGGATTTCGGATTTTAATTAAATCCCAAATCCCAAATCCCAAATCCCAAATCGCGCAGTCTGGAAACCTTTCGGAAGTTTTTTAGCCTAAACCGTCTCGCGTCAGGACGGTTGGCTGATAAGGGTCGTTTTTGTCTTTTTTCTTTTAACTATACAAAAGTCCTGTTTAGCTCGTTTTTGACGTTTTTAAATGAGCCGAACAGGACTTTTTTATGTTTAGAAATACCCGAAAAATTCATTTCGTCATATTGCTTTTTATCTGTTTCTTTTCGCTGACCGCTTGCCGGAGCGCAAACCGGACGGCGCAGACGGAAGTCAAAATGCGCGACATCGCCGACGACCTCGGGCGCAAGATAAAGATTCCCGAAAAGGTCGAGCGCGTCGTGTCCTTAGCACCGAATCTGACCGAAAACATTTTCGCCATCGGCGCGGGCGATAGATTGGTCGGTGTCACGAGCTTTTGCAACTATCCCGAAGCCGCGACCAAAATCGCTCAAGTCGGCGATACGATGAACCCGAATATGGAAACGATTATCGCGCTCAAACCGCAAATCGTTTTCGTCTCGACCGCCTCGCAAATCGAAACTTTCACGAAAACGCTCGAAGCCAACAACATCACGGTTTTCGTCACGAATCCGAAAGATTTAAACGGCGTTCTGACTAATCTTCGACAACTCGGCGAGATTTTCGGAACGCCCGAACGAACGACGATTCTGCTCAACGAATTGTTTGAACGCATCGCCGCCGTTGACGAACAGGTGCGCGACAAACCGAAAACAAAAACCTTCGTGCAAATCTCGAAAGAACCGCTTTTTACGGTCGGTAAAGAATCTTTCTTAACCGAAATCGTCGAACGCGCCGGCGGAATTTCGGTGACCAAAGATGTCGCCACCGCGTATCCGAAAATCAGCAAGGAAACCGCGCTGGCATTTAATCCCGACGCGCTGATTCTTTCGGAAAGTCCCGACAACACCGAACCGAACGACGTTTTCAAAAACTCTTCGGCAGTCAAAAACAAAAAGGTTTTCAAAATAAACGCCGATATTCTTTCGCGTCCGAGTCCGCGAATCGTTGACGCGCTCGAACAAATTGCCGAGAATTTGCATCCGCAAACTAATGATAATTAACGGAAGAAAAGGCGAGGCAGAGAAAAGGAGAAAAGGAGAGCAAAAAATCTCCGCATCTCCGCATCTCCGCATCTCCTCTTCTAAAATGTTACCCGCTCTCATCGGCTTACTTTTTCTATCGCTTTTGTCGGCGGTTTTTCTCGGCAGTGAAAAACTCTCGTTCTTTGAATTGACCGAATCGCAAGCAACGATTCTTTTCGATATTCGTCTGCCGCGCATTTTGCTTGGCGCGTGTGTCGGCGCAAGTTTGGCAGTCGCGGGCGCAGGTTTGCAGTCGCTGCTGAGAAATCCTCTGGCGGAACCGTATCTTTTGGGAGTTTCAAACGGCGCGGCACTCGGAACAATGCTCGCGTTCGTCTTTTTTGCACAGTTTGAATTTGCGCGTCCGGTATTTGCGTTTGCGGGCGCGGGCGCAGCGACCTTCGCGGTTTATCAGATGGCAAAATCGCGTGCCGGAATGAATGTCGAAAGACTGGTTTTATCGGGCGTGATCGTCACGACATTTCTTTCGTCAATCATCGTCTTGCTGACTTCGTTATTGGACGCGGCAAAACTCCGTTCGTTTACATTTTGGCTGCTCGGCGATTTGTCGCAAGGCACGAAAAACGGGTTTTATCTGACGTTTGTTGTCGTCATTATCGGCACGATTATTTTGACTTCACAGGCGCGGGCGTTGAATTTGATGATGATCGGCGAACGCGACGCTTTCGATTTCGGCGTTGAAATCAAAAAAGTTCGCCTGATAGTTTTCGCCGTGGCGAGCATTCTGGTCGGCAGTTCGGTCGCGGCGAGCGGTTCGGTCGGCTACGTCGGGTTGATCGTTCCGCATCTGATTCGGCTTCTGGTCGGCAGCGATAATCGTCTGGTGATTCCGTTTTCGGCAATTTCGGGCGCGATCTTCGTGGTCTTGGCGGACACGATTGCGCGTGTCGCAATTGCGCCGCGTGAATTGCCTGTCGGCGCAATCACCGCGCTAATCGGTGCGCCGATGTTTATTTGGCTATTAAGAAGAAATTAACGCAAAGGCGCAAAGTTGCGGAAACGCAAAGGAAATTTTAAAAAAAACTTTGCGCCTTTGCCGCTTGGCGACTTTGCGTTAAAAACAAATGCTTGAGGTTCAGAACATTTCGATAAATTACGGTGTTTGCGCGGTCGTGCAGGACGTTTCTTTTGCGCTTCGTGCGGGAAAGATTATCGCGCTTCTCGGCGCAAACGGCGCGGGAAAGACGACGCTTTTGAAATCTCTGAACGGCAGTTTGCCGATTGCGAAAGGCGCGGTTTTATTGGACGGAAAAGAATTGAAAGATTTTTCGCGCCGTGAAATTGCGCGGAAAATCGCCGTCATCGCGCAGGAAACCGAAACGAAATTTCCCGTTTCGGTTTTGGAATTTGTTCTTTCGGGACGTTTCGCGCATGGCGCGGCGTTCGGTTGGGAAACGCCGAGCGATTTGCAGATTGCTGCTGATTGTTTAAAGCAATGCGATTTGGTAAATTACGAAAATCGCCAAATGAATCAGCTTTCGGGCGGCGAACGCCAGCGCGTTGTTTTAGCGAGAGCTTTGGCAACGCAGGCGAAAATTCTTCTGCTCGACGAACCGACCGCGAATCTTGATCTGGCGCATCAGGCTTTGATGTTTCGCCTCGTCAAAGAAAGATGTGAACGCGAAAACGCGGCGGCGATTGTTATCACACACGATTTAAATCTCGCTTCGGAATTTGCCGACGAGATTCTTTTATTAAAAAACGGCGCGATTGCCGCAAAAGGCGCGCCCGAAAAAGTTTTGACCGAAGAAAATTTAATCGAAGTTTTCAACGTCAGAGTCCTGCTCGACGAAAATCCGCACAGCGGAAAACGTCGGGTCACGACCATTTATTGAACGAATTACGAATTTCAAATTACGAATTACGAATGCTTAAAACATTGTCCGTAATTTGAAATTCGTAATTGAAAAAGAGCAAACGGCGCAGGGGAAGTTTGGTGAAATGCCGACACTGCCCACGCAACTGTAAGTTCGATTTCGGATTTTAGATTTTAGATTTTGGATTTGAAAATAAATCCGCAATCCGCAATCACAAATCCGAAATCGAAATAAGTCAGAAAATCTTGCCCGTTTGTTTAGGCACAAAACCAATTTCCGCGCTGGGCGGAAAAGGAGAGATATGAAAATTATAAAAATATTAAGTTTAATCAGTTTTTTGACAATCTGCGTTTCAGCACAACAAGCAACGCCGACTCCAACGCCGACTCCGGCGATTAAAGAAACCGTCACGGTTTCGGCAAACACAGACCAAACAGTCGAACAAGTTTCCAAAACCGTTAACGTCATTGACGCGCAAGAAATGCGCGACCGTGCGGATTTTTCGCTAGTCGAATCTTTGCGGACGATTCCGGGTTTCCGCGTTCAACAACTCGGCGGATTCGGACGAACGGCAAACATCAAAACGCGCGGTTTGAGAAATCAGGACACAGCTGTTTTGATTGACGGAATTCGTTTCCGCGATGCTTCTTCGATTACGGGCGATGCGTCGGCGTTTCTTTCCGACTTTACTTTGACGAGCGTTTCGCGCATTGAAGTCTTGCGCGGTTCGGGTTCGTCGCTTTACGGCACGAACGCGATTGGCGGGACGATTGATTTTCAAACGCCGAAGCCGCAGACGGGCTGGCACGGACAAATCGGCGGCGCGTTCGGCGGTTTGGGCTTGGGGCGTTTTCGCGGTAACACTTCTTACGGCACCGATCAATTCGGTTTTAACGTCGGCATTTCGCGCACGTCTTACACGAAGGGAATTGACGGCGACGACGATGCCAACAACACGAATTTTCAGACGCGCATCGAGTATAATCCGTTTGAAAAGACAAACCTTTCGGCGCGTTTCTTTTTGAGCGATGCCGACGTTCGATTAAATTCGAGTCCCGACACATTCGGTGTTTTGCCGGCTTCAAACGCAACGATTCTCGATGCAAGAAAAGGGATAAATTTCACGTTCGACCAAAACGATCCCGACAACATTCAGAAATCGAAGTTCTTCAACGGGCAAGTCGTCCTGACGCAGATCATCAACGACCAAATTATCTTTCAAGGCTTTTATTCGGGCTTGAAAACCTCGCGCAAAAACGACAACGGCACACTCGGCATCGGCTTTCAAAGCGCGTCAACGAGCATCTTCGACGGCACGATTCAAACCGCCAACGGACATTTCAATTACACGCCGAACAAATTCAACGAAATCACGGTCGGTTACGAGTTTGAACACGAAAAATACGGCAACGACGGTTTCACGCCGACAGGTTCGGGCAACTTTTTCACACGCGCCAAACAATCGAGCAACACGCTTTACGCGCAAGACTTGATTAGTTTGTTGAACGGCAGACTGCAAATCGCGGGCGGCTTTCGCGCACAGTTTTTCAGCCTGAAAGACACGGAGTTTAGCTTAAATAACGCGCCGTATGCGGGTTTAACGCTCGAAAATCCGCCGACTGCCTACACCTTCGACGGTTCGGCTTCGTATTTCTTCGAGAAATCAGGCACGAAACTCCGCGCACACGTCGGGAACGGCTACCGCGTGCCGTCGCTTTATGAAAGATTCGGTACGTTTTATGCGACGTTTTTTAATCCGAATCGTTTCGTCGCGCTCGGCGACCCGAATCTGAAACCCGAAAAGACCATCGCGTTTGACGGCGGCGTTGAACAAACACTATTCAATAAACGTGCAAACTTGAGCGCGACCTATTTCTATACGAAATTGATTGACACCATCGGTTTCGGCAACGTCGTCCCGCCAATCGGCACGACGCGCAGAGATTTCGGCGGTTATCTCAACACGAAAGGCGGCATCGCCCGCGGCGCAGAATTCAGCGGACGCACAAAAATCAGCGATTCGACCGATTTTTTCGCGTCATACACATTTACGAACAGCGACCAACGCGCACCGCAAGTCACGGGCAATCGAAACATTTCGACGCTCGGAATTCCCGAACATCAATTCACGCTTGTCGCCACGCAACGCTTCAAACGCGCCTGGGTCAACTTCGATTTTCTTGCGACGAGTGATTATCTCGCGCCGATTTTCAGCAATACGACCTTTGCAACTTACATTTACCGTTTCAAAGGCAACCGCAAAGCCGACCTGACGGGCGGATACACATTCCCTTTCCGCAACGACAAACTAACCTTGCGCGTTTTCGGAACAATCGAAAACATTTTCGATAACGAATACTTCGAGAACGGTTTCCGCACGAGCGGCGCAACCGCCAGACTCGGCGTGAGCTTCGGCTTCTAAAACATTTGCCTGCGAAACACACGAAACACACGAAAATAAAAGATAAATTCTTTTTTTCGTATCTTTCGTGTGTTTCGCGGGCAATAAATCTTTCTGTCTTTCGCATCAAAGGATGTATAATTTGAAAAACACAAGAGGTGCGAAAGATATGAAGAAGTTGGCAATCGTGATTTTGAGTTTAGCGGCGGCGGTTTCGGCTTATGCCCAGACAAAGACCGTAACTAACGCGGATTTGGAGAAGTTCAGAGCGCAGCGCGTCGAAGCCGAAAAGAATTTAAGAGCGGAATACGCCCGAAAAGGCTTTCCGACACCCGAACAAGTCGAAGCAGAAAGCGAACAAAGACGCGCTCGGATGGAGAAATATTCCGATCAGCTGCGGCAACAACGCTTGCAGTCGGAAAACGGCATTCTCGCCCAAGCCGACGCGCTTCGCACCCAAATCGCTTCGATTGACGCGCAGATAAATTACCTTCGCAACCAAGGCGGCAGTTACAACAACCAAAGTTTCGTCTATTCCAACGGCTACATTCCCTATGGTTATCAGCGCAATCGTTCCGTCCTTCCGCAAATTCGCAATCTTCCGCCGAATATGCGCACCGTGCAGGAATACGCCGCAATGTATCCAAGCTCGCAAAGTCTCTATAATCAATCCACCGGCAACGTCCGCATCGGCGGTCGCCTGAATTACGGCAAACGCAACGGCTATCGCGGCGGCTACATCGCGCCCGTTATCGTCGTCGGCAACAGTTACACTCAAAGCGAAGCCAACGGGCAACTAATCTATCTCGAACAAACCCGCGCCGGACTCCTCGCCCAATGGCAAATCCTCGAAGAACAAGCCCGCCGTGCCGGACTCCGAATTGATTAAAGATCAATCTAAGTGAGAAGTGAAAAGTGAGAGGTGAGAATTATAAACACACTTCTTACTGATATGATCAAGTTTTTCAGGACACAAAACTCTCGCTCCTCCTCATTTTATCTTTAATTGCTAAATCATTTTCAAACTGCCTCGGACTTTTGTAATTTGACCTCAGTCTTGAGTAAAGTTGCGTCAAAAAGTGAGATAAAAATCAGTATCGTGAGCGGTCGCGCACGCGATTGCTATTATCGGACTTCCTTGTCAAGAAAGGTGTTCGCGACCGCTCACGATACTGATTTGATCTCGTAACTTTTCTTTTTTTTTTACGCAACTTGGTATTACAGGCTCTATTCAATTGATTTTTGGATGGAGAGTTTGAGCATTTTTAAGCCTGATCATAATCTGTTATTTACTTTCGTTAATCATATTTATAAAACTCAAAGCCGGACTTGCTGTCAGAATCTAAACTTTGAAACTGCACGACGCTGTTTAGTTGATTTCCGACTTCGTAAAAAACTCGCTCGCCGTTTCTGGAAATCGCCAGCCGGAAAATCGCGTCGTTTTCCCATTCGCGCAGTTGTTCGGGCTGGCTGCCGCTCAAAGGAAGTTTCCAGAGGCTGTAAGGCTTTCCTCTTTGCAGCACGACGAACAAATTTTCTCCGTCTTTCGACCAATCGAGAAAAGGAACGTCGTCATTTGGCGGAGCCGCCGGATATTTTAAGACTTCGCCCGTCGCGGCTGAAACTAGCGCGAGCGACATCCGGTTCGTTTCGGGATTTGAAATATAACAGGCAATCGTTTTCCCGTCGGGAGAAATACGCGGCGAGCGCGTGGCGCGGTCGGTTAGTTTGACGGGATTTTCGCCGTTAATCGAAACGCGCCACAGCGTTTCAAACTTTTCTTCGGAATCGTGAACCAGATAAAAAACCGTTTCGCCGTCCGGCGAAATTATCGCGTCTTTGACATTCCCGTTCGTCGTCAGGCGCATCGTGTTCGTACCGTTTGCGTCCGCCCGCCAAACGTCCATCTGTCCGGTGCGGTTCGACATAAATATCAAAAAGCGTCCGTCAGCGGAAAGTTTCGGCGAGATTTCCGCGCTCGCGTCCGAAGTCAGTTGTTTGCGCTCGCTGCCGTCCTCG
>JANODL010000167.1:0-62805 GCA_031412675.1 Acidobacteriota bacterium | reverse complement strand
ACCGTCGAAATCAACGTGCGCCGCGCTCGTTGCGGCAGTCGCTTCGCCGAAAATCGTAAAGCGAAAAGCCTGTGAAACCGCAAAGCCGTTCGCGGCGGAAGCGTCCGTGACATACCAGCGACCGAAAAATGTCTGTCCGACAAGTGCCGCATTATCGGGAATCGCCAGCGAAATCGAACCGTTCCCGTTGCCCGCTCCCGCACCCGCGAGCGTGATCTGGCGGCGCACAAAACTGCCCGTCGCCGGAATCGAAGTCGTCCCCGGATCGTTTGCATCAATCACCAACACCGCCGACGCATTTCCGAGCGCATTCGACACCGCAACCGTGAACGACGGATTCCCGACCAGCGGCGGCTCGATCGCCATCGCACCCGGCACAACTCCACCCGCTCCCGCAACCCCCGTTCCAACCAACACCGGCACCCTCAAACTTTCCGTATAAAGCGTCGGTCGGTCAAACGGCGGCAACTCATTCCGCACCCGCACATCCGTCAACGGGCGGCTCATAAACGCCACTAAGTCTGCTTTTTGCTCGGGCGTAAGTCCTAACGGTCGAATAATGTCGCGGTTAATATTCGGCGCGTCGAAATCGCCGCCACGATTGTAGAATTCGACGACTTCTTCGAGAGACTCAAAACGTCCGTTGTGCATATACGGCGCACGTAGCTCGATATTTCTTAAGTTAGGCGTTTTAAATCTGCCGTTGTCATCGGTGTTTTGTGTCACCGCGCCGCGTCCTAAATCTTCAATTTGCGGACGCACGCCGATGTTGTGAAAGTTGTGGTCTGACAAAAGCGAACCGCCGTGACAGATAGCGCACTGCGAATTCATATAAACAGTTCTTCCGTTCTGTTCGGCGGGCGTTAAAGGTTCGATGTTCGACTCCGCTTTATCGAGCGGCGTTTGGTCGGAAAAAAGTGTCCGTTCGTGCGTGGCGATTGCCATTGCAATCCGCGCCGGAGTTACATCGGGCGTGCCGAAGGCTTCTTCAAAAAGCTGCGGATAAGTGCGTCCGTTAATCCATCTGTTGAGCGCGGTCGGAATATTTGTCGCCAACACCAGCGGTTTTGACGCGGCAATCTTCGATGCAACCTGCGTCCAGTTTCGGTTGGCGTGTCCCATTTCCGCCGAGCTGACGGGCGGACCGACAACCTGACTTTCAAGTGCGCCCCAAGCGGTAATAATCGGTGTGTTCGTTATCGGGTCACGGAAAATATCGTCGGCGCGTCCGTCCCAAAACAAACCGCCCCGCGTGTAACCGGCATTTAAATACGAAGGTGCTTTTCTGCCCGTAACCTGTTCATTAAATTTAAAAACGCTCGAAAAAGCATAAGTTCCGTCGAGATTATTCTGCGGCACGCCGGGCGAGCCGAAAACGTCGTCGGCGGTGTTGAAAATATTATCGAAGCCCGGATTTCTCGAGCGCGTGGAGTTAAAAACGGTGCGCGGGTCGGAGCCGCCTTCGCTCGAACGATGACAAGTTCCGCACGAAACGGTGTCGGTCGAAGAAAGCTGTTCGTCCCAAAATAATGCTTTGCCGAGATAGGCTTTAGTTGCCGTCACCGGATTTCCGTCAGGCGCAATCGGCGGGTCAAGCGGCGGAAATGGGCTCGAGGTAATTTCTCCGTTACCGCGTGCGCCCGTGTCGGCTGAACTGAAATTGCTGATGGTCGCGCCGTTTTCGGCTTTCACCCAGTAAAAATATGTCTGTCCGGCTTGGGCGGTTTCATCAAAGAAATAGTTGGCGGCGGTTGTTCCGACAGCCGTTGCGCCTGCCGAATTATTGGTTGTGTTGCGGAAAATCCGATACAGCGTCGCACCGCGCATCGTATCCCAATGAAGACCGACTTTGTTCGCATAATTGCCGTCGGAAGCCGTAACACCCGTCGGCGCGGCAAGCGAACCTTGTCCGCTGACCCGAGTAGTTGTCAGACGGTTTCCGAAAAACAGACCGACAAACAAAAGAAATCCTAATGACACAAATATTTTAACGCGCTGCATTTTAGTCCGAAACTCCTGGATTTTTTTCCGAAGTGATTTTAACCCCGATGAATTGTTTTTTTCTTACAAGAAGAGATAAGAACCATAAATATATCATTTAACCGTCAATCTCACAAAATATCCGCAAATTGACGGATTTTCATACTTTCCAAAATTGCGAAATTAACATTTATTTAAGATTCGTTTCACATCATTTTAACGCGCTCGTAATATTCTCATCAATTGAAAGGCAATCCTATTAAATTTTACAAATACAAAATACGTCAATCGCGCTCTGATTTAGCCGATTGACGTTAGGTTTTAAAGAATATTTAAGAATTACGGCTCTTTTTGAGGAGACAATTTATGAATCTATCCAAACGAAATTTCAGTTTTAGGTTTTTGGCTTTAGCCTTTGGCTTGAGCTTTCTATTTGTATCAAACGCTTTCGCCCAGGCAACCGGAAGTTTGAGCGGAACAGTCAAAGACCAAAACGGCGCGATTGTGCAAGGCGCAACCGTGACGGTCAAAAACACGGCAACCAATTCGACACGAAACGCCGTTACCGACGGTGAAGGACGCTGGACGCTTCCGGTTCTGAGTGTCGGCAGTTATACGGTTACTTATGAAAAAGAAGGCTTCAAAAAATCCTTTGCCGAAAATGTTTCGGTCGAAGCCTCAGTTCCGCGCACGATTGATGCCGTTTTAGAAGTCGGCGCAATCGAAAATGTCGTGACGATTTCAAGCGATCAGGCGTTAGTGCAAACCGAATCAGCGGCGGTTTCACGCCAAATTACGGGCGCGGAAATTACAAAAATTCCGACCTCGACGCGCTCGTTCACCGGCTTGCTTTCATCGGAAGCGGGCGTTTCGAGCGAACTTTCGCCTGTTGCGGTCAACGGCAACGGCAATATTTCGCCGTCGGTCAACGGCACACGAACGACTTCGACGAGTTTTACCTTCAACGGCATTGATGCAACGAATGTTTCGACCAATGAAGGTTCTTTGAGCGATAACATCTCGCCCGCGCCGGAAACTCTGCAGGAAGTTAAACTGCAAACATCGCTTTACGATGCTTCGACCGGCAGAAGCGGCGGCGGAAATTTTCAAGTCGTCACGAAATCGGGCGGCAACCAGTTTAACGGCTCGGCTTATTTTTATCTGCAAAACAAAGCCCTCAACGCCAATGACTATTTCTTCAACAAATTCGGGATTGAAAAGCCGAAAGCCGACCGCATCGAAACAGGCGGAACATTTGGCGGCAGAATCATCAAGGACAAATTATTTTTCTTCGGCGGTTATCAATATACGAACGCCGAAACGGGTTTTGTTCCGACGGCGCGTTCGTTCACGGTTTTACCGCAAGCCTTAACGCTTTTGACAGGCGAACGAACGGCGGCAAACGTCGCGGCGGCGTTTAATCAATTCAACGGCTGCACGGTTGCCGTCAATTGCTTGACGGCGGCTGATATTTCACCCGTTGCAATTAATCTTTTAAATCTCAGAAACCCTGTCACGGGCGGTTTCGTCATTCCGACACCGAGCGCAAATGCACGTCTGATCGGGATAGACCGCGCCGGAGCCAGAGCTTTTCAATTCGGAACGGTCGGCACAGGCGGAATCAGCACCCGAACTTTGCGGGAAAACAATCCGCTCGTTCAGCAATTAAATGTTCAACCTTCGACCTTTAAGCAAAATCAAGTGACGGTTCGGCTCGATGCCAATTTGACGGAAACCGACACTTTAAGCGGAACATTTTTCTGGGCAAAGTTTCCGGGCATTGATTCTTTCCCCGACCCGTCGAGTCTGGCTTCGCCGTTTTCGCTCAGACGCGATGACCAAAACCGCACTTTGGCAACCAGCTACACCAAAACGATTACTCCGAATTGGATTAACGAATCTCGTTTCGGATATTTTTTCTTAAATAACACACGCAGTCTGGATGACCCGTTTTTGACGGATAGTTTTACGAGTGCCGCCGTCGGCATCAGCAATCCCGCGCTCGCATTTGACGACAGTATCGGAACTCGCCGTTTGGGACATTTCATCGGTCGTCCGGGAACGAACCTTGCACAATTCAGTTTCGGCGGACCGAATGACAGCTTTAATAAACGCAGATCGCAGAACTTGAGTTTTTCAAATAACACGACTTGGATTTACAAAGGCAACACGATTAAATTCGGCGGCGATTTCAAACGCTCGCAATACGATACGAATCTGCCCGAAGAGCAAGCGACCGAGTTTGAAAAATTCGACTCCTTCACTCAGCTTCTGACCGGAAACGCCCAGGAAGCCGACACGCAGTTCGGCATCACGGACAAAAGTTTTCGGATGAAGGATTTCGGTTTTTATTTTACCGACAACTTCAAACCGTTTCGTAATCTGACGGTTGACCTCGGTTTAAGATACGAATTATTTATGTATCCGACCGAGAAAAACGGACGCATCGGAAACTTTGACTTTGCGGGTTTCGAGTCGTGTTTTCAGCCGACCGGCGGAACAGTTGCCAACTGCGACAGTCCGCTGCGCGGCTTCATCGTGCCGAAAAATGCTCGACCGACGGGTTTGCCGACGGTTGATTCGGCAATCGCCATTACCAACAAAGCAAATAATAATCACACTCTCGCAAAACAAGATTTGAATAACATTGCGCCGCGCTTCGGTCTGGCGTATGCCGTCAACGAAAATCTCGTGATTCGCGGCGGTTACGGACTTTTTTACGATAAACCTTCGGCGGCTTTTATCAATACGGTTTTCAGTAATTACCCGTTTTTACGCGAAGTTGAAATCACCGTGCCGAACGGAAACGTCCCGATTGCAAATGCTTTCGCAGGAGTTTCGCCGACGATTCCGCTGAACAATTGGCTGCCGTTCCGCATTGTTCGCGGTTCGGGTGCGACCGGAAGCTATGTGATCCGCGACGGCACAGGCGTGACGACCGACCCACGCGGCAATGTTACCGTGCCGGGAAACATTGCCGAAACTTTTGAATTTCGCGCTGTTGACCGAAATTTGAAAACGCCTTTGATTCAGCAATGGAATGTCGGCGTACAGTATCAATTCTTGAAAAACTTTGTCGTCGAAGCCAGATACGTCGGCACGAAAGGCAGTAATCTTCTGCAAAGCGTTGCGTTTAACCAAGGCTTCGACTTGAACGATCCGAACGCGCCCGACCAGATTTTCGAGCGGTTTAATCAAGCCTACGTCGCGGCAGGTTCGCCGAACGGTGCGTTGAACTCGGGTTCGACGGCGCGTGAACGCGGCTTGGGTCGCGCTTTCGGATTCCTGAACACGGTCACGGGAAGAATTGACAATAATCTTTCTGCCGCCAACGGCACGGTTATCGGTTTTGAAGCGCGTGTACCGATTCTCGGTTTCAATGTTCCCGAAGCCTTATTGCTTCAATCGAACGCTTTCTCGAATTATCACGGCGCACAATTCAGCTTGACGCGTCGGTTCTCCAACGGCTTGCAGTTTAACGTCGCTTACACCTTCTCGAAATCGCTTGACAACAATTCGAGCGACCCGGGAAGCACGGCGGGCGGCGGCAAACCCGACGTGCCGAATGCGGGCTTTGTCGTGCAGGGCGACCAGCGCAATCTGACGGCGAACAAAGCGGTTTCGGATTTTGACCGCAAACATCGTTTTTCGACGAATTTTGTTTGGGACGTTCCGACCTTCGGTTCAAACAGCGCATTTTTGAAAGGCTGGCAAGTTTCGGGCTTTTTCCAGGCGCAAAGCGGTTCGCCTTACACGATTTTTGCGCCTGAGCCGGAAATCTCGAATGTTTCGCAATTGACCGACCTCATCCGCGGTTCGGGCGGTTTGTATCGTCCAGGATTCGGTCGTCCGAATCTCTGCGGTTCGACGCTCAACCAAGCAGGCACGGACATTACCGAGCAAGCATTTACGGCAAACGGCAATATCTGTTCGGCACTCGGCGGATTCGGCAGTCTTGGCAGAAACACGCTTCGCGCACCGTCGCAACGCCGTCTTGATTTGGGTATCGTTAAAAGAACGAAAATCAACGAAAAGGTTTCATTTGAAATCGGTTGGGATGTTTTCAACGTCCTCAACACGGCAAACTTCGGAACGCCCGACAGCGAACTCGGAAGTCCCGATTTCGGCAAAATCACGAACACCGTCGGCGGACCGCGTGTCATGCAGTTCCGTGCGAAACTTAACTTTTAGAACAAAGGGCAGGTATCGAACAAATAAAGAAGACGAGTCGGCTTGCGGCTCGTCTTCTTTATTTGTTTTTTGCGGTTTTCACGGCGATTTAACGTGAATTGCCGATGCTTATTGAGTAAAATCGGTTTTTTTGCGGGTTTTGGCGGTTGTCCAACGGCAATTTACCGAACGGAGCGCAGGCTGCCAGACTGCAAGCATTTGAAAAACGCTCAAAACGTCTAAGTTCATTCAAGATAGTTTATCTTGAAGTCTTTGACACCGCTTTGCGAGCGGCGTGGCAAGCTGGCAGCCTGCGCTCCTTTTTTATCCCGAAGTCAGGTTAAAATAGCTTCAAGCCGAGTTTCTGAGTTGATTCGAGCTTGTCCAAAAAATCCTCGCGCTCGATTTCTTCTGCGCCGAGAACTTCAAAATGCGGTGTCATCACTTGAATATCGAGCCACGTCGCGCCGCGTGATTTGAGATGTTCGATCAAATAAAGGAGCGCGAATTTTGAAGCGTTCGAGCGCGTATGAAACATACTTTCACCGCAAAACACGCCGCCCGCGTCAACGCCGTAGAGTCCGCCGACGAGTTCCGTATCTTCCCAAACCTCGACGCTGTGCGCGTCGCCCGTTTTATGAAATTCGCAAAAGGCTCGGATAAATTCCGGCGTGATCCACGTTCCTTGTCCGTCGCTTCGTTTTGCCCGTGAACAAGCCTTGATGACGGCTTCAAAATCCTTATCAATCGTAAAAGTAAAACGCGTTTTCGCCCATTCCTTGTGCAAACTTTTCGGCAGATAGAGATTTTCAAACTCCAAAATCGCGCGGTCTTCGGGACAATACCAGGGCAGCGGAAGTCCGTCAATATGCCACGGAAAAATCCCTCGCCGGTAAGCGTTACGCAGATTTTCAAGCGTCAGATCGCCGCCGAACCCGATAATGTCGCGGGCATTGTAGTAATAGTCGCCGAACAAAACCCATTCGGAAAATTCGTGCTGACGCGGATTTGGAAAAACTATTTCTGACATTTTCTGCAACTATTCTAAAAAAATCTTGTGTAACGAAAATAACAAATCTCGGAGGTAAAATAAATGAAAAAATTCATCATCAATCTGTTTTCAAATCGTTTCGGAATTGTTCTGGCAACTCTGAACGTCTGCTTTTTCGCCCTCAAGAGCAGCAACATGGCGAGTGTGCCTCAAACTTTTCTCGGAAAAGTTTTTGTTAGTTTGAATCTGCCTGCCTTCATTTTCACTCGTTTGTGTTATGAAATAATCAATGTTTTTTTTGCAGAAATCAGCCATTCAGCCCGAATGAATCTCAAATTCGGCTTATTCGCGTTTTTCATCGTTTTGCAATGGCTTTTCATCGCCTGGATTGCCAAAACGCTCGCCCGAAAGTTTCGCCCGACCGAACTCTAGAAACTAATCAACAAGTTTGCGGTAAATTTCCAGATATTCGGGTGCGATTTTTTCGGCTGTAAATGCCATTGCCAAAGCACGATTATTTTCGCTCATTTGTTCACGCAAATCTTTATTTTGCAGAATTTCGATAATTTTTTCCGTGACGCTTTGCACGTTTTTCGCCTCGCAGAACAAACAATTTTCACCGTCGCGCAAATAATCCGCCGCCGCCCGAATTTTTGTGGTCACAATCGGCAGACCGAATTGCAGAGCGTTAAAAATGACCATCGGAAAGCCTTCGATGTGAAACGTCGGGAAAACAAGCAAATCTGTTGTGCGGTAAAATTCCTGCACATTTTCTTCCGCGATATGCCCGTGAAAATTAACAACCTCGCTGATTTCTAAATTCTTTGCCAAATCTTCGGCAATCGGACGAGTTTCGCCATCGCCGAGAACCTCTAAAATAATTTTAAAACCTTTTTCGCGTAAAATCGCAACGGCAGAAATTGTTTCAAGCAAACCTTTAGTCGGAATCAGGCGCGAAACGAAAAGCAGGCGCGCAGGTTTTTTCGCAGAAGAGTTTTCCACAGGTGGAAAACTTTCCCGCGTGAGAATTGTCAGCGCGTTTTTAACGACAAAAAACTTCTCTTCGGCGAAACCGAACTCAATAAACCCGCGTTTTTCTTCCGACGATAAAAGCCCGATTCCGTCAGCATTTCTAATTAAACTGCGAATTAAAAACCGAAGCACAAAATTCGCGTTTTTTAACAAATCAACGTCTGAACCGTGAAATTTAAGAAAGATTTTGGTGCGCCTACTTTTAAGCCAAAAAAGCGAAAAAGCGTCGCGTAAAATCGCTTTTGTTTCAAACGATGTGTTGAGATGAAGCAAATCAAAATATTCATCGCGCAAAACGCGGCGAAATTTTTGCGCGGTTTTCCACACTTGCCTGACGCGCTGAAAAATCGAGATTTTCGCGTCGTTGTCGAAAGTGTAAATTTCTTCGCGCACGTGAGCGTCGAGCTTTTCGAGTTCGCGCAAAAACGGCGGTTCGCACGCATTAATCCCGCCGCGAGCCGTTTTTTCAGGCATTCCGACGAGTATGTTCATTTGGATTTCGGAAAT
Source organism: Acidobacteriota bacterium (assembly GCA_031412675.1). GTDB lineage: Bacteria > Acidobacteriota > Blastocatellia > Pyrinomonadales > Pyrinomonadaceae > JAFDVJ01. The sequence continues at coordinate 54,125 of JANODL010000167.1, read as the reverse complement.
TTAATGAGATAAAAAATATCTGCCAGCCGAAGCGTGCAGTTAATTGAATCAATCGTCAATTGCGAAGTCAAAGTATTGAAATAAAAATATTTCCACGTTCCGTCCGTTTGTTTGATAAAATGCTCGACCAGACATTTATCCTGCGAAACCAAAACGTAATCGGTCAAAGTCGGGTTGCAAATCTGATAACGATGAAATTTATCGGTGCGGTCGAATTCGGCGGTTGAATCGGATAAAACTTCGATAATCGCTCGCGGATTCAACACCACATCACGGTGTTTGTCGTGATATTCAGGCTCACCGCAAATAACGACCAAATCGGGATACGAAATCATTCCTTTTTTGAGCGAACTTTTCGGCGGCATAAATCCGCTCCGAACTTTCGTGTCCTTTGCCCGCACACGGCAATTTGTTTCGTAAAGAGAATTGCCGAGCAGACGAATCAAATTTGAGGAAATATCGGCGTGTTCGCCGCTTTCGCCTGCCATCTGACGAACTTCGCCGTCGAGAAATTCGTGTTTCGTTTCCGAAGCACGTTCAAATTCGAGATATTCTTCGAGCGTCAAATCGCTTTTTTTTGAAATTTTTCGTTTCGGAGTCGGCATTTCTAAATCGAATTATACAACATTTTTAATTTTTCGAGATGCGCTTCGATGCTGAAAGTCTTTTGGGCAAAACCGTAAGCGCGAATCGCCAAATCATTTCTGAATTCGTCGCTTTGAGCAATTTTCACGAGTTTTTCCGCCAGTTCATCGGCGTTTTGAGTTTCAAAAACTTCAGCAAATTCGCCATTGTTTGAAACTTCCAGAAGCGGTGGAATGTCGGACAGAATACAGGCTTTCCGTGCGAGCATCGCTTCCATCAGCGCAATCGGCAAACCCTCATGAAGCGACGAAAAAACATAAACGTCGAGCGAATTAACGACTTTCGCAAGGTCGTCGCGCTGACCGAGAAAATGAACGCGAGCCTGTAAATTGTTCCGTTCGACGATTTTAACGCATTCGTCATATTTATTTTCCGCGCCGCTTTCGACTTTGCCGACGAGAATCAAATGCGCGTTCGGCAATTCGTCAGCAACTTTGGCAAACGCTTTACAGAGCGTGATCTGGTCTTTGCGCGGCGCGGCGTAGAAATGCGAAACCTGTCCGAAAAGAAACGCGTTTGCGGGAAGTTTTAATTCTTCGCGTAAAGTTTCGCCCGAATATTCGAGCCTTTTTGTATCAACGCCGTTGTAAATCATCTGAAACTTTGAGATGTCGAGTTTTTCGCTTTCAGAAAGCCATTCGAGCAAGCCTTTTGAACACGAAATATTTGCGGACATTCGCGGCACGAGAAATTTGGTCGTCAAACGATTTTTCGCGTCGGAATAAAAGCCCGGAAAGCTCAAAACGTGTTTCGTTTTTGTTCCGGCGGACGCAAAATAAGCGTGAATTGCGGCGACCGCCTGATGCGTGTGAACGATGTCGAAGTCGTTTTCTTTGATGATTTTGCGGAGCTTGGAAACGACCTGTAAATCAAACGGCAAACGTCTTTGCAAGCGAAAAAACGGCGCACCCGAATTCTTGAAATCTTCTTCGAGCGTTCCGCCGCCGGTTGCGGCAAACGATAAATCCAAACCGTTTTGCGCCGCGTTCCGGCAAACGTCGAGCGCGAGCATTTCCGCGCCGCCGCGATTTAGTGAATCTAAAATATGTAAAACTTTCATTACGGTAAAATTGAGGCGTTTTGCAACCGTTACTCGAATGACAAGTAACGAAAAATTTGCTTTTATTATAGTTTGAAGTTTAATAATGAACAAAGAACGTCAAAATTCGGAAGTTTTCGCATTCGTCCCGTCTTACAATCACGCGCCGTTTATCGAGAAATGTTTGAATTCGATTATCAATCAAACTTTATCACCGAAAAAACTGCTCGTCATTGACGACGGTTCACGCGATGATTCGCCGCGCATTATCGAGCGAATTCTGAAAGATTGTCCGTTTGACGCAGAACTGATTGTCCGTGAAAATCGCGGTCTGTGCGCGACTTTGAATCAAGGTCTTTCCTTGAGTTCGGAAAAATATTTCGCTTATATCGGCTCGGACGACTTTTGGCTGCCGACGTTTTTTGAAGCGCGCACAAAACTTCTCGACAAACGCGAAGAAGCGGTTTTGGGTTACGGGCATTCGTATTTGATTGACGAATCGGGCGAGATTTTCGGCAACACGGCGGACATTAAAGAAGATTGGGCAAAATATCCCGACGGCAAAGCGAGTTCGATGTTATTAAACGGCGTTTCGCCCGTCAGCTCGACGGTTTTTTATCGCCGTTCGGTTTTGGAAAAAGTTCATTGGAACGAAAATTCGCGGCTCGAAGATTATGAAATGTATGTTCGGCTGGCGGCAATCGGCGATTTTGCTTTCGACCCGCAAGTGCTTTCCGTCTGGCGGCATCACAGTTACAATACGAGTAAAGATTTATTGTTGATGCACAACGAAGTCATCGAAGCGCAGAATCGCAACTTTGAATTTTTGGGTGTCAGTCGTGAAGAACTGGAAAAATATCAGACGAAAATAAAATTTCGCAACACGAAGGTTTTTCTGCAGAACGGCGATAAAAAAGAAGCGATTCTTTTGGGCAAAGAAAGCTGGCGAAGCGCGGGTTCGGCAAAAGAGGTCGGAAAATCTTTGATACAGCTTCTGCTTCCGAAGAGTTTTTTGCAAACTTATCAACAGCGAAAACGCGAAAAACAGGTCGAAGAATACCGCAAAAATAAAGATGGATAAGAGAACTGCGGCGCAAATCACGGAGCATTACGAAATCGAAAAGCAGATTGCCGAAAGACTGCGAAATTCGACTGCCGAAGACCGAAAAAATCTTTATACCGAAGCCTATGACGAGCTTTTCCGGCGAGTTCCGCATCATCCTTTGCTCAATAATTATTCGCCCGAAGCGAAAGCGCAACAGATAGCCAAAGAAGTTCGGAGTTTGCAGTCTTTTATCAACAAAGACACGATTTATCTCGAAATCGGTCCCGGCGATTGCACGCTCGCTTTCGAGATTGCCAAGCAAGTGGAAAAGGTTTACGCGATTGACGTTTCAAACGAAATTACCAAAACCGAGAACGCGCCCGCGAATTTTGAATTGATTATCTCTGACGGCAGCGATATTCCCGTTGCGCCCGAAAGCGTTGATGTCGCGTTCAGCAATCAACTGATGGAACATCTGCACGCGGACGATTCTTTCGCGCAGTTGCAGAATGTTTTTCGCGCTTTGAAAAAAGGCGGCGTTTATTTTTGCATCACGCCGAACCGTCTGAGCGGTCCGCACGATGTTTCGAGAAATTTTGATGCGACCGCGACCGGGCTTCATTTAAAGGAATATACGATGACGGAACTCGACGCGCTTTTCAGAAAGGTCGGTTTTACGAAAACGAAAATTTACACGGGCGTTTCAAACATTTCTCTGCCCGTTTTTCCGTATAAAATCGCTGAAAAGTTGCTCGACACTTTGCCGCACGACTTACGCAAATTACTGACTTTTAATAAAATCGTGCGGTTTCTGTTGGGCATTAAATTGGTCGGAACAAAGTGATATAGAAAGAGAATATGACGGAAGAAAACTTGACAAACACGAGCGCGGAATTTGAAAAACTCAAACCTTGGATAACCAAATTTCAAATCGAAGGAAAAGATTACGGCGGAAATTTCGACGCGCTGAATGATGCGCGAATCGGGCAGTTTTTCGAGATTTTTCCCGCCGCGAAAAATATTATCGAACTCGGTTCGCTCGAAGGCGGACATAGTTTTGCTCTGGCGAAAAGTCCGGTCGTCGAAAGAGTTTTGGCGATTGAAGGACGCGAAAAAAATATCGAAAAGGCAAAGTTCGTGCAGAAACTTTTCGACGATAAAAAGGTCGAATTCGCGCAGGGCGATATTGAAAAGTTAAACTTTGAACAGTTCGGTGCGTTCGATGCGGTCTTTTGTTCGGGCTTGCTTTATCATTTGCCGAAACCCTGGGAATTGATTCCGAAATTGGCGGCAATCAGTCCGAATATTTTTATCTGGACGCAGATTTCCGAAGAAGCGAAAGCGAAAAAAATGCGCGAAGGCTGGCGCGGAAAAGTTTATCGTGAAGGCGGATTTTTCGACCCTTTGAGCGGTTTGAGCAAAAAATCTTTCTGGCTCTCGCTCGGTTCGTTGATTGGTTTGCTGACGGTGAACGGTTACAAAGAAATAAAAATCATCGAACACAATCTCGCGCATCCGAACGGCGCGGCGGTGACGCTTGCCGCCACACAAGACAAATTTAAGTTGGTAAAGAACACGGAGAAATAATTTTTGTCGCCGGAAACCGAAAAATCAAACCAAATTACACTAATCAAGCCGAGCGGTTCGTGGTTCAGCCTTGAGCTGAAGGATTTTTGGACTTACCGCGAATTGCTCTATTTTTTGACGTGGCGCGATGTCAAAGTACGCTACAAACAAACGGCAATCGGTGTTCTTTGGGCAATTCTCCAACCTGTTTTGACAACCGTCATTTTTACGGTGATTTTCAGCACTTTGGCGCGTTTCGAGTCGCAAAATGTGCCGTATCCGCTGTTTGCTTTGAGCGGTTTTTTGATTTGGCTTTTCGTTTTTAACGCGATAAGTTTTGCTTCAAATAGTTTGGTCGGAAACTCGAATCTCGTTACGAAAATCTATTTTCCGCGTTTGATCGTGCCGATTTCGGCGACACTTTCGGGGCTTTTCGATTTGCTTTTCAGCTTTGCGGTTTTAGTCGTTTTGATGATTTATTATATTTCTCAAAATGCCGTAACGCTTTCGTGGCAAATCGTTTTTGCACCGATTTTTATTTTTTTGGCAATTTTGCTAACCGTCAGTTTGGGAACACTTTTTTCGGCTTTGAACGTGCGTTTCCGTGACGTAAAATTTGCTTTACCGTTTGCTTTGCAGGTTTGGATGTTTGCTTCGCCGATTTTTTATCCGCCCGAAATTTTGTCCGAAAAAGCGCGTTTCGTGCTGGCGTTCAATCCGCTGACAGGAATTTTACAAGGCTTTCGCGCCGCACTTTTCGGCGGAAATTTTGATTGGTTCGTCATCGGCGTTTCATCAGCGATGACGGTCGGTTTAATGCTCGTTTCGCTCTTTGTTTTCAAGCGGATGGAGGACGATTTCGCGGATTTGATTTGATTTATTTTTAACGCAAAGTCGCAGAGAAGCAAAGGCGCAAAGAAAATTATGTAAAACCCTTTGCGATTTTGCATCTTAGCGACTTTGCGTTAAAAAATTTTTGTAAATGAATGTAATTAAAGTCGAAAATTTATCAAAGCTCTACTATCTCGGCGGCGCGAAGCATAATTCTCTGCGCGACGCGATTATGAGTTTTGTCAAAAATCCGCGCCGCGACAAAAAGAACGAACTCTGGGCGTTAAAAGATGTCAGTTTTGAAGTCAAAGACGGCGAAACGCTCGGCATTATCGGCAGAAACGGCGCGGGCAAATCAACGCTCCTCAAAATTCTTTCGCGCATCACGAAACCGACTTCGGGAACGGCGGAAATTCGCGGACGCGTCGGTTCGCTTTTGGAAGTCGGCACAGGTTTTCACCAAGAACTTTCGGGACGCGAAAACATCTTTCTGAACGGCGCGATTTTGGGAATGAAGCGCACTGAAATCGAAGCGAAATTTGACGAAATCGTCGCGTTTTCCGAGATTGAAAAGTTTATTGACACGCCCGTCAAACATTATTCGTCGGGAATGTATATGCGGCTCGCGTTTTCGGTCGCCGCGCATCTCGAACCCGAAATTTTGATTGTTGACGAGGTTTTGGCGGTCGGGGATATTGGATTTCAAAAGAAATGTCTCAACAAAATGCGCGATGTCGGACAAAAAGGCAGGACGGTTTTGTTTGTTTCCCACGATATGCAGGCAGTTTCGCGTCTTTGCAGTCGGGCAATCTGGATAAAAGACGGGAAAATTGCCAAAGATGGCGAAACAAGTGCGGTTGTTGGGGAATATCTGCATGAACAATCGCAAACCGGAGCGGAAAAATCATGGAAAGGTTCGGAAAAACTGCCGGGAAATAAAATTGTTCAGCTTCATCAGGTTCGCGTTTGCAATGAAATTGGTGAAACGTCTCCGGTCATTGATATTTGCCGTCCGGTTTCAGTTGAAATGACCTACGAAGTATTGCAGGAAACGAAAGTTCTTGTACCGAACATTCATTTTTATAATGAGCAAGGCATTTGTATTTTTGTTTCACAGGATCTCGATACGGAATGGCGATATAAGGTTCGACCCTGCGGAATTTATGTCACTAAAATTTGGATTCCGGAGAATTTTTTAGCTGAAGGAGTTATTTTTGTCACAGCGGCGGTTTCTACTTTTCAACCCTTTGAAGTACATTTTGCCGAGCGCGAGGTAGTTGCTTTTCACGTTATTGATAATTTAGAAGGTAATTCGACACGAGGTGATTATACGGGCGTATTGCCCGGAATTGTGCGTCCGCAATTTACTTGGGAAACTGATTTTCGATTGAAAAAATGAAATCATTTAACAATATTCAAGGCTTTGCATCAAAAATTCTTCAAATCATTTTGAAACCACGCGCTTAACACGAAACAACACGAAACAGAATTAATTGTTGCGTGTTAAGCGCGTGGTTTCAGGTTTATCGGTTGAAAATTCGTTCAATTTAAGGACTTTTGAGGCAAAGCCGACATTCAATAAAAATTTTATCTTAAAAAATGTTTTTGATCTTAAAAAGCAGAATGTCTAAGGCATTTATTCTTTTGATTCGTTTTGATGTAATCATCGAATAAAGCGCGTGATCTTCGAGATTATTTTCTTTGAATGAATTGAGTTTTCGCGCTTTTATTAAAACGCCGGGATCACTCGAATCTTTTTCAAGCGCTTCTATATTCATATCTGAAAATATAGCCTGCATATCTTCGATTTCATATCGCCAGAAATCACTCGGATAATCGTGATAAGGGAAGTCTTTAGATCTCGTTGTAATAAGCAATACACCGTTTGGCTTTAAAATTCGCTTTAGCTGCGAAAATGCCTCGCGCCAGTCGCGCACATGCTCGACCATTTCGGTTGAAATTACGACATCAAAAGATTCTTCTCCAAAACGTTCGACTAAATCATAAACATTGCAAACTTCATCAACCCCAACACCTTTTTCAATATCAATTCCTAAATAACTCAGAGGCTCCAAATTCATTATTTCTTGTCTTACAGAGCCATTTACATCTCTTGAACCGACTTCGATAATCTTTTTTCCTTTAATTTCTTCAGTTGTTAGATTAAATTTTGCAAAATCAAGACAAGAACGATTGCACATCCTTTATTCTCCCTAATTTGTTTGGTTTAACGATAAATTAGAATGAATGTTTTCATCGTAAGAATCAAGTATGATTAAACATAAAATTACGTAGATTTAGATTTTCTTAAATAAAAACAAGCCTGATCGCCTTTGTTTTCTTTGTTCAGAATTTTAGCTTCACGTTCCCATTCCTGTAATTGTTCCGGCGTGAAAATACTTTCCGCGATATTTCCGCGAAAAGCACGTTCATCGTTCATCGGAATATCGCGCAAATATTGTTCGCTTCCGAAAAACTGAAAAGATTCGGAATCATAAACCACTTTTTCGACTGAAAATCCCGCTTTTTCCGCCAAATAGCGAAAACCTTTCTCGGTAAATAAAAAGAGATGGCGCGGCGGATCGAGCTGAACCCAATTTATGCCGTATCTTTGCCACGCATAAGATTTCAGCGGAATGCGAATCAAACAAAATTTCCCTTTCGGCAAAAGTTTTTGAATTTCAGATAAACTTTCCAACGGACTCGGCAAATGTTCAAATGAATGATGAAGCATTATCAAATCGAATGAATTGTTTATCTCGGAAAGCGGACGTTTGTAGATTTTCACACCGTTAGAGTAAATAATATCTTTTTCGATAAAGGCATCTGCGCCGGTTAGATTGCGAAATCCGAAATAATGCAAATTTTGCAGAAGTTTTCCGCTGCCGCATCCGAAATCTAAAATTTTTGAGTGAAAATTTAATTCGAGCAACGGTTCTTTTAACGATTGCGGAAAGTAGAAATCAAGCCAGGGCTGCATTTTTAAGATGAAATCAGCGAAAAAGTTCCTTCGATTTAGAAAATAATCCCCGGAAAACCTTGCAAGAATGCGTCTTCGCAAACTTTTTCCGAGATAGCCTTCTTCATTTGAATTTAATGAATAATAATTTTTCGGATAATACCGACTTAAATCGGGAATTTCGACAATTTGAAGCGTTCCGCATTCGCCACATTCAAGATATTCGAATTCATCGCGCATGCCGAACATCATTTCACGAGTTTTATGGACAAGGTTTTTTTCGGTATTTCCGCAAATTCGGCAAACATTCTTCATATATATGTTTTAGTTAAACAAAAAATTTCCAAGTTGTGAAATAAATGGCGACTTCGGTTAGAATCGAACGTGAAATCGCCTGAAAATTTGTCCGCCGACTTTTATATTTTTGACGGTTTTGCCGAAACAATCACGATTTTTTAAACGAAAAACTTGTGTAATCCCGGTTTTTAATATGCGTATATTCGAGAAAATCTATAAGGACTATCTTTTCTGTTTCCTAAGTTCGGTTGTTTCCGTTTTTATCATTTACACGCGCCGACCGGATATTTTTCTGAATCCACAGTTTTGGGCGGAAGACGGGAAAGTTTGGTATGCAGACGCATATAATTACGGTTTTATTTATTCTTTAACAACACCTGAAGCCGGCTATCTGCAAACAATCTCGCGCCTGACCGCAAATTTCAGCCTTTTTTTTCCGTTCGACTATGCGCCTTTGATTTTCAATTTGGTCGCCGTTTCGGCAACAGTTTTAATTGTTCAATTCATTCTGTCAAAGCGTCTGACAAATTTTCTGCCCGATTTATGGATGCGGATATTCGCAGCATTTATCTATCTGGCTTTGCCGCACTCTTATGAAGTACACGCCAATCTAACGAATGTGCAGTGGCATTTGGCACTTTTGAGTTGTTTGATAATTATTGCCGCGCCGTCAACGACGAAATTATGGAAAGTTTTCGATTTTGCAGTAATTTTTATTTCTGCCTTGAGCGGACCTTTTTGCCTTTTACTTTTACCGGTCGCTTTAATTAAATACTTTCGTGATAAAAACAAGTGGATTTTAACTTTAATAATTGTGCTTGCCGGCGGTTGTCTGCTTCAAGGAATTTCGCTTTTAACCTTTGCCCGACCATCTCAGGCACCGCTCGGCGCAAACATCAATCTATTTTTGAGAATTCTCGGCGGACACCTGTTCGTCAGCTCGATTTTCGGCGAAAACGGTTTTCTGTGGACGATTTACCGACCTTTCTGGAAAGACGGTGTGGCAGTAATAATTAATCTGCTCGGACTTGGACTGGTTATTTACGCCTTTGTGAAGTCCGATTTGGAACTACGGCTGTTAATTATTTTCTCCTTTTTAATTGTTGTCGGCGCATTTATTTCTCCGGCAATTACGATGGAAAAACCTCAATGGGAAGTGATGTGGTATCCGAATATCGGTTCGAGATATTGGCTGATTCCGATATTCTGCTTTTTTCTTATACTTTTTTGGATGACATTAAAAGCTGCAAACAAGACTTTGCGCCGGTTTGCGACCGGGCTTCTGTTATTGTCGCCAATCGGAATCTATCAAGATTGGCAACATCCTCCTTATAAAGACTTGAATTTTCCGAAATACGCGACTGAATTTAAAACGGCAGAAAGCGGAAGCGAGGCGGTAATTCCGATTAATCCCAACTGGGAGATGCGCTTAAAGAAAAAATGAGATGAGTTATATCAAGATAATCACACGCAAATATCAAAGAATCCGGCAAATTAAGAATAAAGAAGGTTGGAAAGGAATTAAAAGACGACTCCGAGAGCTTTATTTCAAATTTCGGGAAATAAAAAACTACAAAAAATGGATTAAACACAATCAAATTACAAAAGAAAAGCGCGGCAATATAAATTGCCGGATTGATAATTTAACGTATAAACCGCTTTTTTCTATTCTTTTACCTGTTTATAACGTCGAAGAAAAATGGCTTCGGTTGTGCCTCGAATCGGTCATCAAACAGCTTTACGAAAATTGGGAACTTTGCATTGCCGACGATAAAAGTCCGGGTTCGCACGTTCGTAAAATTTTGGAAGAATACGCCGCAAAGGACGAGCGAATAAAGGTGATTTTCCGCGAAACGAACGGGCATATTTCCGTCGCTTCAAACTCCGCGCTCGAACTCGCGACGGGCGAATTTTGCGTCCTGCTTGACCACGACGATGAGCTGACGGAAGATGCGCTCTTTTATGTTGCGAAGGAGTTGAACGAATTTCCCGAGACGGCGATGATTTACAGCGACGAGGATATGATTGACGAGCGGGGCAAGCGGTTTTACCCGAAATTCAAGCCCGATTTCAGCCGCGATTTTTTTTACAGCTTAAATTTAATCACGCATCTTTCGGCTTATCGCGCCGACATTTTACGAAAAATCGGCGGTTTCAAAATCGGTTTGGAAGGAAGTCAGGATTACGATTTGGCGTTACGTTTTATCGAGCAAATTGACGAAAAACAAATCCGTCATATTCCGCAAATCCTCTATCATTGGCGGGCAATCACTGGTTCGGTCGCGCTTTCTTCGGACGAAAAACCTTACGCCCACGAACGCGCACGACAGGCTTTACGCGAACATTTCGAGCGCACCGGAAAAAAAGCAAAAGTCGAACGCGGACTTGCTCAATTTCACCGCGTTCGCTACGAATTACCTAAAAACTTACCAAAAGTTAGTTTGATTGTGTCAGCAACCCAAGATTTTGAAACCGCTAAAAAGTCGGCTGAAAGACTTTTGAAAGAAACCGTCTATCAGAATTTGGAAAAGGTGATTTTTCATAAAAATTTATCGAAAGCCGAAAGTTTGAATCGAGCGGTTTCAGAATCTTCGGGCGAAATTTTATGTTTTGTTGATGCGAGTTTGCGCCCGCTTTCAAAAGATTGGTTGGAGGAATTGACGGGCTTTGCGATTCAAAAAGAGATCGGCGTGGTCGGCGGAAAAATTCTTGCGCACGACGAAACCGTGATAGACGGCGGTTTGGTTTGCGGATTTGACGGTTTGATCGGTGTCGGCTTTCAAGGATTGCCGCGAGATACGGACAGCAATTTATTTCGGGCGCGGGTGATCAATAATTTTTCGGCGGTTTCCGCAAATTGTTTCGCCGTCAGACGCAAATTGTTTGATAAAATTGGCGGTTTCGATGCAGAAAATTTCCCCGATTCGCTGTTCGACGCAGATTTTTGTTTGAAGCTGCGAGAAAGAAACTTGCGAATCGTTTTCACGCCTTACGCCGAATTTATTCAGCTTGAAAAAAGCGGTTTGCGGACAAAACCGAGTGCGAAAGAAAGCGAGTTTTTCAGACAAAAATGGCAAAGCGTGCTTGAAAAAGACCCTTTTTACAATCCGAATTTGTCGCTCACGGGCGAAACTTTTACAATCAAAATCTAGCGTTGGAATAACTCGAAAAGCACACGGAATTTAGGAAAGAGAATGATTAAATTCGATTCGGACATCTGCACAAATTTTGAAGAAGCGTTGAGCCGCGAATGGCTCGAGACAAACGGCATCGGCGGTTTTGCGTCCTCAACCATTTCGGGCGCAAATTCGCGCCGTTATCACGGAATTTTGACCGCCGCGACAAAGCCGCCGCTCGGCAGAGTCACGATGCTTTCAAAATTTGAAGAAACGCTCACGATTGATGAAAATTCGTATGAGCTTTCGGCAAATCAATATCCGAACAAAATTTATCCGACGGGCTTTAAGTATCTGAAGTCGTTTCGTTTAGACCCGTTTCCGATTTGGACTTTTGAAGTCGAAGGCATCGAAATCGAAAAGAAGATTTTTATGGTTCACGGCGAAAACACGACGGTTTGCCAATGGATTTTAAAGTCCGAAGTCGAAAGTCCGAAGTTCAAAGTCGAATTGGAATTAAAACCGCTTTTGGCTTTTTGCGACTATCATCATTTGCGGCGTAACACGGACGATTTTAACGCTGATTTTGAGGTTGTGGAAAAGATTGTTTCGGTCAATCCGAATACGGAATTTCCCGCGTTGTTTTTTGCTCATAACGCCGAAGCGGTCGAGAAAACCTCACATTGGTATCGTGATTTTGAATACGCAATTGAAAAAGAACGCGGCTTTGATTTTCGCGAAAATTTGTTTCAGCCTTTTGCCTTGAAATTCGATTTATCGAGCGCGGCGAGCGTGATTGTTTCAACCCAAATTGACGAAGTTTATGAAGTCGCGCAATTGGAAGCCGGAGAACTTGCGCGGCGCGAAGATTTGATTGTCGAGGCGGACGCAAAAGATGATTTCGAGGCACAGCTTGCGTTGGCGGCTGACCAATTTATCGTTTCACGCGGCGCGGGAAAAACCGTGATTGCGGGTTATCCGTGGTTTTCCGATTGGGGACGCGACACGATGATTGCGCTGACGGGTTTGACGATTTCGACGAATCGGACGGAAATTGCGCGGGAGATTTTGCTTGAATTTTCAAAGCATCTGAGCCAAGGAATGATTCCGAACCGTTTTCCCGATGCGGGCGACGAAGCCGAATATAACACGGTTGACGCGACGCTCTGGTATTTTGAAGCGATTCGCGCTTATGTCGAAAAAACCGGGAATTACGATTTTGTCCGTGAAAATCTTTATGAAAAATTAGCCGAAACGATTGTCTGGCATTTGCGCGGCACGCGCTACAACATTCACGTTGATACGGACGGATTGCTTTATGCCGGAGCGGAAGGAACACAACTGACCTGGATGGACGCGAAAATCGGCGATTTAGTGATTACGCCGCGCATCGGAAAACCCGTCGAAATTCAGGCTCTCTGGTATAACGCGCTCAAAATTATGGCGGATTTTGCGCGGAAATTCGGCGACGAACAAGACCGTCAGCGTTACGAAGCGATGGCGGAAACGGCGCGGCAGAGTTTTAACGCCGTCTTTTGGAATGACGCGGAAGATTGTCTTTTTGATGTCGTCAGCAACGGCAAACGCGACGGCTCGGTCAGACCGAATCAGATTTTTGCGGCGAGTTTGCCGTATTCGATGCTGTCAATCGGTCAGGCGCAAAAGGTTGTCGAAAAGGTCGAAGCCGAACTTTTAACGCCGGTCGGTTTGCGTTCACTTTCGCCGAAAGACAAAGATTATTGCCCGATTTATATCGGTTCACCGTTGGAAAGAGATTCGGCTTATCATCAAGGCACAGTTTGGGGCTGGTTGATCGGCGCATTTGTTGACGCTTACCGCCGCGTTTATTCAAACGGGAATCAGGTGGAAAAACGCGTCGAGGAAATTCTCTCGGGTTTCAAAAATCATCTTTCGGAAGCGGGTTTGGGACAAATTTCCGAAATTTTCGATGCCGATGCGCCGCACAAACCACGCGGTTGTATGGCACAAGCGTGGAGCGTCGCGGAAGTTTTGCGCGTCATAAAGTAAAAACTTATCAATCTTTCAATTGCCATTTTGTCCGCGTGTAAGCGATGCGAAAGCCATTTTTTTCGGCGTTTCTCTGCGATTGGCTACCGGGCAATGCGCCCATTATCGCAATTTGACAGCCTTGTGCTTTGGCAAATTTCAGACGTGCGTCGAGCAAAGCCGTTTGTGCGCCTTGACGGCGACCTTCAGGAACGGTGCTGGCACCCGCCAGAATCGCCACATCGTCATAAATAAAAAGCATTCCGGCTGAAACGGGAACGCCTTCGAGTTCGGCGAGAAACGGAAATCCGCCTTCCGTCTGTGCGCTGATTTGTCCGAAATTAAACATAAATTCGGCAAGACCTTCCATTTCGGTCGCCCAACCGTTGGCGGAAGTTTGCGCCCAGAGTTGTTCTTCGCCCTGTTCGACAATTCGCGTTTTAATCAGCGGATTTATCGGCAAATCGAGCGAGTTTTCGCCGCTAAGTTCTTGAAACAAAACGCTTGTCAGTTCAATCGGCTGATAATTTCGCTCGTTCAATAAAGCAATCAAGGACATATCAGCCATTGGCGAAACTTCGTGAAAAACGGGTGCGCCGTGCCGTTTGAAAAAGGCTTCGAGTTCGTCTAATTCTTTGTCCGTAATTTCCTCGAAAATGCCGAGTCCGAAAGTTTGCGTCAAAGGCGATTCCGCGCCGTCGAACATTGCATACGCGCCGGCGACCTCGATCCACTCCGCCCCGGTTTCGGGCGAATGTTTTGCCCGCGCTTCGACAAAAGAAGCGTTACTGCGGGCTTCGGTGCGTTCGAGTTTTTGCGATAAATTTTTGTCTGAAAATATCATTTTGTAATTTCCTTTCTGAGCCAAGCCTTTGCCAGATTCCAGTCGAGCCTGACGGTCGCGTTCGAAACGCCCAGGATTTCCGCTGTTTCATCAATCGAAAGCCCGCTGAAATACCTTAGTTCGACGACTTTCGCCTGCCGCCGGTCGAATTCCGCGAGGCGGTTCAAGGCTTCGTCCAGAGCGATCAGATCAATACTCTTTTCCTTTGAAGAAATCTGAAAAGCTTCGTCGAGCGGCAAATCTTCCGCCGCGCCGCCGCGTTTTTCGCGGTGCCGTCCTTTGGCGTGATCAACCAGAATCCGGCGCATCGCGGTCGAGGCAATGGCGAAAAAATGGGCGCGGTTCTGCCATTCGACCTGGTTTTGGTCAACGAGTTTTAAATAGGCTTCGTGAATCAGCGCGGTCGTCTGCAAGGTATGATTGGCGCGCTCTTTTCTTAAAAAACGCGATGCCTGGCGGCGCAGTTCTTCGTAAACGAGCGGCATCAGTTCATCTAAAATCCCGGCGTTCCCGCCGCTCCATTCTTTGAGCATCTGCGTAACATTAGGCGAATTTTCTGCGGGTTCATTCATATTTTGCTTCAAGAATATGCTCACCGAAACTTTTGTGTCAATCATTTTTCGTAAAAATCCGCCTTTCAAAAAAAACTTTTAGCGTTTTTGCGAAAAAGTGTCGCGTTACTGATTGGAGGCAGTTCAAATCAATTTATTTTGGAGAAAAAAATTATGTTGAAAAATTTAACGATTCTTATTTTGGTCTTAGTCGCGGCAGCCGCGAATTTAAATGCACAAAAAACGGATGACAAACCGGCGGACGAACGCGCGATTCGCGCCAATATCGAACAGATGATGAAAGGCTGGAATGCGAAAAGCGGCGCGGAGTTTGCCAAACCTTTTGCCGAAGATGCCGATTACGTGGTGATCAACGGAATGCAGCTCAAAGGTCGCCCCGTGATTGAAAAAAGTCACCAAAACATTTTCGATACGGTTTACAAAAACACTTCTTTATCAATGGCGGTTGATTCGATTCGATTTTTGCGTCCGGATGTCGCCGTCGTTCACGTTTCCGGCGCGCTCAAACTAACGGAGGGCGATGCGACGCTCAACAATGCAAAAATTACGATGGTGATGACGAAAAACGGCGATAGATGGGAAATCGCCGCGTTTCAAAACACGCCGGTTCAAAACGCCGACCAGAAGAAAAAATGATACCGATCGGTTAGAAACTTCGCGTTACTAATTGAGTCAATAACAAATAACCAAATAAAAAACAGGAGAAAAAAAATGAAAAATCAAACAAACAAAAAATTAACCATTATCTTTTCAAGTTTCTTGGCAGTTGCGTTTTTAGCGTTCGGATTTGTTCGGGCGGCAGAGGCGCACGAGGGCGATGATGCAAATTGTGAAACGAAGGAATGCCGTGCGACTTTGACCGCCGCGAAAAGGGCAACCGCCAAATATCACAATTTTCAAACCGCGCTCGACGAAGGATTTGTCCGGCTCAGCCCGTGCGTTTCAGTTCCCGGACTCGGCGCGATGGGATTTCACTACGGCAATTTCGGGCGCATTATGAACCCGAATGTTGATGCCGCGCAGCCGGAAGTTCTGCTTTACATTCCCGGCGAAGACGGTGAGATGCGCCTTGTCGGACTCGAATACGTCGTTCCCGCGCCGCTCGTTTCGTCCGCGCCGACGCTTTTCGGACAAACGTATCATTTCAGCCCGGAAAGAAATTCTTACGAGCTGCACGTTTGGGCATGGCGCAATAACCCGTCGGGAATTTTCGCGCCGTTCAACTCGAAACTCGAATGTCCCGCGCCTACAAATTAATCGGTTAATACCCCCGAAAACTCTCACAAAAAAAGCCGAAATGTTTCAGCGACTTCCGGCTTTTTTTATTGCAAAAAAACTTTTAGTGTTTTCTGCATAAACCGCCAATTTGGAAAAACGGGCAATGTCGGTTAAATTGAATCAAAACACGGCAACGTAACAAACAATAATGGACGCGAAACGCTGGGAGAAAATCAAAAATCTATTCGACGCGGCGCAGGAAATCACGCTTGACGAGCGGGGAAAATTTCTCGAAAAGGCTTGCGCGGGCGATGAGGATTTGCGGCACGAAGTCGAAATTCTGCTCGAGTCTTTTAACGGCGCGGATAATTTCATGGAAAATCCCGCCGTCGCCGAAGCCGTCAGCCTGTTTGCAGACAAGAAGACGCTTATTGCCAATCAGACAACCGGCGATTTGAACGACGGAAATCTCGTTCCGGGAACGATCCTGATAAGCCGTTACCGCATCAGCGGACTTTTGGGCAAAGGTGGAATGGGCGAAGTTTATAAGGCGGAAGACATCAAACTCTCGCAAACGGTCGCGCTCAAATTCTTGCCCGACAAACTTGAAAAAGATAAAGCCGCCTTAAACCGATTTATCGGCGAAGTGCGCACCGCACGGCAAGTTTCGCACCCGAATGTCTGCCGCGTTTTCGACATCGGCGAAACCTGCGGGCGACATTTTATTTCGATGGAATATGTGGACGGCGATGATCTGTCGTCGCTTTTGCGGCGCATCGGGCGGCTTTCCTCGGAACGCGCCATCGAAATTTCGCGGCAGCTCTGCGCGGGACTCCATGCAATTCACGACGCGGGAATTCTGCACCGCGATTTCAAACCCGCCAACATCATCATTGATTCCAAAGGCAAGCCGCGCATCACGGATTTCGGCATCGCCGGAGTCGAAGCGGAAATTTCAAAAGAGGAAATGCGCGTCGGAACTCCGGCATATATGTCGCCCGAACAGATCACGGGAAATCAGGTTTCCGCCAAAAGCGACATTTACTCGTTAGGTCTGGTTTTGTACGAAATGTTCACCGGAAAACAAGCGTTTCAAGCTGATTCGGTTCTCGATCTGATCAGAAAACACCAAACCGAAACGCCGACCAATCCTTCGGAGCATGTGAAAGGTCTCGACCCTTTGGTCGAAAAGGTGATTTTTCAATGTCTGGAGAAAAATCCGACCGACCGACCGCCGTCCGCGCTGCACGTCGCGATGGCTCTGCCGGGCGGAAATCCTCTGCAGGTCGCGCTCGAAGCCGGCGAAACGCCGAGTCCTGAAATGGTTGCCGCCGCGCCGAAAAAAGGCGCGTTGAAACCGCTCGTCGCCGTCAGCTTAATCGTCGGAATATTCGCTTTGCTCGCCGTGATTATGTTCATGTCGAAACGCGCCCATCTTCACCGGCATATCCCGCTCGAAAAATCATCCGAAGTTTTGCACGAGCGCAGCCGCGAACTGGCGGAAAAATACGGCTATCCGTTCTTTGACGCGTATTCCGCTTTTACACGCAAAGCGGAATATCTCGATTACATCAAGAGCATTGATAACTCGCCGCGCCGCTGGCAGAAACTTTCGAGCGGACAGCCCGCAGTTTTGCAGTTCGGGTACCGGCAAAGCCCCGGACTCCTCGTGCCGTTCAGCGGTTTTGGTTTTTCGGCAAATGATCCGCCGAACATTTTTCCGGGTATGATTGAAATGCGGCTCGACACGCGCGGACGGCTGATTTTCTTCGACGGCATTCCGCCGCAAACCGACGAAACCGGCGCGGCGACAAAAAACTTCGATTGGTCTGGCATTTTTAAGGAAGCGGGTTTTAATCTGCCGGATTTCCAGGAAACCGAATCGCGATGGACACCGCCGCGCGCCTTCGATGAACGAAAATCATGGTCCGGCGTTTATCCCGAACAGCCCGACATCACGATTCGCGTCGAAGCCGCTGCTTATCGCGGAAAGCTGGTCTATTTTCAAATCGTCGAGCCGTGGGACAAACCTGCCGAGGAAATTTTAAATCGAAGCGGAACGAACTTTTCGGACATTGTTCTGCTTTCGATATTTCTCGGCGTGCTGGTCATCAGCGCGTTATTTGCGGTCAGGAACGTGCGCGCCGGTCGGAGCGATCTGCGCGGCGCGTTTCGCATCACATTCGTTCTTTTCATTTTGCGAATGATTTTATGGATGTTCGTCGCGCATCACGTCACGTCGCGAGATGAGGTATTCCTTTTAGTTACCGGACTTGAAGTTTCGCTTTTCTGGTCGTGTTTTGCCGGAATGATGTATCTCGCCTTTGAACCTTATCTCAGAAAACATACGCCGGAGCGTGTTATTTCATGGAACCGTCTGCTGGCAGGCGATTGGCGCGACCCGCTCGTCGGACGCGACATTCTCATCGGTGTCTGTGCCGGTCTGATCGCCATCGCCCTGTTCGGTTTAAGGGCTTATCTGACAGTTTGGCTCGGAGATCCGCCCGTCACACCGTTTTTAATGTCCAACCCCTACGGTACGACGCTGATAGGCATCCGCGGTTTCCCGGTTTTATTTCTCTCGCAGGTGACCGCTTCGGCAGTTCAGGCTTTTATGCTTTCATTTCTCGTCTTGTTTTTTACGCTCATCCTTCGGCACCGGTGGCTTGGGGCGGCGGCGGCATGGCTGATTCTTTTCGCTTTCAGCCTTTCGCAGGACATCGCCTCGGACATTCCTTTAACAGCTATGACCTTTGCTTTAGTTTTCCCGACGCTGATGGTTTTGATGACCGCGCGTTTTGGCGTGTTGGCGGCGATGGCGACTTTCCTGACCTATCACCTTGTCGTTTTCTACCCGATTACGACCGAGCTTTCCGCCTGGTATGCGGGCGATTTTCTGCTCTGCGCCGGCGTACTTTTGACATTGGCGATCTACGGCTTTTATACCTCGCTTGCCGGACAGCCGATTTTCGAAGGCAAACTTCTGAAAGATATTGAATAAAATTCGGCATTGTCATGCAAAGTTGAAATTGAAACGGAAGAAACTGCTCAACTGAACCACCACGACAGCACATAAAAGCCGGTCAAAGCCAACACCAGACAGCCTGCAATCATCAGCGGAAACCCGATCACGAAAAAGTCTTTCGCACGAACGCCGCCTTCGCCGTGAACCATCGCGTTGATCGGCGTGCTGATGATAAACGGAATTCCCAGGGAAGCCGCAACCGCGATCAAAACAGCGACCGACGGATGCGGAATAAACGCCGCCGCGAACGGAATCAGCATCGTGACGGTCGCCGTGTTGCTCATCAAAGCCGAAAGCACGGCGGAAGCAAAACAAACGATAAAAACCTGAAGCGTAAAAGGCATCGCGCTCCAATCCAGACGATTTGCCCAAAACTCGATCAATCCCGCGCTTTCGAGCAGATTTCCGAGAGAAATGCCGCCCGCAATCAGCGCAATCGTTCCCCAATCAATCGCGTTCAAATCCTTGCGTTTGAGAAGTCCCGAACCGAACAGAATTGCCGCCGCTACGAGCGCAACAACCGGCGAAGAAACTCCGTGAAGCGGTTCGGTCAGCCAGAAGATGATCGTCAAAGCAAATATGACGACGACCGCTTTGCCTTTTTTTGAAATTGTCGGAACTTCAATTTCCTCCGTTTCAAAATTACCTTTGACGCGGTAAATCAGCTTTATCAAGAGCGTCCCGGCAATCAGCAAACCGATTGTCAGCGGCAAAGCAAAGCTCATCCATTCGGCAAACGTGATGTGTCTTTGCTTTTCGAGTGCCGAAATCGCGATTGCATTCGGACCCGTTCCGATTGGTGTCGCAATGCCGCCGAAATTCGCACCGATGGCGACTGCGATTAAAAGTGCGCGGCGAAAATTATCTTTCAACCCGAGTTTTTGAGTCAAAGGATGAAGCGCGGCGATCATCATCGCGGCGGCGGCGATGTTCGAGAGCCACATTGACATAAACGCCGTCGCGCCGACCGTCAAAATTATCAAAAACAGACGATTTTGACGCGAAAATCTGACGGCGAGCTTCGCCAGTAAAATATCGAGCTTGTAGCGCGAAGCCGCCACGCCGAACGCAAAACCGCCGAAAAACAAAATCAAAACCGGATTTGCCGCCCATTTCAAAACCTCGCCGAAAGCGTAATTTTTTGAAATCGGCGCAAGCAAAATCGTCGTCAAAGCCCACAAAACAAAGGTCGGAGCATACGCCGGAACGATTTCCGAAAGCCACAATATCAAACAAATTCCGGCGATCAAAGTCGCCCGCGCCTGCAAAGCATTATCAAAAAACGTGAGCGAAAATACAGAAACCGCCACACACAAAACCAAAACAACCGCAAACGTGCGCCATGAAAGTTCCTCGCCCACGATTTCCGTTTTTTCCTGCAAATCTGCCATTCCGTAGCTAAAATAGCTTTGTTTACCTTTGAATTGCAAAATGATTATTTCGATAAATTTACGGCTTAAATTGATTTTTTGGAAAATGCTATAATCAGCGGACGAGGTGATTTTATGAACAAAACCATCAGCCTTAACGAAAATATTTCCCTTCAAACCATTATTACTTTGAGTAAAAGCGGCGACGAAATCATTTTGGAAGAAAACGGCAAACCGATTGCCAAAATCACGCCAATTGTCGAAGTTGAAGAAACACCGCCGAAACAACGAATTGCGGGTTTAGCGAAAGGCACAATGTGGATGAGCAAAGATTTCGACGACGAACTGCCCAATGAATTTTGGGGTTTTGATAAAGAGTTATGAATTTACTGCTCGACTCTCACGCATTTATTTGGGCGCACGAAGAACCGCATAAACTTTCGGTTAATGCTGCGCTTGAAATTCTCAAACCCGCTAACCAAATCTTTTTAAGCACGGCAAGTGTTTGGGAACTTCAAATCAAAATCGCGCTCGGCAAATTCAGTTTCAGCGACACACTTGAAAATGTGATTATTCAAGAACAGCAAACAAATAATCTCCAACTCTTGCCCGCCGAACTTTCACACGCTTTATACATCGAAAATCTACCGCTTCACCACAAAGACCCGTTTGACCGCCTTTTGATTTCTCAAGCGATTGTCGAAAATATGATTTTGGTCAGCGCAGACACGCAATTTGCCAATTATCGAGTGAATTTGTTGTGGTAAAATCTTTCTAAATCTTGTGAGGAAAACTTATGCCTGATGCCGTTTCAATAATTGCAACAATAGCCGCCATCAAAAATTCAATTGACATTGTAAAAGCTGTAAAAGACGCTGATTATGACCTTGATAAAGCGATTTTAAAGGAAAAAATTGCAGTTTTGATTGATTCTTTGCTCGAAGCAAAAATACAGGCTAGTGAAATTTTGGATTTACTTCAAGAAAAAGACACAATAATTGCGAAACTTGAAGACTTACTAAAACTTAAATCTAAATTAGAAAGGCAAAATGGTAAATATTATGAAGTAGACGAAAATGGGAAGTTAATAGGTATTCCTTATTGTCCACGTTGTTGGGAGTCCGAGCAAAAACCTATACATTTACTTCCGACTGAAGATGAAGAAGACCATTTCAGATGTGCTAATTGCAAGAACTTTTTCGGAAAACGTAAGCAATTAAGTCCCTCTAGCGGATATTATTGATTAGTCTGTTGGCAATAAATTTTCTGCATTCTCAATCTGAAAATTTTTGTAATGTGTATTTAAAAAGGACTTCAGTTTTTCAAACCAATCTCCTTTATGAATTATTCTTTTAGTTTTGTTTGGATAAAAGTTTAATAATTTGGATTTAGATAAACGAGATAGATTTTTCCAATCTTCGCCAAAAATATAAATCGCATTTCCTTTTATAGGACAGTCAAGAACGGCTACTTTGATTTTTCCAAAATAGAAAACCAGATAGCCCTCAAATTCGTCAACACCATAATAAATTTCATCGGCATTTAGACTGATAATTTTATCTAGTCTTTCAAAATCAAACTCAATATCAGAAAGTTTTGGAATAGTCTGTAGGTAATCTTTTAATTTTTTGAAAGACCTTTCACCTGTTGGCAATAGTTCCCAATTTAGTTTTTGAGTGGTTAGAATCTGAGAGTTAAATTTAGAAATATCAAAACGTAGCCTTTTCACAATTCTTGCAGAAATTGAATTTTCATAACTTTTTAACTTTGCTTCGTAGTGTTCTTTATATTGATTAAATTTTATATTAAATTCTCGTTCAGCTTGATTTTGTTGTTGCTCTATTTCTTTTTCAAAATTTCTAGCTTTTTGTGCTTTGATAAGTAGGTTAAGGGTATTTATTGATTTATTGTATTCTGCTTTCTCATTTTCTATAAAAAGCTTGAGTTGTGCTAACTTCTTCTTCAGTAAACTTATTTGTTTTTGTAAATTTTTAATTTTTACTGTAAGTTGTTTTTCTACATTTGATTCATCTTCACCTAAATTTGAACCTTGCATTTTAGCTGACCAATAAAGAAGTCTTCTATAAACCGGCGACTCTGACAACAAACTGTTCAATTTTTCTTGACAAGCCTCTAATTCTTTTTTCAGCGCAACTTGCTGACTTTCGTTAGCTACTAAGGATTGATTCAAAGTCAAATTTATTTGTTTGTATTCTTTTCCTTTGGCTAAAATCATGCTCTCTTTAGCTATAATGATTTGTTCGCTCTCTTTTTTAAGATTATTGAGAGATTCTAATTTAATAAAACTTGCGGATTTAAAATTTGGTGGTGAACATATTGGCTTTCTTTTGCTTTCAAGAATATCAACGTATTCCGAAATTTTATCAATATCATGTGTAACAAATGACGAATATTTCTTATCTATTGTTACTCCATTCTCCAAACAACAATCAATTAATCGGCGTAATTCGCCAAATTCCATCTTAATCAGGCTTTCTTTGATTTCTTTTGCTATCACAAAATTATTTTATATTTATAAAGGAGTTTTCCTAACTCGTCAATCTTCGGTAAATATTCGGCATTCTTTCGGGCAAGCTCAAAACATCATCAATAATCGTATAGCCGACATCGCCGTATAAATCAACTAATCGGCAGATAAATGATTTGGTTTCGGTAATCATCGGCAGATGTCGCGGCGGCGATAAGAATAAGTTCGTCAACGGTTTCGCCGACGGTCATTGCGGCATTTAGAGTGAAAATTCCGGTGGCGGTGCGACCTTGCGCCAAACGGTCTTGGAGATGGACAGGCATTGATTTACGGTTGTTCGTCACCAGCAGAAATTCGTTTTCTTCGCACCAGATCAGAATTTCAGGGTCGAGCGTTCCGTATTCGGGCGAACCTAACAATCCGACTTGCCAGACAACTAAATTCGGTTCGCGGCGCAAAAGTTCGCGGCGCAGAAGCGGATTGATGTTTTCATCCATCAAATAACGAATTTCAGTCATTATTTAAGCGGCAATCGGTTGATTTTTTTCGGCTTTCAATTTTCGCAAGCGCATCACAATCGGCGACGGATTTTTTGCCTGTTCGTCGCGCATTTTTCGGCTGAAATTCAACCAATCGAGCAGATATTTTTCGGTGCTTTGACGATTGCTTAAATAATACAAAATCGTCGCATAAATCTGTTCGGGTGTAATATTTGGAAATTGTGCGGCAATTTCTTCCGCCGATTTATTGCGGTAGATATGCTCGTAAAGCACGGATTCGATACCGATCCGCGAGCCTTTGATGCGAATGTCGTCATCAGCGAGAAAATCGAAATAGCTTTCCAGTTTCATAACAAAGAAATCATAGCAAAAAATTTAATTCGAGCCGACTTTTTCCCCCATTTCCAAAACGGCAACAGCTTGTTCACGCGAAACGGGCGGAAAACCTTCGAGAAAATCTTCCAGACTTTCGCCGCCTTCGAGATAATCGAACAAATTTTGAATCGGCACACGAGTTCCCGCAAACACGGGCATTCCGCTCAACTTTTCGGAATTTATTTCAATTACATCACTTTTCATAAAAAAATTTTACCACAAATTAACTCGTCAATCTTCGATAAATATTCGGCATTCTTTCGGGCAAACTCAGCACGTCGTCAATGATCGTATAGCCGACATCGCCGTATAAATCGCGTAATTCAGCTTCGGATTCGCGGTCAATCGTGATGCAGAACGGTGTAATTCCTTGCATTTTAGCTTCGGTGAGAGCTTCGCGCACGTCTTCGCGGGCGTAGCGGGCATCGCCGTAATCGTGGTCATAAGGTCTGCCGTCGGTTAAGATTATTAAAAGCTTGGTGCGCGATTCTTGGCGGACGAGTTTTGCCGCCGCGTGACGGATTGCCGCGCCCATTCGCGTGTTGTTTTGGAATGTGATTCCGCCGATTCTTCGTTCGATTTCCTCGGAATATTTTTCCGAGAAATCTTTGACGACGTAGAATTTTACGTTGCGTCTGCCTTCCGAAGTAAAACCGTTGATTGAATAAACATCGCCGACGGCTTCGAGGGCTTCGCTCATCAGCACAAGACCTTCTTTTTCGATTTCGATAATTCTGCGTCCCGGATGCGTGTATGGCTGCAAAGGATTGCGCGTAATTGTTCGCGCTGTCGAAGATGATTGGTCTAAAAGGAGAGAAACGGCAACGTCGCGCTGTTTTCTGAGGCGTTTTGTGTAGATATTTTCGGACGGCTGACTGTTGGCGCGTTTGTCCGTAACGTATTCGACGAGCGCGTTTAAATCGTAATCTTCGCCGTCAATTTCGCGGTTGATGCGCGTCAGGTTTTCGGGTTTCATTAGTTGAAATTGATGACGAATCGAAGAAATTACGCCGCGATAGCGCGAACGCGCGAGTTCGACAAAATTGCGGTCGCCTTGACGGACTTTTTTCTCGATGACGCGGCTCCAGCCGACACGATAATCGTTTAATTCTCTGTCCCATTCGTCGTATGAAAACGCCAGATCGCCCGATTCTAAAGCCTGTTCGGGCATTTCGTTATTTGCCCAAGCCTCCGCGCCTTGCAGGTCGTCGGGTTCGCTTTCGTCATCGTCGAGCGTGTTCCAGGCGTTGAATAAATCCTTGATGTCCTGCGCTTTTTTCGGTTGTTGTTCGCGTTTGACCTGATTTTCGAGAACCGATTCCTGCGCGTTTTTGTCTTCGTAAGCGTAATCGCCTTTTTCTTCGTTTTCGGCTTCTTGCCGTTGCGTTTCTTCGGGCGTGATGTTTTGAAAAAGCGTGTAAACGCGGCTCGTCGCCATCAAACTGTCGGCAACGGTTGCGTTTTTGATTGCCAGATAATTTTCGATCACGGTTTCGATTTCCGAAACGATTTGCCCGTAAAACTGCCGCGCATCGTCGGTCGCGCCGCCGCAGAGCGTAATTTGAAAGAGCAATTCAAACGGCACTTGATTCATCGGAACGTCGAAAATGAACGGTCGCTTTTCGCGTAAAAACTTTTCCATCAAATCCAAATCTTTCCGCAAACCGCGATATGTTCGGCGAAGTGCAGCATCAATCCGCGCATTTTCCATCGTGCCGAAAATCTTTTTTGCCAGACGCGGTTCGGGAAAAACCTGCAAAACGGCGCGGTAATCGGAATTTTTCGGCAGTTTTTTCAGACGTTTTTTAAGCTCGGCTTTGATTTCTTCGTCCGACAGAGCCTTTTCGCCTTTCTGCACGTCTTCGATGTAACCGGCGAGCGAAAATGCGTCAATTTCGTCGGCGGTCGCGGCGTAAAGCTCGTTCAGTTCGGCAAACGCGGCTTTCAGATTTTTGGAATCTTTCTCGAAAGTTCCGAATTCGATCTGTCCCGCGCCGTGTGCGGCGAGAACTTTGTAAAGCCGAAAATCCATCTCGTCGGAATCGAATTCGTTGACGTTCGACGGCAGATAGACGGTTTTGCCGTCGCCGATTCTGGATTCCTGCGGCATTGCCGAAAGCGGCGCGATTTCGACTTCTTTGCCCGTCAAACCTTCGACGTAAATCCGTAAAATCGTTTGAATTTTTTCGAGCGGCAAACCTTCCTGCGCTTCTTGGAGCAGTTCATTTGATTGACGCGTTTCGAGCGCGAAATAGCTTTTTCGCGCCTTTGCCGAAACATTTTCTTTTTCGACCAGACCCGTTTCAACCCATTCTTCAAACTGTTCGAGCGAAACTTTTTTGAGTGCCTGCGCCGCCGACCTGAAAGCGGCAAGCGCGCTTTCCGCGTCTTTTTCGGCGATTTCGGCAACAAGCGTCAAAACCTTGTTCGCAAGAATAATTTCGTCCTTTGTTTTCAAACTTCTGATCTGTCCGAAAAATTTCGGCGTGGCGCGTAAGAAAGCAATCAAAATCGCGTTGCCGTGTTTGGCGATGATTTGCAGAACGGCGACCCATTTTTCAAAAACTTCGTCCGTCTTTTGTAAAACATCGCTTCCGGCGGAAACAAAATGAAGCGTCACGCTTCCGCCGAACTCCAAAAAGTCACGCGATTTTTCCATCAAACGGACGGCGTTTGCGGCGGAAACTTTTTTCAGAGATTCGGGCAGATTCGTCCATAGATCGGCGGTCATTCCGCCCGTTCGATTGGCAAAAGTCGAGGCAAGCGCGACGACCGATTTGGCGACCATTTGACTGGAGCGCAAGCGGCTCGCTTGCATACGCTGCTTGAAAAGCGGCGTAAAAGACGTTTCGCCTTCGTCGAGTTCCGGATTTTGCGAGGATTTTTTTCGCGCTTCGCGCTCAGGCAAGCGAGCCGCTTGCGCTCCAGTCGCTTCGTCTTCCGTATCAAATCTTTTTAATGCCTCACAAACCTGCGGCGATTTTTGCAGAAAGTCGGAACTGTGTTTTGCCGAGCGGTTGGCGATTTCCGAAGCTAATTTCAGAAAATCGCTCAAAAGCTCGTCGTCTTTGATTTCTTTCGCTAATTTCGGAATCAATTCAAAAGTTTCGAGCGCAATCGAACTCGATAAAACAAGCTGGCGCGTGCAGATTTGAAAAACCAGATGACGCGCGTTTTCGGGGACGGATTTCAAACCTTCAACGCCGTCCGTAAAAAATTTCGCGCCCAAATCGGCATTGCCCATCGCGAGGCGTCTGCCCATTTCCGCCCAATTCTGCAAATCTTCCGCCGTTAAAATCTTCGCGGCTTTCGGGACGGCTTCGACAAATTCGCGGCTGACGCGCAAAGAAACGCCCGCTAAACTCGCGCTCGATTCGAGCGCGGCGCGTTTCTTTGCGCTCGTCAAACGCGATAATTTTCGTGCGAGTCCGGTGAAGGTTTCCTTTTCGTGTTCGTCGTTTTCGATTTCCGCCATATCTTAAGTCTAAAGTCCGGAGTCCAAAGTCCAAAGTCCAAAGACATCGTTTTTGACTTTGGACTTTGGACTCCGGACTCGAAGATTACATATTCGGCGCGATGCCGTCGTGATAAATAAAGACGTGAAAACAAGCGTTTGCGCCGTATTCGATCAGCGCGTCGAGCCGTCTTTCGCGCTCCATTTCAGCGAGTTTTGCCATCACGAAGTTTTGTTCGTCAACGCCCATGTGTTTGCGTGCAAGGTCAAACGCACAGCCCGAAGTATGCGGCGGCAAACTGCCTTCGCCGCGCACGATGAACGAGTTCGGATTGTTGGCATTGAGCAAAATCTGATAATCCATCGAGCGCGTCAGACTCGTCACGCGCAATGGACGATTGAATTTTTGGTAATAGGCTTCGGCAAGTTCGAGCAAAACGGGTCGGGCGCGTTGGTTGAACATTCGCAAAAGACGGCGGCGAATTTCCTTGCGGTCGGTCGGATTATCCAAACTCACGCCGTATTTCGCGGCAAGCTGCTGCAAAGGCTGATGTTTCGGCGAACCCTGCAAAATCGGCGTGTTGCCGGCTTGAAAACTAAACGCCGTAAAAGGCGAATCCGCCGCACTTCCGCCGACTTCGAGATAGTAGCTTTGCGCCGCCATCGGCATTTCAACGAGTTCTTTGTTCAGACGCTTTTGCGCCAGATCGGAAAAATCCATCGGTTGCTGATACGGCGGAACCGATTTGAGCATTTGCCCGAGTTTTGTTTTTTGTTTGATCACGCCGTCGCCCTTTAACTCTGCCGGAACCTGCAAGCCCGGCGGAGTGATGCCGGTCGGCTGACTGCGCGCCTCGAAAGCCTTCTGTTTGCGGTCGGCAAGCAGCGATGCCGGAACTTCCAAAAGTTTTTCATCCTCGGTTGCGTCGGGCGCGGAAACTTTAACGTCCTGCACGGTCGCCACGTCCAATTCCTTTTCTTCCGTTTCCCACGAAGCGATCAAATCGTCCAAATCGTCAGGGTCTTCACCGCCGAGCGGATCAATCACGCGCACCGGAATTGTCGCCGCTTTGACGGTTTGCGGCGACGGATTAACCGAATTATTGCCGCCGCTTTCGAGGCTGTTTGCAACCAGAATCGCCGCGACACCGAGAACGATAATCACTACGGCTGAACCAATCGCTACCATCAAAACCATCGGCGGCTGATTCGATTTTGGATTTGTATTTTGGGATTTGGGATTTGATTTCTTTTTCTTCTTCTTCGCAGTTTGTCCGCCGACTGCCGATGGCTGACTGCTGACTGCTGACGATGGCTGACTACTGACTGCTGACTGTTCGCTAATTTCAACCGAAACCCGCGTTTCGCTGCCCAATGTCACGACATCGCCGTCAAAAACTCTGGTCGGTGTTCCCGAAATCCGTTCACTGCCGACAAAAGTCCCGTTCAGAGAGTTTTCGTCAACCACAAAAACCGCTTCGCCGTCGCGGAAAAACGTCGTATTTTTGCGCGAAAGCCCCGAATCGCTCAAAACAACCCGCGATGCATCCGTCCGCCCGATTGAAATTTCATCTTCGAGCGAAACGGTTTCGCGTTCATACGGATTTTCGATGCGAAGCGTTACTTTTTTCATCTTCCGCGTTTAATGATGATGGTCGGCATCCGCGACTTCGCGGAGCTTGCTCAAATCGAGCAGTTTTGAAAACTCGTCAAAATGGAACATCGTTTCGTCTTTGCAGTGGTCGCAGTAAAACGTCACGTCTTCGCCGAGATACATATCTTTCAGATAATACGAAATAAAACAGCCATAGCAACGCTGCACGCGCTTGCCGAACTCATTGATAATTTCTTCGCTATTTACTGACACATTGCAATTGTTTACGAAACGGAAAAAAAGTGCAAGAGGATTTAATTATTTCCGAAACTTTAAAAATCCATTTGCAAAATTTTTGTCCGTGTGCGAAGAATATAAAAAACGATGAAGTTTTACACAACTCAAATTCATCATCTCCACCATCACGCGCATATCCATCATCGCGTGAACTAATCCGAGTTTTTACAAATCCGAAAAATTAGTTTTATAAATCGAAGCGCGAACTTTCAAAAAAAGTTTTATAGCGCAGTTTTTTCTTTTTTACCGAAATGTTTAATCAAAAATTAAAAATCGCTTTACAAAAATCCGGTCGTTTGAGCGAAGATTCGATGAATCTGCTCAAAAAATGCGGCATTCGCTTCAGCAACGGACTCGGCAAGCTCCGTGCCGAACCGGAAAACTTTCCGCTCGAAATCTATTTCTTGCGCGACGACGACATTCCCGAATATGTTGCTGACGGCGTTGCCGACATCGGAATCGTCGGCGAAAACGTGTTGGCAGAAACCGCCAAAGCGGTCGAAATCGTCGAAAAATTAAACTTCGGCAAATGCCGTCTGTCGCTCGCCGTGCCGAAAGATTTCGTCTATCAATCGGTCAAAGACTTTGAAGGAAAACGGATTGCGACGAGTTACCCGAATGTTTTGCGTGCATTTTTCGCTTCAAACGGCGTGCAGACGGAAATTCACACGATCAGCGGTTCGGTCGAAATCGCGCCGTCAATCGGTTTGGCAGACGCGGTTTGCGATCTCGTCAGTTCGGGCAGCACGCTTTTCTCGAACGGTCTGCGCGAAGTCGAAACCGTTATGAATTCCGAAGCCGTGCTGGTTTCGCGCCCCGCTCTCGAAACGGATTTACAAAGCATTTTGGACAAACTTCTCTTTCGCATCAAAGCCGTCAAAGCCGCCAAACAAAACAAATATATCCTGCTCAACGCGCCGAACGAAAAGCTCGAAAAAATCATTAAATTATTGCCCGGAATAAAAAGCCCGACGGTTTTGCCGCTCGCCGAAAGCGGTTGGAGTTCGGTGCATTCCGTCATCAACGAAAACGATTTTTGGGAATCGGTCGAAAAATTAAAAGACGAAGGCGCGGAAGGAATTTTGGTGCTTTCGATTGACCGAATGATTAACTGAAAACTCAACGGAAAAAGAATTTATGAACATTATAAAATATCCGAAAAAAGAAATATGGAAAGAGATTTTGGCGCGTCCCGTTTTTGACACGCAGAAACTCGAAATCACGGTTTCCGCCATTCTCGAAGATGTCGAAAAATACGGCGATTCAGCCGTTCGCCGTTACACGAAACAATTCGATAAAGTCAGTCTTGACGAGTTTTTAGTGTCGGACAAAGAATTTGCCGAAGCCGAAAAACGGGTTTCAAAAGAACTCAAAGACGCGATAAAAATTGCTCAAGCAAACATCGAAAAATTTCACGCCGCGCAAGCCGAAACGCCAAATGTTATCGAAACGACGAGAGGCGTTTTCTGCTGGCGAAAATCCGTGCCGATTGAAAAAGTCGGGCTTTACGTTCCCGCCGGAACCGCGCCGCTTTTTTCGACCGTTTTGATGCTCGCAATTCCCGCTCGCCTTGCCGGTTGCCGTGAAATTATTCTGTGTTCGCCGTGCGATGAAAACGGCAGAATCAACGACGCAACGCTTTTTGCCGCAAAACTTTGCGGCGCGACCAAAGTTTTCAAAATCGGCGGCGCACAGGCAATCGGAGCAATGGCTTTCGGAACGGAAACTGTCCCGAAAGTCTATAAAATTTTCGGTCCCGGCAACCAATTCGTGACCGAAGCCAAATTGCAGGTTTCGCTCACGGGGACGGCGATTGATATGCCCGCCGGACCTTCGGAGGTTGCTGTTTTTGCCGATGAAACGTGCGTTCCCGCGTTTGTCGCCGCCGATTTGCTCTCGCAAGCCGAACACGGCACGGACAGCCAAGTTCTGCTCGTTACATCGAGCGAAAAGGTGATTGAGGAAACAAATATTGAACTCGAAAAACAGCTTGCCGTTTTGCCGCGCAAGGAAATCGCCGCCAAAGCATTGGAAAATTCAAAAGCGATTTTGGTTGAAAACGCGGAAACTGCCGTTCAGATTTTGAATGAATACGCCGCCGAACACTTAATTTTAGCAGTTGAAAATGCCGACGAAATCGGCGAAAAAATCATCAATGCCGGCTCGGTCTTTATCGGCAATTTTTCGTGCGAATCGGCGGGCGATTACGCTTCGGGAACGAATCACACTTTGCCGACCAACGGTTTTGCGCGTTCATTTAGCGGTGTTTCGCTCGATTCGTTCGTCAAAAAAATCACGTTTCAAAAACTGACCGCAGACGGCATTAAAAACTTAGGCGCGACGATTGAATGTTTGGCGGAAGCCGAAAATTTGCAGGCGCACAAAAACGCAATTTCAGTTCGATTAGAGGCAATAGGACGCGAATGAATTTCAATTTAGAAAATCTTGTTCGTGAAAACATCAAACGGCTCGCGCCGTATTCGTCGGCGCGCAAAGAATTTGCGGGCAGGGCGGAGATTTTTCTCGATGCGAATGAAAACAGTTTCGGCTCGCCCTTAGCGATAAATTACAATCGTTATCCCGACCCGTTGCAGTTTGAAATCAAAGAAAAAATTGCGAATCTCGAAAACGTCAAAACAAACGAAATTTTTATCGGCAACGGTTCGGACGAAGCGATTGATCTATTGTTTCGGATATTTTGCGAGCCGCGAAAAGATAACATTTTGATTTGTCCGCCGACGTATGGAATGTATGAAGTTTCGGCGGAAATCAACGATATTGCAATCAAACGGGCGAATTTGACCGAAGATTTCCGGCTCGATTTTCGGGCGATTGAAAAAGCAACTGATGAAAACACTAAACTGCTTTTCGTTTGTTCGCCCAATAACCCGACGGGAAATAGTTTTCAGCGCGAAGACATTTTGAATTTGACGAAAAATTTCGGCGGAATAGTCGTCGTTGACGAAGCGTATATTCATTTTTCGAGTGAAAAATCTTTGCTCGACGAAATAAACGATCTGCCGAATCTGGTCGTCCTGCAAACCTTTTCAAAGGCTTGGGGCTTGGCGGGCTTGCGCGTCGGTTTGGCGTTCGCAAACGCAGAAATAATCGCGCTTTTCAATAAAGTTAAGCCGCCCTACAATGTTTCGCAAATCGCGCAGGAAGCGATTTTAGACGCGCTCGAAAACCGCAAAGCGGTTGAAAAAACGATTGCCGAAATCGTCTCGGAGCGCGAAAAATTGATCGGGAATTTAAAGAAATTTTCTTTCGTTAAAACGATCTACCCGACGGACGCGAATTTTGTTTTGGTTAAAACAACGGACGCTGAAAAGATTTACAATTTTCTGCTCGACGAAAAAATTGTTGTCCGAAATCGCAACAATATCGAGCTTTGCAAAGGCTGTCTGCGGATTACGGTCGGAACGCCGAAGGAAAACGAAAGTTTGTTGGAAGCATTGCGAATGTCAGAACCGCCTGCGGTAGCGGGCGGGTAAATACAACAAATCTATAAAATTACAGTTAAACCCGCCCGCTACCGCAGGCGGTTCTGACCAACACATTATGAAGAAAGTTTTATTTATTGACCGCGACGGAACATTGATTCTTGAGCCGGAAGATTTTCAGATTGACGCTTTTGAAAAGCTGAAATTTCTGCCCCGCGTCTTTACGTTTCTGGGGAAAATTGCCCGCGAACTCGACTACGAACTCGTGATGGTTTCAAATCAGGACGGACTCGGAACCGAGGCGTTTCCCGAGGAAACCTTTTTTCCGGTGCAGAATTTTATTTTGCAAACCTTTGAAGCGGAAGGAATCGTTTTCTCGGAAATTTTCATTGACCGCTCGTTCGGACACGAAAACAAACCGACGCGCAAACCCGAAACAGGAATGCTGACAAAATATTTTTCCGGTGAATACGATCTGCAAAATTCCTTTGTCATCGGCGACCGCGAAACCGATGTCCAATTAGCGAAAAACTTGGGCGCGAAGGCGATTTTTATCAAAAATCCGAACTTTGATCCGGCGGAAAACGAGGACGTTTTCGCGGCTGAAAGCTGGCTGGAGATTTACGAGTTTCTAAAACTTCCGCCGCGCAAAGTTTCGCACCGAAGAACGACGAAAGAAACCGACATTGCAATCGAATTGAATCTGGACGGAACGGGCAAAGCGGAAATTTCGACGGGTATTTCGTTTTTCGATCATATGCTCGAACAAATTACCCGACACGGAAATCTCGATTTAAAGATCGAGGCAAAAGGCGATCTGGAAATTGACGAACACCATACGATCGAAGATGTCGCAATCAGCTTGGGCGAAGCGTTTTCGCTCGCTTTGCAGGACAAACGCGGAATGGAACGCTACGGGTTTTGTCTGCCGATGGACGATTGTCTGGTGCAGGTCGCGGTTGATTTCGGCGGGCGAAATTGGTGTGTCTGGGAAGCCGAATTCAAGCGCGAAATGATCGGCAAAATGCCGACCGAGATGTTTTTTCACTTCTTCAAATCATTTTCGGATAAAGCCTTGTGCAATCTGAATATCAAAGCCGAAGGCACGAACGAACATCACAAAATCGAAGCGATTTTCAAAGCGTTTGCGAAAGCCGTCAAAATGGCGGTGGGGCGCGATATTTCGAGCGATGTTTTGCCTTCGACAAAAGGGCAGCTTTAGTCAGAACCGCCTGCCGCAAGCGGGCGGTTGAAGATTATTATTTGAGGCTCCCGATTTTGAAGTTAAACCATCCGCTTGCGGCAGATGGTTCTGACAAATCTATGAAAGTTGCGATTGTTAAATACAATGCGGGAAATGTCGAATCGGTCAAAAACGCGCTGAATCGGCTGAATATCGCGCCGGTTTTGACGGACGATGCCGAAACGCTGAAATCCGCCGATAAAATAATTTTCCCCGGTGTCGGCGAAGCGTCAACGGCGATGCGTTTTTTGCGTGAAAGAAATCTCGACGAATTGATCAAATCGCTCACACAGCCCGTTTTGGGAATCTGTCTCGGAATGCAGCTTTTGTGCGAATTTTCGGATGAGAACGAAACGCAATGTCTGGGCATTTTACCGTATCAAGTGCGCCGTTTCGAGTCCGAAAATCTGAAAATTCCGCAGATGGGCTGGAATAATATTTTCGATTTGAAAAGCAATTTATTTAAAGATGTTGCGGAAAATTCCTACGTTTATTTCGTGCATAGCTTTTACGTTGAAACAGGCGCGGAAACGATTGCCGTCTGTGATTACGGCGCAAAATTTTCAGCCGCCGTCAATCATAAAAATTTTTACGCCGTCCAGTTTCACGCGGAAAAATCGGGCGCGGTCGGCGAGCGGATTTTGGAGAATTTTTTGAAAATTTAGCCACAAAGCACACAGCGGTCACTGAGATTTTTGCTTGTATCTATAAAATAATTCTCTGTTTCTCTGTGTCCTGTGCGGCAAAGAAAAAATATGATTGAAATAATTCCGGCGATTGATTTGATTGACGGCAAGTGTGTGCGGCTCGTGCAGGGCGATTTTGCGCGAAAAAAAATTTATCACGAAAATCCTTTGGAAGCTGCCAAAATGTTTGAAAATGCGGGCTTGAAACGTCTGCATATTGTTGATCTGGACGGCGCGAAACGCGGGAAAGTTGCCAATCTTAAAGTGTTGGAAACGATTGCCGCAAGCACGAATTTGACGATTGATTTCGGCGGCGGACTCAAAACGGGCGAAGACCTCGAAGCGGTTTTTGACGCGGGCGCACAGATGGCGAGCATCGGAAGCGTCGCCGTCAAAGAGGCGGAAAAGTTTTTCGCGTGGCTCGAAAAATACGGCAGCGAAAAAATTCTGCTCGGCGCGGACGTGAAAGGCAAAAATCTGGCGATCAACGGCTGGCAGACGGAAACGGAAATAGAGATTTTACCGTTTTTGAAAGAATATTTTGCGAAAGGCGTGACGCAAACTTTCGTGACGGACATTTCAAAAGACGGACTTCTCGAAGGTTCGGCAAACGAACTCTACGCAGAAATTCTGCGCGAAATTCCCACATTAAAATTGATTGCTTCGGGCGGAGTTTCAAAGATTGAAGACGTTTGGGAACTCGAAAAAATCGGCTGTTCGGGCGTAATTATCGGCAAGGCGATTTACGAAGGAAAGATAAAATTGGAAGATTTGACGGGGAAATAGGACGCGGATTTGACGGATTAAACCGGATTTTCGCGGATTCCAGCTAAAATAAAATCTGCGAAAATCCGCCCAATCCGCGTTCATCCGCGTCCCATTAAAAAATATGCTTACAAAACGAATTATTCCGTGTCTTGACGTGAAAGACGGGCGGACGGTCAAGGGGACGAATTTCGTAAATCTGCGCGATGCGGGCGATGCCGTCGAGCTTGCCAAAATTTATTCGAATCAGGGCGCGGACGAACTGGTTTTTCTCGACATCACGGCGACCAATGAAAAGCGTAAAACTTTATCGGAGTTGGTCAAAAAAGTGGCAGCGGAAATCAATATTCCGTTCACGGTCGGCGGCGGAATCAACACGGTCGAAGACATTGAAATTCTGCTCAGTTCGGGCGCGGATAAAGTTTCAATCAATACTTCGGCGGTCAAGAATCCGCAGATTTTGAGCGAAGCGGCAAAGAATTTCGGTTCGCAATGCGTCGTGCTGGCGATTGACGCGAAATTAATCGGGAACGATTGGAAAGTTTTCTTAAACGGCGGACGAATTGAAACCGGACTGAATGCGGTCGAGTGGGCAAAGCGCGGCGCGGATTTGGGAGCGGGCGAAATTTTGCTGACTTCGATGAACGCCGACGGAACGCGAAACGGTTTTGAGATCGAACTGACCCGAACAGTTTCCGAATCGGTCAATGTTCCCGTCATCGCTTCGGGCGGCGCGGGCGCGTTGGAACATTTCACGGAGGTTTTTGATAAAGGAAAAGCCGATGCCGCGCTTGCCGCGAGCATTTTTCACTTTCAGGAAATCGAGATTCCGGCGCTAAAAAATTATTTGAAAGCGCAAAATATCGAGGTCAGAATTTAGTCAGAACCGTCTGCGGTAGCGGGCGGTTTATGTCAATATTTGAAGTTCCTAATTTTGAAGTTAAACCATCCGCTACCGCAGATGGTTCTGACATTTTATGAAAATCAATTTTGAAAAATACGCGGACGGATTGGTTCCCGCGATCGTGCAGGATGCGGAAACGCGCAAGATTTTGATGCTCGGCTTTATGAATGCCCAAGCGTTTGAAATTACTCAAAAAACCGGAAAAGCGACGTTTTTTTCGCGGTCGCGGGCAAAGCTTTGGACAAAAGGCGAAACGAGCGGGAATTTTCTTGATGTCGAAGAAATTTTGATTGACTGCGATGCCGACACGATTTTGGTCAAAGCCAAACCTCGCGGTGCGGTTTGTCATACGGGCGCGGATACTTGTTTTAACGAACGACGCGAGAACACGGATTTTTTGTTTGAACTCGAAAAAATTATTCGGGACAGAAAGCAAACGCCTGATG
The DNA here is from genome assembly GCA_031412675.1 of Acidobacteriota bacterium. Taxonomy (GTDB): domain Bacteria; phylum Acidobacteriota; class Blastocatellia; order Pyrinomonadales; family Pyrinomonadaceae; genus JAFDVJ01. The sequence goes on along the minus strand of JANODL010000167.1, from coordinate 17,396 downwards.
AAAACTCTTATACTTCAAAACTTTTTGCGAAAGGTTTGAACAAAATCGCGCAGAAGGTCGGCGAAGAAGCGGTCGAACTCGTGATCGAAGCAAAAGACGACAACACCGATTTATTTAAAGCCGAAGCCGCCGATTTGCTCTATCATTTGCTCGTGCTTTTTGCGGAAAAAAACATCAAACTGGCGGACGTTTTGGAAACTCTCAAACAAAGAAGAACATAAAAAATGTATTGGACTGGAGCGCCTGCGAGTCACTTGCCGGCGCGACGACGCGCTAACGGCATTTGATTAAATTCAACTCAATTTTTAATCGAAGCATTTTACGACGCTCTGCGCCGTTGCAAGCGAGTCGCTTGCGCTCCAGTCATTAAATAACGCCGATTAGTTTGCCGAGATACTGCATCGTGTTATACAAAAAACCGTGTTCCGAATTGTTGTTTTGCGCGGTTGCGAGCTGCGGTTTGCGATTTGCTTGCACGCCTTCGCAGACAAAATTTTCGGGAAACTGCGCGATTTCATCAAGCCTTGAAGCGGGAACAGCCTTCAAAAAATCCGTGCCGCGAAATGAACGCTCGATTAAATCGCGGTTTGCCTGGCGCGTGTAATCCGCAAACTTCGTTGTAACATCGCCGCTTTCCTTTGAATTGACATCAAAAATTTTGACGGCATTGCCGCACGAATAATCGAAGGATTTGGCATCAATGCTTTTAATTATCGGGCTTTGCATCGAGCGAAAATGAATTTTCCCGCGTTTTTGGTCATAGACGATGCTCCATTGCGTCGTTTTTTTCTGCGCGACGTTTGAGAGAATTTCAAAGGCGTAATTGACTGCTTCTTGTTCGGTTTTCGGTTTATCGGCGAATTTTTTGGTTTTGTCGGCGGCGCGTGTGAAACGGTCAAACGAGCTTTCGGTTTTCGCTCTTTCAGGCGCAACCGTTTTTGAATAACTGAGAGATTTTTCGTAAGTATCGTTAGTGAGTGTCGAAACCGCGAGTTTTTCGCCCGTGTGCGCGACGAGATTTCCGTTTAAGAATTCAATGGTTGCCGAATTTCCCGATTTATCATTGACGAGATAATGAAGTTTGACGGGCGAGGCGATCCGCACGGCTTCCGCGTTTTTGACAACATCTTCGACGTTTGCGGAAATGTCGAGCTGATATTGAATCCATTCCAAAACATCAATCACGGGACGCGCATCGGCTTTCGGATACTCGGTGTCTTCGAGCCACATCAGTTCGATGACGAGTCCGGCTTCGTTCATTCCGCCCGACGGATTGTCTTTGCCGTATTGGTTAAATGTGACATTCCCGTATTTGGAAACCCAACGCGCCGCCGTTTCATTGCCCGAAACCATCGCCGATTTTTCAACGCCGCGTTTGTTGACGAAAATCATTCCGTCGCCAATCATCCAATCGTAATTTTTACCGAACAGAACTTCGCCCTTATTTTTCAAACAAAATGTCGTGCAAGCGAAAATTTCGGCATTAAAAAGGCTGATTACAACTAAAAATGATAAAGCGATTTTGCAGATGATTTTCATAATTCTAAAGCGAAAATTAAACCGCGAAATATGCGAAACACGCGATTTTTTTTCGTGTATTTCGCGTGTTTCGCGGTTTAAATGATTATTTCAAATAAGTTCTAAAGACAAAATCCGTGCTTTCGGCGTTGGCGTGGCATTTTGAACAACTGCCGACTTTTTCGCGCTGTTTGATTTTGTCTAAACCGGCTTCGACGACCAAATATTCCCAATCGCCGGTTTTCTTGCTGAAACCTTTTTCGCGTTTGACCATCACGGTCACGAGTTCGGGTTTCGTATCTTCGGCGTTCAAAAGTTTTTCGCGGACGATGATTGATCCGACCGGAAATTTCGGCGCGGCTTTGTAAATTTCCGCGTTTGCCAATTCGTTGGCAAAATACCGCGCAAAAGTCTGTGCGCCTTTTTCGTGCGGATTTTTCTGCGGTTTATCGTTTAACGGCGCAATGCTTTCATTCGGCAGTGTAATTCTCGTCGTGCCGCCCGAACTGTTGACTCTTGAAAAACCGCCCAAACTGGGCGCGTCAATCACGAAACTTCAGCCCATCGCGGTCGAATCTATAATCGAAACCGCATCGCCTTTTACAATATCCAAAGATTTGCTTTCGGGTTTCTGAACTTGTTTCCAAAGTTTATACGACACGACTTTTTCTAAAATCTCGTCGCGCTTTTTGGTGTTCTCGCTCGATTGCGCTTCGATTTTGTTGTTCGGAAACAAAAGAGCGCACGCAGCAAAAGCCAGAAATGCGGCGACCGCGAAGAGTTTGATTTTCAGCATTGAAGTTTCTCCTTTTAACTCAGAAAGATGCGTTGAAATTTATGATAGTTGCTTTGCGCAAAAATATTCAAGATTTTTGATAACTTTTCCGCGTATGGCGCGTATCAATTAACGTTTTTTCCAAACCAATTTTCAAAAATAAAATATGACACGAAAAATCGTTCTTTTTTTGGCTTTCGTTTTTTGTCTTTTTTCAATTCAGGCATTTGCCGCCGCGTATTTGACCGAACCTTCGATTTCGCCTGACCGACGGGAAATCGCGTTTGTTTCGGGCGGCGATATTTGGACTGTGAGCGCAGACGGCGGAACTGCTGCACTGCTTGTTTCGCATCCGGCAACCGAATCGAAACCGCTTTTTTCGCCTGACGGAAAACGCCTCGCGTTCGTTTCAAACCGCACGGGCGGCGGCGATATTTATATTTTAAATCTCGAAACGAACGATTTACAGCGGCTGACTTTTGACGATGCGTTTGACCAGCTCGACGCTTGGTCACGCGATGGAAGCTGGATTTATTTTTCGTCTTCGAGCAAAGACATCGCCGGAATGAACGATATTTTTCGCGTTTCTGCGTCGGGCGGAACGCCGATGGCGGTTAGTTCTGACCGTTACACGAACGAATTTTGGTCAACGAATCTGGCAGACGGCTCGCTGATTTTTTCGGCTCGCGGAATTTCCAATGGACAATGGTGGCGCAAAGGGCGCAGTCATATTGACGAAACCGAAATCTGGCAAAAATCGGGCGACAATTACAGCCAAATCACACAGCGCGGCGCAAAACAGCTTTGGGTGATGGCAACCGCCGACGGCTCTAAGATGTTCTACGTTTCCGACCGTTCGGGAGCGCAAAACATCTGGTCACAGCCGAAAGGCGGACAAGCCAAGCAATTAACGAATTTTACGGACGGACGCGTTCTCTGGGCGAATCTTTCCTACGACGGCAAGGAAATTGTTTTCGAGCGCAATTTCCGCATCTGGAAAATGAACGCGGACGGCGGTGCAAAGGCGAGCGAAATTCCCGTCAATTTGCGCGGCGCGGCGGTGGTTTCTTTACGCGAACGAATCAATCTTTCGTCAAACATCTCGGAACTCGCACTTTCGCCCGACGGGAAAAAGGTCGCGGTCGTCGCACGCGGCGAAGTTTTCGCGGCTTCGGCAAAAGACGGCGGCGAGGCGGTTCGCGTGACGAACACGGTCGCGCCCGAATCTTATGTAATGTGGTCGGCGGACAGCAAAAAGCTCGTTTATTCGTCGGAAAGAAACGGCGCGATGGAACTTTTTCAATACGAATTCGGAAGCGAAACCGAAACGCAACTGACGAAAGGAACGAATCAGGATTTTTCGCCCATCTTTTCGCCCGACGGCAAAAACATCGCGTTTATCCGCAACGGTCGCGCAATGTTTGTTTATGACGTGGAGAAAAAACAGGAACGCGAACTTTGCAAACTTTTCACCGACACGCCGCCGCTGATCGGCAATCGAAGTTTGGCGTGGTCGCCCGATAACAAATGGATTGCGTTTTTGACTTACGCGCCCGAAACGCGTTCTTATACGAATGCTTCGGTCGTTTCCGTGAACGGCGGAAACGCAAAGCCGGTCAGCTTTTTGGCAAACTCAAACGGCGGTTCGCTGTCTTGGAGTCCTGATACCACATATTTGCTTTTCGACACTTCACAACGCACCGAAGACGGTTTGTTGGCGCGGGTCGAATTAAATTTGCGTGCGCCGAAATTCCGCGAAGACCAGTTCCGCGACCTTTTCAAGCAGGAAAACCCGAAGGACAAACCGCAACAGCCGACGACAACGCCGACACCTGCGCCGACCGCTTCGCCTGTGCCGACCGCTTCGCCCTCGCCTGAGAAAAAGGACGACTCCAAGCAGACGGAAATCGTTTTTGAAGACATTCGGCAACGCCTCAGCGTTTTGCGTCCGGGCATCAGCGTCAACGATCAAATCATCAGTCCCGACGGCAAAACATTGCTCGTGCTGGCTTCCGCCGAAGGGCAATTTAATCTTTACACGATAAATATCGAGGAACTCGCAACCGACCGTTCGGCGCGTCAACTGACTTCGACCGCCGGATTCAAATCGAATGCGCTGTTTTCGCCCGATTCAAAAGAGGTTTATTACCTCGAAAACGGTCGCGTGAATATTGTCAGTTTGGATCGCCGCGAAGTTCGACCGCTCGCGCTCACGATGGACATCAACGTCAACTTTGCCGACGAAAAGATGGAAATTTTCAAACAGGGCTGGCGATATATGCGCGATAATTTTTATGATGAGAAATATCACGGCGTGGATTGGAACGCGGTCTATCAAACTTACGAACCGCTTATCAAAGATGCGCGAAACATTGATGAAACGCGCCGTTTGATGAATTTGATGGTTGGCGAACTGAACGCTTCGCATCTCGGCGTGCAGGGCGCACCGTCGTTCACGGCAACGCCGGTCGGCAAGCTCGGTCTGCGTTTTGACCGCGCCGAATATGAAGGAAACGGACGATTGAAGATTACGGAAATCATTGCTTTGAGTCCGGCGGACATCGTTAAATCAATCAAAGTCGGCGACTATCTATTGGCAGTTGACGGCGTTTCAATCAACAACAAAACAAATCTCGACGAACAACTCGAAAACAAAGTCGGCAAGCGCGTCGTGCTGAATGTTTCGGCAAATGCGGACGGCGCGAACAAACGCGAAATCGTTCTCAAACCGATCTCGACCGGCGCGGAGAAAAATCTCTTGTATCGCCAATGGGTCGAAGCGAACCGCGCTTACGTCGCCAAAATCAGTAATGGCAAGCTCGGCTACGTTCATCTGCCCGATATGGGTCAGGGAACGCTCAATCAGCTATACGTTGATCTGGACGCGGAAAATCAGTCGAAGGAAGGCGTGGTCGTTGATATTCGCAACAACAACGGCGGTTTTATCAATCCGTATGTGATTGATATTCTCTCGCGGCGCGGATATTTGACGATGCGCGAACGCGGACTTTGGAATGTTCCGTCGCGCAGTGCGCTCGGTCAGCGTGCGCTCGAACGCCCGACGATTCTCATCACGAATCAGCATTCGCTCTCGGACGCGGAAGATTTGACCGAAGGCTATCGCACCTTAAAACTCGGCAAGGTTGTCGGCGAACCGACTTCGGGCTGGATTATCTACACTTGGAACGCGAATCTTTTCGACGGCACGACCTTCCGTCTGCCGCGCCAACTGATCTTGGGAAGCGACGGCAAAAATATGGAACTCAATCCGCGTCAGGTTGATACGCTCGTCACGCGCCCGATCGGCGAAACGATGACGGGCAAAGATACACAGCTCGACCGCGCCGTTCGTGAACTTTTGGGAAATTAGGAGAAAATTATTTCTGAATGTCGGCGCATAAAGGTTTCTTCTGAATCCAGACGGCGCGTTTGGCGGTGATTTGGAGAATATCAATCGGTGCGCCGACGTATTCGTCGCGGGCGGCGATTTCGGTTTCGATCAATTTGCGTACACCTGCCGCGAAACCTTCTTTCCAGAAGTCTTTCGTTTCTTCAGGCAAGCCGTCAATCGCGTCGGTTTCGCCCAAAAAACGCGTGATAATCTTGCCCGTACAAGCCTCGCCGCAGTCGTTGTTTGAAACAATCACGCCGAAAGTTTGGTCAGCCGTCTGCCCGAAACGGAATTGGCGCACGAGCATCACGGGTTTGTTTTTCTCGAATCCGGCGACGAGAATCCGCAGAAAGGTTTTGCCGTCGATTTTTTCGCGATACGTCGGAAAGCTGTTTTGTTTGAGTAGCGGCAATTCGATGTTTAATTTTTCGACGACGGTTTTCGTCAGAATGTCGGTTCTCTCGATAATGGAAAGTTCGGGTTTTTGGTTGAGCGCGTCCGCCGCGATTTGCGGAATGTTGAAACCGGTCTGCGTGTCTCTCGCAAAACCGGCGTAGGCGAAAAAGATTTTGCCCGCCTGCACAATCTTGCACGCCTGATTTACCGAAGCGTTGCCGAACGTGTCGGTCACTTTGCTGTCCGCGCCGATCAAGATTTCCTTCGGAGTTTTGACGGCGACAATCGTCGTCGCCCGCGAGGGAAACACTAAAATCTGCACAAAAAGCGCGAGGGCGGAAAATTTGACGAAAAGATTTTTTGAAGAATCAAACATCTGACGAAAACAGTTTAATTTCTTCTTCGCTGTTCGGCAAAGTGACAATGCCTTCAAACTTAAAGCCGAGCTTGCCTAAAAGCCTGCCCGAACTTTCATTATCAACCGAAGTAATCGCCAAAACGCGCTTGAAACCCAAAACTTCTCTGCCCATTTCCATCACCGCCCGCGCCGATTCAAGCGCGTAGCCTTTGCGCTCGAATTCGGGCAGAAACGCAAAACCGATGTCCGCGTCGGGCAGAGCGTCACGCCTCACAAAACCGCAGATGCCGATGACCGGATTTCGGATTTTAGATTTCGGGTTTCGGATTTCTTCCAAAGCGGGCTTTAACTCGACGGCATAAAGCCCGAATCCGTTTTCGTCGTAACTCTTGCGGTAACGGCTTTCGATAAAATCACGCGCCTGCTCTAAATTCCGCACATTCCTATCGCCGATATATTTGATAAACGACGGCTGATTGAGCAAATCGAGCATAAACTCGTCGTCCGATTCCTCGATCTCGCGCAAAATCAGCCGTTCGGTTTCGAGTATTTGCATAACGAAGAATTTGTTTTATTTTATGCAGTCCAAACAAGTTTGGAATTCCTTATCGTTTTTATTTGCCCAATTTTCCAAATCTTTGCGATCTTCTGAACAAACTTTAGAGTTTCCTGTGCTGATAACATTTTCTCCTTTGCCTAAATGCCAACAGTTAGCTCTATGAATCATTGCAAATTTACCTATAATATTAAGATAAAAAGCATCTTCGTTAAGGTTTTGCCAATCTTTAAATTGTTTGTCTGCAATTTCGCCAATAAAAGTTACTGAATTAGCCATTTTATTTCCCAATTTGAACGAAGTTTGCTTCGCCCGATTCGCTCTGTTGGCGGGCGTGATACGAACTGCGCGTTAAGGGCGAAGATTCGACGTGCTTGAAGCCTAAATCTAAGCCGATGCGTTTCCATTCGGCGAATTCTTCGGGTGTGACGTAGCGTTCGACGGGCAGGCGTTTTTCATACGGCTGGAGATATTGCCCGATGGTCATAATATCGCAGCTCACGGAGCGTAAATCCTTCATCAGCGCGACGACTTCTTCAAATTCTTCACCCAAGCCAGCCATAATTCCGCTTTTCGTTTTCATACGCGGAAACTGCGTATCGCGGAAGTGCGCGGCGCGTTCGAGCAGTTCGAGCGTCTGCGTGTATTTCGCGTCGGGACGCACCCGGCGATAGAGACGCGCAATCGTTTCCGTGTTGTGATTCAAAACTTCGGGACGCGCCGCAAGAACCGCGTTGAGCGCGTCTTCGTTGCCTTGAAAGTCTGGAATCAAAACCTCGACGCGGCACGTCGGATTCATTTCGTGAACTTTATGAATCGTCTCCGCCCAATGCGCCGCACCGCCGTCGGCTAAATCGTCGCGGTTGACGCTCGTGATAACGGCGTGTTCCAAGCCGAGATGCGCGACCGCTTCGGCAACGTGCGTCGGTTCGAGCGGATCTAAATCCATCGGTTTGCCTTTGTTGACAGCGCAAAAACCGCAATGCCGCGTGCAGGTATCGCCGCCGAGCATAAATGTCGCGGTTTTGTCCGTCCAGCATTCGAAAATGTTCGGGCATCGCGCTTCCTGACAAACCGTATGCAGGTTTAAGCCTTCAATCAAACTCAAAACCTTGTTCTGATTCGTCGGGTCGCCCAATTTGATGCGAAGCCAATCCGGCTTCGGCAGACGTTCTTTCTTCTTTTTGGCGACAAACTTTTGGATTAAAACTTTTTCTTCAATCATAAAACTTAAAATCTATGAAAATATTTTATCATTCACAAGTCGGATTGTCGTTTGACAATCTGTTTTCAATTTTCTAAATTTAGAATATAGACTTTTTAGTAAAGATTCAAATTATGAAGAAAGCTCAAGTCTCGAAACAAATCTGTTGTTGCTGTTGCAAATCGCAACGGCTGAGTTTTGGCGTAAAAAAAATGTAAAAGTAGAACGCTAAAAATTAAAAATATTCAGTCGGTCGTGAAATTAAAGGAATAAATTCACGACCGATTTTCTTGTCAGAACCATCTGCGGTAGCGGATGGGTTTAATTAACTAAACAAAATGCAAACAGCGGTAAAGGAAACAAAAGTAGCAAGAAATTTTCGGGCGGATGAAATTTCAAAGAATTTCTTGGAAGCATCAATCGGCAACACGCCTTTGATTCGTCTGCGCTCGGTGACGCGTGATTTGCCCGAAAACATTGAAGTTTACGCGAAAGCCGAATTTATGAATCCGGGCGGTTCGGTCAAAGACCGCGCCGCGCTGGCGATGATTCTCGCGGGCGAAAGCGCAGGCGAACTGACGAAAGACAAAACGATTCTCGACGCGACGAGCGGCAACACGGGAATCGCCTACGCGATGATCGGCGCGGCGCGAGGGTTTAAAGTAACGCTCGCTCTGCCGAAAAATGCGAGCGCGGCGCGTAAAAAAATCTTAAAACTTTACGGCGCAAGCATTATCGAAACCGACCCGATGAACGGCACGGACGGCGCACAAATCGTCGCCAAAGAATTGGTCAAAAAATTTCCCGACAAATATTTTTATCCCGACCAATACAACAACGAAGCCAACTGGAAAGCGCATTTTGCGACGACCGCGCCCGAAATCTGGTGGCAGACGCACGGGCAAATCACGCATTTTGTCGCCGGACTCGGAACAACCGGAACTTTTATCGGCACGACCAAAAGATTAAAGGAATTTAATCCGTCTTTGCAGGCAATTTCGGTTCAGCCCGATTCGCCTCTGCACGGTTTGGAAGGAATGAAACATCTCGAAACGGCAATCGTGCCGGGAATCTATGACGCGAAAATTGCCGATGAAAACGTCACGGTCGAAACCGAAGACGCGCAAGCAATGACACGGCGTTTGGCGCGTGAAGAAGGCTTATTCGTCGGTGTCAGTTCGGGCGCGAATGTATTCGCCGCGCTTCGTCTGGCGCGTGAATTAGAGGAAGATGCGGTCATCGTCACGATTTTGTGCGACGGCGGCAGCAAATATCTGAACGAAGATTTTTGGAACGAAAATTAGAACTTCAGGCAAATAATCTTCGATCAGATTTAATTGTCACATTAGTTTTTTGAAAATTAGTCAAGCTTGACAGGCTTCGAGTTCATCCTGTAAATTGCAAATTAGTTCTTTATTTGCTTTCAAAATTTTGAAAGCGCGAAAAGTGGCGATTTAAGGTTAACTTGCTCCACTTCAAAAAAACTGCTAAACAACTGCAAAGAGAATTTAAAAAAACTCTCGTGCTTTTATTTAGCACGAGAGTTTTTTCGTATTTGGCTGGGAGCGTAAGCATCCTGCGTGCAACATCGCTTGAAAAGCGGTTTTGTTTACATTCGTTACGGAAACCCGACGGTTGCCGCGCTCGAAGCGGCGATGGCTGAAATCGAGAACGAAAAATGGAAAACGGAGAATACAAAAAGGTTGATTTATTAAATTTTCCATCTTTCATTGAAACCAGATGATTTATTTAACGAAAGAACATATTAAACAAATCGAAGCGCACGGCGAAAAGACTTATCCGTTTGAGTGCGGCGGAATGATTATCGGGCATTTTTCAAACGCCGGTCAAAAATCGGTCGTCGAGCTTCTGCCGATGGAAAATGCAATGGACGCGGCGGAGCAGCATAATCGCGTGTTGATTTTACCGAAAGATGTTTTACGCGCCGAGCGTTATGCGCGTTCGCAAAAGTTGGACGTGATCGGTTATTACCATTCGCATCCCGATCATCCGGCGATTCCGTCGCAGTTTGATCTCGACCACGCGCTGCCGGTTTGGACTTACATCATCGTTTCGGTCGAAAACGGCAAAGCGGTTGACACAAGGGCGTGGGAAATGGAAAACGACCGTTCAAAATTTAACGCGGAAGAAATTTTTAACATTGCAGAAGCCCGCACGTAAGTAAGGGCGCGAAAGAGAACACACTTACTGACGGGCGTGTTTCTGCATATAAAGAATTGTTCGCGGCAGATGCTTAAAACTTAAAATTCGACGGGTAAGAATAACAAAAATTTTGAGTCTCTGCCGCGAACGATGGCAATCATAACAAGGGAGAAATAATTTTATGGCAGTAACAGTAGTAATTCCGACACCGCTCCGACAGTTTGCGGGCGGAAATTCGGAAATCGAAATCGAAGCGGCAACAGCGGGCGAAGCGTTGGAAAAACTGACGACGACACACGCCGATTTGAAAAAACATCTGTATAACGACGGCGGAACTCTGCGGAATTTCGTCAATATTTATGTCGGCGACGAAGACATCCGCGACCTTGAAGGCTTGGAAACGGAAGTGAAAAGCGGCGGCGAAATTCTGATTGTGCCGTCAATCGCGGGCGGAAATTTTTCGACCGCAGAAGCTAAAGCGACAAATGATTTACCGAATCTTTCAAACGAAGAAATCGCACGGTATTCGCGGCATTTAATTTTGCCCGAAGTCGGTCTGGAAGGACAAAAAAAGCTGAAAGCCGCACGCGTCTTGATGATCGGCACGGGCGGCTTGGGTTCGCCGTTGGGTTTATATCTCGCGGCGGCTGGCGTTGGGACGCTCGGCATCGTTGATTTCGATGTCGTGGACGAATCCAATTTGCAAAGACAAATCATTCACGGCACAAAAGATGTCGGGCGACCGAAAATCGCTTCGGCAAAAGACAGATTATTGGATATTAATCCGAACACGAATATCGAAGCGCACGAAACGCGTTTGACGAGCGAAAATGCGCTCGAATTATTCCGCGAATTCGACGTAATCGTTGACGGCACGGACAATTTCCCGACGCGTTATCTGGTCAACGACGCTTCCGTTTTGACGGGAAAGCCGAATGTTTACGGCTCGATCTTTCGTTTTGAAGGACAGGCAAGCGTCTTTTGGGCAGAGAAAGGCGCGTGTTATCGCTGTTTGTATCCCGAACCGCCGCCGCCCGGACTTGTTCCGAGTTGCGCCGAAGGCGGAGTTTTGGGCGTTTTGCCCGGCATTGTCGGGACGATTCAGGCGAACGAAGTTATCAAAGTAATTCTTGGCGCGGAAGGAATTTTATTGAATCGTCTTTTGCTTTTCGACGCGTGGAAAATGCGTTTCCGCGAATTAAAGCTCAGGAAAAATCCCGATTGCCCGATTTGCGGTGAGAACGCGACGATCAAGGAATTGATTGATTACGAAGAATTTTGCGGGTTGAATTTGCCGGTCGAAGAGCAAGTTTTGGAAGAAATCACCGCGACCGAGTTAGGCGATTTGATCAAAAACAACTCGGAAGTTCAGATAATTGACGTGCGCGAACCTTACGAGGTCGAAATTGCGCGAATTCCGAATGCGCGGCTAATTCCGCTCGGCGAAATCGTTGCCCGCGCCAAAGAAATTGATTCGTCGCGGACGGCGATTATTCATTGCAAAGGCGGTGTACGCAGTGCAAAGGCGATCAAAGCCTTGCAGGAAAACGGTTTTGCGGGACGTTTGATAAACCTGAAAGGCGGAATCGGCGCGTGGTCTGACGAAGTTGATGCATCTGTGCCGAAATACTAATCTATGAAGTTTATAATTTTTCTCGGCATATTTTTCGCGCTTTCGGTTTCCGTTAATGCTCAGAGCAAATATGTTAAAAGCATCGAAAAATGGCGCGTTGACCACGAAGTGGAACTGAAAAGCGAAAACGGTTGGCTGACGGTCGCCGGATTGTTTTGGCTGAAAGACGGCGTGAACACCGTCGGCGCGGGTTCTGGTTTTGACATCGAACTGACCGAAAATTTCAAACAAGGAAAATTCGGCAAAATCAACTTTCAAAACGGTAAAGCAACACTGAAAGTCGAAAACGGCGTTGAGGCTTTGACGGACGGCAAAACGATTTCTGAACTTGAACTTGTTTCGGACGAAAAAGGCAAACCGAGCGTGATTCAAACAGGTAGTCAGACGTTTTATCTGATCAAACGCGAAGACTGTTTCGGCATTCGTTTGAAGGACAAAAACAGTAAAGAGCGTGTGAATTTTTCGGGCTTAAAATGGTTTCCGGTTGATGAAGATTACAAAATCAAGGCAAAATTCGAGGCTTTCGATGTGCCGAAAGAGGTTTTGATTCCGAATGTTTTGGGCGGAAATTTCAAGATGAAAAGTCCGGGCATTTTGCGATTTAAGCTGAACGGCAAAAAATACGCGCTCGAACCGGTTTTGGAAGAAGGAAGCGACCGGCTTTTTATCATTTTCCGCGATGCGACAAGCAAAACTGAAACTTATGGTGCGGGACGTTTTCTCTACGCGGAAAAAGCGAAGAACGGTAAAATTTTGCTCGATTTCAACAAATCCGAAAATCCGCCGTGTGCGTTCACTTCGTTTGCAACTTGTCCGTTGCCGCCGCCGCAAAACCGTTTGGAAGTTGAAATCAAAGCGGGCGAAAAACGCTACGACCAATAATTTATTTCAAACGGCAGACGGCTTTGCCTAAAATATGTTTCGCGGAAAGTGCGCCGAAAGTGCGGCTGTCGCTGCTTTCCGACGGATTATCGCCGACCAGAAAGTAATTGCCGTTTTGGTCAATTTCGGTAAGGCGTTTGAGAATAATGACGCTTTTCTTAAACGGATGTTTGGCGAGAATAATGTCGCCGACGGAAATTTTCGCGTCCGCATCAATCAGAATTCCGTCGCCGTTTTTCAAGTTCGGCAGCATCGAATCGCCTTCGACACGAATGGCTCGCCGCATACCGAGATAAAATAAAACTTTCTCTTTCCAATTTGCTTCAGGCAGTTCGTTTTCCATAAAAATAAAATGCGGCAATAAATTTCGCGCTAACTCAAACGACCGACGACTTTTCCGGTGATGTATCTTCTGGTAACCGCGCCGAAATGACGGCTGTCATTGCTGTCTTCCAAATTATCGCCGACCAGAAAATAGTGTCCGTGTTCGTTGATGCGCTCAACTCTTTTAATCAATTCGCTCGTTTGCTCGACCGGATGTCTGGCAACCACAATGTCGCCGACCGCAATCTCACAGGTTCTGTCCACCAAAACCATATCACCGTCTTTTAAGGTTGGTAGCATCGAATTGCCTTCGCATAAATATTTATGACGAGTGCCGAAAAAAACCAGCGCGATTTCATAAAGTCCGGCTTCGGGTAATTCTTTCATTCACATAAAACAAAAATGCGGATTGCTGACTTAAAAATCCGCAATCCGCATTCTAAAATCCAAAATCAAACTAGCTTGCCGTGTACCAGGCAACGTCTTTGTTTTTTGTTTCCCAGAAAATTTCGTGAACGCGTTTGATGTAACCCATCAATTCTTCGGCGTGTTCGAGGCTGACTTCCTGTTTGCACGACGAGCAAGCCTTTGCCGCTTTCCAGAAAATTTCGTGCAGATCGGGATATTTTTCTAAATGAGCGGGTTTGAAATAATCCGTCCAAAGCACGAGCAAATGATGTTTTGCCAGTTCGGCGCGGGCTTCTTTGATCGTGATAAAACGCGTCAAAGTGTTGTGATAAGCGGCATGCGCTTTTTCATCGCCGCCTTCGGGACGTTTCAAATCGAGAATTTTTTTCGTCAATTGTAAGACCGATTCCGCTTCGATACGGGCTTGCGCCGGATCATAAACTCCGCACGGACCGTCGCAGTGCGCTTCGGCAATTTCAAAATTCATTTTGTTTAATTTTTCAAACATTTTTACTTTCTCCTTGTTCTTCTCAGGCAAAACTAATTTTGCCTTTTTACTTTTTACTTTTTACTTACTCCACAGGTCGTCCGCCCGCGTCCATTCCCTCGACGCTTGCCTGACGCACGACTTTAACGTGCAAATCGTCCATCACACGCACCTGACACGACAGGCGCGTGTGGTCGTTCAAATCGGTTTTTGTCGCTAAAATCGCTTTTTCGGGTTCGCCGATTTCGCCCGGATCGCCCGCCAAGATTTCGACGCGGCACGTCGTGCAACGCGCATTTCCGCCGCAGCGATGAAGAATGTCAACACCGTTATCTTCCAGACATAAAACGAGTTTGCGTCCTTCTTCGGCTTCAAAAGCGACTTGTCCGGCGGCAGTTTCCGCAGTAATTTTATGCATCTATAAAAAAATCTCCTGCTATCAAAATTTCGTAAAACTTCTATAGTTTGAATTTGGCACAAATCAAATCGGATTTCAAATACAAGTAGTGAACTAAAAGTAATGCTTTGAAAATTGCTTTATCAGAAAAAATTACTTTGCCGGGAGCGTACGCATCCTTGCGTGCTACGTCGCTTGCAAAGCGGCGTAAAAGCGTTACGCAATCGTGACTTTACTTTCAACACTTTATTCGCGCCGTGCGCTCAGCACGCAAGGATGCGTGCGCTCCCGGCAAACAAGGCTTTTCTTTTTCAATGACCGTTTAGGAATTTCAAACCGTGGTCTTTTTAGTTTTCTGATTTATCCGAACAAAGAAACGGCTTTTTTCTCGGTCGGCGGCGTGTCGCCTTTGTATAAAACCTTTTCCAAAAATAAACCCGACGGCGGCGCGGTGTATTGGGCGGGCGCGTTGGTCGGAAATTTGAGCATTCGCTGAAAACTGTCGTAAGTCAGATTTGCGCGACCGACTTCGGCGAGCATTCCGACGATTCTTCTGACCATTTTCCACAAAAAATGGCTTGCGCCGATGCGGAAACAAATCAAATCGCCGTCGGTAAAAATTTCGGCGTGTTCGACGTGGACGATGGTTGAAACTTTTGCCGCTTTGCGGGCTTCGTCAATTTCGCAGAAAGATTGAAAATTATGGCGACCGACGAGCATTTCGGCGGCGGTTTGCATCGCTTTCGGGTCGAGATTATCTTTTATCCACCAAACGAAATTTTTGCCGAAAGCGGTTCTTCTGGTCGAGATTTGGTAAAGATAATAACGCTGAATCGCGTGTTTCCGGGCATCGAAATTTTCGGGCGCGTTCGTTACTTTTTTGACGTTGATGTCGTGCGGCAAAAGATCGTTAAAGCCGTGCTGAATCTGGCGCGGTGTCAGATTGGTTTGCAAATTAGCGGTTTTCAGATGCGCGATTTGATTAATCGCGTGAACGCCCGCGTCGGTTCTGCCCGAACCGCCGATCTCGACGCGTTCGGAAAACAATTGCCGCGCCGCTTCCATAAATTCGCCCTGCACAGATTTTGCATTGTGCTGAATCTGCCAACCGCGAAAACGCGTTCCTTCGTATTCGATTTCTAATTTCCAAGTGTGCATTTTTTAATTAGTAGAAAGTAAAGAGTGGAGAGTGGAGAGCAAAAACTCCGAACTCTCCACTCTTTACTCTCCACGCTTTCCTATTTTGACCTTTTCGCGTTCTTGATTAACGGCAACGTAAACTACTTCGGCTTCGGTGACGCGGACGACTTGTCCGTGATCGGCAAAGCGTTCGGCTTCGACGATGACTTTGATTGTAATCGAAGTATTGCCGAGTTTGGTCGTCGTCGCGTAAAAACTCACTAAATCGCCGACATAGACAGGTTCGTGAAAGATGACTTCCTTCATTGCGACCGTCACGAAACGGTCGTGTCCCGTATGACGCACGGCTTCGACTCCGCCCGCCACGTCAATATAACTTAGAATCACGCCGCCGAAAATCGTGCCGTGCGCGTTCGTATCACGCGGCATCATCGTCAGGCGAATCGCGGCGTTGCGGAGTTTTTCTGCTTGTTGTTCGTTATTCATACTTTTTTGGCAGAAGCCCGCGCGTAAGCAAGGGCGGAAACTTACACGATAGTCCGCCCATGCTTACGCGCGGGCTTCTGCTTGTTTTTTTGTTACCCAATTTTTAATCGTCTCGCGCAGTTCGTTCAGATGTTCGTCGAAAAAATGTCCGCAGTTTTCAAAAATTACGAGTTCCGTTTCAGTATTTACCGAAACTTTATCAACCAATTTTTGCAAAGATTCGACCGAGCCGAATTCGTCTTTGTCGCCGTGAACGAACAGAATCGGTTTTCTCAATTGCGTCAAATAATCGAAATCGTCGTATTTATCAACCGGCGTTCCAATCGAAATCAGACGCACGACGCGTTCGTCCGTCATTCCGACTTCGCTGCCGATTCGTGTGCCGAACGAAAATCCGGCTAAAGTAACGGGCAGATTCGGATAATTTTCCGCCAAATAATCCAAAGCGTCGCGCACGTCTTGTTTTTCCGCTTCGCCGTCGTGCGTTCCGTCGGATGCGCCGACACCGCGAAAATTGAAGCGCAAGGTTATCAAACCAGCGTCCACGAGTCCTGCCGCCACACGGAAAACGACTTTGTTGTGCATCGTGCCGCCGCCCAGCGGATGCGGATGACAAACGAGCGCAACGCCTTTCGCTTCGCCGCTTGGTTCCTTCAAAATCGCTTCCAATTGCCCGACGAGAGCGGGAATAAACAGATTGCCTTTCGGATACATACTTAAATTTACGATTTTAGATTTTGGCTTTTGGATTAGCAAATCCGCTTTACTTATATCTCACCTTACGCAGTTAGGATTTTTAGCCATCGGAGATGGCGAAAGCGTGTAGCCCACAGCGCAAGTGGAATTTGGCAGAATTTGACATCGAGCTATCGTAGATAGCGACAGATTCGCGCATCTGTCGCCCGCTGACACGGGCTTTAATATTTTTTTCAACCGTTCCCGCAGCTTGCGCTACGGGCTACACGCTTTCACCCGCTACGCGGGCTAACATTTCAAAAATCGCGTAAGGTGAGTTATATCTGATTACAAATCGCCGAAAATGACTTCAGAATCCGCAAATGTCGTCCGACAATCGTATTTACAGAAATTCGGCTAAAGCCCTTTCTTGATTGATAAACAAACATCCAACTAATGGTTTTTGAAAAATGAATACCGTAATAAAAATGCGGAGCGGACTGGAGCGCAATCGGCTCGATTGCCACGCCGTGTTTTTCAGCGGCGTAACGACGTTTGAAAGGAAATCGAGTTGATTTTATGCAAAGTCTTCTGAGCGTTTTT
>JANODL010000166.1:0-6183 GCA_031412675.1 Acidobacteriota bacterium | reverse complement strand
GAAATTTCGACCGACGACGCGAAAATCGTCAAAACCGCTGAGGGAGCGCAGAAGTTTTCCCGGCTTCCTCTTTCTGTTCCGTTTCAGACTATTCAAACAGGCAGCGCGAACTTGAAAATAAAGCTCATCGTCTATTATCGCCGCGAAGACAACACGGGCGCGTGTTTGATAAAAACTCTCGCGTGGCAGATTCCGCTGAAAATTTCGGCAGAGAAAAAGAGTTCGGGCGCAATCGAACTAAAGGAAACGATTGATTGAAAAATACGATTCAAACAGGCGATGCTTCAATCTGGAATCGCATCGTCCCGCGGGAGCTTTATTAACTGAAAATTTTCAAACTCAAAAACCAGGTTCTGTTGACATTTGATTTGGATGAATTGCCACTAGCTTATGGTCTTTGAGGAATGAATGCCGCAAAGACCGGAGCGCAATCGGCTCGATTGCCTGAGCGTTTGAAAAACGCTCACAAGACTTTGCCTAAAATCACCTCGATTTCCTTTCAAACGTCGTTACGCCGCTGAAAAACGCGGCGTAGCGAAGCAAGCAATCGAGGAAGGTATTGCGCTCCAGTCCGCTCCGCATTTTTATTACGGTATTCATTTTTCAAAGACCATAAGTGCGGGTTTCCGCAAAAATCGAATTTTTGTGCAAAGCTAAAAACTCGAAAGAAATAGGGTCTGCCTCGGCGGACTCTTTTTTATTGCCTGAAACGAGCCGTTTGGCGGGGAAAATCGGTAATCTGTTCGGATGCTCATTGCACAAAAAGCGTTTTTGCCATTTAATTAAAACGAATGCTGAATGCCGCCGCGTTAATTAATCTTTTGGGTTTTACGGTCGGAATTGCGCTTTACGCGCTTCTGCTCTTGATGGTTGTGCGGCATCGCAAAGCGAAGGAAAAAGACGCGACCGATTTTTTACTTCTTTTGACCGCCGCGCTCGGGCTTTTGTGGAATGCCGGCGAATTGGCAGTGCTTTTTTGGAAGGATTTCGGCAACGCGCAGGTTTCGCCGTTTTTGCTGGCGGTTTCGTATTCCGCGCTCGGATTTTTGCCGTCGGTCGTCGTTCATTCGGCTTGGAAAAATAACGAAAGCGAAAGCAAAAACGTGCGTTGGCTGACTTTTACGGCTTACGGTTTGAGCATTTTTGCCGCTTTCCTTCATTTTCAATCGGCGATTTTTAAATCGGTCGCGCCGTCCGATTTAGCTTTGCGCGTTCTGACGTTTGGTTCGCTTGCACTTCTCGCGGGACTCCTGATTTTTACGTTTCGGCAAAAAATACAAAACAAAGCGGTTTGGATTTCCGCGCTCTCGGTTTTTGCGGTTTCGGCACTTCATCTGAGTGGTCAACAAGAGGAAAAATCGTGGCTTGTCGAACTCGTCGCACACCAATCTTCTTTGCCGCTGGCTTTAGCAATTCTGCTTCAGGATTATCGTTTTGCGTTTGCCGATTTGTTTTTGAAACGTGCGCTTTCATTGCTTTTGCTGGCTTCGGTCGCGTTCGGTTTGTATGTTTTTGTCGCCGTTCCGCTGCTTGCGTGGCACGAAACGCACGACCGCAACGATGTTCAAGCGGCAGTTGTCGTCATTACGCTTTGGATGACAACCGCGCTCGTTTATCCTTCGCTCCATAAATTCGCGGTTTGGCTCGTTGATAAAATAATTTTGCGGCGCGTCAATTACGAAAACCTGCAAGCCGAAATTGTGCGGATAATTGAAAAGCACGACGATTTAGAATCGGTTTTGACGGAAGTTTGCGACGAATTAAAGTTTGCTTTGACGGCGAAAGAAGCGAATTGGACGGAAGTTTTACAAACCGAAAACGAAGCAAATTTTCAGACTGTAATTTTTACGCCGCAAAGCGCGGAAATATTTATTCCGACTGTCGAAATGCCGTTTTACCGGATAAATTTAAACGATTTTGCGGGCGGCAGACGGCTTTTGTCGGACGAAATCGAAATGCTCGCGGCGATTGCCGTGGCGGTTGCCCGAAGGCTTGACGCTTTGCGCGTTTCCGAGGAACGCTACGAACGAAAAGGGCGCGAAGACAAACTCGCCAAATTTGCCGCCGAAGCGAAACTTTCCGCGCTTCGGGCGCAAATCAACCCGCATTTTTTGTTCAATGCGCTAACGACCATCGGCTATTTAATCCAAACCGCGCCCGACAAAGCGTTTCAAACGCTGATGAAACTGACCCAGCTTTTGCGCGGCGTTTTGCGTTCGACCGAAGAATTTTCAAGCCTCGGCGAAGAAATAAAACTGATCGAAAATTATCTGGACATCGAAAAAACGCGGTTTGAAGAACGCTTACAGGTCAAAATCAAGATTCCAAACGGCTTAAAAAAACTGCGCGTGCCTTCTTTAATTTTACAGCCGCTCGTCGAAAACGCTGTCAAACACGGAATATCCGAAACAAAATCGGGCGGCGAAGTGCGGATTTCCGCCGAACTGAAAATCGAAGCGAGCGAAACTTTCTTGTATCTGAATGTCGCGGATACGGGCGCGGGCTTTGACGAGAAAAACCTCGGTTCGGACGGCATCGGTCTGGAAAATATTCGTCAACGCCTGCGTTCGCACTACGGCAAACAAGCGCATTTGACGATTGAAAGCAATTTGCGAAAAGGCACACGCGCCGAGATAAAATTGCCTGTCAAGGCGCAAATAGTTTAGTTAGAAAATTACGGTCAGAACCGCCTGCGGTAGCGGGCGGGTGAATTTTCATCATCAATAAAGTTAAGCCAGGCTTCAGTAATGCCGCGCTAACCCGCCCGCTACCGCAGGCGGTTCTGACTTGTAGATATGGAAAAACTCCGAATCATCATTGCCGACGACGAGCGTCCGGCGCGGGAATTTTTGAAGGCGGTTTTGCGTGAATTTGAAGATGTGGAAATCGTCGGCGAAGCGGAAAACGGAGCGGAAGCGGTCGAAATTATTAAACAAACCAAGCCTGATTTGGCGTTGCTCGATTTGCAGATGCCCGAAATTTCGGGACTCGAAGCCGTTCGGCTTTTACGGAAATCGCAGATGCCGCTGGTTGCTTTTGTGACGGCGTATGACGAATACGCGGTGCAGGCTTTCGAGGTCAACGCGGTTGATTATTTGCTGAAACCTGTTGAAAAAGCGAGATTGAGGGCAACTTTGAACCGCGCTCACGAACGGCTCGAACAGGAAGACTGGCAGGCAAAAGAAGCCGAAATCGTCAAAAATACGGCGCAGGTTTATGAGGAATTTTCGCGCAAAGAATTTCTCGAAAGAATTCCCGTCAAAAAGCGCGAGGAAATTTTTCTCATTCCCGTTTCGGAAATCGCTTCAATCGTGGCGGACGGCGAATTGCTTCATTTGACGACCGACAAAAATCAAAAATACGTTATCAATTATCGCTTGAAAGATTTGGAAATGCGGCTTGCGCCCGACAAATTCGTGCGGCTTTCACGCGGCGCAATCGCCAATCTCGAAATGATTTCGCGGGTTTCGCCGATGCCCGGCGGAACTTATTTAATCGCCTTGAAAAACGGTCAGGAAATTGCTTCGAGCCGTTTGCAATCGCGGATTTTACGCGAAAAAATTCTCAAATTGTAAGATTGGAGCGCAAGCGGCTCGCCTGCCAGCGCGGATACGCGCTCAAAACATCCGCATTACGCAACATTGAATAAAATCGAAGCATTGTTTTCGCGCGATACGCTCAGGAAGCGAGCCGCTTGCGCTCCAGTCAAAACCGCTTATTTTATCTATCCGACCGTTCATTGAAAACTTGTCGTGCGTTCCTCTCGTATCTTGCTAACCTGTTCCTTTCGGATTACTTCGTCAATTTTGACAAAAACTAATATGAAATACAGTAAATCTCTTTTAAATATTTCGGCACTACTTTTTATTTTTTCAATCACGGCTTTTGCTCAAGCGGGAAAAATTTCGGGCAAGATAACTTACAGCGAGAACACACCGCTTCACGACGCTTCGGTGCAGATCACGCAGTTGAAACAAACGGCTTCGACCGACGAAGCGGGAAATTATGTTTTTGAAAATGTTCCCGCCGGACGCTACACGATTCTCGTTCACGTCGAAGGCTTTGCCGATTCTGCCAAAACGGTTATTTTAACGGCAAACGGCGCGGCGACGGTTGATTTTCAGATGCAGATTTCTTCGCTCAAAGAGCAAGTGACGATTACGTCGAGCGGCACGGAGCAATCAACATTTGATTCTTTCCAAACCGTTAATTCGATCAGTTCGAGCGCAATTACGCAAAAATCCGCGTCTTCGCTCGGCGAAATTCTGGAAACCGAAACGGGCGTTGCCAAGCGCAGTTTCGGGGTCGGTTCATCGCGTCCCGTGATTCGCGGTTTCGACGGCGACCGAGTGTTGATTTTGGAAAACGGCGTGCGTTCGGGAACGGTCGGTTCGCAATCGGGCGACCACGGCGAAACGGTTGATACTTTGAGCGCGGAGCGCATCGAAGTCGTCAAAGGTCCGGGAACTTTGCTTTACGGAAGCAACGCCATCGGCGGTGTCATCAATGTCGTCAGCAACGACGAAAACGAACCGCACAAAGGCTTTCGCGGATTTCTGACAACGACGGGCGGAACGGCAAACCGTGAAGCGGCGATTTCGTTCGGGGGCGAATACGGTTTTAGAAACTGGCTGTTTCGCGGCAATCTCACGGCGCAGCGTTCGGGCGATTATCAAACACCGCTCGGGCGAATTCCGAACAGCGCAGCGCGGGCGAATTCAGAATCTTTCGGTGTCGGCTATTACGGTAAAAAGGCTTATCTGAGCGGAACTTTTACGACCGGCATTCGGCGTTACGGAATTCCGTTTGCCGCTTTGTTTGAAGGCGGCGGCGAAACTCCGACCGAATTCGGCGGCGGTTTGCCGACGGTTGACGAAGACATTGATTTGCGTCAGCGCGATTACGGTTTTCGTCTCGGCGGCGGTTTCCGCGATTTGAACAATCCGTTCGTGAGCGGAATTCAATACAATCTCGGTTATTCGGATTACCGCCACAAAGAGATCGAAATCGCCGACGGTTTGGAAGAAGTCGGCACGGTTTTCGATAACAAAACTTTGACATATCGTTCGATGTTCGAGCAGACGAAATACAAACAATTGACGGGACGTTTCGGTTTTGACGGATTTAATCGCGATTATCAGGTTAACGGCGCGGAACAGCTTGTGACGGGGAAAATTACCCAAAACGCTTTTTCCGTCTTTGCTTTGGAAGAACTAGGCTTTGAGCGCGTCAAATTCCAATTCGGCGGACGCGTCGAAAACAATCGCTACGCGGCGGAAAATCCGGCGTATCTCGACCGTTCGTTCACGGGCTTTTCGGGCGCGGTCGGAATGAATGTCGGACTCTGGAAAGGCGGCGCGTTTATCGTCAATTATTCAAATTCGTATCGTGCGCCCGCGCTCGAAGAGCTTTACAATAACGGTCCGCACATCGGGAACGTAACATTTGAAATCGGTAATCAAAATTTGAAAGCCGAACGCTCGAACGGCATTGATTTTTCGCTTCGCCATCAATCCGATAAGTTCAGATTTACGAGCGACGTTTATTATTACGGGATCAATAATTTCGTTTATTTTGCGTATCAGGACGAGGACGGCGACGGGCAAATTGACATCGAAGACGGCTTGCCAGTGGCGCGTTACGAACAGGACAAAGCGCGTTATTTGGGCGTTGAACTTTCGGCGGACGCGACATTTAACAAATGGCTCGGCGGTTTTATCAGTGCCGATGCGGTTCGCGCCAAACTGACGGATTTAGATATAAATGTGCCGCGCATTCCGCCCGCACGGATTCGCGCCGGATTGGATTTTCGCTATAAAGATTTGAGCATTCGTCCCGAAGCGGTTTTTGCGCGGAAACAAGACAAAACTGCGCCGCTCGAATTGCCGACCGCCGGCTACGGAATCTTCAATATCGCGGGTTCATACACGATTGGCAGACAGCACTACGCGCATATTTTCACGTTTAATGCTTATAACTTGACCGACAAACTTTACCGCAATCATCTTTCGTTTATCAAAGAACTCGCGCCGGAAATCGGTCGCGGAATCCGCTTCGGCTACACGGTCAGATTCTTTTAAAGTACCAAGTTCCAAGTTTCAAGTTCCAAGTTATGAGTTTTCAGTTTCAAGTCAAAAAATCTACAACCTGAACCTGAACCTGAACCTGAAACTTGGAACTTGG
>JANODL010000165.1:0-48207 GCA_031412675.1 Acidobacteriota bacterium | reverse complement strand
TGACCCGTTATTCAGTGTCAGTGTGTCCGACCGTCCTCTTAGACCGGATACAGATCGTTGCCTTGGTAAGCCGTTACCTTACCAACTAGCTAATCTGCCGCAAGCTCCTCTTCAAGCGATAAATCTTTAACAACTGTCATCATAGATGCCGCTGCATTATGCGGTATTAGCGTTCGTTTCCGAACGTTATTCCCCACTCGAAGGTAGATTACTTACGTGTTACTCACCCGTGCGCCACTTTATGCACTCTCCGAAGAGAGCTTTAATCGTTCGACTTGCATGTCTGAGGCACGCCGCCAGCGTTGATTCTGAGCCAGGATCAAACTCTCGTTAAAAAGTTTTTACTAGCTTTATTTGTTGTTCGTGTTCGTCGTTAAACGAACCGTGTTTGAATTAACACATGGACTCGCATATCTAGTTTTCAAAAATCAAATTTTCTGTTTTGTTTCGTCTCAATTTTACTTGGGGCGAAATTACTGATTATACAGATTCAATTTCGTTTGTCAATCGCATCGTAAATTATTTAATATTTTTTTGTTTTTCAACTATTAAAACTCTTACGAGCGAAACTACTGATTATAGGCAATCAAATCTGTTTGTCAACCTTGAAATGAAACTTTTTTACATTTCTCTTTTTTTGCTATCAAAGTTTCTTCAAGGGCAACTTCATATTCTCTACATCGAAAGCATTGTTGTCAAGCGCATTTAAAAGTTTTTTTGAATTAACTGTTTTCCTTTGCTTCCAACAGTAAATCAATCAGTTCTCGAACTGCTCCAAGTCCGCCATTTGCCTTGGTTTTATAATGAACGTGAAGCAAAACATCAGTAATGGCATCTGCAACGGCAACGGCAAAACCGACTTTTCCTATTAAACAAATATCGCCAACGTCGTCGCCGATATATGCAACTTCATCCGCATTTAGCTTTTCAGATTGTAAAATATCTTCAAAATCCTTCGCTTTATCTTGCGAATGGGCTTTGATGTAATGAATTCCGAGTTCAGTTGCCCGTTTTTGAATAATTTTTTCAGCATCTCTGCCGGTAATAATCCCCGAGCGAAATCCGGCTTTATGCCACAGCGCAAGTCCTTGCCCGTCGCGGACGTGAAAAACCTTCATAGCTTCACCGCTTTCGTTAAAATAAAGCCGTCCGTCCGTTAAAACGCCGTCACAATCCATCAAAAGCAGTTTGATTTTCTGCGCTCTTTCTAATATATCATCGCTCAGGTTTTGTTTATTCATTATTTAAAAGATGAAAGACGCAGAATTTATCTTGCGTCTTTCAAAATAAGCCAGATTTTAATTTATCTGACCTCAAACATATCAACGCTACTCAATTTCCAAATATTTCCAATCAGCGTCAAACGATAAACGGCAGTTCCGCTTTCGGGATTTTTATTGAGCATTTTTATACTTAAATTTGTTTCGACAACTGCGTGTGTTGCGTTAATTTTTTCGATCTGGACAATTCGCGTCGTCCATTCTTGGGCTTGTCCGGCGATTCCGCCCGAAAATTTTGCAATTTCACCCGTTAAAACCAGCGCGTCTAAATCGGCTTTGCGTCCCGAAATCGCCGATTTATCAAATTGCGCGAAAAACGCTTTGATTCCTTCATCATTGTTAAAGGGCGCGTTTGCCTTGCTTTTGCCTTGCCGCGCCGCGAGAGTTGCGCCGAATTCGGCATCGGCTTTGACTGCTTCGTTAAAATATTGGACAGCCTGCGCGTTCTGATTCGATTTCAGAGCAACTTCGCCCAAACCGACGTTTGCCCAAGCCAAACTTCTCGAAGTCGGAAGTTTTTCATCCAACACGGCGCGAAATTCTTTTTCCGCGTCCGCCGTTTTGTTTTGCGCCAGCAATGAACGTGCAAGCAAAACGCGAACGTCGTCAAAACGCGGATTATCGAGCAAAACAAGCCGCCCATTTTTTTCGGCATTGGCAAAATCCTGTTTGTCGAAAGGCTTTTTGACAAACAAAAGCATATCGCTTTCATCAATTTCGACGGGTTTTATGTCATTTGAATAATCGAGTTGCGGGAAAAGTTTATCGCCGTCAACCTCGACGCGGACGATTTTGTTTGTCGTCTTAAAAAACACTTCGCCGAAACTTTTTTTCGCAATCGTCGTCGAAACCCTTAATTTTTCGCCGCTCGCAGTTGTCGCCACAATATCAACAACCGCATCAACCGAACCCGAATTCCGCAAAGCCATCTTTGTATCGCTTCCGACCACCTGCGGCAGACCGATGATTAAATCCATATCGGTTATCTGGTCAAACGCATAATCGAGAAAATCTTTTTGCTGTGAGAATGCGCCGCGCAATTTTGCCAAATCAACCGCGCCGTCTTTGATGTTTGCTTGAATAATTTTGAAAAAATCTTCCTGCCCGATCTTTTTCGACAAAAGCCGCCAGATCATCGCTCCCTTGTTGGCGTTTGTCGTGTAGTAATAATCGTCGAGCGGCGAAACCGTGTTCAAAGGCGAATCGCGTTTGACAACCGCCGCGTAAGCCGTGCGTTGACGCATTCTTTCGACATCGGCGATTTCCTTGCCGAATTTAGATTCTAAAAATTGTGTGGCGATAAATCGCACCAAACCTTCACGAATCACGGCATTTCCGTCGCCGCTGATTTGCACCGAACCGCCGAGCCAGATTTTTGCCACAGCTTCGCCGATTGTCATCGCGGTTTGCGAATCAATTTTCTGCCGACGGAAAACATTTTCGTCAATCAGAATCGTTCCGCTGCTCGAAAATCCCGAACCGCGCCGGACGGCAACGATTCGCAGAGGCGCGTCGGGCGCATTTCCTAAAAGATTTGCCGTAAAAGTTTTTGCGTCCGACACCAAAGCTGCCAATTCGTTCGCCCGCTTTTGTTCGTCGGCGGTTGCGCCTTTCGGAAGCAGAACCGAAACATTACTTGCGGTCAGCGCATCCCAACTTCCCGCGACAAAAAACGGTTGAGAATTTAATTTTTGGTCAAACGCGCCTCCATTTTCCGCGCCTGAAGCGGCAATTGTCTGACCGTTTGCAGAATTTACCTGCAAACGAACGGGCGCAAAATCCGCGCCGCGTGCAAAAAACCAACTGTTCGGTGTCGGATACCAAAACGCCAAGGGCAAAAATTGCGAACCGGCTGGCGACAACGCGCTCAAGCCCGTATTTTCGGCAAGTTTTATTTTATATGTAACTTCAACCGCAACATTTCCGTTCGGCGGAGCGGAAATACCGCGCACGACAATTCTCTGCAATGTTCCACTGCCAACTTTTTCCTCGCCTTTTGAAAAATCCGCCACCGCGCCGTTTGCCTTCACTGCCGAAACTTCCGCACTCGGACTTATCCGCAGAGTCAGACTCGAAGCCGCGCTTGCCGAAGCATTTCTGAGATTCAAAACGGCGCGGACATCCAAAAACCTGTCCGTTTCCGCCGTCGGCAAAGTCGCCGTGATGTCGTATTTCTGCACTTCCCACGTTTTTGAAGCGCGGGTATCAGTTTGGGCAAACGCCGAAAAAGTGAAGGTTAAAAGTAAAAGTGCAAAAATAATTGCTGACTGAAAATTTTTCATAAACATTTAAAAAGGAAATTTCAAACCCATCTCGCGAATCTTCAAAAGTGCTTCGGCGTTGCCTTTGGCATCGTCAACCGGATTATGTGTGTGCGTCGTCTGCCGAAACTTTTTCCACTTTGACGCGGCAAAAAAATCTTTTTCCAAACCCGAATATAAATCGCCGATGCGTCTGCCGCTGAAACCGAACGGATTACTGCCCGTAAAATAATGAAAGTAATAATTTATCCATTGCCAATCGAACGCGAGATTGTCGGAGATAAAAATCGGTCTGCCTTTCGAGTTTTCGTTAATCCATTCATTAAACTCAAGCATCACGCCGTTTGGGTCATCAAAAGTCAGATGTTCTTCGCGTGAAAATCCGCTGATTGCCAAGGCTTCCGGCACGAATTCATCGGAAATCGGGCGCGTTTTGCCGTAGAAAGTTTTCGACAAACTCGGTTCGACGACGACCGCGCCGAAGCAAACCATCGAATATTTATGCGGAATCGCTCCGTCCGATTCAATATCTACGACAATCAAAGACATTTTTTATTCAGCATTAACCAATTCGTGAATCGCTTTTAATTTTCGCAAAAGTTTTTCCAGACGACTTAAAGGTAACTGATTCGGTCCGTCCGAAGGCGCAACTGCCGGATTGTCGTGAACTTCCATAAAAACTGCGTCAACACCGCACGCCACACCCGAACGAGCAAAATGTTCGATGTATTCGGCTTGCCCGCCCGTTGCCTTGCCGAGTCCGCCCGGAAGCTGCAAACTGTGCGTCACGTCAAAAACTACGGGAACACCAAATGAGCGCATAATCGGAAAACTTCTCAGATCAACGACCAGATTATTGTAACCAAAGCTCGCGCCCCGTTCGGTCAGAAGAATTTTTTCACTTCCGGCTTGTTGCAGTTTCTCGACGATATTTTTCGCGTCCCAAGGCGAAAGGAATTGTCCTTTTTTAACATTGACGGCTTTCCCCGTCCGCGCCGATTCAACCAATAAATCGGTCTGACGGCAAAGAAACGCCGGAATCTGAATCATATCCGCCACCGCCGCGACCTTTTCGACCTGCCACGCTTCGTGAACGTCCGTAATCACGGGAACGCCGATTTCCACCTTCACCTGCGCGAGAATTTCCAGTCCGAAATCCATTCCCTGCCCGCGAAAACTCTCAATCGAACTGCGGTTCGCCTTATCAAATGACGATTTATAAACGAACTCAACACCGACCGATTTGCAAATATCATTAATTTCCCGCGCCATAAAAAGCGCGTGCTGTGCGGATTCGACCACACACGGACCTAAAATAAAAGCCAAACGCCCGTCGCCGAAAGTTACATTTTCTACCTTAAAAGATTTCATTTTAATAATTTTGTGATTTAAGATTTTGCAAAAAATTCAATGATTTTTTCAACTAAGTGATAATCATTAATATGCCAATACTTATAGCCTTTTTGTTCTCCAATCGGGTTTCCATGCAATCTTTCGATTTCCCTATCTAAAATACTTGCTGCCATGCTTGTAGTTTGCAATCGAAACCCTTTCTTTCTTCCTTTAATCCATAAACTGCCTTTAAATTTAGAATTTCTCACTCTATCTTCACCTTGATTTGGATGAAATTCTAAATTTGGATGTCTTGCAACTACTGATTCTATAAAATTAATCATAACATTTTGAATTTTTACTACTTTATCCCAAAACTGAACGCGCCCCAAAAACTTTCCCAATCTGCTTCGGAAGCCGAAAAAGCGAAAATAAAAAAAGTCGCGTAAAGTTTTTTCATTATTCGTCACCCGTGACAGCCACGCGTTCGGGCATTTCGATTTGCTTGTTGCTCGAAACATCGTCTTTCAGATTTTCGCTGTGCAGACGATTTTCGTGCGCGGCGTGGACGAATGAAACGAAGAGCGGATGCGCGTTCAAAGGTTTCGATTTATATTCGGGATGAAATTGACAGGCGACAAAGAACGGATGTTTTTCACGCGGCAGTTCCACCATCTCGACAAATTTGCCGTCGGGCGAAATGCCGCTGATAATTAAGCCTTCTTTTTCTAAAACAGCACGGAATTCAGGATTGAATTCGTAGCGATGGCGATGGCGTTCGCTGATTTCGGACGAATTATGATAAATTTCACGCGCCAGACTTCCCTCTTTCAGTTCGCATTGCCACGCGCCGAGACGCATCGTGCCGCCGAGTTCTTCGACCGCGACCAAATCTCTGAGCTTAAAAATAATCGGAAAAGGCGTGTCGCTGTTAAATTCTGTCGAATCGGCATCGCGCAGACCGCAGACGTTTCGCGCAAATTCGATACAAGCCGTCTGCATTCCGAGACAGATTCCGAAATACGGCGTGCCTGATTTTCTCGCATATTTAATGGCGCGAAGCATTCCCGAAATTCCGCGTTTGCCGAAACCGCCCGGAACTAAAATCGCGTCGTAATCTTGTAATTGCGCTTCGTAATCGTCCTTCATCAGGTTTTCCGACTCGATCCATTCGACATTGACGCGCAGATTATTCGCCACGCCCGCGTGCGTCAGGGCTTCGCGCAAACTCTTGTAAGAATCTTCGAGTTCGACGTATTTTCCGACAATCGCGATTTTCACCGCGCCTTCCGAAGGCTCTTTAATTGTTGCGACGAGCTTGCGCCATTTTGTCAGATCAACATTCGGAAATTGTTCCCTTAAATGTAGAGTGTTGACGACCAAATCATCCAAACTTTGTTCGTGAAACGCGAGCGGCACTTCGTAAATCGTTTTGACATCGAGCGCGGAAATGACCGCGTTTTCCTGCACATTACAGAAAAGCGCGATTTTCTTTCGTAAATCGAGCGACAAAGGACGGTCTGAACGGCAGAGCAGAATGTCGGGCGCGATACCGATTTGGCGTAGTTCTTTGACGGAATGCTGCGTCGGTTTCGTCTTTAATTCGCCGGCGGCGGCAATGAACGGAACGAGCGTCACGTGGATAAAAAGCGCGTTGTTGCGACCTTCTTCATTGCCGATCTGACGAATCGCTTCCATAAACGGCAGAGATTCGATGTCCCCGACCGTGCCGCCGATTTCGACAATCAAAACATCGGGCTTTTCGGAATCTGTAATAACACGGACGGCGGCTTTGATTTCGTCGGTGATGTGCGGAATGACCTGAATCGTTTTGCCCAGATAATCGCCGCGCCGTTCTTTTTCGATGACCGAAAGATAAATTCGTCCGCTCGTCCAATTGTTCGCCTTCGTCAGATGCGCGTTGGTGAAACGCTCATAATGCCCCAAATCCAAATCTGTTTCCGCGCCGTCGTCGGTTACGAAAACTTCGCCATGCTGAAACGGCGACATCGTGCCGGGATCAACATTGATATACGGATCGAGCTTCATCATCTGAACCTTCATTCCCCGTGCCTCAAGAAGTTGCCCAAGCGAACTCGCCGCCAAACCTTTCCCCAAACTCGAAACCACGCCGCCTGTTACGAAAATATATTTTGTCATCTCTTTTTCCTTAAAAATGAAAAGCTAATTGTTCTTCCTTAATAATTTGTTTATTTTCTTTCAAATCTGTTTGATATTCCTTGATGCAATTTGCAACATATTCCGCTAATTTAACCGGAACGGCGTTGCCAATCATTTGTTCCAAATCCGATTTATTACCGGTAAATATAAAATCCTTCGGAAAAGTCTGCAAATAACTTCTTTCAACCGTCGTCAAAGGTCTAACTTTTCCGTTTGGTTCACAAGCATCGCCCGGATGCTTAACGTAAGTTTTCGGAATCGGACGATTAACGCCGCGAACAGTCGGACTTGGTTCATGAATGCTGAAAATTCCGCGCCGCAAATACGAGCGTGGATGACGATAATAAAATTCCGTGTTCAAACTCTTACCCAAATGTTCAAAAACCGTCATCGGTTGTGATGCTTGATTTTTTTCTAAATAAAAATCTAAAAAGTTGTCGGTTGAGCCTAAATGCCCGATTAAAAAGAATCTTTTTCTGTTCTGTGGAACATTACAAAAACTCGCGTTCAAAACTTTCTGTGTTAAACCGTAACCGGCACTTTTAAAAATTTCCTTTGCCTCGCGCAAGATTCTGCTTTTCTCAATGCGTGGAACATTCTCCATCACAAACCATTCAGGCAAAATATTTTTAACTATTTCGGCGAAATTTAGTGTCAAATCGGCTCTTCCGAGCGTTTCATCACGCTTTCCCGCGCTTGAGAAATCTTGACAAGGCGGACCACCAATGATTATTTGCGGCGAAAAATAATCCAGAATATTAATTGCTGAATCTTCATCCAAATTCAAATTAAAAATCTTATGAGTAAAATTTGCTTTATAAACATCAATTGCAGGTTGCCAATTATCAAACGCGGCATTAATTTTGTATCCGGCATTTTGAAAACCGAGCGATAAACCGCCGCAACCTGCAAATAAATCTATCGTGTTCATATTTAAAACAAATCCGGCGAATTATAAATTATCGCGTCAAACCTGCGTTCAGGACTCAAAAGATTTTGTCCGCCACCTAATATTATGTTTTTAATGTCGTCTCTCGCAATGCGCGGATTTTGCAAAACTTCGCCTTTCATAAATTGATGAGTAACTCTTCCGCTTAGAGCAAAAGCCTTGTCATTTTTGGTATTGTAGGAAAGCGAATCAATAATTCTGGCGTGATTTACTTGTCCTTCTTTTGAAAAATCGTAAAGCATTTTGAAGAGCCAGATCAAAGTTCGCAGTTGACGCGTAATTTTATTTTCACGAACTTCTTTTTTGGCAATTTGAGCAAACAGACGAATAAAAGCCAAGTCGCTCCAAACAAAAACATCCAAACAATTTTCCGCCAATTTCGGCGTTTTTCCTTTTGTTTTCCAAATTGGCCGCATGACAATCGGCGATTGAAACCCAAGCATTGCCAAAGAAATTTCATCAACCACGCGAATCATATTTCCGAGATACGGAATAATCGCACTTGGCTCCGTCCAATCATTTATTTCTTCAAAATCTTCACCGATAATTGTTTTCAATTTTTCTCTATGATTATCGAAAAATAAAAACAATTTACAAGCCAAATAAACAATCGTGTCTGGACGCACAACGATTTCACAACCAAAATTTTCTTCTGCTAAATGATATGTCGAGTTATCAGGCAAAGCCGTCAATTTAATTTCCAAACCTTTCAAACTTGCGCCATCAGCCAAATTCTGTGTAACCAGATCAACGCGCGGAATATTACCGATCAAAAATTTCTGAAACGGGAGAAATTGCGATTCAAACGAATAAAAAAGATGTTCGGAAGACGACGACAAGCCGAATAAATTTTCCGAGCTAATAAATCCGTGAATAATTTCGAGATTTTCATCTAGTTTTATATAAACATTCTCCAGATTTTTGTAAGTCAAAAATGCCGCTAAAGCCGCCGGAAAAGACGAATTAAATTGATTCTTTCCCCACGCATCTTTATCCGCAAAATCTCTATTTGAATGTTTTATGCCAAATAATGAAGGCTTCTTGATTTTATTCATTTTCTAACTCATTTTCATTATCATTTGCTTTGCCTTCGCGTTTTTTCTTCATGTAGCGACCTTCTTTCAACTGCGTTTGCACTTCCTTTGCCTTCGCGTCGGCGGGATTCATCAATTCCTGAAGCGCGTTCATACTCGCGCCGATCATCGTTGTGCCTTCCGCCGCGTTGCGTTCAAATTCCTCCTCGGTGCGCGTCACGGGTTTTGCCAAAACCTTTAAGCCGACGATTACGCCGACCACAAGCAGCACGAAAAAAATTAATCCGATCCAATCACCCATAATATTTGCGATTTTAGATTTGCCATTTGCGATTTTCTAAAATCATTCTAACGCGTTCAAAATCTTCTGCCGTATCCACGCCAATCGAGGTTTCGGCGACTTCGACAACCTTTATTCGTGCGCCGTTTTCCAGAGCGCGAAGCTGTTCGAGCATTTCGGTTTTCTCTAAATTTGTTTGAGGAAACCGCGTGAATTTCAATAAATATTCGCGCCGATAAACATAAAGTCCGGTGTGTTTGCGAAAAAGCGAAATCAATTCCGGCTCATTTTGCAAAGTATTTTCTAAACTTCCGTGTTTTTTGACGGCTTCACGCGGAAACGGAATCGGCGAGCGCGAAAAATAAAGCGCGAAACCATTTTCGTCGGTCACGACTTTGACGACATCCGCGCTTAAAACATCCCGAAAGTCTTCGATCTGCTCGCAGGTTGTCGCAATATCGGCGGTTTCGTCCTGTAAAATCGCTTCGACCGCGCTTTCAATCGTGGTCGGCGGAATCGTCGGCTCGTCGCCCTGAACATTAACAATTATCGAATTTACGGGCAGATTTTCGGCAACTTCGGCGATGCGGTCGCTTCCCGATTGATGATTCGGCGAAGTCAAAACCGCTTCGTTGCCGCTTTCCTTGATAATTTTGAGAATTCTTTCGTCATCGGTCGCAACAATAACTTTATCAATATTCCGCGCCTTCTTCGCCTGTTCGAGCGTGTGCAGAATCAACGATTTTCCGCCGATTTCAAGCAAAAGTTTGCCCGCCAATCGCGTTGATTCGTAACGCGCCGGAATGATTGCAAAAACTTTTTGTCGGTGATTATTTCCCTGTGCTTCCACGGGATTTTAGGTTAGCACCAAAAGTTCTAAGTTCCAAGTTTCAAGTTCCAAGTTTTTTTTCAACTTTGAACTTGAAACTAATTTCGCTAAACTCAAATTCGTGCAAAACGAAGAACTTAAAACCACAGATTACAACGCGCCGCTCGTCAGAGATTTGGCTGAACTCAAACCCGAACCCGAAATCATAACGCCGAACAATCCGCCTTGGAACGGCTGGATTGCTGCAGGCGTTTGGTTTTTGAGCGTTTTTGCAATTATCATCTTTCCGGTCTTTTTCATCGTTCCTTACGTTGCAATAAATAAAATTTCGCTCGAAGCCATTCAAACCGACAGCACCGCGATTTTTCTCAATGTCATTGCGATTATTCCGGCGCATCTTTTTACTTTAGCGGTCGCGTGGTTTGTCGTCACAAAGAACAATAAATTTTCCTTAAAAGATACGCTGGGTTTGAGTTCGGGAGGCTTTCGCTGGTGGTATTATCCCGCCATTTTGATTACTTTTTTCATCGTTGCGACGATTGTCACCTATTTTATTCCCGAAGGTGATAATGAATTATTAAAAATATTGCGGAGTTCGCGAATGGCGGTTTTTGCGGTCGTGATTCTGGCAACTTTTACCGCGCCGCTCGTTGAAGAAGTCGTTTATCGGGGGATTTTATATTCGGCTTTTCAAAGAAGCGTCGGCATAACCGGGGCGGTCGTGATTGTCACTTTTATGTTTGCGGCGGTTCACGTTCCGCAATATTGGGGAAGTCCGGGAACGATTCTGCTTATTTGTCTGCTCAGTTTGTTGCTCACATTAATCCGCGTCAAAACCGATAATCTTTTACCGTGCATCATAATGCACACGATTTTTAACGGGATTCAATCAATCGTTTTAGTAATCGAACCTTATCTGCCGAAAACCGAACCAATCGTGCCGGAACAAGCGGCTTTTATCATCAGATTTTTCACATAAAAAAGAGCGGGAGGTTTGAAACTCCCGCGATTAAAGTAAATTGCGCTACCTTTTTAGGGCTTGCCTTTCGTGTCATCGCTCGTCGTTGTCGGGGTAACAATAATCGGTGTCGGTGTAGATGGCGTGTAAGTTGGTTTTGAATCATTTGACGGCTCCGATCTTGTTGGGGTTTCTGATCTGGTTGGAGAATCCGACCTTCGACTATTGTTCCAATTGCCGCTGTCGCTACTGCCGTTATTATCGTTGTTTCTCGAACCGCCGCCGCGTGTTTCGTTGCGCTGATTATTTTCAAATCTTTGGAACGTCGGCGTTTGTGCCGATTGACGGCGTTCTTCTCTGATTTGCGCTTGCTGCGGTGTCATCTGTCCCGGAGTTGTCGGGTTTGTCGGGTTTGTCGGTGTATTCACCGGCGGCGTATAAATAATCGGCGGAAGCTGGCAGTGATAGATATTAAAGCCATAACCGTAACCGTATGGTGAATTCCAGCCCGAACCAAACGGCAGAAAAGACCAGCGTCCCATGAATGAGTCATAAACCCAAAGCCCGAATGTGCCGAACATATTCCAGCCGCCGCGATTGTATGACCCCAACAAAGAATTTCTTAAAGCATCTCTTTGCAGGCGTGAATTGATCTTGGCAGTTTCTTTGGCGCGGAGTTGGCTCCAAATGTCGAGTTCGTCTTTGTTGTCGCGGTCAAATTTGGCAATCGCCGCCGTTTTACCGCTGACAATCGCCGATTTTCCGGCTTTAACTTCCGCCTTTTCGTCGCCGACCAGAACTTTTCCTTTCCAGACGGAGATTTTTCCGCTGCCGTCGGCTAAAACATCAACGCGAAAAACGCCTGATTTTGTCAATTCAATGTCAGCGTTCGGCAAATCGAGCGTGACTTTGAATTCGCTGTCGGCATAAACCTCGAAAATCGCGCTTCCGCTCGATAGCTTCAGTTTGAGATTGTCTAAATCGGTTGTTTGAAATTCAAACTCCGCATTTCCACCCAAACGGACAAACGAACCGGGATTTAACAAGATTTCGGTTTTTCCGTCCGCGCCGGTCGTAACCTTGTCGCCGATTTCGATTTTGTCGCTTTTCAACAAAACACCGCTTTTGCCGTCTTTGCGGACAATCGAAACTTTTCCTTCGACATAATTTACACCGCCGGCTTTGGCGGAAATAACATACGTCTCTCCGGCGGCTGAAACCACTTTGTCATCTTGGGCGAATACAAAAGTAGAGAACAATAGTCCTAAAACGGCTGTTGAAACGGTAGATAGCAGACTTTTTTTCATTTATTTGACTCCTTTTGGACAGATTTGAAAATATTTTAAACCTTTTATGCTAAATAGACAATATTGTTCGTCTAATGGTTGCAATCGTCTGAAAAACATTTGGTTGTAAAAATAACAGAACAACCTTTCACACTTGAACGTAATCTAAAATGTTGCTTGGGATGTTTGACAGGCAGATTTTTAACGAGGCAATAATTATGGCAACTTATAAGGACCCGGTAAAATGTTTCGCACCGCTCGAAGTAGTTGAAAGACTTCTCGAAATTCGTGCGGAATTGGGTTATACAGAAGTTGTTTATCTGGATAGCTCGATTGAATTAGCACAGTTTTTCGATGCGTTCGGCTTTGATGTCTTTGCATTATCAACATCAACCGATAAATTAAATTACGGTGATTACCAAGCGCCGATTGTGCCGGGCGGCGACGCTGTGCATAATTCGCTGACGGGACACTAAACAAAAAGTTTTACAATTTCCAATACAACTGAATAGGAACGCGGAAGCGGTCTAAGGCAAAAGTAAAAAGGTAAAAGGCAAAATTTGCTTTTTACCTTTTTACTTTTGCCTTTTGCCTTTTTACAAGGCTTTGACGATAAAAAGCGTGCCGTCATCATCGAGAAATTTGCGTTCGGTAAAATCTACGACACCTATTTACTATTTTTTCTTCAATTTTTCTAACATTGAGTGAGTAAAGTAAACACTGGTTTTTATTTCAGGGTATGGTGAATCGGTAGTATCTTCAAAACTGCTCCAAACCCAATCATAAAAAAAATCAATCCGAATCATTAAATTGTTTGCCAAACGATTGCTTGGAATACTGAAATTGACGGACTTACCTGATTTTAGTTCTGAAGGAAACTTTAGGATATCTCCAACTTGTTTGTCTCCCCGAGGAATTTCTCTTTCGATGGGCTTTGATTCGTTTAATATCTCAACGTCATAGTAAAGACCATTACCTTTAGATTCATCAATATATGAAAATACCGGAACATAGATTGACCACTTTGAATTGTTTACAAGCTTTAAATAAATCCTTTCTCGCGGCTCCCCCTCGTCGAACGGTTCGTCATCTGCGACTTTAACGAAATCAATATAAACGGTAGGGTTTGTCGGATTAATCTTGACTTGCGCTTTTACTGATTGATTTTTGCTTTTTACACTTTTTGGAGTTACTTTCTTTTGTCCGTAAAAACAAGTAACCAACGATACAAGAATAAATAAAGAGGATACAAACTTCATACCTAAAACTCCCTTCTATTTCGAAAAAGAAACTTTCTACTTTTCAATCTATAATGCTTTCACAATGAAAAGCGTTCCGTCATCATCGAGAAATTTGCGTTCCGTAAAATCCGCGACGCGTTTGCGGATAATGTCTATCATTTCCTTGGCGGGCAGTTGAATTCCTGCCAGAACGCTTTCGACCAATCTTTCTTTGCCGAATTCTTCGCCGTCTTCGCGGGCGGCTTCGGTGATTCCGTCAGTGTAGAGAACCAGCACTTCTTCATTTTCAAACTTGATAAAATGCTGGTGATAGCGCATTTCGCGGAACATTCCGAGCGGCAGATCACCGTATTCGACGAATCTGTGTTCGCCGTTCGGCTTTATCAAAAGCGGCGGATTATGTCCGGCGTTCGAGAAAACGAAGGTTTTATTCGTCGCGTCCAGACTTCCATAAATCGCCGTGATGAATTGATGCGACTCGACCGAATCCCACAAAAGATTGCTGACTTTTGCGAGAGCGATGTTCGGCGCGTAACCGATTTGAACGGCTAATCTGAGCGAAGCGCGTAAAAAAGCGGTCAAAAGCGCGGCGGGAATTCCTTTGCCGACGGCATCTGCGACGACGATGCCGATTTGGTCTTCGACGATTCTCACCCAATCGTAATAATCGCCCGAAACTTCTTCGGTCGGGAAAATATACGCGCTGATGTCGAAGCCTTTGATTTTCGGGTCGTGTTCGGGCAGCAGTTGAAGCTGAACGTTGCGGGCGATTTCGAGTTGGGCTTCGAGGCGTTTTTTCTCGACGACTTGTTCGTAAAGCTCGGCTTTTTCGATGATGATCGCAACTTGCGAGGCGAGCAGCAGTAAAAGTTGCAAATCGTCTTCGGTATAAGAATCGAGCGTATCGCTTTCGAGGTCAAAAACGCCGATGACTTTATCATTTGAAATAATCGGCGCGACCATTTCCGAGCGCGTCTGTTTGCGGGCGTGAAAATAGCGCGTGTCCTGATGAACGTCCGGCGAAATCAAAGGCTTGCCGGTCTGCGCGACGAAGCCGATAAAACCTTCCCCCAATTTAATTCGCGGTTCGACCAAAGCGAACGGAATTTTGTATCCGCGCAAAACTTTTGAATGAAAAATATACGGATTCTCGCCCGTTAAGTCCTCGTCAATTAAGTAAATTCCCGCCGCGTCGTAATGAATCAGCGAACCGAGCGTGTCCATCACGAGCGTTAAAACTTCATCCACATCGAGCGAACGGCTGATTTTTTTGGTGATGTCGAGCAGCATCCGCAATTTATCAACGGTCGTTAATTGCGGATCGGGCTGAGAACTTTGTTGATTGGAATCGTTCATTTGCTTAATAAATGCTGAATTGTAGAACGTAAATGCCGTTGAAAGCAACAAACTGTTTATGATTCGCGGCTAAAGCTGAGTGATTTTTTGTATTCGTCCCAAAGTCTGCAAACCTTCATTCGATACTCGACCAGTTCGCGGCTGACGTTGAAATGACGCGCAATTTCACGCGACGATTTACCCTGAAAAACAAAACGGCGCAAGGCAGAATACGGAACGAGTGCCGCCGCGCCGACCGAATAGGCTTCTTCCTCGATTTCGGCGTGATAATCACGCGCAATCACTTTGCCGTCCTTGTTGAAGTTTGTAATGGCGAGCCGCGACGGTTTATGACCGAGAAAAACGTGGCTGATTTCTTCCATCAGAGTCGCGTTTTGCCGATTCGCGCCGTGCGTCGGGTTGAGGATGATCAATTTTCTGCCGTCGGGCAATTTTTGGGAACACGCGCCGCCCGACCATTTATCCTTCGCGCTGCTCAAAAGTTCGAGCTTGGTTTCTTCCGACAAAAAAGGCTCGATTTGCTCGAACGAAGCGACCAGAAGATTCGCGTATTTCGCCAAATCAAACGGATTGAGCCGCTCTTCGTCGCGTCTCAAACCCGCAAACTCGCGCAAACCGATGGCTTTTATCTCGTAATTTCTGCCTTTATTCGACGGCGGTAAATTTTCAGTATCCACGACGAAAGATTATACAACGATTTAATAAAATTCAACGCGTTCGAGACTTCGGACACTCACAATTTACCTACGAAGGCAGGTAAATTGTGAGTCGTCTTATAACCTGAATTTTATTCCGACCGAATCAACTTCTTTGTATTCCGAATCAACGTCTTCCGAAGAGAGCGCGACGCGGTAGTTTTTCGATTGTTTTTGTTTGGTGATGAGCAAATCGTCCTTTGTTTTGAGCAGATCGGCGCGGTTATAGACCGAGATTTCAAAGTTGTAACCGTGCGTGATCGCGTCTTTCGGACAGGCTTCGACACAGAAACCGCAGAAGATACAGCGTCCGTAATCAATGTTATAGACTTTCGCGTAGCGTTCGTCGCGTCCGATGCGTTCAGCATATGGGCGCGAATCTGTCTCTGCCTCGATATAGATGCAGTCGGACGGGCAAGCCGCCGCGCATAAATAACACGCGACGCATTTTTCCTTACCGCTTTCGTCAACGTGAAGCAGATGCTGTCCGCGATAACGCGGCTGAACCGTGATGGGAACGTCCGGGTATTGCACCGTCCATTTTTCACGCGGAATTTCAGAAATCGTCCGTTTCATTCCCTTTAAAACGGCGACGGTTGATTGTATAACATCAGTGATAATTGACATAAACTTTTAAGTTATCTGAAACTGCCCAATCCGACAAATGCAATTGCTATTATAAATAACCCGATGACCGCTAAAATTGTCAGTGCGCCGGTAATGATTCCGCCGAGCGCGAGTCCCGCGCCGCCGTATTGTTCAGGGTTTTGATTTGCACGGCTACGCGCTAAAAAGCCGGTAATAATTGCCGCGAGTCCTAATCCGGGCGAAACAACTAAGCAAAGGAAATTAACAAACGGAATAATCAAGCCGACCAGCGATACAAGGCTGACTGCGCCGCAAGCGATTGACGCAATCGCCAAACCCTGACTTTGCCCCGATTTGACCATCGGCGGCTGAAACGGCGTGTTTGCGCCCAAGCCCTGTTCCTGCCAACCCGATTCGGGCGACGGCGGCGGATTCCATCCGCTTTGCTGTTCTAAAGGCTGACTGCCGAAACCTTGATTCGCTTGATCGAATTGCGATTGCGGCGAACCAAATTGCATCGGCGGCTCTTGAAACGACGGTGTCTGTGGTTCAAAAGAAGACTGCGGAGCTTCAAACGGCGTTTGTTGCGGTTGATTGAACGCTTCGTCTTTCGGCGCGTCGAACGGTGATTTGGGTGATTCAAAAGGCGTTTGCGGAGTTTGTCCAAACGGCGACGGCGGTTCGTCAAACGCCGATTTCGGCGCATCGAACGGCGAAGACATCGGCGCGTCATTCGGTTTTGAAAAAGGCGAATCGTTTGAAAACGGCGCATCGCTCGAAAAAGGCGATTGGTCGGATTTCGGCGGATTATCCCACGAATTTTGCATCACCGTCTGCGGAAGGTCGTCATCCGCATTGTCTTTCGACGTAAAACCGCCAAAGTTCGGCGGACTCAGATCGGGTTCGTTAAATTTCGGCGGCTCGGGCTGTAAAACCGTCGGATCGGCTGAATAGTCCGGCGCGGCTTCGGGCAACGGTTCGCTCGGTTGCGAAAAACCGCTGAACGAGGGCGACGGTGTTTCGGCTTTGATTTCTTCCTTGATTTCCTCAAACTTCGGCGTTTCGGGCTGAAGGTCTTCCCAAACAGGCTTTTCCTGCCGAATCGGCGTAGCAACCATCGTTTTCAGGGGATCGAATTCTTCTTCCTCGGGCAATTGCAGTAAATCGCCGCTTTCATCGTTTCTGTCCGAACTTGCGACCATCGTTTTGAAAGGGTCTGACGGCGGAATCGAAGCGGCAATGTCTTCCTGACGAACAACCGTCGTCTTTAACGGGTCTTCGGGTTGCGATTCTTCGACTGCCTCGAGCAGCGGAGTTCCGTCCGTCTGGCAAAAACGCATTGTATCAGGAAATTCTTTCTGGCAATTCGGGCATGTTTTCATCTGTTTTTCGTCCTCTGAATCAATGTTGGATTTTAGATGTCGGATGTTAGACGACAGTTATAACCGAATCCGGAATCTGACATCTAACATCTCAAATGTTTATAGCTTTTTACTTAAACTAATTCAAGTTTGCTGAAGAAATATGCGATTTCAATTGCAGCATTTTCGTCCGAGTCCGAACCATGCACCGCATTTTCGCCGATCGAACCCGC
The DNA here is from genome assembly GCA_031412675.1 of Acidobacteriota bacterium. Lineage (GTDB taxonomy): Bacteria > Acidobacteriota > Blastocatellia > Pyrinomonadales > Pyrinomonadaceae > JAFDVJ01. The sequence continues at coordinate 30,343 of JANODL010000165.1, read as the reverse complement.
AAATTCTTTACGCAGAGTTCCTTCCGCTGCTTCCGCCGGATTCGTCGCGCCCATCAAATCGCGCCACGCTTTGACGGCATTTTCCTTTTCGAGTGCCAGCACGACGCACGCACCGCTCGACATAAATTCGGTCAATTCGCCGAAAAAAGGACGTTCGGCGTGAACCGCATAAAAACCTTCCGATTGACGTTTCGATTGATGGATCAATTTCATCCCGCGAATCTTAAAACCCGCGCCCAAAATTTTGTCAATAATTTTTCCCGTATGCCCTTTTGCGACCGCATCGGGCTTGATAATTCCAAATGTTAAATTGCTCATTGTTTATTTATTATTTTTCCTCTTATTATTTATATTTTTTGGGATTGTAACTGTGTCTATATTTACAAAAACGTCCAAAGCAAAATCTAAATGCATCTGCCCTTTTGATGAATTTACAAACTTAAAATCTTTTACAATAAATTTTTCAAAACCGAAACTTTCAACTGTGATTTGATACCTTGTGATTTTTTGATCCAAAACCGGTTTATATTCATCAAAAGGTCAATTCAAACTATAAACTCCTTCATCATTTGTCGTGGCTTCGAACTTTTCACCCTTCTGATTAACAGCCGTTACTTTCGACTTAACAATTACCGCGCCGTTTGCATCATAAACAGTTCCGGTTAAAACTCCTTTCTGAGCGTTTGCAAAAACCGCTAAACCAACGATCAAAACTAAAATCCACGAAATTTTCATAAATTCACCTCAATCAAACAATTCTTTTATATCTCTGATGTGATGCCCGTCGGCTTTGATGTTTGGCGACTATTTCAAATCTAAAGCACGAACTTTAACAAGCCGATGTCCGAGCATATCAACTGCAACGGGAATTTTTTCCAACACGACATAACCGACCAGCGGTTCAAATTCGCCGTCTTCATCGGCATCCATCTCTAAAAATAAAACTTCGTCAATTACTTCCCGAAAATTTGCAACTTTGATACGCACCGCACCATAAATTTCCGCTTTGCGAATTTCGCCTGTCGGTGTTTGAACTTCAACATCTTGAATCTTTTCCAACCCGCCGAGTCGGTCTTTCCACGCACTTGGCAACGTCAAATATGACGCGCCCGTATCAACCAAAGCATCAATCTCGATGCTTTTTGTTGCGTCGGTAAAATTTGAAACTTTGACTTGCGTTACAATTCTTCCCATATTTACTTCACCCCGCATAAACAATTCTTTTAGCTCCGATGTGATGCACGTCGGTTATGTCCATTGGCGGTCACGGCAACCTACGGCTTGCCAAAATTAATACTCGGATTTACTGAAATTCTCTCATTTATAAATTTGCTCGATTAAATCATCCGATTGCCGTAAGCGTCGTGGTCAACGGTGCAGATTTCGACGATTATCCAAATCCATACGCCAATCGGGACGACAATTGTCCAGAATAAGAACAGCGTCAAGAGTAGTTGTGTGACACCTTTGCCGCTGTATCCGGCGTAAAAATTATGAACTCCGAGACCGCCGAGAAATAAGCCGAGTAAAATATACGAAAGGCGGCTTTTCTGCATCGCCATCATCACCGGCTGAACGACTAACGGTTGTTGATAAACCTGCACGGGCGGCTGTTGATAGTGCGGCTGTTGAAAGCCTTGTTGCTGAAACGGCGGTTGCTGATAGGATTGTTGCGGCGGCGGTTGCTGATACGAAGTTGCAAACAAATGTTTTTGCGAACCGACCGATTGCCAGTCAAGCATTCCGTCCTTCCAAAACAGCGTTTCATAGCCAATGGCGTTTTGTTTGAGCATTCGCTCGATGTCGCTTGCTTCGTATGGTCCGGTTCTTTCACCGTTGACTGCGAGATAATACATCGTCTTTAGTTCTCCTTAATTTTTAAATTTTATATCGCATTTCCCCTTAACCGATTTTTCAAATCTTCCCCGATTCGTGACGGTCTGAGTGTTTTTCTGTCAATCAGACACCAAACGCTCCGCGCTTTGACTAATAAATCTGCCCCGCGCTTTATTTCCGTAAATCTTTCCCAGGCAACTCTCGACGGTTCGCCGACCCAAGTGACGGCAGTTACTTCATCGTTTTCAAAAGTTTGTTTTTTGTAATCAATCTCGTGACGCGTCAGCATCCACGTATATTTTTCGCGGACTTCGGCGGTCGAAACCGAAAACCAATGAGCAACTGCCGCGTCCTGAATCCAGCGAACATACGCGACGTTGTTGACGTGACCCTGTGCGTCAATATCTTCCGCCGAAACGCGGAACGAGTGCGAAAACTTCATTTAAGCAGAGGCTTTCGAGCCGAGAACTTCCAGAATCGCTTGACCGATGTCGGCAGGCGATTCGACGACGCGGATTCCGGCTTCGGTCAATGCCTTCATCTTTTCGGCAGCCGTGCCTTTTCCGCCCGAAATGATCGCTCCGGCGTGTCCCATTCTGCGTCCGGGAGGCGCGGTTTGTCCGGCGATGAACGCGACGATCGGTTTCGTCACGTTTTCTTTCGCGTATTCCGCCGCGTCTTCTTCGGCAGTTCCGCCGATCTCGCCGATCATTATGATCGCGTCGGTGTCGTCGTCGGCTTGAAATAATTTGAGCGCGTCGGTGTGCGTCGTGCCGATGATCGGGTCGCCGCCGATGCCGATGGCGGTTGATTGTCCCAACCCGACCGAACTAAGCTGCCCGACGGCTTCGTAAGTCAATGTTCCCGAACGCGAAACAACGCCGATGCGTCCTTCTTTGTGAATATGTCCGGGCATAATCCCGATCTTGCATTTTCCGGGCGAGATAATTCCGGGGCAATTCGGTCCGATCATCCGCGTCTGTTTATCGCGCAGAAATTCTTTGACCTTGACCATATCGGCAACCGGAATGCCTTCGGTAATGCAGACGACGAGCGGAATTCCCGCCGCCGCCGATTCCATGATCGCGTCTGCCGCAAATGCGGGCGGAACATAGATGACCGAAGCGTTTGCGCCTGTTTCTTTGACGGCTTCGGCAACGGTGTTGAAAACCGGTATGCCTTCGTGCGTCGTGCCGCCTTTGCCGGGTGTCACACCGCCGACGACATTCGTGCCGTAATCAATCATTTGCAAAGTGTGAAAAGTTCCCTCTTTTCCGGTGATGCCTTGAACAATAAGGCGCGTATTTTTATCAACTAAAACGCTCAAAATTTGATTCTCCCAAATTAAATTATCGTGAATTAAACAATGTGAAAGTATAACACGAGTAAGGTTTTACTTGGCAATACGCCAAAATAAAACTTTATCGAAACTTTCCTGTTAACAAATACGTTTGCCATATCGTCTAACTTTTCAGGCAATAATTCCTAAATTTATTTCTTCCGCTATAGTTTTATGAGGCAATTATATTCGTTTTATACAGATGCTTTCTGGATTGCATTAAAATCAATTCTGGAACATAAACTGCGCGCTTTTCTGACGCTCATCGGCATCATCATCGGGGTCGCGGCGGTCGTCGTCGTGGCGGCTTCGATTGAGGGCTTAGAAACGTATGTCATGGAAAAAGTTTCTAAAGTTCTCGGCACGAACCACTTTATGATGACGCGGATGGCAAATACCGGGCGAATTACGGACGACGAATTTGAAAAGCGCAACCGCCGCAACAAGGACGTGACTTGGGATGAATATATTTACATTCGCGACAATTGCAAAATGTGTTTTGCCATCGGGGCGCAGATGAATGCCGGCACGGAAATCAATCAAAACGGAATCGAGATGCCTTCGGTCAGAATTCTCGGCGGCACTGCCAATATGGTTGACATCGAAGACAAAAATATCAATCCGGGACGCTTTTTCTCCGATGCCGAAGTCGAACGCTCTGCCAAAGTGTGCGTCATCGGAACGGATGTTCAAGACAAATTTTTCCCCAATCAAAATCCCGTCGGACAAACGATCAAAATACGCGGTGTGCCTTTGCAAATCGTCGGAGTCGAAGAAAAACGCGGTTCGATGTTCGGCGATTCGATGGACCGAAATATTTACATACCGCTGCCGGTTCACAACCAGATTTTCAACCGCACCGGCGGTTTGCAGGTTCACGGCAAAGCTCTCAACGCCGAGGTAATGCACGATACTATCGAGAACGCACGGCAAGTTTTACGCAACCGACGCGAGCTTCTCGGCAGTGAAGAAGATACGTTCAGCATCGTCAATACGGATGAAATCAGCGCACAAATGGGTCAATTCACCGACGCGATTGCGATTGTCGTGCTTCCGATTACGATGATTATTCTGGTCGTCGGCGGAATTGTCGTGATGAATATTATGCTCGTCTCCGTCACCGAACGCACTTTTGAAGTCGGTTTGCGAAAAGCACTCGGCGCAACGCGGAAACAGATTTTGCTTCAATTTTTAATCGAATCGTCTTTGCTGTGCATCGTCGGCGGAATTTTAGGTCTGATTTTAGCCGCCGGAGCAACTCAGCTGGTCAGCGTGCTGCTTGAAATGACGATGACGATTACGCTTTTCTATATGGCTCTATCGGTCGGAATTTCCAGTCTGATCGGAATTCTTGCCGGACTTTACCCGGCTTGGACGGCGGCAAAATTAGACCCGATTGTCGCGTTGACCAAAAATTAAGGAGAGAGAGATGTTACTGGCAAGTTCACTACCGAAAGAAGTTCTGAAAATGGCGATTGACAGCATCATGGGACACAAGTTCCGTTCGGTTTTAACCATTCTCGGAATCGTGATCGGATTAATTACCGGGATTGTCGTTTTTTCGATTCTGACCGGAATGCGTCAATCAATCGTTTCGATCATCGAAGAATACGGTTCGAACAATATTTACGCCTTTCACCTTTCGACCGGCTTCGGACCGGCAAACCGCGACGAACGCAACCGCAAACCATTAACCGACGACGATGCGAACGCAATTTCGGCACAATCCTCGACCGTTGAAGATATTGCTCAAGTGGCAATCAACATCGGTTCTTGGGGCAGCGGTTTTGACGATAATCTGGTTTATGAAGGCAAAAATTATCGTTGGGCATTGACCGACGGCGTAACGCCGAATTATATGCAAATCACGAATCTCGTCCTCAAACAAGGACGTTGGATTTCGGAAGCGGACAATTATCAGCGCAGAAATGTCATAGTTGTCGGGGTCAACACGGTCGAAGCACTTTTCCCCGGCAAGGAAGACGATGTTGTCGGCAAAGTCGTGCGGATGAACGGCACGACGTGGGAAATTATCGGTGTAATCGAAAAACGAAAAGCCGGATTTTTCGGCGAGAATGAAGAAGACCGTAAAGTATTTTTGCCCTTTCGCACGGCGCGCAAAGCCGCTCCGACACGCGATGCCGTCCTCCATATCATTCAGGCAAAACAAGGACAGCTCAACGATGCGGTTCTCGAAATCGAAGGAATCCTGCGTCAACGGCGCGGCGTAAAGTTCGGCGAGCCGAACAATTTCGATATTAAAACCGCCGATAATTTCATCGCTCAATTCGACGGAATTTTAGGCGGAGTCGGTGCGGCGGCAATCGCCATTTCGTCCTTAGGATTGCTCGTCGGCGGCATCGGCGTGATGAATATTATGCTCGTTTCCGTCACCGAACGCACCAAGGAAATCGGTATCCGCAAAGCAATCGGCGCAACCAGGAGCGCAATCGTTTTGCAATTTTTGCTCGAAGCGATGACTCTGACATTTTTCGGCGGCTTAGTCGGCGTAACGCTCGCCGTTGGAATCAGCAATCTGATAATGTTTTTTGTTCCGTCGCTGCCCGCCATTATCGAACTTTGGGCAATCGGTCTGGCGTTGGTCATTTCGGTCGGAATCGGTTTGGTTTTTGGAGTTTTGCCGGCATTAAAAGCCGCCCGTTTAGACCCGATTGAATGTCTGCGCTACGAATAAGCCAAAAACATCTATTCACTTAACTTCAATGACGACCGGGAAATCTTCGCGGTCGTCATTATTATACCGATTCAAATGAAGTTGTGCGTATTCAACAGGTCAGAACCGCCTGCGGTAGCGGGCGGGTAAATGTTGTGCGAAGAACCCACCCGCTACCGCAGGCGGTTCTGACAATACCCACTATTCAACTTGATTTCGTATTATTTCTGCGGTTAGCTTTTTCAAACCTTTAATTATAAGTTTTCAGTCGGCAACTTCTTCAAAATCAACTTTGTCGTAAATATCGTCCATCGTCAGGGAGCATTCGATTGAAATGAGTTCGATTTCGGTTTTGTCGCCGATAAAATCCATCAAATTCCAACTCCCGTCCGATTGTTTTGTATAGCGGATGACTCTTTTTGAATCTTGGGAAACTAAAACGTATTCGCGCAAAGATTCAAGACTGCGATAATTATCAAATTTTACGCCTTTATCATAGCCTTCGGTTGATGCTGAAAGAACTTCGACAATCAAAAGCGGATTGGTTAATGTGTCGAGATGCGCGTCGGGCAAAAGTTCGGGTTTTCCGCAAACAACCAGAACGTCGGGATAAGTAAAAAGTCCGGTTTTCGGAATATGAACGCGCATATCAGTTTGTAATGCACGACAATTTCGTCCTTTGAGTTGCGTGTGCAAAGACGCGCCGATGTTGCCGGTAATCTCCGCGTGTTTTAAACTCGCACCCGACATCTGAAAAATTTCGCCGTCAAAATATTCGTGTCTTTCGAGTGATTCTCTTTCCGTCGCCAAATATTCTTCCGGCGAAATGTATTTTGGTTTTACTTTAGCTGACATAACAACCTGTAATTTACACTAAAAATCTATTCCAAATCAATCGTCTGCTGATACTGCGGAACGACGACGTTCCAGCCGAATTCGTCGTGAATATGACCCGCCATCGCCTCAGCCGCGTCAGGTTCGCCGTGCGTCGTAAAAACGGCTTTCGGCGCACCGGGCAAACCGTGAAGCCAGCGCAGAACGGCTTTCCAATCGGCGTGGGCGGAAAAACTTTCGACGCGCGTCACGTGACAGCGCACGGGAATCCACTGTTTCATAATCCGCACTTCTTTTTCGCCGTTTTGGACTCTGCGTCCGGTCGTGCCATTGGCTTGATAACCGACAAAAATAATCGTCGCGTCTTCGTTCGGTAAAATTCGCATCGCGTGATGCAAAACGCGTCCGCCCGTCAGCATTCCCGAAGCCGAGATGATGATGCGTGCGCCTTTCAAATCATTCAAGCGTTTCGATTCTTCGCGGGTCGAAGCCGTTTTCATCCAATCAGTGCGGAGCGGATGAATTTTCTTCGCCAGAATCGAAGCGTATTCTTCGTCGTGTTCTTCGGTGAAGCGATTATAAACTTGCGTTGCCTGCGCCGCCATCGGCGAATCAACGATCACGGGCATCGAGGGAATTCGCTTTTCGTCTTCGAGTTCCCTAATCATATAAAGAATTTCCTGCGTGCGTCCGACGGCAAACGCGGGAATCAGAATCGGCGCATCGCGTTTGTAAGCGTCGTTGATGATTTCGGCAAATTGCACGTCCGAAGTAACTTCGCCGTGCAGACGGTCGCCGTAAGTTGATTCGCACATCAGATAATCGCAAGCCGGCGGCGGTGCGGGATCGTGCAAAATCGGCTGGTCGTAATGTCCCAAATCGCCCGAGAACAGAAACTTTATCGAATCGCCGTTTTCGCGGGCATTTTCCATCTCGACCAAAACCTGACTCGCGCCGATGATATGTCCGGCAACGCGAAAACTCGCCTTAAAACCCTCGCAAATTTCAACTTCTTCGCCCGTGTTCGGAATTCCTTCGATAAGTTTAAAGGTTTCCTTGGCATCATTTTCGTCATAAAGCGGAAGCGCGGGGCTGTGTGAACTTAAATTATGACGGTTGCGGTAGTCGGCTTCTTCATCCTGAAGCCGCGCTGAATCGAGCAGCAGAATCTTCATCAAATCAGCCGTTGCCCGCGAAGTGAAAACCTTGCCCGAATAGCCGAGTTTGACTATCCGCGGCAAAAATCCGGTGTGGTCAATATGTGCGTGCGTGATGATGATGGCATCGAGTTCCGACGGATTAAACGGCGGGTCTTGCCAATTCCGTTCGCGCAATGCCTTTTCGCCCTGAAAAAGTCCGCAATCAATCAAAACCTTTTTCCCGTTTGCTTCAAGCAAATATTTTGAACCCGTCACCGAACCGACTCCGCCGTAAAATGATATTTTTGCCATATTTGTAAAGGCGAAAAGGGTAAATGTGAAAAAGTGAAAAAGTTTGCTCGAATATATTCAACAAAACTTTTTCACTTTTTTACCTTTTCACTTTTTCACTTTACAACTTTGCCGAGTCTTTTATCAAAACCAAATCGCTGTTAAAGATTGCGCGGACGATGAAAAGTTTTTTGCCGTCGTTTGCCCAGACGAAATTCGAGATATTGCCCGACGTGAAATCGGTCAAAGGTTTTTCCTTGCGGTCGGTCAGCGAGAGACTCCAAAGATTGTCAATTCCCGCTTTGTTGAGATAGGTCAAGGATTTGCTGTCGGGCGAAAATTTGAATTCGGGATTGATGTTCGTTTCAAACTCCTTGACGCTTTGATCAATCTTTTCGCCGTCAAACCCGACGACCTTGACCTTCGGCTCGATGTTCGGATTGTTCGCGTCAAAGGCGAACGTGTGAAAGGCAAGCAGTTTTCCGTCCGAAGAGATGCGCGGAAAATATTCCATCATCGCGCTTTCGGGCATCAACTGCACGGCTTCGCCGCCGTCAATCGAAACCTTCATCAGCTTCGTATTGCCGCCGTCGCTCGTCTGCCGCATAAAAATTACGCGGCGACCGTCTTTTGAAACCTGCTGTTGCGCTTCCATCGAAGTTCCCGAGCTTGTCAGTTGAACCGGATTACTGCCGTCGGCGTTCATCCGCCAGATTGTGAATGCGCCCGAGCGGTTCGAGTTGAAAAGGATATATTTTCCGTCGGGCGTGGCAATCGGATTCAGATTGATGCCGCCCGCCGAAGTCAGTTGTTTTTCGCTGCCGCCGGTTTCCTCGATTGAAAATATATTGACTTCCTTGCCAGTGTTTTTGACGAACAGGATTTTTCCTTCACGCATCTGCGAAACACCCGCGAAACCGAGCAGATTTTTGTTTTCGACGATGAGCTGGCGCATTTCGCCCGTCTGCGGAACACGCGACCAGAGACTCGAAATCACGTCAACCCGCGTCGCAACCATCAAGCTGCCGTCCGCCGAAACGCTGACCGTTCCGTAATCGGTCGTGTCGGTCGTGATTTGCCGCACGTCACCGCGCGGATACGACAAAAACCAGACTTGCGAATTTTCGCCCAAATTCGCTTTGCCGACCAGCACGATGCCCGAACCGTTTCTAATCCATTCAAAACTCTTTACGCCGAGCCAGCCTTTGTCGCCGATAAATTCGAGTTTTTTGTCTGTTAATCCGATAGTTGCCAGTTGCAGTTTCTGATTCAGTTCGTTTTTGTTTTTGAACATTCCGACCAGCACGGAATTGTTGTCGGGCGACCAATCAATGCCGATGAATTGGTCGTAATTGATCTCTTTCGTCTGCAAAAAGGCTTGCGGGTTTGTGCCGTCCGCGTCCGCCATGACAATCGTATCGCCGCCTTGATTCGGATTGTGGCGGATAAACGCGATGCGCTTGCCGTCGGGCGAAAATGTCACTTTTGAATCAATGTCAACAATGATTTTTTTGATCTCGCCGCCGAGCGCGGGAACTTGATACAAAGTTCCGATGCCTTTATCAACCGTCACATAATAAACAAAATTGCCGTCGGGCGTAAATGACGGATGATAAAAATTCATCGCCGTCGGCTGAACGAGCGAAATAATATTTCCCGTCACGACTTGCCTGACAGCCAGACTTTCTTTGCCCTCTTGCCGATTGATAAACGCGACCAATTTGCCGTCGGGCGAGATTTCCGCGAGATTCGCCGTGCCGTTATCGGTCAAACGCGAGGCTTGAATTGACTGAAAAAGCGGCGCATCGTTGCCGAAAAACTGCGGCAGATGATAAAGACCGCCAAACGCCAAAATGGCGGCGGAAAGAACTATTGTCAAAGGCAAAAGCCATTGCCGTTTCGGTTTATTTGAAACGGACTTTTCGCCGGTTTTTGAAAAACCGCTCTGTTCGCGTGTGTGATGGTCGGCAGAAATCGTCTGATGCAGAAGCGTTTCGGTTTTTTCGGTGTCGTGTTTTTTGATGCCGACGGTTGGGGAAAGTCGGTTCAGACGGTTTTCGCCCGAATGATGTTCGGCTTCCGTCCGCAAATCCTTCAAATCGAGTGCGAAATCCTTGATGCTCTGATAGCGTTCACCCGATTTTTTCTTCAACGCTTTACGGACGATTCGCTGTAATTCTTCGGGAACATCTTCGAGCGGCGCGGGTTCGATGTGGATGACCGCCGCGAGCGAATCGCTGACCGTTTCGCCTTCAAACGGATTACTGCCCGTCAGCGTTTCATAAAGGACAACGCCGAGACTCCAAACGTCTGTCCGCGCATCGGTTTCCTTGCCGCGTGCCTGTTCGGGCGACATATAGCGCACACTTCCCATCACCATTCCGGGCTGTGTTTTGACTAATCGGACGGTTTCGTCTTCCGCGCCGACCAATTTTTCAAAAATCGGTTTCGCCAGACCGAAATCGAGAATCTTCACGATTCCGTCCTTGCGAATCATAATGTTGTCGGGTTTGATGTCGCGGTGAACGATGTGCGCGTCGTGCGCGACCGCGAGCGCGTCGGCAACCTGTTCCGTGATTCTGACGGCTTCGAGATACGTCATTTCGCCCGCATTGATCTTGTCGCGCAAAGTTTCGCCGTCAACAAATTCGGTCGCGATAAAAAGTCTTTCGTCTTCGATGCCGACTTCGTAAATCGTAATAATATTCGGATGATTGAGCGCGGACGCGGCTTTCGCTTCGAGCTTGAAACGCTCGGTTCGTTCGGGATCACAGCAAAATTCGGGCAGTAAAACCTTCAGCGCGACCTTTCGGTCAAGCTGTTCATCGTGCGCGAGATAGACTTCGCCCATTCCGCCGGCACCGATTTTTTTGCGAATCTCGTAACGTCCGAGTTTTGTCCCTGTAAGCATCGCGTATTTTTTCTGTCAATTTTTACTATTCCATTAAACGCAGTCAGCAAGTAAAAAGTTTAATTAAGATTGCCGAAATTAAGCAAAATTTAATGAAGAAATTTAACGCAAAGCCGCAAAGAAACAAAGACCGCAAAAGATTTTTTATTATTCTTAAAAAATTTGCGTCTTCGCTACTTTGCGGCTTTGCGTTAAAATTTTATATTTAATTTACGAACTCTTTCGGAAACCAGATGACTTTGCCTTTTTCAGCCGATTTGTCCTGTCCTTTACGGACGAGCGCAGTTTTTAATAATTGATCGGCGGTTTCGCCGTCGCGCCAGAAAGTTGCCGCACCGAAATTTATCGCCAGATTGATCTTTTCGTGCGCCGCCGCCGGAAACGGATTTGAAATAAAGGCGCGCCCGATTCGTTCGATCACATCTTCGCTGATTTTTTCGCTCGCGGTCGGCAGAATCGCCAGAAATTCGTCGCCCGACACACGCGTTAAAACGTCCATCTGCCGAAGCTGTTTTCTAATCGTCGCGGCGGCAAACGCAAGCAGACGGTCGCCCGTCGCGTGTCCGTACTGTTGATTGATTTCCGCAAAATTCCGTATGTCCATCGCCAAAACCGTCAACGGACGCTCGTCACGATAACGCTGCGCTTCCGCCAATTGATTCTCCAAGACGAGAAAAAAGCCGCGTTCGTTCGGCAAATTCGTCAGCGAATCGGTCAAAGCATTTGAAAGACTCTGTTCAAACGCAAACGAATTGGCGAACAAAGGCGCAACCCGTTCGCCGACCGACTCTAAAAGAACTTCCGAATTCCCTTCAAAACTGTTTTCCGCCGCGCCGTATAAAACCAAAACCCCGAAAGTCTCGCCGCGATTTGTCAAAGGAATCGCCGCCGCCGACCGAAAATCTTTTAACAACACGGGCGAAAACACGCGCTTTTCATACAAAAGCGTCGCGTCAATCTGCATTTTCCCGCTCAGAAACGCTTTGACCGCCAAACCTTTGTTCGTGTCGGATTTGAAATCCATAAACTCCCGCGAATTTTCGCCGACCGCGTATTTGACCTGCAAAACATTGTCGCCGTCGCCGCGCAAAAACATCACACACGCCGAAAACGGCACGATTTCGTTAATGCGGCTGGCGACAAGCCGGAACATATCGGAAAATTTGAGCGACGCGCCGAAGAATTCGTTTGCCTCTTCCAAAGCAAAAAGTTTCCCTTCGATTTCTTCGTTAAAAGCCGAAACCAATCGTTCCGCCTGTAAATCCGCCGATTTTGCGCGTTGCCGGAAATAAAATAGCGCACACAAAAGCGGATAAACCGAGGCAATCGTCAAAAAAATTGCGGTTTTCGTTTCAAAAGTAAGGTTGGAATTGGAAACAAAAAACGTCGCCGCAATCGCCGCGAAGGAAAAAACCGCGGTCAAAAGGATATTGAAGCCGACAATTTTGTCTGAAAACGAAGAAATTCGTTGATTTTTCATAAAGTAGTGCAGATGATTTGAAGGAATTCGGGAATATAAGATAAGGTTTGGTTTGGGAAAACCTGTTATTTAAAAAGATACCGTTTCAGCCTTACTAAAGTCAATAGTTGAGGTTTTGTTAAGTAATTTGCATTTTGGGGTTTTGAGGGACGAAAAAGTTAATTTTTTTTTGCGTTTTTTTTTTCAAAAAGCGATTTTTTATCCTTTTTTGAGTTGACTTCGCAATGTTTGCCTTTTATATTGTCCAATGTTCCAAAAAAAATGTTGAGGAACACGACTTTCTTAGGAAGGTCGTTAAACAATAAAGTAAGTATACATTCTTTGAAGAAGACAGGAGAAGATAATCGAAATGAAAAAAGTAATTGCTCTTTCAGCAGTTTTAACGTTAGGTTTGTTAGGTGCGGCTTGCCCGGGTGAAACGACGAACACGAATACCGCTGGTAATTCGGTAAACAAAACGACGACCACCACATCCAACGGCAATTCGACCACAACAACAAATACGGTCACGACTACAACTACTAATGCATCGCCGGCAACCAGTATGTCACCGGCAGGCAGCAACAGTAACATGACCAACACCAAACCGGCTGATAACACCAAACCGGCTAACATGACAAATACCAACAAATAATTTGGTGTTTAGTTGAATAAAAACTAAAAGCACGTTGTTTTCGGACAACGTGCTTTTTTTTTATTTTATAATTATGAGTTTGAAACATTGTTCGCTATTTAACTGTTTTTGCAAATCTTCCGCTGTCGTAACATTTTTTTGATTGACGGAATTTTCGCAGACATAAGCGGAAAGTTCGGTAAAACCGTCGGCAAGATTCGCCTATTCTTTCGGACTTTTCATAAGATTACTGTTTCACGCCGGAAAAAAGGCGCAACGAAAGATTACACCAACGATGAAAGCTAACCGGCACGGATTTTAACAATATCACTTAAATCGGCGTTAATCGTTATTTCAAACGCCTTTGAAACTCAAATGGCAATCTGATATATTGTTTGCGTAAAGTTCTTTATGACACCGCGCTCAATTGCAAAACTTCGTCCAAATGTCACGCGCCCGAACCTTTTCGCGGGTGACTAAACCTTTCTTGCTCAAAACTCGCAACTTTTAACGCTGAAAGTTTTCGGCATTTTTCAACCATTTCAGAACATTTTTGAGGAGAAATTTTTTATGACACCGACAACAGATTTACAAAAACCGATTATTAAAACCGAACTTCCCGGACCGAAATCACGCGAGATTATCGAAGCTGACGCAAAATATGTTACGCCGAGTTATCCGCGACCGGATTACAAACTCGTTGCCGAACGCGGCTACGGCGTTTGGATCGAAGACCCGGACGGAAACGTCTTTCTCGATTGCAACGCGGGCGTAGCGGTTTGCTCGACCGGACATTGCCATCCCGAAATCGTCGAAGCGATTACGAAACAAGCCGAAACGCTGATTCACCTTTGCGGCACGGATTATTATTACAAACAGATGCCCGATCTCGGCAAAAAACTCAGCGAGATTTGCCCGATTGAAGGCGACACGAAAACGCATTTTGCCAACAGCGGCGCAGAGGCGATTGAAACCGCTTTGAAATTGGCGATGTATCACACGCGCCGACAGAAATTTATTTCGTTTTTCGGCTCATTTCACGGACGAACGCTCGGCGCACTTTCGCTGACATCATCAAAACGCGCTCAACGTCTCGGATTTATGCGGCAGGCACTCGACGTTACGCACGTTCCGTATCCGAACTGTTTCCGATGTCCGTTCAACTTGGGCAAATGCGACGACGGCGAATGTTGCCAAGGCACGATTGATTGGATCGAGAACCGTCTTTTCAATACGACCACGCCGCCCGAAGAAGTCGCCGGAATCGTTCTCGAAGTCGTCCAGGGCGAAGGCGGATATATTCCCGCGCCGACTTCGGTTGTTCGCGCTTTGCGTGAAATCTGCGATAAACACGGCATAATGCTGATCGTTGACGAAGTGCAATCGGGAATGGGCAGAACCGGAAAAATGTTCGCGCTCGACCATCACGAAGGCGTTAAAGCCGACATTTTGTGCGTTGCCAAAGGCATCGGTTCGGGCTTGCCGATTGGCGCGTGCATTGCGCGTGCCGACATTATGGATTGGCACAAAGGCGCACACGCTTCGACGTTCGGCGGAAATCCCGTCTGCATCGCATCTGCGCTGAAAACGATTGAGTTATTGGAAAACGGCTTAGTCGAAAACGCCGCAACGGTCGGCAAATATCTCGAAGACGGCTTGCGAAATCTGCAAACGAAATACAAACAAATCGGCGACGTTCGCGGCTTGGGAATGATGCTCGGCGTGGAATTCGTCAAAGAAAACGGCGAACCCGACGGCGAACTGCGCGACCGTATCGAAATGGCTTGCTTCAATCGCGGCTTGATTATCTTAGGTTGCGGAACTTCAACGATCCGCTGGTCGCCGCCGCTGATTTTAACCAAAGAAAATACCGATGTCGCGCTCGAAATCTTCAACGAAGCAATCGCCGCTTCAATCTAACTATTTAATCAAATCAAAATAAGCAACGGTGCGGAAAATAAATTTATTTTCCGCACCGTTGCCGTTTTGTAAAATTTAATTGCCTAGAGCGGTTCAATTTTGCATATACGGGTCAGAACCGCCTGCGGTAGCGGGTGGGTTTCCCGTTTAATTACGAGATTTGTTTGCCAACGCTTGACCCGCCCGCTACCGCAGGCGGTTCTGACAGATCGCGCAAACCCGTAGATTGATTCCAAAACCGCTCTAATAATCCTTTAGATTTGTCCTTTACTTCCGATAAATTTGTCTGCAAATCTCCGATCTAAAGCCAGTTTCGCACTATTGAAACAAATTCAAATGCGGAATTTATCAATCGAAACGATGAAACAGATCCGCCAAAATCTGTTCTTCGCGTTTATTTACAACCTCGTCGGCGTGCCGATTGCGGCGGGCGTTTTGTTTCCCGATCCCGATATTCTGCTTTCGCCGAGATTGCCGGCGCGGCGATGACTTTCAGTTTCGTATCGGTTATTCTAAATGCTCTGAAACTCAGAAATTTGAAATTATAATCTTGGTTTTCGGTCTTTGATCTTTGGTCTTTGGAAATCGATAGACAAAGACCAAAGACCGAAAACCAAAAACCATTTTATGAATAAAATAGCTTTAGCAATTCACGGCGGCGCGGGAACGATTCACAAATCGGAGATGACTGCCGCGCTCGAAAACGAGTATCGCACGGGTTTGGAAAATGCTCTGCAAAAAGGTTTCGAGATTTTGCAGAAAGAAGGTTCCGCGCTCGATGCGGTTGAGGCGGCGGTCGTCGAACTCGAAAATTTTCCGCTGTTTAATGCGGGAAAAGGCTCGGTTTTTACGCACGAAGGCAAAAACGAAATGGATGCCGCGATTATGGACGGCAAAAAGTTCAAAGCAGGCGCGGCGGCTTTTGTTCAAAACGTCAAAAACCCGATCAAATTGGCGCGTCTGGTGATGGAACGCACCGAACATTGTCTGCTTGCGGGCGAAGGTGCGAACGAATTTGCCCACGAATGCCGCATCGAATTTGAATCGGACGAATATTTTTTCACCGAACACCGCTATCGCCAGCTTTTAACGGCAATCGAGGCGGGACGCGTTCAACTCGACCACGCTTCGGATGGAGAAGAGGAGAAGAGGAGAAGAGGAGAAGAGGAGAAAAATCCGAAATCCAAAATCGCAAATCCAAAATCGCTTGGCACGGTCGGCGCAGTTGCGTGTGATTCTAAAGGAAATCTCGCCGCCGCGACTTCGACGGGCGGCATGACCAACAAAAAATTCGGACGCATCGGCGACACACCGATCATCGGCGCGGGAACTTATGCCGAAAACGCGACTTGCGCCATTTCCTGCACCGGTTACGGCGAATATTTTATGCTCGGCGTAACGGCTTTCGATGTCGCGGCGCGGATGAAATACAAAAATCTGAGTCTGGAAGATGCCGCAAATGAAACAATCGAACGCCTGACGGAAATCAACGGCGAAGGCGGTTTCATCGCGGTTGACACGCTCGGTAACATCGTTCTGCCGTTTAACTCGGAAGGAATGTATCGCGGATTTGTAACTACTGACGGCGAAATTGTGGTTGAGATTTACAAGTAAAAAATGGTAATCTCGGCAAAGCGAGGTCTTTTGTAAAAATGTCAACGACTCGATCTAAAAATGGAACTTCGACCACCAAACTTCTTCAGGCAACCGCCAATTTGAGTTCGTTTGAATTAGATAATTTTGTCAATCAAGCAATCGTCTTACGGGCGAAACGAAACGCCCCGAATGTTTCCTCGGATGAAGCCGAACTTTTGCTCAAAATCAATCAAGGACTTTCGTCCAAGACACAAAAGCGTTTTGATGAATTGGCGGAAAAACTCCAAACTGAAATAATGACTTTGGAAGAACGCGGAGAATTTTTGAAATTAACGAACCGTGTCGAAAAACAAGATGCCAAACGAGTCGAACTGCTTGGAAAACTCGCCGAAATCAGAAAACAAACGCTTGATGAAGTGATGAAAGATTTGGGAATCGGACAATTCTAAAATGTCGCCTCAAAAACCTTCCGAAAAGCTAAAACTTCAAGTCAAAGAACGCGCTAAAAATACTTGCGAATACTGTCGCAGTCAAGCCGATTTTTCATCACAACCCTTTGCCATCGAACATATTTTTCCCTTTATCAAAGGCGGAAAAACCGTTTTGTCGAATCTCGCTTTTGCCTGTCAAGGCTGTAACGGTCACAAATATACACACACGACCGGACGCGACACGGCAACGCGCAAAGAAGTTCCGCTTTTTAATCCGAGAACGCAAAAATGGAGCGAACATTTTACTTGGAACGATGATTTCACATTGATTATCGGCAAAACTCCGTTTGGACGCGCCACCGTCGAAACTCTGCAATTAAACCGCGAAGGCTGTCTCAATCTGCGCTCTGCGCTATTCGCTTTCGGCAAACATCCGCCAATTGAAGATTGAAATTTTCTTTGACGCGCCCGGCAACGTCGCTCTGCCGTTCAAATGCGAAGGAATGTATCGCGGATTTATGACGGCTGACGGTGAAATAAAAGTTGAGATTTACCAATAGAAAAGGCGAAAGAGAGAAATTTGTAATACTGAATTTCTCCTTTTCTCCTCTTCTCCTTTTCTGCTCTATCCTTCCGCTTTCGACTGCAAATAAATGTCCCGATACTCTTGAACATAGGCAATATCTTTCGGAACTAAATCGGCAAGCGTCACGACAAGTTCGCCTTTGCGGGCGTTTTTGATGGCGTGGTGAATCGCTTCACGGCTTTCCGGGATGATTCGGACTTGCGGTTTATTTTCGCTTTGGGCAACGCCTTCCTGCAATAATTTATGCATTTCGTCTGCGGTTCGTCCGCGCAGGTAATTTCCGGTGCGGATGACGATGCGCTCGAAATTGTCGGCGGCAATGCGCGCAAATTCCCGAATATCGTCGTCGCGGCGGTCGCCCGTGCCGTTGATGACGACAGTGCGGTGTTTGTGCGGAAGTTTTTTGATGAAGTTGGTCAGTCCCAACATTCCCGCCGGATTGTGCGCGTAGTCCATCAAGACGGTTGCGTCGCCGATTTCGACGAAGTTCAAACGTCCCGGAGTTTGCGCCGTTCCCGCGTTAAAGGTCGTCAGACCGCTCCGAATGTCTTCGAGCGAAACGCCGTGAACAAAACACGCGAGCGTTGCCGCCAGTACGTTTTGAATCATAAACTCGGCGCGTCCGCCATAGGTCAGCGGAATATTTATCGCCTTTTCGATGCGAACCTTCCATTTGCCTTTGAGAATCGTCACGAATCCGCTTTCATAAACGCACGAAATGCGGTTGCGTCCCGCCTGACGCTGAATGTTTTTGTGGTTTTCGTCCATCGAAAAATAAACGAGATGCCCGTCAACGAGTTCCTTCATCTTGTAGACATTCTCGTCCTCGGCATTCAGAACGGCGAAACCTTTTTTGCTGACGGCTCGCGGCACGACCGATTTGACACGCGCCAAATCTTCAAGCGTATTAACGTCTTTCAAGCCTAAATGGTCGGCGGCGACGTTCATCACAACGCCGATGTCGCAGTAGTCAAAACCCAATCCGGCGCGGATAATTCCGCCCCGTGCCGTTTCAAGAACAGCAACCTCGACTGTCGGGTCTTTTAGAACAAGTTGTGCCGAAACGGGTCCCGTATTGTCGCCCGCGACGATTTGCTGGTTTTGAATATAAGTTCCGTCAGTTGTCGTGAATCCGACGGTTTTGCCGCTTCCTTTAAGAATATGCGCGATCAGGCGCGTCGTCGTCGTTTTGCCGTTCGTTCCCGTAATCGCAAAAATCGGGATGCGCGACGGCGTTCCGGGCGGAAAAAGCATATTGACGACGTGTTCGGCGACGTTGCGTCCGATGCCTTCAGACGGCGCAAGGTGCATCCGAAAACCCGGCGCGGCATTGACTTCGATAATTCCGCCGCCGTTTTCGTGCAGAGGCTCGGAAACATTCGGCGCGATAATATCAACGCCCGCGACATCCAAGCCGATAATCTTCGCAATTCGTTCAAATAAAAAGACGTTTTCGGGATGAACTTCGTCCGTGCGGTCAATCGCCGTGCCGCCGGTCGAGATGTTCGCGGTTGTTTTCAGATGCAGAATTTCGTTTATTTCCAAAACCGTTTCGAGCGTGTAGCCTTTCGCGGCGATACAGCGCGTCGTCTGTCCGTCAATATCAATCTGCGTCAGGACATTTTCGTGTCCGTAACCGCGTCGCGGGTCTGAGTTGGTCACATCAATCAGTTCCTGAATCGTGGATTTGCCGTCGCCGACAACGTGTGCGGGAATGCGTTCGGCAACCGCGATCAGACGATTATTAACGACCAGCGCACGAAAATCCGCACCTTCGATCATTTGTTCGACAATTATCCAGCGCGAATATTCCTTGGCTTTTTCAAACGCAATTTTGGCGTGTTCCAAATCGCGGATGCCGACCGTCGCGCCTTTGCCGTGATTGCCGTCGAGCGGTTTGATAACGAGCGGATAACCGACCGCTTTGACGGTTGATTCAAGCTCTTCTTCGTCGCGGATTTTGTAGCCTTTCGGCACGGGAACGCCCATTTCGCCCAAAAGTTTTTTCGTCGCGTGTTTGTTTCCGGCAATGTCCACCGAAATCATATTGGTTTTCGAGGTCGTCGTTGCCTGAATCCGTTTCTGGTGAACGCCGTAGCCGAGCTGGACGAGCGATTGGTCGTTCAGACGAATATACGGAATATCGCGGGTGTCGGCTTCTTCCACGATTGAACCCGTTGACGGACCGAAGCGCACTTCTTCGCGGATTTCGCGCATTCGCTGAATTGTTGCGGCGAGCGTTTGTTTAATTTGTTCAATCGGTTTGCCCTCCGCCAAATCGAGAAAAATTCGGACGGCGGCGCGTGCGACAAAACGTCCGACTTCTTCTTCGAGATAACCGAACACGACGTTATAAATTCCCGTTTCGCCCGTTTCACGCGTTCTGCCGTAGCCGACATCCATTCCCGCAAGCGTCTGCATTTCGAGTGCGAAATGTTCGATGATATGTCCCGCCCACGTGCCTTCCTTGACGCGCCGCAAGAAACCGCCTTCCTCGCCGTAACTGCATCCGTGCGCGATCAGCGACGGCATCAAATCCATCATCCGCCCGTAAAAACCCTCGATTTTATGCGACGGCTTCTGCTCGTAATCGCCGATGTCGAGCCGCATAATAATCAACTGCTTCCAGTAACCGCTCCAGTAGTTTGGTCCGCGTAATGTTCTGATTTCTAAAATATTCATGTTTTATTCCAAATTCCAGATTCCAAATTCCAAATTGAAGTAATCTCGACGATTACAATATTTTTCTTCCTTTCATTTCAGATTGCCGCAAATAATTTCTGAAACCTGAAATTTGGCGGCTTGTTTTTATTAATTTTTCAGACACGAGTTTGTATTCATCTTCCGAAATATAGTTTCGGCGAAAAGCAAACTCCGCTTGGGCGCGGGCTTCACCACAAGAACCCTTTGCAATAGTTAGGAAATTGCAAAACTCTTTATTGCCATCTCTTTCAAACCCTTCTGCAATATTTGAAAAGATTGAAACTCCCGCTCGTCTTATCTGATCTCGTAAAACATAATCATGGCTAAATTTACCAACTGAAGTAATATCATAAATCAAATTTGCACATTCCATCGCCATCTTCCAAACTTCCAAATCCTCGAATCGTTCGATTTTTGACATACGCTTATAGATTCCAAATTCCAGATTTCAGATTCCAGATTCCAGATTTCGCTTTTCCAATTTGGAATTTGGAATCTGGAATTTAGAATTCAGTTCCTAATTTGGAATCTGGAATCTGAAATCTGGAATTACTCAAGATCGGGCAATAAAAATTCGTTCGGCGGCTGAACGGGTGTGCGTCCGAAATAATCGTAAAGCAATCCGTCGCCTAAAATGTTTAACTGCACGCCGCAGACGCTGAACGATTGATGGTCGCCGACTTCGGCAATTGCGTTGTAGGTGATCTGCGAACCGTCAACGATCGTCACCGTGCCTGCGCCGAAAACTTCGAGAACTCCTTCTTTGTCTAAAATAATCATCGTGTTTTCGTCAATCCCAATGCCCAGATTATACGGATTATACGAAACCGCCGTGACGAGCCGCGAGATTCTGCCGCGTTCGGTAAAATGCTGGTCAATGATGATGTTTTTCAGAAATCCGAGTCCGGGCGAAAGGCTCACGCTGTTGCGCTGCGGATGGGGCGTTGATTCGCCGCGTACGATCATCGAAGTTGACATTCCCGCCGCGCCCGCGCTCGTTCCGGCAAGCACCAAATCCGTTTCCGAAACCATTCGGCGTAAAATCTGCGCGAACAGCGTGCCGCCGATCACGGAAACGAGGCGCATCTGGTCGCCGCCCGTGATAAAAACGCCCGTTACGCCGTCGAGCAAGGCTTCGGCATCTATCGAAATCACGTCTTGCCGCGAAGTTGCGCGCAGCACACGCGGATTTGCGACACCCAAACGCCGAAACGCCTGCACATAAATATCCGACGCGAATTCGGGAAAATCCGACGCGACCGGCACGATCAAAACTTCCGCCTTGTCGCCGCCCGCGAGTTCGAGAAACTTCTTCAAAATCCGCCGTTCGTTATACTTGTCTTCCGCGCCGCCGATAACGAGGAGATGTCCGCCGATGACTTCCCTGTGTATTCGATTATCCATAAATGAGTAGAGAGTAGAGAGTGGAGAGTAGAGAGTTCAAGGATTTTTCTCTCCACTCTCTACTCTCTACTCTCCACTTCCTTTGTAGATAAGGTATTTCAAACCGCGCCCTTGCGTCAAGAATGTGATGGCAGAAAGTTTCCGCGAATGGGTAGTGTGATAATAATGTATTGTTCAATAAACTCGGCGAACTCTGCGGCTCTGCATGAGATTATCTCACGCAGAGCCGCAGAGTTCGCCGAGAAAAAGGAACTCGAACTCGAAAAACTCAATGGGAACTCGAAAAGATGAAGCAACCCGAAGCCGAAAAAGAACCCAAACCCAAACGTCGCAAACCGAAACAGACGGAATAACAATTTTCTTGTCGAAATAGTGAAATCGTGTTATAAATTTCTGCAATAATGACGGAACTTGATTTCATAACATTTGGCATAAAGACTGACAACTCTCAACTTTTAAATCGAATCCACGAAGCGTTATCCGTAATCTATTCATTTGGAAATTTGCAACTTCGTGCTGCATGGCTTTATTACGGAAGCATACCAAAAGCGGCTAAAGCATTTAATGTCTCTGTTTATGATTTTCAAAATCTAATACAACCTAAAGAAAGATTTCCTGTCGATATAATGTCAATGGTTCAAGATAGAGGTCAATGGATGAAATCGTCAAAAATAATAAGTAAATTTGCTCGTCCTTCTTTAAATAGTTTGACTAAAGCCGATTTTGTAGTCGCCCATTATGACGAGTGGAATTTATTTCAAATCGGGGCAGAAATGATTTTAGAAATGCCCGATGATGCAAGAACAAAATTATTTTCTTTAGCATCATTACCCATGAATCAAAATGACCTTATTCATAAAATAAACACTTGGCAAGAAACACAGAATAATAGAATTGCTATTAAGTCAAAAGCTTTAATTGAACGCTATCTTTTAATGTGGAGTTTCAGAAACCATTCGAGGAAGTTTTTTGAGTGTGCTGCAATAAGTATTGCATTAAGAAGAGCATTTGAATACAAAGATGAAATAAGAAATTTCGCTAATTCTTCCAAACTTTGTGCAGTTGCTTCAGATATTTTTAATGAGTATGAAACTTATTCTGAACAATGGCTAGAAACTAGAAAGTATATAAAAAAACAAAGGAATATTGCTTCTTCTAAACGTAATACTTTTTTTGCGGAAGTAGGGATTCGTGATGGTTTAAAATGTAGTTTTTGTAGAGCAACAGAAAATTTGAAATTAGACCATATTAAAGCAGTTTCACAAGGTGGTTTATCTGTTATTGATAATTTCCAATTACTTTGTTTTAACTGCAATGCTAAAAAAGGGAAGGAAGAAAGAGCGATAATTCACGGCTAAAAATCATTCCTATACGCCGAGGAATGATTCCTAGTCAGCTAGGAACTGTTCCCAGACGACTAGGAATCATTCCTATACGCCGAGGAATCGTAGCTCGACGCCTTTTTGATAAAAGATAACCAAGATGTCGGAACCGCTTCGCCCGATTATCCCGTGACGCTTTCAGCGTAATCAATTACGAATTACGAATTACGAATTACGAATTTAAGGCAAATAGTTTTCCCCATTCGTAATTCGTAATTCGTAATTTGAAATTCGTAATTCACTTCTTCCCGCATCCGCAATCCGCGCCGCACGAATTGTCTTTCGGTTTGAATGATTTAACTTTCTGCCGCAGGATATTCCCGACGTAGAGCAACGCCGCGACAATGATGAGAGCAACGATAATGTTTTGAATGTTCATACATTTTAATTACGAATTACGAATTTCAGAACAATGTTTTTAATTCGTAATTCGTAATTGGGCTAAAAGCCCAGCAACTTTCCACCCTGATACGTGATGAAAGCGGCGAGATACGCCAATCCCGTCATATAACCGACCATGAAAAGCGTCCACGCCCAAGAGTTTGTTTCGCGGCGGACGATGGCGACCGTTGACATACATTGCATCGCCAACACAAAGAAAACCATCAGCGTCAGCGCGGTCAGAGGTGTCCAGACGCTCGTGCCGTCGTTTCTTTTCTCGTTCTTGATTGCGTCCTTAAGCGTCTCGCTTTCTTCGTTCGCGTCTTTCCCGACGTTGTAGATAATGCTCAAAGTCGAAACCAAAACTTCCCGCGCCGCAAACGAAGAAATTAAAGCGATACCGATTTTCCAATCAAACCCGAGCGGTTGAATAACCGGCTCGATCAGATGTCCGAGTTTGCCCGCGTAACTGTTTCGTAGTTGTTCGCTCTGCTGAAAATCGTCCTTCGCCTTCTGAATCTCTTCAGCCGAAGCATTTTCCGCAGGCACAAACGCTTCCGTATTCGTGCGCGGGAAATACGCCAACGCCCACAGAATGATCGAAATCGCCAGAATCACCGTTCCGGCGCGTTTGACGAACATCCAGCCGTTGTTAAACATATTCTGGAAAACATTCCGCAAATTCGGCAGACGATACGGCGGCAATTCCATCACGAACGGCGGCAAAGGCGATTTGAGCAGAGTGCGTTTCAATATAAACGCGACAATTATCGCTGTAATTATCCCGAGCGCATACATCGCCAACATCAAAACCGCCGCCAGCGAAATCACGCCGAAAACCGTCTGACCCGCGAAAAACGTCGCAATCATCAGCGTGTAAACCGGCAGACGCGCCGAACAACTCATAAACGGTGCAACCATAATTGTCGCCAGACGGTCTTTCGGATTTTCAATCGTCCGCGCCGCCATAATCCCCGGAATCGCACACGCAAAGCTCGACATCAACGGCAGAAACGCCTTGCCGTGAAGACCGAATTTGCTCATTATCTTGTCGAGCAGAAACGCCGCCCGCGACATATAACCCGTGTCTTCGAGTATCGAGATAAAGAGAAAAAGCAGTAGAATCTGCGGCAGAAAGACAAGAACTCCGCCGACTCCCGCGATAATTCCGTCCGTCAGCAAATCCGTCAAAACGCCTGCGGGCATCTGCGCTTTCGCCAATTCGCCCAACGCGCCGAAGCCCGATTCGAGCAAATTCATCGGCAATTCCGCCCACGAAAATATCGTCTGAAATACGAGCAGAAGAATCGCCACCAAAATAACCAGCCCGAAAAACTTATGCGTCAGAACCGAATCAATCTTCTCCGAAACGCTCCGTTCGGTCGTTTCGACGGCTTTGACCGCTTCCTGATAAACGTCCGAAATAAAATTGTAACGCGCAAAAATCTTGCGGTTCGCGCCAGCGTTGTCCGTTAGGCTCAAATGAATATCTTCTTCCGTGACGGTTTCGAGAAACTCACTTTCCGTCAGCCACGGCAGACGCGGAATCTGATGCACCTGCGCCGCTTTCAGAGTCTTTTCGGCGAGTTCTTCGATCCCTTGTTTCTGCGCGGCTTTGACCGCGACGACCGGAATCTGCAAAAGGCTCGAAAGTTTGTCCGTGTCAATTTCGAGGCTTTGTTTTTCCGCCAGATCAATCATCGTCAGCGCGATGACAACCGGAATATTGTATTCGAGAAGCTGTGTGACAAGATAAAGATTTCGTTCGAGATTGGTCGCGTCAACGACCGCAATCACCGCGTCGGGTTTTGGCAGATTCACTAAATTTCCCGTCAAAACATCGTGCGCGATTTCTTCGTCAATCGAGGTTACGTCCAACGAGTAGAGACCGGGCAAATCTATCAAACGCGCCGCGTTTTCGCCCAATTTCCAAATACCTTCGCGGCGTTCGACCGTCACGCCCGGATAATTCGCCACCTTTTGCTTCATCCCGGTCAAAGCATTGAAAAGCGTCGTTTTCCCCGCGTTCGGATTGCCCGCCAACGCGATTAACATTTGCGATTTCGGATTTGGGATTTCGGATATTTCCTTGTCGGGACTTTGGACTTTGGACTTTGGACTTTGGACTTCTAGAGTTTTCATTCGCTGACTTCAATCGCCTCGGCTTCGGATTTTCGCATTGCCAACGAATAGCCGCGCAAGCGAATTTCAATCGGGTCGCCAAACGGCGCGGTTTTGACAATCTTAACCGCGACACCCGGCACCACGCCCATTTCCATCAGGCGTTTTGTCACGGCGTTGTTTCCCTTTATCGAAACGATTTTCGCCGTTTCGCCAATCGGCAGATTTGTCAGAATCATATTTTTACCAAAGGCGCGAATAAAATTTTGTCGTCGGGCTTTCACGCTTCTATAAGAATCTTAGCCCAATTGAAATCCATTTTCAATTTCAACTAAATGAAAAATGTCATACGATTAAATTAGCCGTGTATTTAATTGCCTGACGGGCTTATTTTATTTCGGTTGAACGATCTTTTCGGAAACAAGATCGGCTTGATAACTGCCGATAGCAAAACGCAAAGGCGTGCGTTTTTCGTTACTGCTGAGCCAAATTTTTAAGTTCAGCGCGTCGAGTTGCGGATTTTGCGTGACGACCGTAATCATCTGCGCCGCAACTTTTTCGCCGCTGATACTGATGACTTCCGCGTCAAAAGGTCGGAGTGTGAAAACATAGAATTGATTTCCGTAAAATACCGAAACTCGCGTGTCATTGACCGGATTTTTAGTATCTTTGCTCGGTTTGAGATTAAATGATCGGACGGCATAAGCCAAAGACAAAAGACTGTGTGTATTAAGTGGAATTTGCGCTTGATTCGTACCGTCGAAAATCGCAAAACCGCGTTCCTGATCAAATCGTGCCGATTGATTAAAACTGCTGAGCGTTCCCGTAAATCTTAATTCAAACTGATACGGCGCAAGCGATTCGGCACTAACTTGTGCGGTTATCGAATCGTTGAGGTTAAAAATTCCGAAGCCTCTTTCGGTTTTTGAAATCTTTGCTTCTAAGAACAAAACGTCTCGCTTATCAATCATTCTGCGCTCTCTTGCCTGCAATAGAAACATACCGACATTTTGTCCGTTTGAAGTGATTTTGTATTCGAGCGTTTCGCCCAAAACGAACGGCAGATTCGACGAAAGCGGCTGATTATCCAAAGAAGGTGTCGGCGTTGGCACCGGTGTCGGCGTTAAAATCGGCATCGGCGTTGCAGTTGGTGTTGGTGTCGGCTGATTTTCGACTTCGGGTTCAATCATCTGAACGCTCGCCAACAACGCCTGAAACTCGCCTTTTGAAGTTTTAAAACGAATTGAAACCGGAATTTTCCGCTCGTCCGTGCTGAAATTTATCCGAAAATCCTTAAAACCTTTTTCGGTAAAATACTCGCTCTGGACGGTCGAAACCGTCGTGTCAAAATCTCCCGCGTCGGTTTTAATTCTTTCGCTGACGGTCGTTTGCGCCGTTACGGAATAATTTTTTTCGTCTTCCTGAAGCAGAAAACTTCCCGTGCCGCCCGCGTTTCTGAGACGGTAAATCAAGGTCGGCAAATCAAAATTCTGCGTCGGCACGGTCAGAAAATTATTAACCGTTTCCTGCGGCGCAACTCCGATGTTGGAAGTTTTTCGGATATAAATCGGCAAGCCCGAATCGGCGGCGGCAAATGTCGTGCGCGATTCGTCCAAAAGATAAAATGCCGCGCTGACCAGTTCGTTTGTTTTAAATTTTGAATAAAGCTCAACCGCGTCTTTGTTGTCTAATTTTCCGCGTGAAACCGCGTAGATTTCGGCAAATCCGGCGTTTCTGTAACGACCGAATGAAACCGCGTAAGTCAATTTTTCACCAACCCGAAAAGGTGTCGGCGAAAGATTTTCCGCCTTTTCCAAAGACTGCGCCGAAACGCTTTTCAGCACAAAAAAAGCCGTTGCGCCAAGTAAAACGACCAGACAAACCAGCGTGAAATTTCTTAAGAAAACTGTTCTATTTTTGAGGTTTGAAGTTTGCGGTTGTGTTAATTTCATTAAAAAATTCTATCGTTTATTTGCTTTCTATTTCTTCTAAAATCTTTCTGACGGCTGACAATTTATCGTCCTGCGCGGTAATCGGTCTGCCGATAACGAGATAATCTGCGCCCTGCGACAAGGCTTCTTTCGGAGTCATTACACGCTTTTGGTCGTCATTCGTTGCAAAACTTGGACGAATTCCGGGTGTCACGATTAAAAAATCTTTTTTCTCGATATTTTGGCGAATCGCTTCAACTTCGAGCGGCGAAGCAACCACGCCGTCCAAACCACATTTTGCCGTAAGTCGCGCCAAATTTAAAACTTGCGAATCAATTTCCCGCTCGATTCCGACTTCGCGCAAAGTTTCCCGGTTCGCACTCGTTAAAACCGTCACGCCGATAATTTTCGGCTGAACAAGATTTTCGCGTCCGCAAACTTCGCGCACATTTTCAACCGTTTTCCGCATCATTTCGCCGCCGCCGAGCGCGTGAACATTGAACATCCAAACTCCCAACCGCGCAACTTCGACCGAGGCTTTAGCAACCGTGTTGGGAATATCGTGAAATTTTACGTCAAGGAAAATTTTGATGTTTTGCTCAACAACTTCACGCACAAAAGATGCGCCGGCGGCAGTAAAAAGTTGCAAACCGATCTTGAACGCGCCAACTTCCGCGCCGATTTCGTCAATGATTTTCCGCGCTTCATCAGCCGTTTCGACATCGAGCGCGACGATGATTTTTTCCTTAGAATCAGACATATTAATCGCTTGTTCCAATTGCACGAAATTTACCTTTTTCAAAAACGTAAGAGGATCCTGCTTTTTCCCAAAAGTATGAAAAAATAGCATCGTTTTTATAGCGAAATGATTTTTTCGCTGCCAAATCAAAATCTTTTTTGCCCTTTTTTACTGACATCAAACAATCAGCCGCGTCTAAAATATAGTTTTTATAGCTGCCTTTGCTTCGCATTAAAACAACAATTATTTTATCTTCGGCTTTATTTTTGTTTTCCAAAAGTACTGCATAATCCGTTTTGCCATCGCCGTTCCAATCGCCTTTTATTAAATTCGGCTGTTCAAAACTCCTTTCCCGTTGAAAGTATTCGATTATGCCCGGTTCTATTTCAGCCATTTTCCAACTTTGAAACCTTTTATCTAAGATTTTTTTACACTCATTCGGTAAATTGACTGATTGGGCTTGAACGAACAAAATTCCAAAACTCGTCAAACAGAACAATAGAAGTAACCTTTTCATTTTTTTTAACTCCGGCTTTAAAGTTGTGAAGATTTCTCTTCCTGATTAAATTTTCATCTTTCGGAGAATTACGACAAGCGTAGTAGCCACAAGTTCAAACCGGAATTTTACTGAAATACTTCGATCCGATTCTTTGCTTCAAGCAAAAGCGGCGATTGAAAAACTTATCAAAACCGTCGCTGATCTTCAAAACTTTTCTCATTGCTATTCAATCGCTTTGCCGATTTCGGTTTTCAAAAATCTCGCCAAACGCAGCGCGCCGCCCGATAAAAGCCGCGTATTTTTTTTCTTAAAATGCTGAAACGGCAAGGCGATTTCCAGATTCAGTTTATTTTTTCGCAAAAATTCCGCGCATTGTGCGCCCGCTTCCTTTTGTTCCGAAGCGTTTTCCAACATATTTTTTTCGCGTTCCGCATCTTTTTGCAAATGATAAATTACGGCTTGCATAAACCACGCGTCGGAATATTTGCGGTCAAGCGAAATCGCCCTTTGAAAATGCCGCAGAGCCGAAATGTCGTCGTTTTGGTGAAAATAAACCGCGCCGAGCAGATATTGCAGTTCGGGAATTTCCGACTTTTCCAAAGCGAGTTTGAAAGCCGCAACGCTTTCCGTCCAATTTTCTTCAAACGCCGCCAAAATTCCCCAGATAAAATTGACGATGTGCGAAGTTTTTTCGTTTTCCGCCAAAATGCTCAGGAAAAGCCGCGCTTTTTCGGTTTCGGCTTCATCGGCATAAATCACGCCGAGCAGAAATAAAATATTGATGTTATCCGGCGCAAGCTCAAACGCTTTTTCGAGATATTTTTTCGCGTCGGAAAATTTGTCGGCGAAAAAATAATGTTTGGCGGTAAAAAAAAGCAGTGCGACATTTCGCGGCGAAAGCAGAACGGCGCGGTCGAGCATCCGAAACGCTTCTTTTTCCTCGTTCTTTTCGAGAAGTTTCACGCCTTGATCGAGAAGTTTTGTAAAAAGCTCGACATTCGGCGAATCGTGTTCGGCGATGATGTCTTTGATTATTTGCGAACCTTTGTCCTTCTGCGTGTTTTTTTGGGATTCTCCCGTATTTTCCGCGTCTTGAATACCGAGTTTTTTATTCAATACTCTGACCTGACTTTGATTCTTTTTAACAATTTTTCCCTGTTCGCGGATGATTTCCATCGCAATCCGCAAACTTTCGCTCATTTGGACGAGCCGCAATTCGAGCAGCGAAACTCTTTCGAGCAGATGATCTTCGTAAAACGACGGAACGTGATTCGTGTCGTATTGCAAAGATTGCGGAAAAACGACAAGCAGCAAGCGCGTTCCGCAATGCTGGCAATGCGTGTCGCGCAAACTGTTTTGTGTGCGGCAATTCTGGCAGTAAATCGAGGTTCTTTCCACAAATAATCAGTCGAGAGTCGAGAGTCGAGAGTCGGGTGTGGGGGGGCGGGATGGAAAAGATTTGTACCGCAACACGCGTCGCCCCCCGCTCGCAACAGGACAAAAATTAGTGAAAGTCTATCCGATATAAATATG
>JANODL010000164.1:0-32362 GCA_031412675.1 Acidobacteriota bacterium | reverse complement strand
GCTAAGTCGCGCTTCGCGGCGCATCGGCGTTGGTTGCGAAATCAACTTGCATTGATAACGAGATGTTTGAACGCTCCGCGTTCAGCACGCAAGGATGCGTGCGCTCCCGGCGATGACGTTCTTTTCTCAAAGCATTACTTTTAGTTCTTTACCGACTATTTTATAAAACAACCGCATTCCAATTTGCAACGTCAAAATTCTGAAAGATTTTGGTAAAAGTAATTCGTCGTTTGAATTAAGCTCACATTAAATGATAATTTCAGAGTCAAAATCTCTACCGATTTTCCGATCACAATCAAAAAACCAAACTTGAGAGGAATTTTTCCTTTGAAAACTTTCGATTTATTAAATGGCAGTGCCGACAATTTTTTGTGGGCGGGCGGCATCGAAAATACGTTTGTGCCGCAAACGCGCCCCGGACATCGTGCGCTCGACGAATACGAGCTGATGGGACATTACGAGCATTGGCGCGAAGACCTTGCGTTGACGCGTGAACTCGGCTTAAAGGCTCTGCGCTGGGGAATTCCGTGGTATAAGGTCGAGCCTGAACCGGGCAAATTCGATTGGCGTTGGATAGATGAAGTTTTGCCTTATCTGGTCGAAGATTTGAAGATTTTGCCCGTCATTGATTTAATGCATTACGGCTGTCCGTTTTGGCTGAAACGTGAATTTGCGAACAAGGATTATCCGCGCTTTGTGGCGCGTTATGCCGCCGAATTCGCGAAACGATATAACACTTTAATCAAATTTTATACGCCGCTCAACGAACCGATCATTAACGCCTTGATGTGCGGAATGCGCGGGCTTTGGTCGCCGTATTTGAAGGGCGAAAAAGGTTATATTCGATTGATGATTCAGATTGCCAAAGGCATCGTTCGCACGGTCAATGCAATTAAGGAAATTCAGCCGGAATCGGTGATGGTTCACGTCGAAGCGACGGGCTTGACGCGGACGATTCGGGAAGATTTGTCCGCGCTTGCCAACGAAGAAACGCATCGCGGCTATCTTTGCTACGACTTGATTTCGGGGCGTTTGACACACGATCATCTGCTTTTTTCGTGGCTCGTTCGCAACGGCGCATCGCCCGACGATTTGGCGGAAATAACGAAAAATAAAATTTCGCTCGACGTTTTGGGATTGAATTTTTACCCGCAATGGTCAACCAAACAGCTTTATTTGGACAATCGCGGACGCATCGCTTTCCGCGAAATCGAACCCGAAGGAAATGGTTTTACCGAACTCATCCGCGATTATCACAAACGCTATCAAGTTCCGATTATGATTACCGAAACCAGCGCGGTCGGCTCGGACGAAGTGCGCTCGAAATGGCTGGACTCGTCGGTTTCGATGATAAAAACTCTCCGCACGGATGGTATTCCGGTCATCGGCTACACCTGGTTTCCGCTTTTTACGATGATTGACTGGCGTTATCGTTTTTCAAACGAACCGCTCGAAAATTTTTATTTGGAATTAGGTTTGTATAAATTAGATCGGGAGAAAAAAGCAAAACGCTGGCTCGAAACGCCTGCTGCCGTCGAGATGAAAAAGCTGATTCAAAATTCGCATAATTCGGTAGGCGACTGGAGCGCAAGCGGCTCGCTTGCCCGTTCGAGCGAAGCAAGAACGGAAAACGCCGCATAATAAATAAAGTTGATTTAACGTGCGGCGTTTTCGCGCCTGTTTTCGCAAAGCCTCGAACGCGCGGGCAAGCGAGCCGCTTGCGCTCCAGTCAAATCTCGCTTGCGCCGTTGCTTGGGTGAAATAAATAAATTTCCGGTTCAACGGTGAATTTTTCGAGATATTTTTGTTTGATTTCACTTTCAAACTTCGCAAAAGATTTAAGTTTCAATAAATTCACCGTGCAGCCGCCAAATCCGCCGCCGGTCATTCGCGCACCGAAAACGCCTTCGATTTCGCGGGCGGTTTCGACTAAAAAATCGAGTTCGGCGCAAGAAACTTCATAATCATCGCGCAAAGATTCGTGCGATTCAAACATCAATCGCCCGACTTTTTCCAAATCGTTTTGCTTCAAATTTTCCGCCGCCGCGAGCGTTCGCGCATTTTCCGAAACGACGTGGCGACAGCGTTTTTTGATTGTATTATCGGGCAAAAATTCCAAAGTGTCCGCATTTACGTCGCGCAAAGATTTTATGTTCGATAGAATTGCCCGCAAGATTTCAACGCCCGTTTCGCATTCTTTTCGGCGCGTATTGTATTCGCTCGAAGCAAGCTCGTGTTTGACCCGCGAATCGCAGACGGCAATTACCGCATCGCCCAAATTTAACGGAATTTGTTCGATTTCCAAACTACGGCAATCAAGCAAAAGCGCGTGTCGTTCTTCGGCAAACGCAGACGCGAATTGATCCATAATGCCCGAACGAATGCCGACGAAATCGTGTTCGGCTTCCTGCGCCGCAAACGCCAATTCCTTGCGGTCAATCTCCAAATCATTGAGCGCGAGAAGCGCGAAACCGATAGAAACTTCGAGCGCGGCGGAAGACGAAAGTCCCGCGCCGATTGGAATTGAGGTCGAAAAAACAAAATCTGCGCCGTGGGTTATTTCAAAACGCTTTTGCAGACAGCGCACAATTCCTTCGGCATAATCGCGCCAATTTCCGCGCTGTTTTATCGGTTCATCACGCAAATCGAGCGTGAAACTTTCATCAACATCGAGCGCGTGAAAATTAATTTTCGTATCATCCCGAACCGCTCCGGCAACCAGAGTTTCGCGGTCAATCGCAAACGGCAGAACGAAACCTTCGTTGTAATCGGTGTGTTCGCCGATCAAATTAACTCTGCCCGGCGCGCGAAAAATTCGCGGCTGGCGATTGTGGATTTTAGTGAATTTTTCTGTTAAATGTCGCAAATCGTAAATTTGAAAAGTAAATGCCAAACGACTGGAGCGCAATCGGCTCGATTGCAACGCCGCGTTTTTCAGCGGCGTAGCGCCGTTCGCGTGGAAATCAACTTGATTTTTCTGCGAACGCTTTTTTCGCGCTTCGCGCTCATGCAATCGAGCCGATTGCGCTCCAGTCGAAAACGCTTCTTTTTATTATGGCTTTATTTTTCAAAGACCTTAATCTAATTTCATTTCCCAAATCACCGGCACGATGTGTCCGCGAAGTTCCGCCGCTTTTACTTCGGGCAAAGTGTCATTGATAAACATTCCCGCGCCGGCTTCGCTTCCGGCTAAGAATTTCAGTTTCGCGGCAGTTCTCATCGGCGGATAAAATTCGATGTGAAAATGATAAAAATCATAATTACCGCCGTCCGAAGGCGCGTTGTGAATCGCCATAATATACGGGAACGAAACGTCGAAAAGACGGTCGAAAGCCGCCAAAACCTGCTTCAAAATTTCGGCTAAATCTCTTTCTTCGTGTTCGGAAAAATCATTGAAAGTTTGCAAATGCCGCTTTGATAAAATATGTGTTTCAAACGGATAACGCGCATAGAAAGGAATGACGGCAATGAACGAATCGTTTTCGGCGACGATGCGTTTTTCAAAGCGTTTTTCCGCGTCGAGAATGTCGCAGAGCAGACAACTCTGCTTTTCCGCTTTGTATTTTCGCGTTTGGGTTAACTCTTTTTCGACAACCGGCGGCACAAACGGATAAGCATAAATCTGCCCGTGCGGATGATGCAGCGTAACGCCGACGGCTTCGCCTTTATTCTCGAAAACAAAAACGTATCGAACAAATTCCAAAGCGGAAAGTTCTTCAAAACGATGCCGCCAAACTTTTACCAATTTATAAATTTGCTCGACAGGTTCATCGGCAAGCGTCGTCAAATGATCGGGCGAATAAAGAATTACTTCGCACACGCCTTGTGACGGCGCGACCGGAAAGAGTTCGCTTGACTCGATTGCAGGCGTTTCAGGCAGGGATTTCAAACTCGGAAAACGATTTTCAAACGCGACGATTTCGTATGTTTCGGCGGGAACTTCAGTCGGAAAACCGCCGATTTTTGTCGGGCAAAGCGGACAAAAATCGGGCGGCGGCAGAAAAGTCCGGTCTTGCCGCTGCGTCGCCGTCGCCGTCCATTCGCCGAGCAGTAGATTGAATCTGAGTTCAGACATCTTTTTCGTCCGCCGCTTCTTCTTCTG
Source organism: Acidobacteriota bacterium (assembly GCA_031412675.1). Classification (GTDB taxonomy): domain Bacteria; phylum Acidobacteriota; class Blastocatellia; order Pyrinomonadales; family Pyrinomonadaceae; genus JAFDVJ01. Next base: position 28,260 of record JANODL010000164.1, on the reverse strand, counting down.
AAATAGTTTCCGCCAATTCGCTGAAAGTATAAAAAATCATATAACGCCCGTCTGCCAAAATGATTTTTTGATAACTTATTTCGTTTGAAACTTCGCCTTTTTTGTTTGATTTCTCGTCCATTTCCACGCCGATTCGATAATCAGCCGCAAGTCCTGAAATTCGGGTTGCCAGCCGAGTTCGCTTTTAATTTTGTCGGACGAAGCGATTAAAACCGCCGGATCGCCCGCTCGTCTTTCGCCGATTTTTGTCGGAATTTCCAAGCCGGTTACGTTTTCCGCCGTTTCGATAACCTCGCGCACCGTGTAGCCTGCGCCGCCGCAGCCGAGATTGTAAATCGCGCTTCGTTCGTCCAAAATCTGAAGCGCGAGAATGTGCGCCCGCGCCAAATCAATGACGTGAATGTAATCGCGCACGCAAGTTCCGTCGCGGGTTTTGTAATCTTCGCCGAAAACGGAAACGTGCGGAATTTGTCCCAGAGCCGCCTGCAAAACGACCGGAATCAGATGCGTTTCCGGCTCGTGCAATTCGCCGCATTTTTCGCTTGCACCCGCCGCGTTGAAATATCGAAGGCTCGCGTATCGCAAACCGTAAGCCATTTCATACCAACGAAGTGCATGCTCAAAAGCAAGTTTCGTTTCGCCGTAAGCATTGGTCGGCGCAAGTCTGTCCGATTCGGTAATCGGCTGTTTTTCCGGTTCGCCGTAAACCGCCGCCGTTGACGAAAAAACGAGTTTTTTGACTTCCGTTTCGCGCATCGCGTCGAGCAGATTTAATCCGGCGACGACGTTGTTTTGATAATATTTCGACGGATTTTCGACCGATTCCCCGACGAGCGAATAAGCCGCCAAATGAATTACCGCTTCGATTTCGTTTCGACGAAAAACGGTTTTCAGTAATTCGGCATCACGCAAATCGCCTTCGACAAATTCCGCTTCCGGCGGAACAGCTTCCCGATGACCTTTTTCGAGATTGTCGAAAACCGTTACCGAATGATCTGATTTTATCAACTCTTCCGCAACAACGCTGCCAATGTAGCCCGCGCCGCCCGTTACTAATATTTTCATTTGCAATCTATTCGATCTCGATGTTGCGTTCTCCGGCGATTCCGCGCATTTTCATGACAAAATCGTCGTCAATCGTTTCATTGCCGTTGATAAAACCGTTGATTTCATCGGCAGTTCTGCCCATAACCAAGGCACATTTTTTTACGTCATTTTCAAAACCTTCGCGGCAAAATTTTTCGAGCATTTTTCCGGCTTGCTCTTGAGTTGTGCCTTGGTCGTCAACTATATTTTCTTTTTCGTTCATAGTTTATTTTGAGTTCAGAGTCCCGCCTTCAGGCGGCAACCGTCAGCGAAGCGCGGCGGAAAAACCGCCTGAAGGCGGAACTCTGAACTGTTTTGTCTAAAAATTCGCAATCGCTTTTCCGTTGCCGTTTTGCGGGATAATATGCGGCACCTTGATTTCCTCTTTCGATTGGCTGAAAACCGCCGCCGCTTTGCGTTTCATTCCGGCAATTTTTCCGTAGGTTGTCAGGGCTTGGGCGACGATTTGGTCCATATTGTAATATTTGTAAGTCGCCAGCCGTCCGACAAAATGAACGTCCGTTTCAGCATCTGCCAACGCTTTGTATTTCGTGTAAATTTCGGCATTTTCCTGGCGCGGAATCGGATAATACGGGTCGCCTTCCGCTTGCGGATATTCATAAACGATGCTCGTTTTTTTATGTTCCTGTCCGGTCAGATATTTAAATTCCGTGATGCGCGTAAAGGCGTGTTCGTTCGGAAAATTGACGACCGGCGCAGTCTGAAACTGTTCCGAGTCGTGCGTTTCGTGTTTAAATTCAAGCGAACGATACGGCAATTTTCCGTAAGCGTAATTGAAAAATGAATCAACCGGACCCGTATAAATCATTTCACGATACGGAATATGGCTCATAATCTCCCGATAATCCGTATTAAGCATAATTTTGATGTTCGGATGCGCGAGCATATTTTCAAACATTTTCGTGTAGCCGTTTTTGGGCATCGCTTGATAAACGTCCGTGAAATATCTATCGTCGCGGTTCGTTCTGGTCGGCACTCTGGAAGTAACCGAAGCGTCGAGTTCCGACGGGTCTAAATCCCACTGTTTTTTGGTGTAATTTTTGAAAAATTTCTCGTAAAGCTCGCGCCCGACTTTCGATACGACGACATCTTCCGAGGTGCGGATATTTTCACAAGGCTCGGCAACTTTTTTGAAAAAATCTTCGACTTCAAAAGCTGTCAAATTCAAGCCGTAAAGTTTATTTATCGTGTCCAAATTTATCGGCATCGGCACGAGCATTCCGTCAACGCTCGCTAAAACGCGGTGCTGATATTCGCGCCATTCGGTAAATTTGCTCAAATAATCGAAAACATCTTTCGAGTTGGTGTGAAAAATGTGCGGACCGTATTTGTGAATTAAAATTCCTTCGTCGTTGTAAAAATCGTAAGCGTTTCCCGCAATGTGCGGACGTTTGTCGCAAATTAAAACTTTTTTGTTCGAGCCTGCCGCCAATCTTTCAGCCAATACGCTTCCGGCAAATCCGGCTCCGACAATAACATAATCAAACATTTTTTATATTCCCCTTGTTCTTTAAAATCCTTAGCAGTTAATTGCTGCCGAGAAAGCGAAAATTTGTTTGTCCTCTCGATCACAAAGCAAAATCCGCTTTTTCTAAATTCAAACAGTTCGACTCGCCGCTTTCGGCTTTTCGCCGATGGCTTCGTCAATCAATCTTTTCATTTCATACCACGTTTTATCCCACGAAATATGCACCAAAAATTCATCTACTGTTTCCAACCATTCCATTTTTTCCATTTGCAAGAGTTTGTCGCCCGCCGCGGCAAACTCTTCCGCCGTTTCTGCAATTTCAACCAGATTTTGTTCGCCGTAAGGTCGGACAACATCACGAATCGGCGCGGAAATCACGGGTTTTCCCGCCGCCAAATATTCGGGCGTTTTCGTCGGACTGATATATTTCGTTGATTCATTCATCGCAAACGGCATCATCGCCACATCCCAACCCGCCAAAAACGCGGGTAATTCCTGATAATTTTTGCCGCCGAGATAGTGAATATTTTCGCGGCGCGGCAAATGCTCGTCGGCGATTTTAACAACCGGACCGATCATCACGAATTGCCATTCGGGGCGCAGATCCGCCAGTTTTCCGAGTAAGTCAATATCCATTCGCTCATCAATCACACCGCAAAAACCGAAGCGCGGGAAAGGAATGTTTTGCTGTTCTTCCGGTTCGCTTTCAATCGTTCGCGCCTGCCGGAAATGTTCGACATCAATGCTCGACGGAAACGCGAAAACCCGTTCGTGTTTGTCTTTTTTCGCTTCATACAAACTCTGTCCGCCGGTAAAAACAAGATCGGCTTTTTCCAGTAATTTGCGCTCGTTTTCAATCAATTCGGGCGGCGCGAATTTAAATGCCGAAAGCTCGTCCATACAATCGAAAACCGTCACCGCAGGATTTAAGTGTGCGGCAAAATCCATTGCCATCGGCGTATAAAACCACAAAACGAAATCCTCGATATTCTCTGACTCAATAAATTTATCGAGCATCTCACGTTGAATGTCTGCCGGATCACGGTTTAATCTATCCGAATTTAAAATCATCGGAACGATGACCTTTAAATTATCTTCACGCTGACTGACATCGAGACGCGTCGGTTCATCGGAAAAAATAGGTTCTTCAAAAAAATAAACATCGGAATTTTTGGCAAAACGACTTAACAGATGTTGCGGTCGCTGATAGACAAAATCCCAACGCAGATGCGACAGACAAATTACAGGGCGTGAAAAATTCGCAGGTTTATACATAATTTTTTTATTCAAAAAACTTCATCAGAAAAATCCAATACTGTTTTAAAAGTTCAAAAGCAAATGGCATACCATTTGACTAAAGATTGATGAATATTATGTTTAAAGAAGATTTTCTGCTTGAAAAATCGGCAGAAGCGAACAATTTTGCATTAAAGCGATACGTCGAGGGACGCGATATCAATACAACACGAAAAAAAGCCGTGACGGGTAAAAACCGTTTATTTGACAGTTTTTTAATGGGCGGCTTTGAATGTTCGACGCATCGGCGGCGTGGCGGAAAACGGCTCGATCTAATCACCGCGACGCGCCACGAAGAGTTTGCGGAAGCCGATTATAAACGGCTTTTAAGCGTCGGAATGAAAACCGCACGTGATGGTTTGCGTTGGCATCTGATCGAACATATTCCGCATTTTTACGATTTTACAAGTTTGGAAAGACAGATTGAAGCCGCGCAAAATAACGGCGTTCAGGTTATCTGGGACTTTTTTCATTACGGCTGCCCGGATGATCTGGATATTTTCAGCTCCGAGTTTGTCGCGAGATTTGCAAGATTTTCCGCCGCCGCCGCCGAATTTCTGCAAAACCGGATTAAAGAAACATTGATTATCAGTCCGATCAATGAAATTTCGTTTTTCTCGTGGGCGGCGGGCGAAGTCGGTATTTTTCATCCGTTCCAAACGGGGCGCGGCGATGAATTGAAAATTCAGATGGTGCGGGCAAGCATCGCGGCAATTGATGCGATTCGCGCCGTCGTTCCGAACGTGCGCTTTCTGCAAACCGATCCGGCGATCCATGTTACCGCGACGAAAAAACACAATCGAAAAGCTGCGGAAAATTATCGTTTGGCACAGTTTCAGGCATTTGATATGCTTTGCGGAAAATTGAACCCCGAACTCGGCGGAAGTCCGAAATATCTCGACATCATCGGTTTGAATTATTATTTTCACAACCAATGGCGTTATCCGAGCCGACGGAAAATTAAACTCGGACACGCCGAATATCGTCCTTTTCACCAAATTTTACAGGAATATCACGAACGGTATAATCTGCCGATTCTGATCGCCGAAACCGGCATCGAAAACGATGCGCGTCCCGAATGGCTCGAGTATATCTGGCAGGAAACAAGAACGGCGATTCGGCGCGGCATTTCGGTTCAGGGGATATGCCTGTATCCGATTGTCAATCATCCGGGTTGGGACGATAATCGCCATTGCCATAACGGACTTTGGGATTACATCAATAAAGCAAACGAACGTGACTTATTTCAGCCGTTGGCTGATAAAATAGCGGAAATTCAAACCGCTTTAAATAAACCGAGAATTTATGAATGAGGGAAAAGACAAAACTTTCTAATATTTTCAGATAAAAAAAGAGTTGAATTTTTTCAACTCTTTTTAATTTTTGATTTCGATTATTCAGACGCACTTGCCGTTTACGAATTTTGGAATTTTGCTTTTCTTCTTCGTTTCTTCGTCAAAAATTACTTCAGATTCAAGTTTGGCATTTAGCCGCTAAAATACACGAAGATTGCCGAAAAAGAAAATTTAAACTCTTTTAATAAACGGCAAATTCAAATCTCCAATCGTTCGCGTTTGATCTTTAAACCGTTCAGATTTCCGAGTGCGCCGAAGGCGATTTTTTCGGTTTGGAAAAATTCTTTGGCGATTTCCTGGACTTCTTCAATGCTCACGGCTTCGATTTTTTCTAAAGTTTCTTCCAGAGAAATTTGTCTGCCGTGAACCATTTCGAGCCGTGCGAGCGTTCCGGCGCGGACGCTCGAATCTTCCAAACTGAGCAGAATCGAAGCGATTGACTGTGCTTTTTGCAATTCGAGTTCTTCCGTCGAAATACCGTTTTTGACGACGCGGCGCAATTCTTTGAGCGAAATGTCGAGAACTTCTTCGGCTTTGTGCGGCGAAATTCCCGCGTAAATCGAGAAAATTCCGCAATCGAGATACATTGCCGCGCTTGTTCCGACCGCGTAAGCCAAACCTTTTTCCTCGCGCACTTTTTGCCACAAACGCGACGAAGTTCCGCCACCGAGCGCGTTTGTCAGAATGTCGGCGGCATAACGGCGTTCGCTTTGTGCGTCAACAAACGGCGTGGCGATAATCAAATGCGCTTGTTCGAGGTTTTTGTTTTTCTTGATGAGAATCGGCGCGCCAATTGCCGGTCTTGAGTCTTGAGTCTTGAGTCTTGAGTCCTCATTTTTTGACGTTTGACTAAAAAACTTACTCGCCATTTCGACAATGTTCGCGTGTTCGAGATTTCCCGCCGCCGCGATTATCAGGTTTGACGCGTTGAAAGTTTCTTCGTGAAACTTTCGGGTAACTTCGTGGTTAAAGGTTTTGACCGTTTTCGGAGTTCCCGCGATGGGCAGTCCGAGCGGATGATTTAAGAAAAGTTTTTCGTTAAAAAGCTCGCCCAGATAATCTTCGGGCGAATCGTCGGTCATCTTGATTTCTTCGATAATGACCTTTTGTTCGCGCTTTAATTCCTTTTCGTCAAAACGCGGATTGACAAGCAAATCGGCGAGCAAGTCAAAGGCTTTTTCGAGTTGTGTGTCAACGACCTTGATGGCAAAACCCGTTTCTTCGTGCATCGTGAAGGCATCGAGATTGCCGCCTAAACGGTCGGTTTCAATCGCAATTTCGAGCGCGGAACGCTTTTCCGTTCCCTTAAAAACCGTGTGTTCGATAAAGTGCGAAATTCCGTTTAATTCAAGAGGTTCGTGGCGTGCGCCTTTTTTGTAAAAAAATCCGAGCGTAACCGAACGCACATCGGGCATTTTGTCGGTGAGAATCGTCAGACCGTTTTCAAATCTTGTCGTCTGTATGTTTTCTTTCATCGTGATAAAGCAAAGTTACAATCTATCACGCCGAAAGATGCGATTCAATTGACTGGAGCGCAAGCGGCTCGCTTGCAAGATTACGAAGTAATCTAAAAACGCCTCGATTTCCTTTCAATATTTAAGGAAATCAAGGCGTTTTTGTTCGATCTCTACGCTCAGGCAAGCGAGCCGCTTGCGCTCCAGTCGTTTACTCTTCTTTTTTTGGCGTAACTTCCTTGACCGGCGAGCCGTTCGGTTTCGGTTTTTCGGTCGGTTCGATCAGCTTTTCGTCCTGATTAATGCCGAGTTGCGCCATTACTTCGGGAAAATTCAAACCGAGCGATTGAAGTTGTTGAAGAAGACCAAAAATCAGCGTCGGCGCGGTTTGGGCAAAACGATTGATGCCGCTTTGTCCGTTGCCGTCGCCGTTTCCGCCTTGGTCAATCATGACGATTTTATCAATTTTGCCCAAAGGTTCGGCAACCGCCGCGAAAATCGGCGCACTTGCTTGGATGATCGAGGGCAATTTCTCTAAAATAGTTTGCAGACGCGCCGCATCGTTAAATTCGCGCCACGCGGCGGCTTTTTCCTTGATTGCAACGGCTTCCGCCAAACCTTTCGCTTCGATTGATTTAGCTTCCGCCAAACCTTTCGCTTGCAGTTTTTCGGCTTCCGCCAAACCCAATGAACGGATTTTTTCGGCTTCGGCGCGACCTTCGGCTTCGATGGCGATGGCGCGTCCCTGACCTTCTTTTTGGAGAGTTTGCGATTCGGCTTCGGCTTGCGCGATTTGCGCTTGTTTTTTACCTTCGGCTTCGAGAATCGCGGCTTCCTGCAAACCTTGCGCTCTCAAAACGGCGGCTTTGCGGTCGGCTTCGGCTTGTTTGACGACCGTCGCTTCAAGTTCTTTTTCCTTACGCAAAACTTCCTGTTCCTGCACGGCGATTTGTTCCTGCGTGCGGATGCGTTCGATGCGGACTTCTTCGGCGACGACTTCTTGCTGAGCTTTGGCTTCCGAAAGCGGTCCGGCTTGATTCGCCGTCGCGCGTTCTTTTTGAATTTCCGCCTGCACCTGCGCTTTTTGAATTTCGGTTTCGCGGGTTGATTGGGCGATTTGGGCTTCGGTCAAAAGCCGGACTTTTTCGCCTTCCTGCAAAGCCTGCGACGCTTTGATTTTTGAATCGCGGTTGGCTTCCGCCTGTCCGATCTCGGCATCGCGTTTGACTTCCGCCGTGCGCCGTTTGCCCAAAGCGTCGAGATAACCTTCTTCGTCCGAGATTTCCTGAATCGTCAGCGCGTCGAGTCCGATGCCCATTTTTTCCAAATCTCCGGCGGCTTCGCTCGTTAGCTTTTGCGCGAAAGATTGACGGTCATTGTTGATTTCTTCAACCGTCAGAGTTCCGAGGATTGCGCGAAGATGTCCTTCGAGCGTTTGGAAAACGAGCTGGTGAAACTGCTCTTTCGGCATTCCCAAAAATCTTTCCGCCGCCGCCCGCAGCGATTGGTCGTCGCCTTTGACCTTGACGTTGGCAACAGCTTTGACGGAAACCGGCACGCCCTGCACCGTATAGGCGCGCGAGGTGGCGAGCGGAACGGTGATGACGTTCAAATCGAGATATTCGACCTTTTCGAGAAACGGAATGACGAGCGTCGCGCCGCCGCGCACCTGGCGATAACCGACCGTTGTGCCGTCGGCTAATTTTCGCGTCCGACCCGAAATAATCGCCGCCTGATTGGGCGAAACCTTGATGTAATTTTTGCTCAAAAGCATCAAAACGATGAGCAGAGCAATAACGATACCGACAACCACACCGACAATTAAAATTAGAGATTCAAACATTTATTTACCTCATTTTTAGTTTTGAGTTCACGCTTTAGCGCGTTGGCGCAAACCGAATTTTGAACTCTAAACTTTAATTTTTTTCAAAAAAGAGAGATTTTCCTTCACCGTTTTCAATGCTGACAATGACCGAATCGCTGCCGATCGAGTCAATGCGGACGAGCTGACCGGCTTTTAATTCTTCGCCGGAGATGGTTCGCGCCAGCTTTTCGACCTTTTCTTCGCCGATCAGACACGAAATTTGTCCGATTCCGTCAGGTTTGATATTGACGCTGACCTGTGCCGTGCGTCCGATTAAATCTTCGTTGCTGACCGAACTTGAAGATTGTTGACTGTAAAGCAGTTTGCCGAAATAAAAAACTATCGCGCCGAAGAAAAATCCGCCGAGCAGACCAAACAACGAACCGCTGACCGCGCCCCACCCGAGCGATGCGCCGATTACACCGAAACCGCCGAAAGCCGTCAGAAAAACTGCAATTACACGGCTGTCGAAAATGCCGAAATCGTGGCTCGTGTCCAGACTTAAATCAAAGCCGAAAGCGTCAAAAATATCTCCGACAATCAATGAAATAAGCAAAAACAAAAAACCGAGTCCGCCGATTACCAAAAAAATTGTCATCAAGCTCATTTATCTTTTTTCTCCGCGTTCGTCATTTTATAACGATTTTAGAAATTTGGCAGTTTGAAAATCCGATTTTTTAGGAAAGTTAGCCACGAATGACACGAATAGCACGAATGTTTTTATAAAACTAATCTTTCGGATTCAAGTCTTTTTCTGCCGAAATTTAGCAGGATAGCAAGTTTTAATCCGGTTGCTTTAAGATAATTCAGGGTTTGGGCTTTATGAATTTCTGCGATTTTATCTTGGGCTTTGAGTTCAAGAATTACTGAATCTTCAACTAAAATATCGGCAATATACTCGCCAACAATTTGACCGTGAAAAGTAACTTTGATTGGAACTTGTTGTTCGGCTTTAATACCGTTTTCTTTAAGCAAAATTATCAAAGAATTTTCATAAACCTTTTCCAAAAATCCAAATCCGAGTTCCGTATGAACCTTCATTGCCAGACCGACAATTTTAAATGAAAGGTCTTTATAGATAATCTTTTCTTCAAATATATTTTACTTTTCGCCATGAATGGCACGAATAACACAAATAAAAAATTGAAATAATTCGTGTTATTCGTGCCATTCGTGGCTAATCTCCTAATTTGCAATCGCATTAAACAACAGCGGAAAGGTCGCCAGCGATTGTCCGCGATACTGCGGGCGGAAGCCGAACAGAATTATCTTGCCTTTGCCGATGGTAAATTCGACGAGCGCGGCTTTGCCCGCGATCTTTTCCGCGCCTAACGCCCAGCCTGAAAGGAGAATGTCTTTCGGGTCTTTCGGATACGAAGCGATGATGCGGAAGTTTTTCGAGAGCGCGAGCGGGTCGGTTTGGATTTCAAACGCGGGCGAATTTTCAAACCACGCGATTGATTCTTTCGGCATTCCTTTGGCAATCGGATGCGTCGTGTCTAATTCCGTTCTGAGAATCGAACCGGGAATATAAAAATCCTTGCGCGGCAGCCCTTTCGTGACATCTTTGACGGGCAGATTAAATTGTTCGATGGCGAAATCAGAACTGCGGTTTAAGAAAACAAGCGTTCCGCCGTCTTCGACAAATTTCTTTAAGTTTGCCACGCCGTCCGCGCCGATTCCGCCCGTGTATTCGTCGGGCATCGCGCCTTTCGCGTAGCCGTTCAAGATTTGATTCGGCGATTGGTCGGGGAAGATTATAAATTTAGTGGAGCGTAATTTTTCAGCGTTTAGAATTTCCTCGTTGTATATTGATTGATAAGCACCTTCACATTCATCACGCTTGGGAATTAGATGGCTGTATCTTTCTATAACCCAGCGTGTCCAACCTTCGTCCATCGAAGGAATATATGAGCGATAAAGCCTGCGAGTTATTGGTCTATTACTTCCACAACCGTTTCCATTTCCAAGTCCGCCGCCGGTGAGTCTTGGAGGTTTGCGAAAATTAACCGGACTCATAAGTTTCACGAATTTAGTATCTGTCAATAAAGACAAGCTATGTGCCGTAACATCGTAAGGCGGAATCGGTAATCCTTTTTCATCGAGCAGATCGGGATATTTTTGCGCCTCAATCATTGCAACGGCAAAACCAGCATAAGGCTGATTCATTGGAATTACGGTTGTAAAGTCATTGTAGGTTTGACCGTTATATTTAAATTTTCCTACATTTTCGTATTCAACGCCTGCCCTTTCAAGACTTGACCAAAACTCATTGCTGTATTTGCTTTTGTCATCAAAAACATATGCAAATAATTCACCGTCTTTGCGTGGTCTGACGGCTTCTTTTCCAATCGCGTAAAATCTCGTGAGCCATTTTACGCGGTTGTCCGCCGCGTGATTTAACAAACTAAAAGCGGCGGTTGTCATATGGTTTGTAATATCTCTCAAACGCCATTCGCCGCCGTTCCAGACGGGCGCGAAGTTTGCCGATTCTTTACGCACGTCGAAGCCGACCGAGCTGCGTAGTTGTTCGGGTTTGACGGTAATCGGCGAAGCCAGACGCGCCGAAGCGGTTTCGGACAAAATCCGCACGCCGCCGTGATAGTGCGAATAGGCGCGGGCAGGTGTCCAAGCGTCGTAGGTCGAATCGGTCGTGATGCCCTCGAATTTTTTCTCGCGCATCTGTTTAGCCATATAAAGCCCGAGTTCGGTAAAGCCCTCGACTATTTCCTTCGGCACGTTCGGCTCGACGGGCGCGAGATACGGCGGCAGAAACATTCTCGCGCCGAACGCGCCTTGCTGGTGAATGTCGTGGACGATTTGCGGATGCCATTCGTTATGGATTTTATCAACCGTCAACTGCGTTTCGACCTGCGTGAACGCATACCAATCGCGGTTATTGTCGTGTCCGACGTATTTTTGATAAAGCTCGGGCGGTTCGGTTCCCTCGAACGGCGTTCCCAAAGTTTTGTCATACCAGTTTTTGACAATATCAACGCCGTCGGGATTCAAACTCGGGACGAGCAGAATAATCGTTTCGTCCAAAATCTTGCGCGTTTCCGCGTCTGCCGCGTTTGCCAGTCGTTCGGCAATGAGCATCGAAGAAAGATAACTGCCGACTTCCGTCGAATGAATTCCGCAGCTTATCAAAACGATGGTTTTGCCCTGTTTGATTAATTCATCGGCGAGTTTTTGATTCGATTTTATCAAACGCGGGTCAGCCAATTTAGCGTTGATCGCTTTGTATTTTTCGAGATTTTTAAGATTTGCGGGCGAAGAAATCGTCGCGTAAACAAACGGTTTGCCTTCGGTCGTTTTACCGATTTCCTCAAACATCACGCGGTCTGATGCCGCATCGAGCTTTTTGAAATACTCGACCGTGTTTGCCCAAGACGCGAGTTTTCGGTCATCGCCGGGCGTAAAACCGAGAACATCCTTCGGCGCGGGAACTTTGGTTTGCGCGAAGATTGATAAAGCGAGGAGAAAAATTAAACCGCCGAAACGCAGCGACGCAGAGATAAATTTGTTTTTCATTAGATTAAAGAAACTCCATTCGGATTTGTTGAAGATTTTAGACTATTTTCGGGTTTAATGAAACATTGGTTTTGTCTCAAGAGGTAATTTTTCTAAGCAGTTTTGAGACGAGAGCAGAAGCCCGCGCGTGAGCAAGGGCGGAAAAGCAAGCGTTCGCCGCCCTTGCTCACGCGCGGGCTTCTGCTTTTTTGAGACATAATTTCAAAATTAAGCACTTTTGAGACAAAGCCAAATAATTTTGCGGCTGTCCTAAATAATTTAGTCGGCTCATTTTTTCTTTAGAACAGATTTTAATTCGGAAAAAAATCTTTTTTGTTTAATGCAGATAAGTCTTTTGCTTGCTTATTTAGCTGAGGCAATGTAAATTTAACGCAAGATTTCAATTCAAAATGCTCTTCCTTTTGAACAGATAAAAATTTGGAGGCTTTAAATTTTCCGTTATGGCAAAAAATCCTTTTTTGGAGAATTTCCGTTCGTATATTCCCGACCGCACCAGCTTGCGCGAACTTTCGATTTTACCGCTGATCGTCGGAACTGTTTTGGGTGTGATTTTCGGCGCGTCGTCGCTTTATTTGGTATTAAAAGTCGGTTTAACCGTCTCGGCTTCGATTCCGGTCGCGGTTATTTCGATTACGCTTTTTCGGCTTCTGTCGAAAATCGGCGTGAAAGACGCGACGATTCTCGAACACAACATCGTGCAAACCGCCGGATCGGCGGGCGAATCAATCGCGTTCGGTTTGGGCGTAACGATGCCCGCGATTTTACTGCTCGGTTTTGACCTCGAATTGTCGCGCGTGATGCTCGTTGCGGTTTTGGGCGGACTTTTAGGGATTTTAATGATGATTCCTTTGCGCCGCGCTTTGATTCGAGACCAGCACGGACTTTTGAAATATCCCGAAGGCACGGCTTGCGCGCAGGTTTTAATCGCCGGAGCATCGGAAGAATCGCGTGCCGCGTCCATCGAAGCCGAAAAAACGAAATCGGACGAATCGGCAGTCAGCGGCGGAAAAATTATCGCCGTCGGATTCGGAATGGGCTTTCTTTTTAATACTCTGATGCAGGTTTTTAAAGGCTGGAAGGAAGTTCCGGGCAAATATTTCGAGTCGCCATTCAAAGGCGGTTCGGTTTCGCTCGAAAACAATCCCGCACTGCTCGGAGTCGGCTACATCATCGGACCGCGCATCGCCGGAATTATGTTTGCGGGCGGCGCACTGTCGTATCTCGTTTTGATTCCGATGATCGTTTATTTCGGCGAGATGCTGACCGTGCCGCTTGCGCCGGAAACCAAAAGAACGATTTTCGATATGTTCAATGTTCCGAAAGAAGGCGGCGGTTTTAATTTCGTTCAAGGTGTCCGAAATATCCAGAGTAACTACGTTTTATACATCGGCGCGGGCGCGGTCGCGGCAGGCGGAATGATTTCGCTGGCGCGGAGTCTGCCGACGATCTGGCACGGCTTAAAGGGCGGACTCGCCGATTTTCGCGGCAGCGCGGGCAAAACCGAAGAAACGAATCTGCCGCGCACCGACCAAGACCTTTCGATGAAATGGGTGATTATCGGAATTCTCGCGCTGATTATCATCATTAGTTTTGCTCCGACTTTGAAGATGAATTTGCTCGGCGCGATTTTGATTATCATTTTCGGCTTTCTGTTCGTCACGGTTTCGTCGCGTCTGACGGGTGAAATCGGTTCTTCGTCAAACCCGATCTCGGGAATGACCGTGGCAACCTTGCTTTTAACTTGCTTGGTGTTTCTGATTCTCGGCTGGACTGCGCCCGACCCGTATTTCGTGACGGCTCTGAGCGTCGGCGGAATTGTTTGCATCGCGGCATCGAACGGCGGCACGACTTCGCAGGATTTGAAAACCGGCTTTTGGGTTGGCGGAACGCCCTGGAAACAGCAAATCGCCATCTTGATCGGCGCGACGGCTTCGGCATTGTTGCTCGGACCGATTCTGATTCAATTGAATACGTCTTCGACGGTTTATAAAAAAGTCGCGCCGACCGAATTCACGCAACAATTCCAAGTTCCCGAACAACAATTGATGCGCGACGGCGCACAAATGAAATCGGAAAAGGTCGAAGATACTTTCTTCAATGACCAATCCAATTATCGTATCTGGCATAACACGGACGCGACCGTCGGCAAAACCGGACGCTATCTCGTTGACACTTCGGGAAAACCCGTCTATTTGGTTGATCCGGGCATCGGCGGCACGGAAACGAAACGCGCCGACGGCTCGGAAGTCGTCAAATACGACCCGCCGAAAGCAACTTTGATGAGCTATATCATCAAAGGTATTTTGAGTCAGGAATTGCCGTGGGGCTTGGTGCTTTTGGGCGTGATGATTGCGATTGTTTTAGAACTTTCGGGCATTCCGTCGCTGGCTTTCGCGGTCGGTTTGTATCTGCCGATTTCGGTTTCCGCGCCGATTTTTGTCGGCGGCATCGTCCGTTGGGCGGTTGACCTTTATTTGAAGCGAAAACTCGCCCATCAAAACTTGACGGAAGACGAAATAATCGCCGAAACCGATAAAAGTCCGGGCGTTCTGCTCGCCTCCGGCTACATTGCGGGCGGCGCATTGGCGGGAATTTTACTCGCGGTTGCGACGGAGTTTTTAAGCGATTCGATGAAAGGCTTTGAAAAATGGTCGGAAGAGAGCAATCCGCTTTTCGCCGGAAACAATGCCGACTGGCTCGGGCTGATTCCGTTCTGGATTATGGCGATTGTTTTGTATTACGTCGGACGCGAACTGCTTCTGTCCGGCAAGAAAAAATAACGGCTGATTCGTCCGCTAAATTTGCTCAACGCTTCGGGCTGTCTTGTGTTAAAATCACCGGGACAGCCCGAATTTTTTGAGAAGAAATTCTTTATAATTTTTCGCTTTTTTGTGAGTTTGAGAAAGAGTAAAATGAATCTATGCAGACGAATTTAGAACAAGCCATCGAAATTATAAAAGCGTTGCCCGTCGAAGATTACAGCAAACTGCGTGAAGTAATTGACGAAGGAGAACGAGCAAAACAAACGAACACAGAGAAAAAAATCAGACTTGCGCTAGACATTGAAAGATACAAAAAAACTGAAAAGTGGCTTGCAGAAAACCGTGAAAAATATATGAACCAATGGGTTTGTCTCTATGGCGACGAGCTTATCGCGCACGGCGCGGACGCTTTGGAAGTTGACCGCCAAGCCAGAGAAAAGGGAATTGAATCACCGTTCCTCGAACATATTGTCGAAGAAAAATATCCGTTCGGAGGTTGGTGATAATTATGATTAGTTCTGGAACTAACCTAAGAAAAAGACGGGAAGAAATAGGTTTATCCCAAGCAAAACTTTCTGAATTAGCAAGTATTCCGCAACATCAATTATCGGCTTTTGAACTTGAAAAGACAGAATTAAGTCAAACCAAACTTTTCCAACTTAAAAAAATACTGGACGAAATTTCAGAAACTAAAATTCAAACGATCAAGAAAAAACGCTATCAAACGCATACTTATAATGAAAATTTCAGAGATTCTTCGCGCGCTTCAAAGATTTATAAAACCGATGAAAATAGGAAATATGTCAATCTTCTAAATTCTTTGGAAAATTCCCGAATCAACAATAAAAAAGGAAAGGTTATTTCTTTATTTTCAGGTTGCGGCGGATTTAGCCTCGGTTTTTCGTGGGCTGATTTTGAGATATTGGGTTTTTTGGAGTTGAAAACTTCTTACCGAAATATCTATCGTCAGAATTTCCAAAATGCAATTGAATTAGGCTCTGATATTCAAGCAATTTCAGAGGAAACCATTTTACAATGGAAAAAAGAATTTGGAGAAATAGATGTTATTATCGGAGGTCCGCCGTGTCAGGGATTTAGCCTTTCTGGAAAGCGTGATTCAAACGACCCGCGAAATAATCTGTTTAAAAATTATCTGAAAATTGTTCGCGGCTTGATGCCGAAAGTTGCCGTGATGGAAAATGTGCGCCTTTTGACTTCAATGAAAGATTCTGATGGCGGCTTAATGCTCAATCACATTTACGAAGATTTTGAAGCGTCCGGTTATCGAGTCAAACATTTTGAAATAAATGCGAAAGATTACGGAGTTCCGCAACATCGAGAAAGAGTTATTTTTATTGCGACAAGAAAAGATTTGAATATTGAGCCGAGTCTTCCCGAAAAAATGTACGGAGAAATCAACAATCTTTTTTCTTCTGTTTCACCATATCGAAATTTTGCCGATGCTTGTTCAGATTTGGAGTTTTTAGAATCAGGCGAAAAAAGCGAAATTGATTTCTTGCACGAAGCTGTCAAACATCCCGACCACGTTATCAAATGGCTTTGGAATGTGCCGGAAGGCAAAAGCGCACACGATAACGAAGACCCGAATTTGCGTCCGCCTTCCGGCTACAATACAACTTACAAACGCCAGATTTGGAAAGAACCTGCTTCAACTGTTCAAACGACTTTCGGAATGATTTCAGGTTGTCGCAATGTTCACCCGATTGCTACTCGTTCTCTAACAATCAGAGAAGCGGCTCGCATCCAATCTTTTCCCGATTCCTTTAAATTCGTCGGCTCGCTCGGTGATATTCGGGCAACTATCGGAAATGCTGTTCCGCCATTATTAGCTTATGAAATTGCTAAACATATCAAGTCGGAACTATTAAATTTTGTAGAAATATCCGGCTTTTAAATTAAATTGCAGTTGCGTCGGATGTTGCAATTGTCCGCCGCGCTGCATTTGAACAATACCGAAACGCGGAGCTAAATGCGTAGTGCCTTGTGGGTCGCGGTAACTTCCTTTTTTTACCGAATAAGGTTCGAGCGCAAAACCTGCGTAGTTTTTGGAAAGTTTAATAAGCTCATCAACCGTATAAAATGCAATCTCGGTTTTTTCCCAACTCTCGGATTTCTTAGTTTTATGCAAAATAAAATTAGGCGCAAACGGGTCGTCAAGATATGCTTTTTGCAACAAAAGCCGGGTAATCTCGTCTTGTTTTTCCGAAAGAATTTTTTCCAATTCAATTCGCCCTTGCTCAAGTATTTCTTCCCAAAAAAAACGGCGCGGATCACTTTGTCTATTTTCAATCATTTGAGGAAAATCAAGCGGACGGAAACCTTCGTCGCCACAAAACTGTCTGAGAGCATTTTCACCATTCTCGGAGATATTTATTCCATTATTGCGTAAAAGATTACAAAAACCTCGTGCCGTCGTGAAATAAAGTTGAGCATTAGTCGGAGTTCTATTGTTACATTGTTTGGTAGAAATTCCGACGGTTATGTCTTTTTCACCGACAGGTTTCAATGTGACAATAACATCGCTTTTGCATTTGGAAACTTTTACACCATTTATACCCAGCCACCTTTTACCGGCTTCCGAAGTCGCTAATGTTCCTGTCGAAAGAGCAATTATTTTTTCTAAATTCGTAATGTTTTTGCGGGAACAAATATAATTAAGAACAGTTTGCTCAGGCTTTCCGATAAATAGATGTTCATTTGGGTTATGAGCAAATTTTAAGTGTTGAAGCATCGGCATCGAATTTAATTTCGATGTCAAAGTATCTTCAAATTCGTGTCCTGCTTTGCGACCTATTGTTCCTGCTTGAATTTGGAGCGCGTGTTGTTCGTCAATCGGTGTTAATGCCATTAAATATGTTTGGTTAATTCTGAAATTGAAATTTCTAATCCAGAAGCAACTTTGAGCAAATTAGTGTATGACGGATTTCTTTTTCCTCTTTCGAGAAGGCTGATATAAGTTCTGTCTAATCCGCATTTCTCAGCAAGTTTTTCTTGTGTCAGACCAAGATTTTCACGCCGTGTTTTAATTTGCTTACCGAGAATATTTAAAGCCTCTGTCATAAACTTATCTTTGATTTTTTCGGACATAACGTCTACGGACAATGCGTCACATAATTGATATAGAAAATTGCGTGTTCTGAAATTTTATTTCAGTTATAATCTTTATTGAACAAATTTTTGATAAAATAGCATCAAAAGAGTTTTCAAAATATGTTGACCAGAGAATTAGAAGAAACATTAAGCTACGCGGTTGATGAAGCCGTTAAATATAAGCACGAATACGTTACGCTCGAGCATTTGCTTTATGCTTTGCTCGAAGACAATTCGGCACGCGATATTTTGTTTAATTGCGGCGCGACGATTGAAGAACTTGCCAAATCGCTGGAAGAATATTTCCGCGACACTTTGGAAAAAATGCCGACGGGAATTCAGACGATGCCCGAATTGACGGCGACTTTTCAATCAACGATTCAATACGCGATTTTGCAGGCGGAAGGCAGCGGACAAAAAGCGGTTGACGGCGGAAA
The DNA here is from genome assembly GCA_031412675.1 of Acidobacteriota bacterium. Classification (GTDB taxonomy): domain Bacteria; phylum Acidobacteriota; class Blastocatellia; order Pyrinomonadales; family Pyrinomonadaceae; genus JAFDVJ01. The sequence continues at coordinate 9,872 of JANODL010000164.1, read as the reverse complement.
TATCCTCGCTGCGCTCTATCAAGCCGAACAATCTTATGCCGTTTATCTGCTCAAACAGCAAGGCATTACGCGACTCGATATGTTAAATTACATCGCGCACGGCATTTCCAAAGTTGATACGAATTTTGATTTCGACGGAATTGGCGAAGGCGATGACACGGAAGAATTTGCGGAAGAACGCGCCCTCGGCGGCAAGCGCAAAAAACCGCTCGAAGCCTTTACCGAAGAACTCGTCAAGCTCGCCTCGGAAGGCGGAATTGACCCGATCATCGGACGGCAGGAAGAAATCGAACGGACAATTCAGGTTCTTTGTCGCCGCAAGAAAAATAATCCGCTTTACGTCGGCGAACCCGGCGTTGGTAAAACGGCTCTGGCGGAAGGTTTGGCTCTCAAAATTTCGGAAGGCGATGTTCCCGATGTGTTGAAAGACGCGAAAGTTTACGCGCTCGATATGGGCGCGGTTCTCGCCGGAACGCGTTATCGCGGCGATTTTGAACAGCGTTTCAAAGCGATCATTACCGAACTCAAAAAACACGAAAATTCGATTCTGTTTATTGACGAAATTCACACAATCGTCGGCGCGGGCGCAGTTTCGGGCGGTGCGATGGATGCCTCGAATATCTTAAAACCCGCGCTCGCGAACGGCGATTTGCGCTGTATCGGTTCGACGACTTACGCGGAATATAAAGCCGCTTTTGAACGCGATCGCGCATTGGCGCGGCGTTTTCAGAAAATCGAAATCGGCGAACCGACGGTTGATGAAACTTACGAAATCCTCAAAGGTTTGAAGAGATTTTACGAAGAACATCACGGCGTAAAATACTCGGACGAATCCTTGAAAATCGCTGCCGAACTCGCTGGAAAATACATCAACGACCGATTTTTGCCCGACAAAGCGATTGACGTAATTGACGAAGTCGGCGCGGCGACGAAACTTTTGCCCGAAGAGTCGCGTCCGAAAATGATTTCCGTCCAAATGGTCGAAAACACGATTGCGCGGATGGCGAAAATTCCGCCGAAAACGGTTGTCGCGGACGAAAAAGACCGTCTGAAAACTCTGAAAGACGACATGAAAGGCGTGATTTTCGGACAAGACGACGCGATTGACCGCATTGTTGATGCGATTCAGATTTCGCGTGCCGGACTCGGACATCAGACCAAACCCGTCGGCTCGTTTCTTTTTTCGGGACCGACCGGAGTCGGCAAAACCGAAGTTTCCAAACAGCTTGCCGAAATCTTGGGCGTGGAATTTCTGCGCTACGATATGAGCGAATACGCCGAACCGCACACGGTTTCGCGTCTGATCGGTGCGCCGCCCGGATATGTCGGGTTTGATCAGGGCGGACTGCTGACCGAAGCGATCATGCGTCATCCGCATTCCGTGTTGGTCTTGGACGAAATCGAAAAAGCGCATCCGAATCTTTTCAATTTGCTTTTGCAGGTCATGGACAGCGCGACTTTGACCGACAACAACGGCAAAAAAGCCGATTTCCGAAATGTGATTTTGATTATGACGACCAACGCGGGCGCGAGAGAATTATCTTCGGGCGGTGTCGGTTTCCGCAATTCTTCGGACACGAAAGGAAATGCGCGCGGTGCAATCGAACGCACGTTCACGCCCGAATTCCGCAATCGGCTCGACGCTTGGGTGCCGTTCAAGGCTCTCGACATCGAGATGATCAAGCTCATCGTTGACAAATTTATCAAAGAACTCAACGGACAGCTTGCCGAAAAACGCGTGTTGGTGAAATTAGAAGAATCAGCCCGTGAATGGCTTGCCAAAAACGGCTTCGACGCACGCTACGGCGCACGTCCGATGTCGCGTCTGATTCACGAAAAAATTAAACAACCGCTCGCCCAAGAGATTCTTTTCGGCAAATTAGTTGACGGCGGAAGCGTCGTCGTCGTAGAGAAGGACGGCGAATTGGTTTTGAATTTTTAAGATGACGTTTGAAATCATTGGCAAAATTACCAATATTGAAATTATTGCCATTGGTCATAAAATTAGAGAAATCGCCCGTTTGCGGGAAGAATTCGGCGAAGGACGTTGGCGAAAATTGAAAGGCGAAACAACCGTGCGCTTGATAAACGACAGAATCCGCCGCGTTGAAATACATTGGTATGAAGCGCACGGCATCGGCAAAAGAAAGATGAAAATCAAAAAGTATTTGGACTAAAGTTATGGAAGAAAACGGTGCGAAAATTCAATTTGTAGTTTGCATTAAAAACGATGACTGTGAAGATTTGGAAATCCGCAAGATTTACGAAGTTTTGCCCGACGAAAAAGCCGCCGAAGACGATTACATCCGCGTCATTGACGAATCGGGCGAAGATTATCTTTATCCCGCAATTTATTTCTATTCGGTCGAATTGCCGCAAGCCGTTCGTGAAACTTTCAGACTTGCGGCTTAAAATCTTCGGCAAATTGATTGACGGCGGAAGCGTCGTTGTCGAAGAGAAAGACGGCGAATTGGTGTTGAATTTCTAGCAAAATTTTTAAGTCGTTAGGAAAAAGGTGTGGCTGAAAGGTCATACCTTTTATTTTTGGCAAATTGAAAGGTAAAAAACTTTTCTTAAGAGTGAAACGAGAGAGCTTCGGAATGTGTCTATCGTATTTTAGATAATCTGAAAGTCCGGCAAAACGTCGGCTTTGCTTTAATTTAAGTTTTTCATAGGGAAGTTTTATGACGCGAGTTTTGTTTGTAATCGTTGTATTAGTTTTCATGTCAATGACCGCTTTCGGGCAATCGAACGCGGGAACGCTGCGTGGGCGCGTGGTTGATAATTTCGGCGCGGTGATTGTCGGCGCGGAGATTTCCGCCGTTAATTCGAGCGGCGCGGAGCGAAAGGCGAAAACCAATCAAGCGGGCGAATTCAGTCTTAATCTGGCGGTCGGCAAATATGTCGTGCGCGTCGTCAGCCAAGGTTTTGCGCTTTATGAAAGCGCGGAAGTCGAAATTACGGCGGATCGCGCATTTTCGCTCGACGTAACGCTGAATGTCGGGCAAACGCAGGCGGAAGTTACCGTCGGCGAGGACTCGCCCGTCAATACGAATCCCGAATCGAACGCGAGTGCAATTGTCTTAAATGATAAAGACATCGAGGCTTTGCCGGACAACGACGCGGATTTAGAAGCGGCTCTGCGGGCATTAGCCGGACCGGGCGCGGGACCCGACGGCGGCGAGATTTTTGTGGACGGCTTTTCGGGTGGACGGCTTCCGCCGCGTAATACGATTCGTGAAATCCGCATTAATCAAAATCCGTTTTCGTCCGAATACGACCGTCTGGGATTCGGGCGGATCGAGGTTTTAACGAAGCCCGGAACGGACAAGTTGCGCGGCGAAGTCGAATTTGAATTTGAAGACGAATCTCTAAATTCCCGAAATCCTTTTTCGTCAAACCGCGCCGAGTTTCAGGTGCGCGAATTCAGCGCGAATGTCGGCGGTCCGATTATCAAACAACGCGCTTCGTATTTCGTTGATTTCGAGTTTGGCGACACGGCGGATAATTCATTGATTAACGCGCTCGTTCTCGACCCGAACTTAAACGTCACGCCGTTTCAGCTTTCCGTGCCGACACCGAACCGTGACTTTGAGTTCAGCCCGCGTTTCGATTTTCAGATTAATGAAAAGAACACGCTTGTCGCACGTTACGAATACTCGCGTGATAACTCGGAAAATTCGGGTTTGGGCGGTTTCGATTTGCTCTCGCGCTCGTTTGCAACGCGCAGTAACGAGCATTCAATCAGGCTCACGGAAACGGCGGTTATCAACGGCTCGATTATCAACGAAACGCGCTTTCAATACATTCGGCGGCGCAACGCTGACGAAGCGGACGACAATTCGCCGACGATTCGCGTGCTTGACGCTTTCACGGGCGGCGGAGCGGGTTTCGGTGTCGCCTTTTCAAACGAAGACCGTCTCGAGTTTCAAAATTATACATCCTATCTGCGCGGCAAACACGCGCTCAAATTCGGCGTGCGAGCCAGAAATAATCGGCTCGATAATTCCTCGCCCGCCAATTTCGCGGGAACTTTTACATTTACTTCGCTCGACCAATACCGCGCCACGATTCAAAATCTGCCCGATGCGCGTCCTTCGCAATTTACCATTGCGGGCGGCGAATCGCAGGCGAAAATTTCGCGCACCGATTGGGGCTTATTCTTTCAAGACGATTGGCGTGTCAATCCGCAATTGACGCTTTCATTCGGTCTGCGCTACGAAAATCAAACGAATATTTCGAGCAATTTCAATCTCGCGCCGCGTTTCGGTTTTGCGTATTCGCCCGGCGCAGACGGGCAGAATCGCCCGAAAACGGTTTTTCGCGGCGGTTTCGGAATTTTTTACGACCGTTTCGGTGAAAGCCTTTCGCTGCAAGCCGTGCGCTTTGACGGCATTAGCCAACAGCAGTTCGTCGTGACCGACGCGGCGATTTTGGATTCGATAATTTTTACGCCAAACGGCGTTTCAAACGTCCCGACCGTTGCCCAGTTGTCCGCTTTTGCCCAGCCGCAGACAACGCGCATTGTCGCGCCCGATTTGCAAGTGCCTTATACGATGCAAACCGCTCTGAGCGTCGAGCGTCAACTGCCTTTTAAGACGACTTTCAGCGCGACTTTTATCAACGCCCGAACACGCAATCTTTTACGTTCGCGCAACATCAACGCGCCCGTCGGCGGCGTGCGCCCGAATCCGCTCGCGGGCAATATTTTTCAATACGAATCCACGGGACGCTTTAATCAAAATCAGTTGATTTTCAACGTCCGCTCGAATTTTATCGAAGACGTTTCGCTTTTTGCCAATTACGCGCTCAATAAAGCCGAAAGCGACTCGGACGGCGCGGGCAGTTTTCCGTCAAACTCTTTTGATTTGAGCAATGAATACGGCGATGCCGCGCTCGACATTCGCCATCGCTTTGCCATCGGCGGCAATTTTGAAACATTTTGGGGAGTCGGTCTGAGTCCGTTTATCACGTTTCGCTCGGGCGTTCCGTTCAATATCACGACCGGCAGGGACGATAACGGCGATTCGATTTTCACGGATCGTCCGACATTCGCGCAGTTAGCGACGGCTTGCGGCGAACGCGGATTTACGACTTCTTTTTGCGAGATTGCCGGAAACGACCCGAACGCGATTATCCCGCGCAATTACGGGCGCGGAAGTGAGTTTTTCATCGTCAATCTGCGCGCCTCGAAAGAATTCGGTTTTGGCGGCAAAAAAGAAAATCAAACAGCGCAAACACAAGGCGGCGGCGGCGGCGGAAATCGCGGCGGAAATCGCGGCGGAATAAATAATCCGTTCGGCGGTGGCGGCGGCGGTCGCGGCGGCGATGATGACGAAAGCCCTTACACGCTGGAATTTTCCGTGCAGGTTCGCAATATTTTTAACCGCACCAATAAAGGAACGCCGGTCGGAAACCTGCGCTCGCTGTTTTTCGGTGAACCGACTTCGCTGGCGGGCGGTTTCGGATTCGGCGGCGGTGGCGGCGGTCAGGCGGGAAACCGTCGAATCGAGTTTGAAATCGAATTCAGTTTTTAAGTCATCGCGGAAAAATTGGATTTAAGGTTTTGGTAGAGAACTAAAAGTAATGCTTTGAGAAAAGAACGTCATTGCCGGGAGCGCACGCATCCTTGCGTGCCGGACGCGAAGCGTTCAAACATCTTGTCATCAATGCAAGTTGATTTCGCAACCAACGCCGATGCGCCGCGAAGCGCGACCTGGCACGCAGGGATGCGTGCGCTCCCGGCAATGACGTTTTTCTCTTTGCAATCACGAATCGAGAATTTCAAACAGCCTTATTTTCTGTTCACTACCAAAGTTTTATTAATGAGCAAATAAATCCGGGTTGCGGCGGCAACTCTTTTTTATTGAATCTCATTAAACCAATCTGCTAAAATACAAAAAGTCCGGCAATTACTTCGGCTCTTTCCGACAAATTATCCCCGAATAAAATTTCCCCTATTTCAAACGGTAAATTCACTTTCAAAACAGAGGTATTTGATGATGTTACGACAAAGGTTTTGCTTTTTAATATTTTGTTTGGCGATGGTTTTCGGTGCGGGTTTTGATGCAAAAGCGCAGGAAAAAACCGTTTCACGCGATTTGAGTGTGGTCGGTATCAAACTCGGCAACCGCGCTTCGGCAAAGGCTTTTCTCGACGGCTTTCAGGCACGCATTGCGGAAGACGGTCGCCCGACTTATTATTTTTACAACAAGTTTGTCAATCAGGTTATGAAACTGACGGGCGCGTCGTTTGAAGACCGATTTTTTATCACCGAAATTGAAGTCTACAGGGTCGGCAAAAGTTATCAGTCTCCGCATTTTCAAGCCGAAAAAATCGGGTATTTCAAGACCGAAAACAATATTTTTATCGGTTATAAACAATCCACGGCTTCGATGATTACAGGCATTCCGAATGTTGACGGCAAAGATACGACGGGACCGAAAAACGTCGTCAAAAAACTCGGCGAACCGCTTGAGCGAACAGAAAACGGCGAAAAAGAAACTTTAATCTACAAAGCGTCTGAAATCGAATTAACGGATGAAAACGCGCAGGGCAAAATGTTGAAATTCAGTTATTTGGCAAACTACGAATTCAATGACGGCAAACTGAAAAAGTTTGTTTTGAAAATTTCACCGAAAAATTAAGACGGCATCTTATTCTTCGTCTTCGAGCGTCATTTCCGAAATTTTACCGTCGGCATTAACCGCGAAACGCCAGAGAAAAAGGCGTTTCGCGGTTTCGGCTTGGTAGCGGTAAATTTTTGAATTGCCCGAAGTTTCCGCGCCGACGAAAGTGAAATTTTTAACTGCTCCGAATGCGGCGATTCGCCGATTATTGGCTTTGGCTCTTTCGGTTGAAAGCGATTTTATTAAGTTGTCGGTCAAAATTTGGGCGTTGAATTCGTTGTTCATACGGTTTCTCAAAACGCCCGAAAACAGTTGCGAAAGTTCTGCGTCCTTTTCTCTCTGCGCCTTCATCGCTTTGATTGAAATTGAAGGAATGTAAATCTTTGCAATGCCGCGTGCAATCGTTCCCGCAAAACCTGCATCGCCTAAGTTTGTCAGGACGATGACGCTCAAATCGTCGTCAATAAATCGTGAAATCTGCGCGTTGAAACCGGCGGTCGAACCGCTGTGGCTGACAAGTTTGTGACCGCGAAAATCGGCGACGTTCCAGCCGAAACCATATAAACTCGGCTTGCCGTCGCTTAAAACAAACGGCTTCCAAGCCTCGGTTTTGCTTTCCTTTTTGAGTAAAGTGTCGTTGCGCCAAGCCGCGTCCCATTTCGCCAGATCGCCGATGGTCGAGATGAATGCACCCGCCGCAAAAAGGTCGGTCAAATCGTAATCGCGCCCGATGTATGAACCGTTTTCGAGTTCGTAACCCGTCGCACGGTTTTTGACGATATATTTCGGGTCGCGGTCGAAGGTCTGCGTCATTCCGAGTTTTTGGAAAATCCGTTCGCGCATAAAATCCCAGTAGGATTTTTCGGACGCGGCTTCGATGATAAAGCCTAAAAGATTGTAGCCCGAATTGCTGTATGAATAGCGCGAACCCGTTTCAAAATCGAGCGGATATGTTGCCAAAAGCTTGATAAATTCGTCGCGCTTCAGACGCTTCGAGAGTTCAAAACCCGTGCCGATTGCCGTGTAGCTTTTGATGCCCGAAGTATGCGTCAGCAGATTTCTGACCGTCACGTTTTTCCAAGCATCGGGCGTATCGGGCAGATATTGCTTAATTTTTTCGTCCAAGTTTATCTTGCCGTCTTCGACCAGAAGCATAATGCCCGCGCCCGTCAACTGCTTTGAAACCGAACCGATTTCAAACACCGTGTCAGCCGTCACGGGAACATTCAATTCGATATTCGCCAAACCGTAACTCTGCTTTTTGACGACCTTACCGTTCTTGACAACCGCAACGCCTACGCCCGGAACTTTTCGTTCCTGCATCACGGCGCGGACAAATTTATCAACCTCGTCAGCCCTTACGGAAAAGGCAAAGACGAGCGCGAAAAGAAAAGCGAAGTTAAGGCGAACAAATTTTGAATTCATAAATTAGAGTGATTATTTCGGCTTTGGCTGACAATCGGGACAATCTTTAACTTTAACTATTTCGGTTTTCGTCGTGCCGCAAACGCCGCAGCCGTTGTCAACGCCTGCCGTGATCGTATATTTCCCCGGTTTAACGCCGGTTAAATCCCACGTCACATTTGCGCCTGTGCCGATAATTTTGCCGCCCGAAACCGTGTAATTATAAGTTAAAACATCGGTCGGGTTAGTGCTTTCGCCCTTTGCCGCAATCTCGATTTCAGCATCTTCGGAACATATTTCACCCTTCGGTGAGTCTTTTGTGATGCAATAAGCCGTGATTTCATTTTTGCTCAAAGTTAGTTCGGTGAGATTGGCAAACGGGCGCGGGAGATAACAAATCCAAACTTCTTTTATCTTATTGCGAAACCATTCTTTGTCCGATTTAAATTGTCTGACGTTTTCGTTACTACATAATGCCGGATAGTTTTTTTCCGGCGGAATGAATTTTACATATGAAACTTCCCCATCGGAAATTTCATAACTGATGCCTTTTTCTTTGTCATAATAAATGTATTCGTCATCATCATCATCATCGTCGTCGTCGTCACTTCTTTTCATACGCTCGAGTTTTGAAAGGTTAATTTTTAAATCTTTCGGGGTGATTGAGATGTCAAGTTGCACGAAGATTTCGGTTACTAGTCCCTCGGCAACATTCCAGTTTTCATCGCTGTCATCGGAACAATCTCCGCTTGAGTAAGAAATGCGGATAATCACATTATCCGTCGAATATGAACCGCCCTCCGAATCTTTGTTATACTCGCCGAAAATCTTTTTGACATCTGCGCGGGTTGATTCGAGAAGTTTTATTTTCTTAACTTTATCGAGTTCGGGAAATGACGATTGGGCTGATGCAAAACTGCACATTGCCAAACAGAAAACGGCGACAATAACCAGGTTTTTCATAACAGATTTCTCACATAACTTTGATTTTAAGCAGAATGATTTTACAACAGTTCAAATCTCCGCGCCATCGAAAAATCGGCGCAATTATCCAGCCATCAGAAAAACGGGTAAAACCGGTTCGATTTCGGGAGTTTGGTATGATAACGGAGGTTATCATCGTCGGCGCATGACCGAATTGCTTGTTTATTTGGAATCCGAAAGTTGGAATTTCAGATTTACTTTTTTTAGCTTGCCGCAATCACATCGTCGCGGCGCGGAAAATGAAGAAGAAAACCCAAGATTCCGAGCGCGAACCACGCGAAAAAATATTGATAGGAAAAGGCAAATGCCAAAACCATTCCGAGCAGCGAAATCGCTTCGCAAAAGGCGCAGGCGAGAATCAAACCCGTTTGGACGTAAGCGATTTGCTGTTTTTCAACCGCTTGTTCAAACGAACGCTTTTTCATAATGAACGAAAGCGCGAAATTGGTGATTGCCAAAAATGCGAAAGCGATGACCATAATCGCGTTTTCACCGAATAAAGGCTTGTTAAAATCAAACTTGAGAACTTCGGGCTTGGCGAAAAATATAACGACTAAAAACATAAATTGCGAAGCGAGAAGCGCAACCCAAATGAGCATTAATGTTCGATAGGCTTGTTCGGGATTTATTTTTTGACTCATATTTTACCTCGATTTTAAAACAAGTTTGCGATAAACGGAATCTCTAACGATTAAATAATTGAAGACTGGACATAATTCAAAGTTAATAAAAACGGGCGTTTGACTGGAGCGCAATCGGCTCGATTGCAACACCGCTGTTTTTTAGCGGTGTCACGGCGTTGAGGGAGAAATCAACTTAAGTTTATGCTAAATCTTCGACACCGCTGAAAAGCGC
>JANODL010000163.1:0-19915 GCA_031412675.1 Acidobacteriota bacterium | reverse complement strand
TATTAAAGCCCGTGTCAGCGGGCGACAGATGCGCGAATCTGTCGCTATCTACGATAGCTCGATGTCAAATTCCGCCAAATTCCACTTGCGCTGTGGGCTACACGCTTTCGCCATCTCCGATGGCTAAAAATCCTAACTGCGTAAGGTGAGTTAATTATTTCTTTGTGACCTTTGTGTCTTTGTGGTGAATAAACAAATGAATTTTAGAGAAATCGAACAATTGGAAGAACAATTTCAGATTGCGACCTACGCAAAAATGAATATTTCCGTCGAGCGTGGGAAAGGATCGTGGATTTGGACGAGCGAAGGCGAGAAATATCTCGACCTTTACGGCGGACACGCGGTTTGTGCGACCGGACATTCGCATCCGCACGTCGTCAAAGCGATTCAGGAACAAGCCGCAAAGGTTTTGTTTTACTCAAATCTCGTCTATTCGGAAATTCGCGCTCAAGCCGCTGAAAAATTAGTTTCGGTCGCGCCCGATTCTTTGACGAAAGCGTTTTTTTGCAATTCGGGAACCGAGGCAAACGAAAACGCGATGCGAATGGCGCGTTTTGCGATGAAACGTGAAAAGGTCATCACATTTTCGGGCGGTTTTCACGGACGCACGGCTGATTCGATTTCCGCAACTTTTCTCGGAAAATACCGCGAAATCGGCAAACCGAACGTGCCGCATCACGTTTGCGCCGAATTCGGGAATCTGGAAAGCGTTCGCGCTCTTGCCGACAAAGAAACGGCGGCGATAATGCTCGAACCGATTCAATCAATGGCGGGAGTCACTGAAACCACGCCTGAATTTTTCGGTGATTTAAGAGAAATCTGTAACGAACACGGCATCGTTTTAATTTTTGACGAAGTTCAAACCGGAATCGGACGCACGGGAAACTGGTTTTTTTCAGGTTCGGATTTAGCCGGAAACGTCGAAGCCGACATTATCACGCTCGCCAAATCTCTCGGCAGTGGTGTTCCGGTCGGCGCGTGTCTGGTCAATGACTGTATTTCTGATGTCATAAAAATAAATGATCTCGGCACGACCTTCGGCGGCGGAATGTTGGCGATGGCGGCGGTTCGGGCGACCATCGAAGCAATCGAAACCGACAAAATGCGTGAAAATATTGCGGAAATCGAAATTTACCTGCGCGAAAGGCTGAAGGAAATCGAACAGGTCGTCGCGGTTCACGGCAAAGGCGGTTTGATCGGCATCGAGTTTGCCGAAAACTGTCAAGCGGTTCATCAGAAACTGCTCGAAAATAAAATCATCACGGGAACTTCGAGCAATCCCAATGTGCTGCGATTATTGCCGCCGCTTTGCGTAAAAAAGGAAGAAATCGATTTATTTATAAAGGCTTTGGAAGAAAACCGTTAAATCGATTTTATGAACATTCCGGTTAAATCCTTGCTGCACGAATAATGTCCGCGAAAACGCCCGCCGCCGTGACATCCGCGCCCGCGCCCGCGCCTTTCACGACCAGCGGCAAATCGGCGTAACGGTTCGTGAAAAAAAGAACCGCGTTGTCTTTGCCCGAAAGATTGGCAAAATTATGTGTCGCGTCAATGCTTTGCAATCCGACCGAGGCTTTGCCGTTATCGAACGACGCGATGTATTTCAGAATCAGATTTTCTTTTTTTGCGTTTTCCAACAATTCACGAAAATATTTTTCGTGTTTCTCCATTTCGGCATAAAAATCTTCGACACTTCCCTGTAAACACGATTCGGGCAGAAAACCTTTGTTTTCAATATCGGACATTTCGAGCGGAAAACCCGCTTCACGCGCCAGAATCAAAATCTTTCGTGCGACATCGGTTCCGCTCAAATCGAGACGCGGATCGGGTTCGGTATAACCTTCGTCCTGCGCTTGCCGAACGACCGATGAAAACAAACGCGAACCGTCGTAATTGTTAAAAACAAAATTCAAAGTTCCCGACAAAACCGCTTCGATACGGTTGATTTTATCGCCGCTTCGCGTCAAATCGTTGAGCGTGTTAATAATCGGAAGTCCCGCGCCGACGTTTGTTTCAAACAAAAAATTGGCGTTATATTCCCGCGCCAAATCTTTCAGATTTTGATAATTTTCGTAATCAGACGAAGCCGCGATTTTGTTGCAAGCAATCACCGAAACGCTCTTTTGCAAAAGTTTCGGATACATTTTAACGACCTCGGAACTTGCCGTCAGGTCAACAAAAATCGAGTTTCGCAAGTTTTTTTCGATAATTAAATCAGCGATTTTGTCTTTGTTTTTCGGGCTTCGGTTTTCGCTTTGAAATTTGAAATCTGAAATCTGAAATTCAGAAAGATTAATGCCTTCCTCATCAAAAATCATATTTTTACTATTCGCCAACCCAACAACCCGCAAATTCAAATTCATTTGTTCCGAGATGTAATCTTTCTGTTGTTCAAGCTGGGCGAGAAGTTTGCTTCCGACCGTTCCGACACCGACAATGTAAAGATTTATCTGGCGTTTACCGTCGGAGAAAAATTCTTCGTGCAAGGTGTTGACGGCTTTGCGAACGTCTTTCGATTCAATAATTGCCGAGATATTTCTTTCCGAAGAGCCTTGCGCGATGGCGCGGATATTCACGCCTTGTCCGCCGAGTGCGGCAAACATTTTGCCCGAAATTCCGGTGTGATTTCGCATATTGTCGCCGACCAGAGCGAGAATCGAAAGACCGTTTTCGACCTGCAAAGGCTCGATGCGCCCCGTCGCGATTTCGTATTCAAATTCTTTATCAACCACAGTTTTCGCCAACGCATCGAATTTTTCCTCGACCGCGACGCAAATCGAATGCTCCGAAGAACTTTGCGTAATCAAAATGACATTAATTTGAGCGCGTGAAAGCGCGTCGAAAAGCCGTTTTGAAAAGCCCGGAATGCCGACCATTCCCGAACCTTCGAGACTCAAAACCGAGATTTTATCAATGCTCGTGATGCCGCGAATAATTTCCTTTTCGTTCAAAACTTCCGATTCAATCAGCGTTCCATAATCGTCCGGCGCAAACGTATTTTTGATAAAAATCGGGATATTTTTCTGCAAAACCGGCTGAATCGTCGGCGGATAAATGACCTTTGCGCCGAAATGTGAAAGCTCCATTGCTTCACGATAAGTGATGCGCGGAATCCGGCGAATATTTCTCACAATGCGCGGATCGGCGGTCATCATCCCGCTCACATCTGTCCAGATTTCCAAGACTTCCGCGTCCAAAGCCGCCGCCAAAATCGCGCCCGTGTAATCCGAACCGCCGCGCCCGAGCGTGGTCGTAATTCCGTCCGCATCCGACGCGATAAAACCCGGCAAAATGACGAGATTGGCTTTTGTGTTGTCAAAAAATTCCTTTATTTGTTTGTTCGTCACCGCAAAATCAACCGCCGCAAAACCGTAATTTGCATCGGTGCGAATAATTTGGCGCGAGTCTTTCCAGACGTTTTCAATTCCGAGCGAATTAAACTTCGCCGAAACGATTTTCGTCGAAAGAATTTCGCCCAAACTGACGATTCTATCAAGCGTTCGCATTGAAAGTTCTCTCAATAAATAAACCCCTTCACAGATGCTTTTGAGTTCGTTGATGCGGTTTTCGATAAAATCAAAAACGCCGTCCTGTGAGTTTTCGCCGAGCAATTGACGCGTTGCGGTTTTGTGTTTGGACTCGATTTCCTTAATTTTCGAGCGAAAGCCGTCATCACCGCTTTCGGCAGTTTTCGCTGCGTCAATCAAACCGTCGGTCGTGCCTCGCATCGCCGACAAAACTACGGCGCAAACGTCCGTTTCAATTGTCTTTCCGACAATTTCGATAACCTTTTCGATATTTTCGGCACTTCCAACCGAAGAACCGCCAAACTTCAAAACTTTCATATTTTTATTTTGACTGGAGCGCAAGCGGCTCGCTTGCCAGTGTCGAATGACGCTCAAAAACATTCACGACCTTTCAAAGTTGAATGTTACAGAAGCGTTTTTATTCGCGCTTCGCGCTCAGGCAAGCGAGCCGCTTGCGCTCCAGTCATTAAATTTTCTTCAATAATATTTTTCTCAAAGCCTCGTAATTCGCTTCAATTTCGACGCTTTGTTTTGTTTTAGAAAATAAATCTTTGACCGATTCGGGCATTTCGCCAAAAGTCCCGACGATTTTTTCGACCGAATCGAATTTTATCGGATGCGCTGTTTCGAGAAAAAATCCGTTTTTATCGGGATTTTTTTCGAGGTATTTTTTGAGTGCGTAAAAACCGACCGCGCCGTGCGGGTCTAAAACGTAATTGTATTTTTTAAAAACTTCGCGCATCGTTTCCGCTGTCGTTTCATCCGAGACGCTGTAAGCATCCATTTTTTCCTTCAGATTCAAATAATCGTTATCAAAGATTTCCAAAATTCGCACAAAATTCGACGGATTCGCGACATCCATTGCGTTTGAAAGCGTCGCCACCGACGATTTTATTTCCATTTTGCCGCTTTGGAAAAAATAGGGAATCACGTCGTTCGCGTTCGTCGCGGCGATAAATTTGTCGCACGGCAAACCCGAAATATGCGCCAAAATTCCCGCGCAAATATTGCCGAAATTTCCGCTCGGAACACAAATCACTGGATTCTCGACTCTCGACTCTCGACTCTCGACTCCTTTAATCCACTGCTGAAACGCGTAAAAATAATAAAACTGTTGCGGAAGCCAACGCGCCACATTTATCGAATTTGCCGAGGTCAGAAAGACTTTTTGCTTCAGATTTTCGTCCGCTAAAGCCGTTTTTGCGAGAGCCTGACAATCGTCGAAATTTCCCGCAACTTCGAGCGCAGAAATGTTTTTCCCCAAAGTCGTTAATTGCAATTCCTGCACTTTAGAAACTTTTCCTTTCGGGTAAAGAATGACGACCTCGACTCCTTCGACATTGTAGAAACCGTTGGCAACCGCGCCGCCCGTATCGCCCGAAGTGGCGACGATGACGATTGTTTTTTCCGCTTTTTCGTTTGAAAAATACTGCAAACAACGGCTCATAAATCTCGCGCCGACATCTTTGAAAGCCAGCGTCGCGCCGTGAAAAAGTTCGAGCGTCGAAATATTTTCGGTAATTTTTACTAAAGGAAATTTGAAATTAACGGTTTCGGCGCAGATTTGAAAAAGCGTTTCGTCAGCGATTGTTTCACCCACATAAGGTTTTATTACTTCAAACGCAATTTGCTCTTTCGATTTAGTTTGAAAATCGCGCCAAAAATCTTCGGAAAGCGTCGGAATTTGTTCGGGAAAATATAAACCTTTGTCGTCGGGTTGTCCGTTCAAGGTCGCCTCACGGAACGAAACGTGAGCCGATTTTCGGTTTGTGCTAAAGTATTTCATTCAAAATTGTTTGTTGTTTTGGGTTTCTTTTTGAGCAACAGTCTCAAACGATTTATCATAATAGAATTTTAGTTTTTGCCAAAGTTGAATAACACTAATTTATGAAGGAAATTACCGTTCTCGCGCCCGCCACCGTTGCCAATGTCGTCTGCGGCTTTGATTGTCTCGGATTTGCGCTTCGTGAGCCGTGCGACGAAATGACCTTGCGGCTGATTGATGAAAAAACCGTCAAAATCAAGCATTTGGACAATTATAATTTACCGACCGAACCCGAAAAAAACATCGCCGGAGTCGCGCTTCTGGCGATTTTGGCGGAAATTGAAGACAACATCGGCTTTGAAGTCGAAATAATGAAAAACATCAAACCCGGCAGCGGTATCGGTTCGAGTTCGGCAAGCGCGGTCGGCGCGGTCGTTGCCGCCAACAAACTTTTGGACGAAAGATTTTCGCGGCTCGAACTCGCCGAATTTGCGATGAAAGGCGAGCAAATTGCCAGCCAAGGTCGCCACGCCGATAATGTCGCGCCGTGTCTTTTCGGTGGTTTCACGCTCGTTCGGTCGGTCGAACCGCTCGATATTGTCGCGCTCGATTTTCCCGAAATGTTCGTGACGGTCATTCATCCGCAAATCGAAATCAAAACGTCTGAGGCGCGAAAAATCCTGCCGACGGAAATTCCTCTGAAAAGCGCGATTCAGGCGTGGTCAAACGTCGGCGCGTTGGTTGCGGCTTTGTCGAAAGGCGATTATGGATTGATTGCGCGGAGCTTGGAAGATTTTATCGTCGAACCCGTCCGCAAAAAATTGATTCCGCATTTTGACGCGCTAAAAAGCGAAAGTTTAAAGGCAGGCGCACTCGGCGGAGGAATTTCGGGTTCGGGTCCGAGCGTTTTTATGCTTTCGGAAACTTTGGAAACAGCGCAAAAAGTTGAAAAAGCAATGCGCGAAATTTACTCACGAACCGAAATTGATTTTAATATTTATGTGTCGCAAATTAATTCGGAAGGCGTGAAAAGTTCTGAGTCCCGCCTTTAGGCGGAAACGCCGCGCTTCGCTGGCGGAAAGCCGCCTAAAGGCGGGACTCAGAACTTGAAGCAAAATATTTTATGGACAAATTAGTTTTTCTTTTTGACGTTGATAACACTTTGCTCGACAACGACCGCGTGACCAAAGATTTGCGCGAATTTTTGAAAAAAGAAGTCGGAATTGAGCGGTGCAATCATTACTGGCAGATTTTTGAAGATTTGCGCGCCGAACTCGGTTACGCTGATTATCTCGGTGCGCTTCAGCGTTACCGCGTCGAAAATCCATACGATTCACACTTGCTCGCGGTTTCGACCTATCTCGTCAATTATCATTTCGCCAACCGCCTTTTCCCGAATTCGCTCGACGTTCTCGAATACTGCAAACAATTCGGCAAAGTCGTCATTTTAACCGACGGCGACGTTGTTTTTCAGCCACGCAAAATCGAGCGTTCGGGACTTTTCGAAGCGGTCGAGGGCAACATTTTAATTTACATTCACAAAGAACACGAACTCCACGATGTCGAACGGCGTTATCCGGCGGAACATTACATTTTGGTTGACGACAAACTGCGGATTTTAACCGCAATCAAAGAAATCTGGGGCAAAAAAGTAACAACCATTTTCCCGCGCCAAGGTCATTACGCTTTTGACGCGCAGGAAATCTCGAAATATCCGCCCGCCGATATTACGATTGAAAGAATCGGTGATTTGCTGAATTTTAACGTGGAACAATTAAACGGAGATTGATTTTAATATTTATTATCTGAAGTAATCTCGGAAGGTGTAAGATTCAAAACATTATGATAACGAATGAAGTTTATCGAGACATTTTCAATAAAGCTGAAGCTAATTTACTTAGAATCGGTTCAGAAATACTTTCTGTGGAAGAAATTCGCAAAAATTTAGATAAATTTAAACATTTTGAAGGCAGAATATTTTCCGATTTTGAATATTATCAAACATTGGTTTCAGTAGTTTTTTATTCAGGATTTAGAGCAGCCACAGTTTCAGCCAAAATTAACACTATTTTCAAGCATTTTCCCGACTTCGAAACCGTTACCAACTATAATGAACTGCGAATAGCTGAAATTTTCATAGACCCGGAAATGATTAAAAATCGCAATAAAATTCAAGCCTGTATAAATAACGCTAAAACTTTCAAAATAATTGTTGAAGATTACGGCTCATTTCAAAATTACGTTGATTCATTTGCACCAAACGAATCATTTGAGAATTTGCTTCTCCTCAAGGAAGAATTAGAATTCAAATTTTCTGGACTTGGAAGAGTTACAACCTATCATTTTTTGACAGATATTGGCTTGGTCGTTCTCAAACCAGATAGAGTCATTTGTCGAATTTTCAAGCGTTTAGGTTTAATAGAAAATGAAAACCAGCTTTTGAAGACAATCATTCAGGGAAGAAAATTTGCCGAGTCTACCGCATTGCCAATTCGATATGTGGATAAAGTTTTTGTAGCTTATGGGCAAATACAAACGTCTGATTTGGGAATTGACAAAGGAATTTGTCTGGAAAAAAAGCCATCTTGCGACAAATGTACGTTAACTCAATATTGTCGTTATAATTCAATCAATGAACAATAATTTTCTTATAACATCCGATTTTTCACGCGCCAAACTCGAAGAAATTATCGAATCGGCGTTGAAAATTAAAAGCGGCGAGATTGCCGAAAAACCGCTTGCGGGAAAATCCGTCGGGCTGGTGTTTTTCAATCCGAGTTTGCGGACGCGGGCTTCGATGCAGGTCGGGATTTATGAACTCGGCGGCAATGCGGTGATTCTTGAACCCGGCGGAACGAGTTGGACGCTCGAACACGCGGAAGGCGTGGTGATGGACGGCAATAAGACCGAGCATTTAGCGGAATTTGTGCGCGTTTTGGAAAAATATGTCGCGGCAATCGGTGTTCGCACATTCGCGCATCTTGAAAATTGGGAAGAAGACCGCGTTGAACCGATTCTTTCGGCGTTTGCGCGTTATTCGTCAAAACCCGTCATCAATCTCGAATCGGCGATGCATCATCCGTGTCAATCAATGGCGGATATGATGACGATTCGTGAAAAATT
The DNA here is from genome assembly GCA_031412675.1 of Acidobacteriota bacterium. Classification (GTDB taxonomy): domain Bacteria; phylum Acidobacteriota; class Blastocatellia; order Pyrinomonadales; family Pyrinomonadaceae; genus JAFDVJ01. Next base: position 11,497 of record JANODL010000163.1, on the reverse strand, counting down.
TGGCGAAAAGAAGAAAAAAGTTCTGCTGACTTGGGCTTGGCATCCGAAACCTTTGCCGATGGCTGTCCCGAACAGCTTCGCGCTCGCGTCGGCGCAATTCGGACACGATTTGCGAATCGCGCATCCGAAAGGCTACGAACTCGACGACGAACTCCTGACAGAAATCGAAAATCAGGCAAAAGAAAACGGCGGAAGTTTGGAAATCGTCAATGATGTTCAAACGGCTTTTGAAGATGTCGAAGTCGTTTATGCAAAAAGTTGGGGCAGCAAAAATTTCTACGGCGAATTGGAGAAAGACATCGAATTTCGTTTGCCTTTAAGAAAAGATTGGATTGTTGACGAAGCGAAAATGGCGCGGACGAACGACGCGATTTTTATGCACTGTTTGCCCGTGCGCCGGAATGTAATCGTCACGGACGGCGTGATTGATTCCGCGAATTCGGTCGTTATTGACGAAGCCGCGAATCGTCTGTACGTTCAGAAAGCGATTATGTCAAAATTAGTAAAGTGAAAATGTGAAAAAGTTGAAAAGTGTAAAAATTTGTTAAGTTTGATTTTTATGGTTCGTTTCAAAATGCGGCTTTTAACTTTTTCACTCTTAACAAAATGAACGAACAAAAATTAGAATTATTGCGCGAGGCTTTGCCTTATATTCAAAAATTTAAGGGCAAAACCTTTGTCGTCAAATTTTCGGGGAAAGTTACGGAAAACAAAGAAAATCTCGCGTCTTTGGCGGAAGAACTGGCGTTGCTGCATCAAGTCGGAATCAAACTCTGCGTCATTCACGGCGGCGGCAAACAGCTTTCCGAATTAGCCAAAAAACTCGGTGTCGCGCAAACCGTCATCGAAGGTCGGCGCGTGACGGATGACGACACATTGGAACTGGCGAAAATGATTTTCGCGGGGAAAATCAACACCGATATTCTCGCCGCGCTTCGGCAACGCGGAATCAATGCGGTCGGACTTTCGGGCGTTGACGGCAACATCGTTCACGCGATTAAACGTCCGCCGAAACAAATTTTAAACAAAGAAACCGGCGAAACCGAAACGATAGATTTCGGCAATGTCGGCGATGTTTTGCAGATCAATACGCATCTTTTGATGCTTCTGCTCGATGCCGATTATCTGCCTGTCGTTTCGTCGCTCGGCGCGGATGACGAAGGCAGTGTTTTCAACATCAACGCCGACACAATCGCCGCCGAAATTGCGATTCAGTTGAAAGCGGAAAAGCTCGTTTTGCTTTCTGATGTCAACGGAATTTATTTGAATCAAGACGACGAAACGACAAAAATCTCGCGTTTATCAATTCTCGAAGCCGAGATTTTGATTGAAACCGAACGCGCCACGGGCGGAATGATTCCGAAACTGCAAAGTCTTATGAGTTTGCTCAAAAGCGGCGTAAAATCGGCGCATATTATCAGCGGAACAAAAAGAAACGCTCTGCTTTCGGAAGTTTTTACGAACGAAGGAACGGGAACGATGTTCGTCGGCGATTGATAAAATTTTACCTCAATATTCTTTCAGCGAATTTTGATAACTTTCAAAATTGCGCCGTGCTTCTTCCATTGAATCGCCGCCGAATTTTTCGCGCAGAGAGTTGGCAAGAACAATCGCCAGCATCGCTTCGCCGATTACTCCGGCAGCCGGAACTGCCGTGATGTCCGAGCGTTCAAACGCCGCCAAATCTTCTTTTTTCGTATCAATATCAACCGAATGCAAGGCTTTGCGAAGCGTCGCAATCGGCTTCAGATAGCCGCGCACACGCAATTCTTCGCCGTTCGTGATGCCGCCTTCGAGTCCGCCGGCGCGGTTTGTTTTCCGCTTAAAATTGTTTTCATCAAAATAAATTTCGTCGTGAACTTCCGAGCCGAAAAGTCCCGCGTTTGCCACGCCAAGCCCAAGTTCGACCGCTTTGACGGCTTGGATTGACATAAAGGCTTGCGCGATTCGCCCGTCGAGTTTTTCCGCCCAAGAAGTATGCGAACCGAGTCCGACCGGCGAATTTTTAGCGACAACCTCGAAAATTCCGCCGAGTGTGTCGCCGTTTTCTTTGGCTTTGTCAATATGCGCGACCATCGCGGCTTCAATTTTTTTGTCAGCGCAGTTTAACGGCGCGTCTTGTTCGATTGCGGAGATTTCTTCCCAAGTTTTTTGCAAAGGAATTTCGGGAATATTGCCGAGTTTGATAACGTGGCTTTTGATTTCGATTCCGAAATTTTCTAAGAATTGTTTTGCCAACGCGCCGCACGCGACCCGCGCTGCCGTTTCCCGCGCCGAAGCGCGTTCGAGAATGTCGCGCAAATCGCGTGCGCCGAATTTTTGTCCGCCCGCGAGGTCAGCGTGTCCGGGACGCGGACGCGTGAGGGTGCGCGGATTTTTCGGTTGCGTTTCAATCTTTTCGGACGACATAATTTCCGTCCAATGAACAAAATCGCGGTTTTCGATCATCAGAGTGATCGGCGAACCGAGCGTTTTGCCGTGGCGCACACCCGATAAAAATTCGATTTTATCACTTTCGATTTTCATCCGTCCGCCGCGTCCGTAGCCTTGCTGTCTGCGCCAGAGTTCGTGATTGATTTTCTCGATGTCAATTTCCATTCCGGCGGGCAAGCCTTCGACAATGGCGACAAGTGCTTTGCCGTGCGATTCGCCCGCAGTTGTAAATTTAAAGTTCATAATTTTGAGTTCCAAGTTCCAAGTTCCAAGTTCCAGGTTAAATCAATCCGACTCGGAACTTGGAACTTGGAACTTGGAATTTCTGTTTAGAAGCGGTCTGATGACGATTAGAAACACACTCAGCAAAATCAAAAGTCCGCCGAAAAGCGTTTGAATATTGAGTTTTTCGCCAAAAAAACTGCCGACAAAAACCGCGACCAGCGGCGTGACAAACGCAATCATCATCGCCCGCGTTACGTCAATTTTAGACAAAAGCCAGTAATAAAGCCAAAACGCGACGATTGAGCCGATAATTGCCAGATACAAAACGCAGATTACCGCTTGCCAAGTCCAACGAAAATTGAACGGATTTCCTTCGGTCGAAATTCCGACCAACCAGAGCGGAATTTGTCCGACCAACATTTGTCCGAAAACAAGACTTGCCGGATTCAAACCGCCACCTTTCGCCTTCGTCAAAACGCTCGCGTAAGCCGCTCCGAATGCACCGACGACGACCGCCAAACTGCCGAGAAAAGCCATCTGACCATGCAGAAACAGTTGTTCGCGAAAAATCACCCCAACGCCCAAAAGACCGAGCAAAATCGAACCGATTTTCAAACCCGTAATTTGTTCGCCGACATAAATCCGCGCCAAAACCAAACCGAACACCGGAATTGTCGCTTGCAAAACCGCCGCCAAACCCGAAGTGATATATTGTTCGCCCCAAAACAATAAACCGTAATTGAAAGAAAACTGCAAAAGTCCCGTGATGAGAATAATTATCCAGATTTTTCTGCCTTTCGGAAACTCGATTTTTTGAATAAAAATAATCGGTAAGAGTATCAGACAGGCAACCGTAAAGCGCAACGCCGCAAAACTAATCGGCGGCAAATCTTCCAAACCGAGCTTGATAAAAATCCAGGTCGTTCCCCAAACAATGCAGAGCAAAAGCCAAACGAGAAGCGGTTTCATAATTGATTTGGTCTTTGGTCTTTGGTCTTTGTAGTTTGAAAATTATTAAAATCGAAGACCGAAATCCAAAGACCAAAGACCAAATCATCTAATTTTTCTCGTAAAAACTCAAATGTGTTTCGCCTTGCTTTAGAATCCGCCAGCGGCGAAGTTCGCCGACAGCATCGGGCAAAACGGTTTTGGCATGATGTTCGGCGATAAAAACGCCTTCTGCACTCAGCAGTTTTGAGTCGTCATCGGCAAACAACAAAATCACTTTTGAATAATCTTCCTGATACGGCGGATCGAAAAAGACGATGTCCCAACCGTCGGTTTTTTCATCGTCACGGCGCAAAAAGTCTTCTGCCGAACTCTGTAAAACTTCGGTTTGTTCTTCGGGAACTGCCAAAAGGTCGAGATTTTCTTCAATTAAAGCGCAGGCGCGGCGTGATTTATCAACAAATGCGGCAAACTCTGCGCCGCGTGAAAGTGCTTCGATACCGATTGCGCCGGTTCCCGAACATAAATCGAGAAAGCGTGTGTCGGAATCTATTTTTGTTTGGAGAACATTAAACAGAGTTTCGCGCAAACGGTCGGATGTCGGGCGGGTTTTATTGCCGGACGGACTTTTGAGAACACGCCCGCGATACGTGCCTGAGATGATTCGCATAAAAGAGTAGAGAGTGGAGAGTAGAAAGTAGAGAGTAAAAAAAATCTCTCCACTCTCTACTCGCTACTCTCCACTAATATTATTTTCGTTCGTAAAAACTCAAGGTCGTTTCGCCCTGAACAACCACTCGAAAGCGTTTCAAAACGCCGATTTTTTCGGGGAAAAACATTTCCGAATTATGTTCAATGACCAAAACTCCGCCGGGATTAACGGTTGCTCCGCGGCTCAAATATTTCAGAACCTCTTCGTTATCGGCATTAGGCGGTGAATCAAAATAAACTACGTCCCAAAAACGGCGGCGTTTCCACATTTTTTTGAGAAACGGCGCAACTTCCATCTCGACAATTTCGCCGTGTCCTTCTTTAATTTCGCAAGTTGCTAAGTTCTTCTTGATAAAACTACACATCTTGGCAGAGCGTTCGACAAATGTTGAAATAATCGAGCCGCGCGAAATTGCCTCGATTCCGACCGTGCCGCAACCCGCGCATAAATCCAAGAATCGTTTCGCACGGATTCGTCGGTAAAGAATCTTAAAAGCGACTTCACGAATACGTCGGGCGGTCGGGCGAGCTTTCTGCGAAGTGGTGCTTTGCAAATATTTGCCTTTATGCTTTCCGTCCGTGACCTGCATATCCGAAACAATGCGAATGTTAATTTCTTTTTTCCAAGGTTGAAAATTTTTTCCTTTGGGGGCAAAACCTCTCCTTGGTTGAAATCTGTCATTTTTGGCAAAGAATTTACCATCATCTCGTTTAACGAATTTTCCGTCACGGGGCTGAAAACCCTCAGATCTCTGAGGTGTATCGCCGCGCGGTTGAAATTTTCGGTCTTGATTCTGATATTTTCCGTATCCGAATGGTTTTTCACCTTCCTTGCGAAAGTTTTTGTTACGGTTAAAAGTAGTTGAAGTGCCTGGTGTTTGTCGTCGGTTTTCCATTTTATTACATTTCCTTCACTATAAGAATGAGTTTAATGACCCTATTTTGGAGCCAAAACTGCCCCGTTGTTTTATTTTGCAAGTTTTTTTTACAAAATATGCAAAACCTTGATTTCACACATTATGAAATCAAATCCCCTTAATAATTTTTATTTATCCCTATGAAAAAATCGTTTTTTACAAAAAAATCTTATATGCCGGAAGTCTTATGTAAGACTATAACCTCATTTAGCTAAAAAATTCAATATTTAAATGAAATTTTTTAAGATTTTTTGTCCTAAAACCATTCACTTTTAACCGATACCCGCCAAACGAAAACGCGAATCGGCTTTGGCAGTTTCAATAAGTCCCGATGTTTCCTGTGTCAGACGCTTTTGCGTCAGGTAAAATTCGGCTTCTTTGCGCGCTGTTTCCAAAATCTCCAAATCACGGATAATATTGCCGATTTTGAAGGTTTGCACACCCGATTGCCGCGTTCCCAAAATCTCGCCCTGCCCGCGAATTTCCAAATCCTTTTCGGCGATGCGGAAACCGTCGGTTGTTTCTTCCATAATTCCGAGTCGTTCACGCGCCACCGCCGTTTTTTTATCGCCCGTCAGCAAAACGCAAAAACTTTGTTCCGCGCCGCGCCCGACTCGTCCACGAAGCTGATGAAGCTGCGACAAGCCAAAGCGTTCGGCGTGTTCGATAATCATCAAGCTCGCGTTCGGCACATCAACGCCGACCTCGATGACGGTCGTCGAAACCAACATATTTAGATTTCCCGCGCTAAATTCCTGCATGATGGCTTCCTTTTCGCCGCCTTTCATTTTGCCGTGCAAAAGACCGACTTTAAAATTCGGAAACACCTGATCGCGCAACTCTTCAAACATTTTAGTCGCGGCTTTTAGATCCATTTTTTCTGATTCTTCAATCAAAGGATACACCACATAAACCTGTCTGCCAAGATTTATTTCGCGCTCGATTCCTTTATAAACACCATCGCGCTTGTCTTCGCCGACGACGACGGTTTTGATCGGCGTTCGTCCGGGCGGAAGTTCGTCAATCACGGAAACGTCCAAATCGCCGTAGACCGTCATCGCCAAACTGCGCGGAATCGGGGTCGCGGTCATCACTAAAATATCGGGATTGTAACCGCGTGCGCGAAGTTCGGCGCGTTGCAGAACGCCGAAACGATGCTGTTCGTCAACGACCGCCAGCCCGAGTTTTTCAAATTCGACCGCGTCCTGAATAATCGCGTGAGTTCCGATAATCGCGTGAATTTCGCCGTCGGCAATCATTTTCTGCACTTTGCGCTTTTCCGCCGCCTTCAAACTTCCGATCAGCAAATCAATATTGTAAGGCGTGTCGGCAAACAATTTTCTCGCGTTGCGGGCGTGTTGTTCCGCCAAGATTTCGGTCGGAGCCATCAGCGCGGTTTGATAGCCGTTTTCCATCGCGGCGAACATCGCCATAAAGGCAACAATCGTTTTTCCGCTTCCGACATCGCCTTGGACAAGCCGATTCATCGGCTCGTTTGACTGCATATCGTCGAAAATCCGGTCAATCACGCGCTGTTGTGCGCCGGTTAATTTAAATGGCAAAAGCGATTCGATTCTTTCAAAAGTTGTCGGCGAAATCTCGATAATCGTGCCTTTCGGCTCTTTCGTGCGTTCGCCGCGTTTTAATTGCAAAGCAAACGAAACCCAGAAAAATTCCTCGAAAATAAGGCGCAAATGCGCTTTGCTTCGCGCCGACGCGTATTCGGAAATGCTCGCATTTTCGGGCGGAAAATGAATTTCCTTGATTGCCTCAAACCGCGAAACAAGGTTTTGCCGTTCGATCAAATCGGGCGGCAATTTGTCCGAAACCGACGCTTTATCGAGATTTTCGAGAACCGAAAAGACAATTTCGCGCAGACGTTTTGTCTGAAATGGTCCGAGTTTTCGGTAAACGGGAACGTGCCGACCGCTGTGAATCATCGCAAATTCGGGGTTTTCCGTGTCTTCCAATAAATCGTCTTCGTCCTGATCTTTGGTCTTTGGTCTTTGGTCTTCGGAATCTTTGTCAGCGGTCAGATTTTTCAATAAACCATATTCGTTATAATCAGCAATATCTGGCAAAATTTCGAGTTCGTCGGGTTTGTTCAAACGAAGCGCAAACGTATTTTTGCGTCCGTCCCATTCCCATTTGCCGTAGGCGACAAAGCGCGTGCCGCGTGTAAAACGCGATTGATAATAATTGATGATGCGATGCGCCATTTTGCCGGAAACGAACCACCAAACGACGACGGGTTTGCGCGTTCGTTCGGCATCGCCCGCCGTGATTTCAAAAATATACAGCGGCGGAGCTTTCGGACTGCGATTTTTGCCGACCTTGAAACCGCCCGAAACGCGCACGAAAAGCTCGACCGAGGCTTCCGTTTCAGTAATCAGTTCGTCAATTTGAATAAAATTCGAGCGGTCTTCGTAACGCATCGGAAAATAATTCAGAAGGTCTTCGACCGTTGTTTCCGACAAATCGTTTTTATACGCAAAACCGGCGACCGCCATTGCCAATTTACGCGCCATCGCGCTCGATAAATTGGTAATCTCAAATTTATGTAGTTCAATCAAAGGTGTCGTCAGGGGAATTTTCATTCGTTACCGATCTTAACACAAAATATTCACGCAAAAACCATTTATTTAACGCTTTCCGTTTGAATGGATAATAAAAATTCTTCCAATAAAGATTCTTTTGCGCTACTATCAGACTTGTCTTTTCAATAAAATATCCAAGCGGTCAAATTTTTATTCATTCCCGACGAAAATATGGCAGAATCCGACGATAAAATTGCCCAATTGCAGTTGAGATTGGAAAATCTTGTGAGAACGCAAATCAGTTTTCAGCAGGAAATAACCCAAATCCGCAATGAATTAAACGCACTTCGCGGTGTTCCGCCAAAGCAAAATGCGCCGCAAGAATCGCCGAGAAAACCGCCCGTCAGAGAATATATTCCGCCGCCGCGAAATGAAACGCCGCCGATCAATCAAGAAACAAACCGGCAAACCAACCAACCAACGGCAGCCCCGAATTTCGGATATTCATCAACCCGCAAACCGCCTGTTGAAAATCCGGTCAGACCTTTTCCGTCTGCGCCGAAGGAAAAATCCGAAATCGAAAAATTTATCGGCGAAAATCTGATCAGCAAAATCGGTATTGTGATATTGGTCATCGGCGTTGCCATCGGCGCGAAATATGCGATTGACAATAATTTAATCAGTCCGACGACGCGAATCTTTTTGGGCTATCTTTTCGGGTTCGGACTTTTAGGTTTTGCTCTCAAATTAAAAGCAAAATATCTGAATTTCAGCGCGGTTTTGCTGAGCGGCGCGGTTGCGATAATGTATTTCATCACATATTTCGCCTACAGTCTTTACGGGCTTTTTTCGCAATCCGTGGCGTTCGCGTTGATGACGATTTTCACGGGTTTTACAGTCATCGCCGCGATCAATTACAGCCGTCAAATCATCGCTCATCTCGGACTCGTCGGCGCGTATGCCGTGCCGTTTCTGCTGAGCGACAATTCGGGTAATTATGCGTTTTTATTTACATACATTGCGATAATCAACGGCGGAATTCTGGCGATTTCGCTTAGAAAATACTGGAAACCGCTGTTTTACACATCGTTTATTTTCACTTGGCTGATTTATTTCGGTTGGTATCTGACCGCTTATAAATCTGCTGAACATTTCGATCTCGCGTTTCTTTTTCTGACTGTCTTTTTTCTGATTTTTTACCTGACGTTTATCGCTTATAAAGTCATTTCCGATGAAAATATCGCGGTTGAAAACGTCTCGCTGATTTTGACGAACTCGTTTATCTTTTACGGGTTGGGTTATTCACTTCTTGAAAGACAAGCAGGTTTTGAAAATTATCTCGGAATGTTCACGGTCGGCAACGCGGCGATTCATTTTGTTTTTGCGTGGACGATCAGCCGTCTGAAACTCTTTCCGAACGATTTGGTTTATTTGATGACCGCGCTGATTATTACTTTTGCGACGATTGCGATTCCCGTTCAGCTCGACGGCAATCGCGTGACATTGATTTGGACGGTCGAAGCCGCGATTTTGTTTTGGATCGGTCGCACCAAACAGATTCCGATTTTCCAATATTTTTCTTTTCCGCTGATGTTTCTTGCCTTTGGAAGTCTGCTTCAGGATTGGCTGTTGGTTGAACAATCACGCGGCTTTGATGAAATTGCGGCGAGTCAATTCCCGATTTTCAACGGCAATTTTGTGACTTCGCTTTTGTTTGCCATCGCCTTCGGATTTATTTTTTATACGAATAAAGACGAACGATACGAAACGGCGTTTGATGAATCGCTCAGAAAACCTTTCGGTTATCTCATCGCGGCGGTCGGACTCGCCGTTCTTTATAATTGTTTCCGCATCGAAATCGCCAATTATTTTCATTATTTGACGGTTAAAACCGCCGTTCCGCAAACTATTTCACCGTCTTCGACAGTAGTCAGACAGACGAACAATGACCTCGAATTTTTCAGCACTATCTGGCAGATAAATTACACGATGCTCTTTCTTGCGGTGCTTTCATTTATCAATATCAAAAGATTCAAAAGCGTCGCTTTGGCTTATGCCAATCTTTTGTTAAATACCTTTGCGCTGTTTATTTTTGTCACCGTCGGATTGTATTTTCTCTCCGAATTGCGCGAAAGTTTTTTGGTCGAACCAGACCCGCAATTATTTGCGCGAAATTCGTATAATTTATTTGTCAGGTATATTTCATACACCTTCTGCGCCGCGCTGCTTTTTGCCTGTTACCGCTACATCAAACAGAAGTTTTTACTCGAAGCGGTTGAAAAAAACGCGCTGAACTTGGCGTTTGATATTGTTTTTCACCTTTCGCTTTTGATTATTTTGAGTAGTGAATTGCTGAATCTGATGAACATTTTCGGTTACCGGGATTCTTACAAACTCGGTTTGAGTATTTTGTGGGGAGTTTACGCGCTCGGTTTGATTGTTTTGGGAATTTACCGGAACAAACAACATCTGCGAATCGGCGCGATTGCACTTTTTGCGCTGACGTTAGCGAAACTTTTCTTTTACGACATCGCCGACCTCGACACGATTTCCAAAACAATCGTTTTCGTGTCGCTCGGAATCTTGTTGCTGATTGTTTCGTTTCTTTACAACAAATATAAATCGCTTATTTTCGACACGACTGAGAGTTGAGTTTGCGGGAATTGTCTAGGGCAGAAGATTTCCCGCGAATGCTCCGGCTTTTTCGATAAGTTCATCGGAATTTTCGTCCATAATCAGCGTTAAACGTGCGATTTCGGCGACAATTGCCGAACCGACGACCGCCGCGTCAGCGTATTTCCAGGTGTCTGAAACTTGTGAAGCTGTCGAAATTCCGAACCCGACGGCAATCGGTAAATCGGTAAATTCTCTTAAACGGCTGACCAGACTTTCGGCATCGTTGCTCAAAGCTGTCTGCGCACCAGTTACGCCAGCCCGCGAAACGGCATAAACAAAACCGCTCGCCTTTTCGCAGATTTTCCGCAGACGTTCATCGCTCGAAGTCGGCGCGGCAAGCATTATCAAAGCCAAATCCTTCGCAGATAAAACTGCACGAAATTCTTCGGCTTCTTCAGGAACCAAATCCGTCACGAGAATTCCGTCAATTCCCGCTTCGACGGCTTTTTCGACGAACTTTTCCAAACCGAACTGCAAAATCGGGTTGAAATAGCTGAAAAGAATAATCGGAACCTCACAATTTTCTCTGCGGACTTCCGCGACAATCTCTAAAATCGCCCCGACGGAAATCGGATTTTTCAAAGCGCGTTCCGCCGCCGCCTGAATCGTCACGCCGTCGGCAACCGGATCGCTGAACGGCACGCCTAACTCGATAATGCTCGCACCTTGTCGGGCAAGTTCGAGAATTAAACTGCGCGTCGCCTGCAAATTCGGGTCGCCCGCAACGATGAAAGGGATAAAACCGCCGCGCTTTTGAGCTTTCAGTTGATTGAATTTCACGCTGATTCGATTCGCCATAAATATTTAATTTCCGTAAAAGTTTATATTTAATCACGACTTGGCGTTTATTACCACAAACGTAATTTTAAAGTTCCTTTAGTCTTTAGAGCGGTTCAATTTTGCATATACGGGTCAGAACCGCCTGCGGTAGCGGGCGGGTTTCCCGTTTAATCAAAAACCACTTTGCCGACGCTTGACCCGCCCGCTACCGCAGGCGGTTCTGACAGATCGCGCAAACCCGTAGATTGATTCCATAACCGCTCTAGTTTC
>JANODL010000162.1:0-5912 GCA_031412675.1 Acidobacteriota bacterium | reverse complement strand
TGAATATCGGAAAAGCCGCCGTTTTGGGCGCGGGAACAATGGGCGCGGGGATTGCCGCGCATTTGGCGAATGCGGGAATACCGACGCTTTTGCTTGATATTGCGCCGCCTGACGCGGATGCAAAAGACAGAAACGCGATTGTAAAATCGCTTTTTGAGGCGGCGAAAAAGTTAAAACCCGCGCCGTTTATGTTGGCGGAGAATGCCGGGTTAATTTCTTTGGGAAATTTCACCGACGATATGGCGAAACTCAAAGATTGCGATTTTATTATCGAAGCGGTCGTCGAAAGATTGGACATCAAGCATAAGGTTTTTGCCGAGGTCGAAAAATATCGCAAACCGACTGCCGTTGTTGCTTCAAACACGAGCGGCATTCCGATTGAATCAATCGCCGAGCCGTTTTCCGAAGATTTCAAAAAACATTTTGTCGGCATCCATTTTTTCAATCCGCCGCGTTATATGAAGCTCGTCGAAGTTATTCCGACGAAAGACACGGACGGCGAAACTGCTTGCAAAATTTCAGGTTTTCTCGACCAGCGGCTCGGTAAAGGCGTTGTTCCGGCGAAAGACCGTCCGAATTTTATCGCCAACCGGATCGGCGTTTTTTCGATGATGGCGACGATCAAAGAGATGATCGAAATGGGTTTAACGCCGACCGAAGTTGACCAGATCACGGGCAAGGCAATCGGACACGCTTCGTCGGCGACATTCAGAACATCGGATTTGGTCGGGTTGGACGTAACGGCGCACGTCGTCAATAATCTTTATCCGGCGATTCCCGACGATGCTGACCGTGACGTTTTCCAAACGCCCGAATTGATCAAAACTTTGCTCGAAAAGAATATTTTGGGCGACAAAACGAACGGCGGATTTTTCAAGAAATCGAAAGACGAAACGGGCAAGCGCGTCATTCTCGAACTCGACTTGAATACATTTGAATACAAACCTCAGGCGAAAACGAAATTCGCGTCGCTTGATGCGGCGAAAGGTGTTGAAGATTTGCCGATCCGTATTAAAACGCTGGTTTGGGGCGACGATAAAGTCGGTGAATTTTTATGGAAAACATCGTCGCGTATTTCGCGTTACGCCGCCGAAAGAATTCCCGAAATTGCCGACACGATTGTCGAGATTGACAACGCGATAAAATGGGGTTTCGGTTGGGAAATCGGGGTGTTTGAAGCGTGGGACGCGATCGGCGTGGCGCAATCGGTCGAACGGATGAAGGCGGAAGGTCAGACAATTCCCGAAAGCGTCCAAAAAATGCTCGATGCGGGTGCGGAAACTTTTTACAAATACGAAAACGGGACGCGTTCATTTTACGATCTGGTGAATGGCGGTTATCGTGAACTGCCCGACAGACAAGGCGTGATTGTTTTGAAATCGGTCAAAGATCGTTCGGGCGTAATCAAGAAAAACACGGGCGCGAGCTTGATTGACATCGGCGACGGCGTGGCTTGCTTGGAATTTCATTCAAAAATGAATTCGATCGGCGGCGACACGATGGCGATGCTCAAATTCGCGGTCGAAGAAGTCGAGAAAAATCACGTCGGTCTGGTGATCGGCAATCAGGGCGGAAATTTCTCGGCGGGCGCGAATATTATGATGCTTTTGCTGGCGGCGCAGGAAGAAGAATGGGACGACATCAATCTGACGATTCGCACTTTCCAAAATGCCAATATGCGTCTGCGCTATTCGTCGAAGCCCGTCGTTGCCGCGCCGTATGGTTTGAGTTTGGGCGGCGGATGCGAAATTCCGCTTCATTGCGACAAAGTTCGGGCGGCGGGCGAAACTTATATGGGTTTGGTCGAAGTCGGTGTTGGCTTACTTCCGGGCGGCGGCGGAACGAAGGAAATGACGCTTCGGGCGATGGATTTGGCGAAGAAAACGCCCGATGCCGACCCGCTCGTTTTTCTGAAAAAGACGTTCGAGATTCTCGGGATGGGCAAAGTCGCAACGAGCGCGCAGGAAGCGCGAGCATTCGGATTCCTGCGTGATTCGGACGCGATTTCGATGAACGGCGACCGTTTGATTGCCGACGCGAAACAGGAAGTTTTGAATCTCTCGGCGGCAGGTTACGTTCAGCCCGTTCCGCGCACGGACATTTTAGCGATGGGCGAGAGCGGAATGGCGGCGTTCAAAATTGCTTTGACGATGATGAAACGCGGCGGATTCGTCTCCGATCACGACGAACTGATCGGCAGAAAGATCGCCAAAATCCTCTGCGGCGGCGAACTCAATCATCAAACTTACGTTTCCGAGCAATATTTACTCGATCTGGAACGCGAAGGATTTTTGAGTTTGTGCGGCGAACGCAAAACGCAGGAACGCATCGCGGCGATGCTCAAAACGGGCAAGCCTTTGAGAAATTAGACGACTGGTAGCGCAAGACTTTCCTCGCTTGCATGTGCGTTCGAGGCTTTGCGAGAACAGGCACGAAAACGTCTGAATATCATTCAACTTGATTTCTATTCCGGCGTTTTGCGTTCTTGCTTCGCTCGAACGGTGCAAGCGAGCCGCTTGCGCTCCAGTCATAATAAAATATGAGCGAGATAATTTCCGAATATGAAAAAGTCGGCGAAGATGTGCAGAAAACTTTCGGCAATCTTTCGGCGGAGCAGATAAATTGGAAGCCGCGGGCGGATTCGTGGAGCGTCGGGCAGTGTCTCGACCATTTGATCAAATCGAACGCGGCGTTTGACCCGCAGTTTCAGGCGATTGCGAAAGGTGAGAAAAAGCCGACGCTCTGGGGAAAATATTCGCCGCTGACTTCGTTTTTCGGTAATTTTTTGCTCAAATCGCTGAAAAACGACGCGCGAAAATTCAAAGCTCCAAGCAAGGCGATTGTCCCGCCGAGCGATATTGCGGCAGATATTGTCGAGCAATTTGTAATGCATCAACGTGAAGTCGTCGAAAAAATCAAACGGCTGGAAAACGTGGATCTGCAAAAAACGGTCGTGACTTCGCCGTTCTTGAAAGTGATGACTTACCGGCTCGCAGCGGCTCTCGAAATCGGTGTCGAACACGAAAAACGCCACGTCCGACAAGCTGAAAGAGTGATGCAAGCGGAAGGTTTCCCGAAATGAGCGATGAGTTCGCAAAATTGATAAACGAAGCGGAAACGATTACAAAAAATGTCGAAACGGTTTTCGGCGGTCTGAGTTTTGAGCAGTTAAACTGGAAACCGAACGCGAAAAATTGGAGAATCGGGCAATGTTTCGAGCATTTGATCGTTACCAACAGTCTTTATTTTCCCGCGATTCAAAAAGTTATTGACGGCAAACATCGCAACAACTTTTTCAGCAAGGTTCCTCTGGCGGTTGATTTGATTGCGGTTTTAATGAAAAACAGTTTGAATCCCGAACAAAAGCGGAAGATGAAAACTTTCAAGATTTTTGAGCCGGCGGTCAGCAATGTTTCGGAAACGATAATTGAAGATTTTGCCGAAAATCAGTCGAAACTTATTGAAATGATTAAGATTTGCAAAGATTTTGACGTTCACAAAATCAAGATTGCCGAACCTTTGAGCGTTGCGCTCAATCTTCGTCTCGATGATGCTTTCGAGATTTTGTTGATGCACGAAAAGCGGCATTTTTTGCAAGCCGAAAGAGTTTTAAAGGAAGCGAATTTCCCGAAGTAAACTGACTGGAGCGCAAGCGGCTCGCTTGCAAGCGTCGAATGACGCTAACAAACGTCCGTTTGCTTTCGACTTTTAAGAAAATCGAAGTGTTTTTGCGAACGCTTCGCGTCCGTGCAAGCGAGCCGCTTGCGCTCCGGTCTAAAAAATTATGGAAACACAAGAACAAAAAATTACGGTCGAACAACGCGGACACATTCTTTTAATCGGGCTGAATCGTCCCGCGAAACGCAACGCCTTCGACCTCGAAATGCTCGACCAACTTGCGGTGGCTTATGCCGAACTCGAAGACAACGACGAAATTCGCTGCGGCGTTTTGTTTGCCGAGGGCGAAATGTTCACGGCGGGTTTGGATTTGGCGAATGTTGCGCCGAAAGTCGTCGAAAACGGCGTTCTAACATATCCCGAAGGCGCGATTGACCCGCTCAATTTATACACCGAGCGAATGCGGACAAAGCCTTTGATAACGGTGGTTCAAGGAAAATGTCTGACCGTCGGAATCGAACTGCTTCTTGCTTCCGACATCGGCATTGCGTCGGAAAACGCGACTTTCGCGCAGATCGAGATTAAGCGCGGAATTTTCCCGTTCGGCGGTGCAACTTTGCGTTTTCCGGAACGAAGCGGTTGGGGAAACGCGATGCGCTGGCTTTTGACGGGCGACGAATTCGACGCGCAGGAAGCCTTGCGAATCGGCTTGATTCAGGAAGTTACCGAAAACGGCAAACAGCTCGAAAAAGCCATCGAAATCGCCGAACGCATCGCCAAACAAGCACCGCTCGGCGTTCGTGCGACGATTGAATCGGCGCGAAAAGTCCAGACCGAAGGTTTTACAAAAGCCAAAGAACATTTAACGCCGCAGATTTTAGGATTATTTGCCTCGGAAGATGCCAAAGAAGGTGTGCAGTCGTTTTTAGAACGCCGCGAAGGAAATTTTAGCGGTAAATGAAACAAGGGAAAAAGTGAAAAAGACTAAAGGTGAAAAAGTTTTCGTTTGAGAACGCAATTTTACTTTTTCCCTTTTACACTTTTTCCCTTTTACACTTTTTTTATGCCCGAAAGTTTTGCGACAAAACTTGACCGTCTGAAATTCAACATCTTTCCCGCCTATCGCGGAAGTGGTGCGCGGGTTTCGTATATTGCGGACGATTACCGCGAAATGCGCGTCAAAATTCCGCTCTCGTGGCGGACGCGAAATTATGTCGGGACGATTTACGGCGGCAGTATGTATGCGGGAATTGACCCGATCTATATGCTGATGCTGATAAAAACTTTGGGCGCGGGTTGTATTGTTTGGGACAAAGCGGCGACGATTCGTTTTAAACGTCCGGGCAAAGAAACTTTGTTCGCCGATTTTCTTTTGACCGAAGAAGAATTAAGCGAAATCAAAACGCTTCTTGAAACAAAAAAATCAATTGATAGAATTTATAAGGTTGAGCTAAAAGACAAAAACGGCAAAGTTCATTGCCTGATTGAAAAGACTTTGTATATTGCGAAAAAGGGAAGTATTAAATGAATCATTTTGAAAAACGTGCGTTCATTTTCGATATGGACGGCACACTCGTTGACAATATGCGCTTTCACACCGAAGCGTGGGGAAAGATGCTGGCGGAAAACGGCGTTGAGATGAACGCGCACGATTTTCTGGTGAAAACCGCCGGAAAAACGAATCGCGAGATTCTGCCGACGGTTTTCGGCGAAATCTTGGACGAACGAATTGCCGAACTCGGCGACCGCAAAGAGACGCTTTACCGGGAATTATTTTTACCGCACCGAACAGCGTTGAAAGGCGCGATTGAATTTCTCGAAGAAGCGCAAAGTTTGGGCGTGAAAATGGCGGTCGCAACTGCCGCGCCGATTGTTAATGTCGAATTTATTTTGGACGGGTTAAATTTGCGGAAATTTTTTGAGGCGATAACAACCGCCGCCGATATTACGAACGGCAAGCCCGATCCCGAAATTTTTCTGAAATCGGCGGAAAAACTCGGCGTTGAACCGCAGAATTGTCTGGTTTTTGAAGATGCCGTCGGTGGATTTGAAGCGGCGCACGCAGCGGGAATGCAGTCAATCGGGATTGCGACCGTTAATTCGATTGAAGATATTTTGCAGATTGTTTCGGTGGTCGAGGCACATGCGGATTTTGGTAATTTGAAACCGCAAGATTTGATTGAAAAATATTTTCCTTTTGAAGCGAAAGCAAATTAAATCAAATTATGAGATGCGATTGGGCGAAAAATGATTTGGCGATTGCGTATCACGACGCAGAATGGGGCGTGCCGCTT
>JANODL010000161.1:0-10928 GCA_031412675.1 Acidobacteriota bacterium | reverse complement strand
ACCATCGGCGTTTTGCAGTTTCTCGAAAAAACTTCTACTATTTTCTTGACAAGGTGGCATATTTGTTACTTTTTTAAGTTTCGTCACTCTAAAAAGTAACTGTTTGCCCCCTTGTTCTCAAGTTTTATAGGAAAGCCCTGAAATAAAATATAATTTTCTCCCAGATATTTTCTTTGACTATTGACTTTTTTTTTCAGAAAGATAATAGTTACAGCATTTGATAAATTTAGTGAGGTTTTTTGCAGATGTTTCCGACAGGTAATGAATTTGAATCCGAATTTACACTTGAAAATGCTGCCGTTCCGTTGCCCGAAGAACCGCCTTTTCATGTTCTTTTGCTCGGCGATTGGAGCGGGAATCTAAATCGAAAGAGTTTAGATGAACGGCGACCCATTGCTGTTGACCGCGATAATTTAGATGCGATTCTTAAAAAATTGAATGTCGGTCTTGATTTGGATTTACAAGGCGACGGAAAAGATGTTTTGCAGCTTCAGTTCACGGAAATTGACGATTTTCATCCCGATAATCTTTTCCGACAGGTCTCCCTGTTTTCTGATTTGCGTGATGTCCGCCGTCGTTTGTCAAATCCTGAAACTTTCAACAGCGCGGCAAATGAAGTTCGGTCATGGTTTGAAACCGCTGATGAAACTTTAAGAAACGATGCTGAAATTGAATCTCCAATAAATGACGCGCCGCCAACTGATTCAGACAATTTGCTTGATATGATTTTATCCCAGCCTAACGAATCAGCAGCTTCGACAAAATCGCAAAAGATTGATAATTCAGAGCTTGGCAGATTTGTTTCTAAAATAGTTTCGCCATATTTAATTAAAATTGATGAAAATGAGCAGTCAAAGTTGATTGCGGCAGTTGATGAAACAATCTCGGAATTAATGCGGACGATTCTGCATCATCCGAAATTTCAGGCTGTGGAATCAGCCTGGCGCGGACTTTATTTTCTCGTTCGACGGCTTGAAACTGATATTGATTTAAAGGTTTTTATTTTGGATATTTCCAAAGATGAATTATTGCATAACCTCAAATCCTTCAACAGTTTAAATGACTCTTTTCTTTATCGTCGGTTAATTACGGAGTCTATTGAAACACTGGGAAGCGAACCTTTTTCGGTTATTGGAGGAAATTATTCATTTGGCATAAATGTTGATGATATTGCTTCATTATTGCGAATTGCCAAACTCGCTAATGTTGCGAATGCTCCATTTGTTTCATATATCAAACCTGAAATATTTGGTATCAAAGACTTTTCGGAGACAATCGAGGCATCGAAGTTTAAGATTTTGGAAGATTCAACGGAATCGAAACTTTGGTCGGCTTTGCGCTCCTCGCCTGAAACGAATTATCTCGCTTTATCGCCAATGAAGATTCTTACGCGGATGCCTTACGGGGAGAATAGTGATTCGATAGAAACATTTTCTTTTGAAGAGTTTACGGGAAATAGTAATCATCTGAATTATCTTTGGATGAATCCTTGCTTTGCAAGCGTTTTGCTCTTAGCCCAAAGCTATCGTCTATTTGGTTGGGAGATGGAGCAAGCCTTACGGCGCGAAATTGAGAATTTGCCAATGCATATTTATCAGGAAGACAGTGAAACGAAAACTAAACCTTGTGCGGAAATCGTTTTAACGGAAGGTATGTTAGAAAATCTCCTGGACTCAGGATTAATGCCTCTAATTTCATTTCGAGACAGCGAAAAAGTCAGATTGGCGCGCTTTCAACCTGTTTCTTCACTTTCAACAAATTTAAGCGGCAAATGGAATCTCTAAAAACTGCGTAAGTTTTGAAATAATAAAGGTTTATTGGTTGTTTACAATTTTATTGTTGGCAAATTGCTTATGTTCCATTAAACTATTTAGTTGCTTTTGAAGCGGGATTACCCGCTAATTTATCTTTAGCATCTAATTAAATAGTATGGTTTTTGATGAAATTTTTGATGTAATTGTGGTTGGTGCAGGTCATGCCGGATGCGAAGCTGCATCCGCTTCGGCGCGGCTTGGTGTAGAAACCGCCCTCGTCACTATAAATCTCGATCTGATAGGACAAATGTCGTGTAATCCGGCAGTAGGCGGAATCGCTAAAGGTCATGTTGTCCGTGAAATAGATGCTCTTGGCGGCATTATGGGGCGTGTGATTGATCGCACCGGAATACAATTTCGTCTTTTGAATCGCTCGCGCGGTCCCGCTGTTCAATCTCCTCGCGCCCAAGCCGATCGTTCGCTTTATCGTGTCGAAATGCGGCAGGTTCTTGAAGCAACCACAAATTTACATCTTCGCCAAGGTTTAGTAATTGACTTAATTGTTAAAAACAATAAGGTTATCGGGGTAGAGATGCAAGACACCCGACGTTTGGGAGCAAAAGCCGTTATCATTGCCACCGGAACTTTCTTGAATGGAACAATTCATACGGGTCGTCGAACTTTTTCTGCAGGACGTGCGGGCGAACCGGCTTCCATTGAATTAGCCGAAAGTCTGAAAAAACTTGGTTTTCCCGTCGGACGTTTGAAAACCGGCACTCCGCCGCGCATTGATGGTCGAACTATTGATTGGGATGCTTTTGAATCTCAATCGGCGGATGAAAAACCGGTAGCTTTTTCATTTGCCACCGAAAAGGTAGAACAACCCCAAATCAAGTGTTATATCGGCTATACCGACGAGAAATTACATCAAAAAATTCGTGATAATCTTCATCAATCACCGCTTTACTCGGGCAAAATAAAAGGAATCGGACCTCGCTATTGTCCATCCATCGAAGATAAAGTTGTAAAGTTTGCCGACAAAAATCGGCATCAGCTTTTTCTTGAGCCGGAAGGACACAATACAAATGAAGTCTATTTAAATGGTTTTTCAACATCATTGCCCGCAGAATTACAGCAGAATTTGCTAAAAATGGTTCCGGGCTTTGAAAATGTAAAGATAATTCGTCCCGGGTATGCCATTGAATATGATTTTGTTGATCCGCGTGAACTTTTTCCCACTATGGAAACAACAAGAATTAAAGGTCTCTTTTTTGCAGGACAAATAAATGGAACCACCGGATACGAAGAAGCCGCTTGTCAGGGCTTAATGGCTGGAATTAATTCCGCGTTGCAGATTCAAAACCGGGACTCTCTTGTTTTACGTCGGGATGAAGGCTATATCGGCGTTTTAATTGACGATTTGATACAGCATGGGGTTGACGAACCTTATCGGCTTTTTACTTCGCGTGCCGAGGCACGACTTACTCTTCGACATGATAATGCCGACCAAAGATTATCTCCAAAAGGTTATGAAATTGGTCTTTTAGGGAATTCTGATTGGGAAAGATTCAGCCAAAAGCGAGATCGGCTTGCTAAACTTAGAAATACTTTGGATAATACACGATTTAAACGGTCGTCTAAAGAATATGCAGGTATTTCACAAGTTTTGGGGGTTGATATGGGAGATTCGATTACTCTTTCACAGCTTTCTATGCGACAAGGGATTACTTCAGAATTTATTTACAGTCTTTTGCCTGATGAAATAAGTTCACAAATTAAAATTGTTGATCTAGTAGCTGCCTTGGCGGATTCTTTATATAGTGGTTATATTAAAGCGCAGCATAATGCTTCTGAACGAGTTAATCATTATGATAACCTAAAAGTTCCGCAGAATTTTCATTTCAATGTAATTAGTGGGCTGTCCCATGAAATGGTTGAACGGCTCGAAAAAGCAAAGCCCCAAACTTTTAGTCAGATTCGGAGGGTAAATGGTCTTTCCCCAACCGCGATTTCAACAGTTTTGATATATTTAACTTCGAAAAAGTTACAACAACCCGTATAAAAGCATATCTTTTAGCAAAATGTAGCACGTTTTACATTCCACAATAAAAGGAATGTAAAACGTGCTACATTTTGATTACATTAGTAAATAACTATCATATATGATACTTTTTATATTAAATACTTCATCGAAGATTTAAAATGGGAAAAATAATAGCGGTAGCTAACCAAAAAGGCGGAGTCGGAAAAACAACAACGGCTGTAAATCTCGCGGCAGGATTAGCTGTTGAAGAAAAAAAAGTTTTGCTGGTGGATGCCGATCCCCAGGGGAATGCCACTTCAGGGTCGGGAATCCCGCGATTGTTATCAAGAAAAACGCTTTATAACATTCTTCTGTTAAATGAACCGATTGAAAATGTCGTTATGCCGACGGAACTGCCTTTGTTGAGTGTTTTACCCGCAGACAAAAATTTAGCAGGCGCAGAAGTTGAATTAGTTGATGCGGAGAGCCGAGAATATAGATTAAAAACAGTATTATCAAGAGTTAAAGATAATTACGATTATATAATTGTTGATTGTCCGCCATCTTTAGGACTTTTGACATTAAATGGTTTGACTGCGGCAGATTCATTGCTTGTGCCGATTCAATGCGAGTATTTTGCCTTAGAGGGCGTAACCGAATTATTTGATACTTTAGCGCGTTTAAGACGAGGTTTAAATCCGCAATTAACTATTGAAGGTTTACTATTAACAATGTATGACGAAAGAACCAACCTTTCTGCCGCAGTAGCAAAAGATTTGAGGGATTTTTACGGCTCACAGGTTTTAAAAACAGTTATTCCGCGAAATGTTCGATTGGCGGAAGCTCCGAGTTATGGAAAACCTATAATTCTTTATGACATAAGATCACGGGGTGCGGAAAGTTACATTCAGTTAGCAAAGGAGATATTAAGTCATGGCTAGACAGGTTTTGGGAAGAGGTCTAAGCGCATTATTAGGCGAAGAAACTATAAAAACTTCGGGCGAGGAATTGTTGGAGTTGGATTTGGACTTGATTGAACCGAATTCAGAGCAGCCTCGAACAAGATTTACTGAGGAAAATCTCGAAGAACTAACACAATCTATTCGGACGAACGGGATTGTTCAACCGATAATTGTCAGACGAAAAGGTTCGCGCTATCAAATAGTAGCCGGTGAAAGACGTTGGCGAGCCGCTCAACGTGCCGGATTACAAAAAATTGCGGCAGTTGTTAAAGATGTATCAGATGAAAAGCTCCTCGAACTGGCACTTGTCGAAAATATTCAAAGACAAGAGCTTAATTCCATTGAGGAAGCTAAAGCATATAAGAATCTGATAAATACAGTTGGTTTAACTCAGGAAATGGTTGCCGAAAGAGTTGGCAAAAACCGGACGGTTATAACTACTTCACTAAGATTATTAAAATTACCCGATGAAATTCAAAAACTGATCGAGGAAGAAAAAATTTCCGCCGGACACGGAAGAGCTTTATTAATGATTGATGATTCGGAAGTGCAAAAGCGAATTGCCAGAACGGTGATGGAAATGTCGCTCTCTGTGCGGGAAACAGAAAAATCCGTCAAAAGATTAAGTCGTGGAGAAACACAAATTACTGAAAATAAAGCTGTTAAGCCCAAAATTGACGCAAATGTCAAAGCGGCAGAAACAAAATTAAGAAGATATTTAGGAACAAATGTTCAAATTATTCCCGACGGTAAAGGAACTGGCGGAAAGATTGAGATAGAATATTACGGAGAAATAGATTTAGATAGAATTTTTAGTTCAATTTTAAAGGCGTAGTTTAGTCCAAAGTTTAAATTAGAAGTCCAAAGTTGCAAACTGACTTTGGACTTACGACAATATGCTTTGGACTTATTTTTATGGAAAAAAAACGTTTAACGGAAATGGTTTCTTGTGCCGGTTGAGTGGCGAAACTTGCGCCAAGTGACCTTGCTCAAGTTTTGAGCAAACTTCCGAAACAAAATAATGAAAATGTAATTGTCGGATTTGAAACATCTGACGATGCGGGAGTTTTTCGTCTTAGTGATGATGTTGCTCTGGTGCAAACAGTTGATTTCTTTACACCGGTTGCAGATGAGCCTGAAATTTACGGGCAAATCGCGGCGATAAATTCTTTAAACGATATTTATGCGATGGGCGGAATGCCACTAACCGCATTATCAATGGTTTGTTATCCGCAAAAAGGTGATTGGGAAGTTTTGGGACAAATATTACTGGGTGGACAAAAAGCGTTGAACGCTGAAAATGTGGTTGTTTTGGGTGGGCATTCGGTTGACGACCAAGAAATGAAATTCGGCTATGCGGTGACGGGAATTATTGAGCCGACAAGGGTTATCAAGAATTCAGGGGCAAAAGCCGGGGATGTTTTAGTTCTAACTAAGCCAATTGGAACGGGTGTAATTAACACAGCAATCAAGTTTGAAAAAGCGAGTGAAAAAGCAATAGAAGCGGCTTTAAAAACAATGACCACTTCGGCGCGGGAAGCATCTAAAGAAATGCAGAAAATCGGGGTGAACGGTTGCACGGATATAACGGGTTTCGGTCTTTTAGGACACGCTTTTGAAATGGCAAAGGCAAGCCGCGTAACTTTCAAAATCGAATCGGAAAAAGTTCCGCTTTTGCCTGACGTTTTGGATTTAATCGAGCAAAAAATGCTCACACGAGGCGACCGAAATAATCGAATTTATGTCGGCGAAACAATTAAGTTTGATGAAAGAGTTTCAAGCGAATTGCAGGGTGCGCTGTATGATCCGCAGACAGCCGGCGGATTGTTAATTAGTTTAGAAAAATCGAAAGCGGAAATCTTAATCAAAAATTTGGGAACAGCCGTGATAATCGGAAGAGTAGAAGAGTTCAGGGGTAAGTTGATTGAAGTAAGTTGAGCATATTCAACAAGTTAGAGTTTAAGGATAAGAATAATCAGATTAAACAAAAAATTGAGATTGCTTAATTTCGCGCTTAATTTGAGAGGTAGAAAAGTTGTTTTTATTTATTTTTGAATCTATCGGAATGCAGGAACTGATTTTAATCGGAGCAATTGCACTGATTGTTTTCGGTCCGCGAAAATTACCGCAAATGGCACGAACCGCCGGTAAAATGATGGCTGAATTTCGGAAAGCAACAAGTGATTTTAAGGAAACTTGGGAAAGAGAAGTTGATTTTGAAGAATTTAAAGAGGACAGCCAATTAAAACCTGTTTCGCAGATAGAAAATACGATAGCGAAAAGCGGGGAAACAAAAACAAATCAAATTGCCGCGCCTGAAATAAAGGAAATCAGACAGGAAGATTTTGAAAATAATTTTCAAACGAAAGAACCGGAGAAAAAACAAATCGAGTCAACGGCAAAAGTTTCGACAGGAAAGCAGGATTGGTTATAAAATTTACCCACTCATCTTCAAAAAATGAATTTTAACAGATCACGACAGGAAGAAGATTTGGAAGGGCAAATGTCCTTTCTGGAACATTTAGACGAGTTGCGAAAGCGTTTGATGTGGTCTATTTTGTTTATTTTTTTGGCTTTCATGGTTTGTTTTTATTTTTCGGCTAAAATTTTTAATTTTCTGGCAATTCCGGTGCAAAGGGCTTTGGCGGAAGCCAAACAAAAAAAGATCAGCAACGGCGAGAATTTTACGGCTCTCAAAGAAGGCGACACCGCACGATTTATTTTCAATGAAAAGACCAATTTGGGTTCAGTCGTAATTCCGATTGGTGCTTCGGTCGAAGCCAAAATTGCAAAATGTGAAGAAACAAAGCTTTGCGTTTTGACCGAAGAGGATATTTTTATCGGCGAATTGGTTGTGCCGAAAGGAGCAAAAGTTGCGGAAATAATTAGCGGCGGGTCGAATACTGCCGGAAAAGACGAGCAATTAATCGTAACAACAGCGGTCGAATCTTTTACGCTTTACGTGACGGTTTCGCTTTATGCCGCCATTGCTTTATCGGTTCCATTTCTGCTTTGGCAGATTTGGGGGTTTATCTCTCCGGCATTGTATAAACACGAACGCCGCTACGTAACTCCATTTATCGGTCTTTCGACGATTTCGTTTATCATCGGAGCGGCATTTGCTTATTATATTTTGTTTCCGCCGGCGATGAGTTATTTGTTAGCATTAGGACAAGATTTCAACCTGATGCTCCGCGCCACCGATTATTTTGATTTTATAACTTTGATAATGTTGGCAATGGGCTTGATTTTTCAGATGCCGGCGATAACATATGTTTTGTCGCGAATCGGGATTGTTTCCGCCGGATTTTTGTTGAAGTCATGGAAATTTGCAATGGTTATCATTTTAATTATCGCGGCGGTCGTTTCACCGACCGGCGATGTGCCGAATATGTTGCTTTTTGCCACGCCGATGATGATTCTATATTTAGTTTCGATTTTTATCGCCTGGTTTTTCGGGAAAAAAAGACAAAAAGAACCCGAAATTTAGGTGAAAGCAACCATTTACGTATTTAACCGCATCTTGAATAATTGATAAATACTGTCTAAAATCTTAACAGCTGAAATTTACTAAAAAAAATTAAGAGCGGAAAAGCAATTTTATTGCGACAAACAAGAGGAGTTTTA
This sequence comes from Acidobacteriota bacterium, assembly GCA_031412675.1. Classification (GTDB taxonomy): domain Bacteria; phylum Acidobacteriota; class Blastocatellia; order Pyrinomonadales; family Pyrinomonadaceae; genus JAFDVJ01. Next base: position 2,562 of record JANODL010000161.1, on the reverse strand, counting down.
CCGTTATGTCTAAGAAAAAATTTATTCGCAATTGGGTTCTAACGTCATCGGTTTTGGTGTTTGGCGTGTCATCGGTTTTCGCCCAAAAAACCGAAAGCACACCGCCGAACATCTCGCCGGATGAGAAATCGAGGACTGTTAAAAAGGAAATTAAGGAAGTTTATAAAAATTGGATGAAAAAGGACGTGGCTTATATCATCACGTCGGAAGAGAAAAAAGCCTTTAACCAATTGAAAACCGATGAAGAGCGCGAAAACTTTATCGAAAACTTCTGGCGCAGACGCGATCCGAATCCCGATACGGAAGAAAATGAATATCGTGAAGAATATTATGAACGAATTGCTTATGCGAACGAGCATTTTGCTTCAGGAATTCCGGGCTGGATGACTGACCGCGGAAAAATTTACATAACTTGGGGAAAACCCGATTCGGTCGAATCACATCCTTCGGGCGGTTCATATGACCGACCGAGTTATGAGGGCGGCGGTTCGACAACGACGTATCCTTTTGAAATTTGGTTTTATCGGCATTTGGATAATGTCGGCGACGGAATTGAAATCGAGTTCGTTGACCCGACCGGCACAGGCGAATATCGAATAGCCCGTAACGCCAATGAAAAAGATGCGCTGCTGATGGTTCCGGGCGCAGGTTTGACAACGGCTGAACAGCTTGGCATGGGCAACAAAGGCGACCGCATTTCAGGACAGGGTAATGCAAATTTTCAGCGTGAACAGGACACGCCGTTCCGCCGGCTCGAACTCATCACGAGTTTGCAGCGTCCGCCGCAAGTTAAATACAGCGACTTACAACAACTCGCGGGCGGTGACTCGGGTGTTATTGACAATAATCCACTGGCTTTTCAATTAGACGTGGCGTTTTTCCGTCAATCCGATGACCGTGTAATTACGGCGTTCACGATTCAAGCCGATAATAAAGAACTCGTGTTTGAGAATGTCGGCGGTCTCGAAACGGCGAATATGAACATCTTCGGACGCATTATGGCGGTTTCGGGCAAGCGTTCGGGCATTTTTGAAGATTCGGTTGCCGCCAATGCCACGAGCGAAGAGCTTGCCGATACGAAAGAAAAGAAATCAATTTATCAAAAAGCGGTCGCTTTGGCTCCGGGAACTTACAAAGTTGACGTAGTTGTCCGCGACGTTCGTTCGGGAAACAAGGGAATTCGCAGTCTCGGATTTACCGTTCCGAAATATGATGAAAAGAAACTCGATACATCAACGCTGATTATCGCTTCAAAACTCCGCACGACGAGCGAGCGCGACATCGGCGCGATGTTTGTTATCGGCAGCGCAAAAGTAATTCCGAATCTGACGGGCATTTACAAAAAAGGTCAGGAAGTCGGGATTTATATGCAGGTTTATAATGCCGGAATTGACCAAACGACGCTGCGTCCGGCGGTTGATGTTCAATATGTCTTGATGAAAGACGGCAAAGAAGTTTTGAATCAGCCGGAAAATTGGGAAGGTTTGAGCGATTCAGGACAACGCCTGACTTTAGCCAGATTGCTTCCGACGAGCGGAATGCCTTTGGGCGATTATGAACTGAAAGTCAAAATCAAAGACCGCGTGAGCGGACAGCTTCTTGAAAAATCAAGTAAATTTACGATTACTCAATAATCGTTGCAAAATTTGAACTTTGCGCCGACGCTTTTGAGAAAGCGTCGGCTTTTTTATTTACTTTATGAAACAATTGGAAACGGAAAGACTCATTCTCAAACTTTATACTGAAAAAGACAAAGCCGATTTGATCGCTTTATTCACTAATCCCGAAGTGATGAAACACGTCGGCGACGGCGTAATGACTGCGGAACAAGCCGAATTGTGGTGGGAAAAATTATTTAATAAATTTTATCCGCAAGGCGTTAAAATCTGGGCAGTTTTTTCAAAAGAGAATTCGGATTATTTGGGACACGCCGGAATTTATCCGCGTCCGACTAAAAAGGAAGATTGGGAATTCGTCTATTTTCTCTGCCGCGATGCCTGGGGAAAAGGCTATGCGACGGAGATTGCGCGAAAAATAATCGAATATGGCTTTAATGAATTAAATTTGCCCGAAGTCTTTGCAACGGTTGATAATGATCATTCGGCTTCGATCCGGGTTTTGGAGAAAGCCGGAATGAGTTTTTTAAATTTTGAATATGACGAAGAAGGGAGTTTTTCTGTTTATTCGATCAAAGTTCGGAACCGTCTGCGGTAGCGGGCGGTTTATGATAAACATTAAAGCGTTTGAATTATTTTAACCTCAGTTCGGGATCAGACCGGAGCGCAGGCTGCCAGCCTGCAACGCCGCTTGCAAAGCGGTGTCACGAACTTTGCTTTTCAGTAATCTTGAATAAATTCGGAGGTTGTCTGCGTTTTTCAAACGCTTGCAGGCTGGCAGCCTGCGCTCCGTTTGGTAAATTCCTTATCCCGAACTGAGGTTAAAAAAGTTTAGGCGGCGGCTTGCGGTTGCGGAATTTCCTTTTGCGGCGGCAGAAGCGCGGCGATTTCTTCGATAATCATTTTTGTCGAATTAGGAATCGTCATATTTATCGTCGCGGCGCGC
>JANODL010000160.1:0-23127 GCA_031412675.1 Acidobacteriota bacterium | reverse complement strand
CGCCTTTGCGGGAAACGATTTTCTCCCGCAAAGGCGCAAAGTCGCTTAAGATAAGAAAATTTTAAGTTTTATCCGCGAAATCCGCGTTTATCCGCAGCTAATTTCCCTCAGTTTGCTAAAGTCATGCGGTTTTCCTAACATAAATCCTTATGCTCAAACGCTATATGCACCGCCGGGAACGCGAACACGCGATGCGCGACAACAATCGCATCGTGCGCGAATTCGGCTGGGGAATCGAGTTTATTGACGAAACCGCGCAAGGCGCGAACCCGCAAGAATTTTTCCGCGAATATTCCCGTAAAACGATTGCCAAAAGCGACGAGTTTTTCTGCTCGCCCAAAATTTCCGACTACGAATTAAGTTCTGAGTCCCGCCTTCAGGCGGCAATCGCCGAGGATGAAAGCCGTCTAAAGACGGGACTCAAAACTTTAACCTGGACGAGCGGCATCGAAACTTTTTCGCCCGCAAACAATACGGTTTACGCGCATTATTTTCCGCACGCCGAGAATAGAAAATCCGCCGTGCTCGTTCTGCCGCACTGGAACGCGAAAGCGGGAACGTATTTCGATCTGTGCAAGATGTTCAACCGTTTCGGAATGTCGGCGCTGCGCCTGACTTTGCCGTATCACGAGCGCCGGATGCCGCCCGAACTAGACCGCGCCGATTATCTCGTCGCGCCGAATGTCGGGCAAACCTTGCAATCTTTGCGACAATCGGTCGTTGACACGCGCTCTGCCGTCAGATGGCTCAAACAGCAAGGCTACGAAAAGATCGGGCTGGTCGGCACGAGCATCGGCAGCTGCGTCGGATTTTTCGCGTTCGTTCATGATTTGCAGATCGACGCCGGAGTTTTTAATCACGTTTCGGGCTACGTTGCCGACGTCGTCTGGAACGGGCTTTCGACTTACCACGTCAAGGAAGGCTTGCAGAATAACGTTTCGCTCGAAGACCTTCGCGAATACTGGCTGCCGATTTCGCCGATGGCTTACATGGACAAGCTCTCGAAATTACCGCCGCGCCCGCAGAGTTATATCTACACGCTTTACGACCTGACATTTCCGATAGATTTATCGCGCGACATGATGCGCGCCCTGCGCGACAACGGCATCCGCCACGACAAAACGAAAATCCCGTGCGGTCATTACACTCTCGGCGAAAAGCCGTGGGTTTACATTGACGGCTACAAGATCGTCAGCTTTTTGCGGAAACATTTGCGGTGAAGAAATGGGACGCGGATTAAACGGATTTGGCGGATCTTACGGATACTTTAAATTTTTCATCACCTTAAAAATATGGAAAATCTTAAACATTCAGAAATTACGGGGCAAATAATTAAGGCTTTTTATAAAGTCTACAATACTCTTGGCTATGGATTTTTAGAAAGGGTTTATGAAAATGCCTTGTTTTTCGAGCTTCAAGCTATGAATCTGAATGTCGCCCGCCAAGCACCGATAAAAGTTTTCTATAAGGATCAGGAAGTCGGCGAATATTTTGCCGATCTGATTGTCGAAAATTGCGTAATCGTTGAATTAAAGGCTGTCGAGAATCTACTTAAAACGCATGAGGCGCAGCTTTTGATTTATCTCAAAGCAATCGAAATCGAAGTCGGGTTATTGCTGAACTTTGGCGCAACTGCTGAATATCGCCGGAAAGTATTTGCGAATAAACACAAAAATCTAAAAGACTTTTTATTAAATCCGTAAAAATCCGCCCAATCCGCGTTTCTCCGCGTCCCATTTCTTTTAACCCGTCATTTTTATAGACGTTCTTCAAAGCAACCTCGTGTTTTATTTTCGCACCTACAATTTGTTAGACACCGATTTTGCGCGTGTGTTCCGTGAATTCCGCAAATTAGTGTTAAAATCTTTCGTCTGATAAATTGTGACCGCAGGATTCGAAAAACACAAAATAATTATCGAAGAATCAATCGGGCGATTGCTGTCGCGTGCCGAAAACGCGCGCGCGCTTGGGGCGGGCGAGATTCGTCCGCGCGTCGAAAAGGCATTGGGCAAATATCTTTTTAAGGATAACGAAAATGCGAACGCGGCGGAAATTCGCGCTTTTATTGACGAACTTCGCGCCGACGATCTGTGTCTCGTTTTGGCTTGCGAGCGCGGCGACGAAACGGCGTGGAACGATTTGGTCGCGACGCAGGACAAAACCGTCAAAGCGGCGGCGTGGAAGATTTCGCCGAAAGCCGAAGACGCCGACGATCTGGCAAGCTCGATCTGGGCTGAGCTTTACGGTTTGAAGCACGATAAAGACGGCAATTTGAAATCGAAACTGTCGTATTATTCGGGACGCGGAAGCCTCGGCGGCTGGCTGCGGGCGATCGTCGCGCAATTGGCGATTGACCAGTTTCGTAAAACTTCAAAGTTCGTGCAGGTCGAAGAAGCGCGCGAATTCGAGAATCTGGCGAACGAATCTTCGGAAAAGACGGAAAATCTGGCGGTCGTCGCGCACACGGACAATCCGGAAGACATTTTCGGCGAAAAACAGATGGCGCGCGACGTTTCAAAAGCGCTCGGCGCGGCGATTCAGGAACTCGGCGACGAAGACCGTCTGCTCTTGAAGCTGTATTATTTCGACGATCTGAAGCTCAAAGAAATCGGGCAGATGTTGGGTTTTCACGAAGCGACGGCGAGCCGCAAAGTCGTGCGGATTCAAACGGAAATTCGCAAATCGGTCGAAAAGATATTGCAGAATCAGCATCATTGGAGCGAAGAAGAGGTCAAACGTTATCTATCGGAAACGGCATCAAAGCTCGGAATCAGTCTCGAAAAATTGGTCGCGGTTCTGATAATTTTCGCGCTCGTGCAAGAAGTTTTGCACGGAAACGTTCTTTAAAGCGGGAGTAGTTAATGGTTAATTGTTAGTTGTTAATTATCAATTATTAACGAAACAATTAACCATTAATAATTAGCAATTAATCATTAATTAAGTGGATTTTGAATTCGACAAGGAAATAGATGCGATTCTGCGAAAAGCGCGGGGCGATGACGCCGCGGCTTTGTCGAGCGCGCATTTAGACGCGGACGACATTGCCGCGTTTGCCGAAAACGCTCTGCCGGCGGCGGCGCGAGGGCGTTATACGGCGCATTTCGCAGACTGCGCGCGGTGCCGCAAAATCCTTTCGAACGCATTTGTATTTAATGCGGAAGCGGACGCGGAAACCGCTTCTTCTGCCGTTTCCGCGCCGACAACCGAAGCGGGCGTGCCGTGGTATCGAAGGCTTTTCGCCTTTCCGCAGGCGGCTTACGCGATGGGCGCGATGGTGCTTTTATTCAGCGGCTTTTTCGGCTACTTGATTCTGCAAAATCTGTCCGGCGCGAGTAATGAAGTTTCTTACTCGGCGAATAGCGCGACTAATACCGCCGCGCCTGCGCCGGAGCGACCTCCTGCCGCAATGTCTAATTCAAACGCTTCTACGAGCGCCAATACGACTACGACAAACACTCCGGCAAACACGACGTTTCAGGGCGGAAGCACGAATTCTGCGGCAAATCCCGCGACCAATTCCGCACGGCTTTCTACTTCAAACACGGCGACCGCCGCAACGCCGTCGGCGGATACGCTCTCGCAGGCGGAAAGCAATGCTCCGGTTGCCGAAGTTCAGCCGATGGCGACGCCCGCTCCGAAGCCGCAGGTCTTGGACGATGCCGACAAAAACATGGCGAAAGTCGCACCGGCGACGCCTTTGTCAAAAGATAATCCGAACGCGGCGGGCGCGACCCGGCAGAGAAACGAGCGCGATAAAGAAGAATCATATTCGGTAGATGGTTCTTCCGACAGCAAAACGTCCGACGAGAAAGCTAAAACCGCCCGCGCGGTGCCGACGCAGAAAAAGAAAAGGGATTCAGGCGCAGGCGAGCAGCGGAGCGTCGGCGGCAAAACCTTTAACAACGTCGGCGGCATCTGGTTCGATTCGGCGGTCGGCAAACAAAAGCAGAAAACCGTCCGGCGCGGCACGAGCGAATATCAGAAACTAGATGCGGGCTTGCGCTCGATCGCCGATTCGCTCGGCGGCACGGTGGTCATTCTCTGGGGCGGCAAAGCCTACCGGATTCAATAATTCCTTTCAAACCACAACGATAAAAGCTAAAATGATTCTATGAAAGTTTTAGCAGTACTTTTGTGTGTTTTGTGTTTCCTCTCCGCAGTTTCTCAAGCCCAGCCCGCGTGGCAGGCGAATCTCGACGGTAAGGTTCAGTTTTATCAAACGACCGATTTCGGCATCGTCCTCGCGGGCAGCGAACGCTCGCTCTACGCGCTCGACGGACAGACGGGCGAACGGCTCTGGCGCAAACAAACAAAAGGTTTGGACGAAACTTCGATCACGCCGATTCCTTCGACGGATTTGATTCTGGTTTCGACCGACGAAGGCGATCGGTCGCGCGTCGAAGCGGTTGATCTGTTGAGCGGCGCGACGCTCTGGCGATCGGACAAAGTTAAAGGCGACGTGATGCAGCTCGCGGTCGAGCCGTCGCAGGATTTGTTGGCGGTCGTGCTCGTCAAAAAGGCGAAAGGCAAGATCGGCGAAGAATTCAAACGCTCGCCCGTTCTGCACGTTTTCGAGCTTTCGACGGGCGATGAACTTTGGAAAAAAGAACTCGATTCCGACGTCCAGATGATGCCTTCGCGCTTTGATACGGACGCGGAAGTTCCCTACACGCTCGACAATTACCGCGCGCCTTTAATTTTAGACGGCAGAGTTTATCTGTTCTACGAAGGCGTCACGAGTTACGACGCGCGCACCGGCAGCGAAGGCGAGCGCGACCGTTTCAAGGTCAACGAAGGCGGCTTGGCGCTGACCGAAGCCGATCCCGTCGTGGACGAAAAATATCTTTACACATCGGGCAAAGGAAAAGTGCGCGCGATCAACCGCCAGACTTTCAAAACCGATTGGGAAGCCAAAGATTTGGGCGCGAGCGCGGAAATGGCAGTCGTCGGAAACGTTCTGTACGTGCGCACCGGCGGGCAGTTCACGCGCATCAAGGACGGCGAAATTGACTCGGAAGGCGCGTTCGGCGTATCGGCGATCGACACTAAAAGCGGCAAAACTCTCTGGCGCTACAAAGGCGCGGACAAAGGCTTGACGAATTTCGTGTTTGCCGATACCGAAACGATTCTGATTGCCGATAAGGACGATTTAATCGCGATTGACGCGCGTACGGGCAAAAAGATTTTCAATCTCGAACACGACGTCGAAAAGGCGCAGTTTATTTTATTAAACGAAAAGCGCGAAGCGGTGATCGGCGGACGCGATGAAATCGCGGCATTCTCGATTTCGGATTTGAGATCGCGGAATGCGGATTTGAAGGATCAGGCTGACAAAACAAGTAATTTCACGAAAACCGGCTTCGCTTATCAAGCGAATAAAAATCCGAAATCCAAAATCGAAAATCCAAAATCGGTCTGGCGCGTGAAGCACAAAGCGCCGTCGCGCGGCGTTTTCCGTATTGTCGCCGGCATCGCGCTGCGTGCCGCCGCGATCTATTTTCGTTACGGCGGATTGGCGACTTCGGCTTTGAACATCGTGCGCGGCGCTGGATTAGCGCGGTCGGTTTTAAGTTTACGCTGGTCTGGACTTCGTTCGCGTCTTTCGTCGTTCGATCTGACGACGATTGCGGCAAATTCGACGCGTTCTTACATTACGAATCAGATCAGCGTCTTCGGCATCGCCGCGCGGACGCCGAATTTTCTCAACCGCCTGAACGGTTTTCAAATCATCACGCCCGCCGGAATTCGCGGAAAAATCGTCGGCGGCGCGATCAGCCGCGCCGTGCCTTCACGCGCCGACGTGCAGGAAAGTCTTTTGGACAGAATTGATCCGGTGCGCCAGATCGAAAAGCTTTCGGATTATTTCCTGCGCCGCAAACGCCTCGCCGATCTGCGCGGAAATTATATGTATTTTTACACCGATCTGCCGAAACCGTTCGACCGCAAAGGCTTGGTCGGCGTCAACGTTCATACCGGCAAAGACGCGCGTTTCGTGCTCGTTTCCGATCCGGACGCGCGTTTTACGACCGACGAAACGACCGGCTTGCTTTATTCGGCAGACGGCAGCCGTTTGCAGGCTTTCGAGGTCGTTCAATAACCTTCGGATGACGATTGCGCTTGATAAATTTAAGGATGAAACCGCCACGCGGCTCGACAAACTTTCCTACGCGGATTTTGTCGAGTTCGCGTTCGACCGCGATTTATCCGACAACGTGTGGTATTACAGTTTTGACGCGTATATATTCGGCAACACGAACGTCACGGCGCAGCATTTGATAACGCTTTTTCGCGCGCCCGAAGTTCTGGAAAAATACACGCCCCGACAGATCGAGCAGGGCTTGTATTTTGTCACGAGTCTGTTGTGCGACATCAAATTCGACGGCTTATTTTGGGACACGCGCCTGCCTTTCGAACGGCGCGAGGAACTGATTTTCGCCAATTATGACCTTTTCGCGCGTTTTTTCGCGCATCACAAAACCGAAAATATCTGTTTTATGTGGTGGGACGTACTTGCCTACGGCTACTACATGGCAAACGGCAAAGCGGAAGACGAAGACGGCGAACGCGTTCAGCAGGCGATGTTCGAAACCTTAAAAAAAATCCTCGAAATTGATTCCGGGGATTGTCAAGAAAGCGCGCTTCACGGTCTCGGGCATCTCAAGCACGCGGAAACCGAACAGGCGATCAAGGATTTTCTGCGCCGTCATCGCGCCAGTCAGGAATTAAAAGATTACGCGCAGGCTTGTATTGACGGAACGATGGGCTGAGACGAAAAATCGTTTGATTTTCGTCCTGCGCTTTCCGCAAACGCCGCGAGTTTTAAAACAGCCACGAATAACACAAATAACACGAATTTTTTAATTTTTATTTGTGTTATTTGTGTCATTCGTGGCTGTTTTTTATTTTTGTGCAAAGCTCGTTTCGGATTATTTGTATAAATCCGCGACGTTTAATTTCGTATCGGCTTTTTCCCACGATTTGGCGAATTCGCGCTCGACTAACTGCGCCGACGATTGTTTGTTCTGTTTTCGCAGGGCTTCCGCCAAACCAAAGAGCGCGCGTCCGCTGCGCGGGTGTTTCGCCAGTTCGTCGCGATAAACTTTTTCGGCTTCGGCAAACTGCCCGTCAATTAAAAGCGCGCGTCCGAGCCATTCGCGCACCGGAATGTCCCAATCAGGCGGCTCGTTGTAATTGACGACGTCTTCCGCCGCAACAGCGCGGCGCAGCGCTTCGATCGCCAGTTTATTCGAGTCGAGCGCGAGCAGAATTTCGCCTGATAAAAGTTCGTCTGCAATCTTTAAAACGCCGTGCGCCGAGCTGTTTCCGAAGCCTTTTTCGGCAGGAATCGCTTTTATCTTTTCACGCAGCGCGGCAAGCTCGCGTTTCGCGTCTTCGGGTTTTCCGGTTTCGGCAAGCGCCATTCCGCGCGCAAAATTCAGAAAACCGTTCGTGATGCGCAGATCGGCGTCGGGCTGAGGATATTTCATCACCTCGTCCCATTTGCGAAATCGAACGAGCGTAACGATTCCGTACGGCGCGAACATTTCGAGCATCGGCATCATTTTCAAATGCGGGCGGACGTTCGCTTCGAGAATCTGCGCCTGCTTGATCGCCTCCGCGTAGTTGCCGTTAGTTGCCGAAGCGGCTGAAAGAAAATGGATGTTGTGGTTGTAATACATCATCGCGTAAAGACTCATCGCGCCGTTTTTTTCGATGTATCGGCGGTCGGCGATGATCGCGTCGGCGTTCGATTTCGCGGCTTCCGTGTAATCGCCCGTGCGGATGTAAATATGCGACGGCATATGGACGAGATGTCCGGCGTTCGGCGCGAGCCAGCCGAGACGCGCCGCGCTTGCCAAACCGCGTTCGGGTGTCGGCGAGGCTTCGACGGCGTGGATGTAATAATGATTCGCGCCCGTATGATTCGGATTGCGCCGCATCACGCCTTCGAGAACGGCGATGATTTCGAGCGTTCCGTCCGCCGGTTTGCCGTCCGGACTCCACAACTGCCACGGACGCAGATTCATCATACTTTCCGCATAAAGGACGGCGGCATCCAGATCGTCGGGATATTTTTTGACGAGTTCCTGCATCGCCATTTTATAATCCTGTCCGAGCTTGGCGCGGTCGGACTGCGTTCCGTCCGCCGAATATCTTTTCGCCAGCGCGTTGATGTAATCGCGCTCGATCTCCGACGCTTTCGGCGCAAGCTGAATCGCTTTTTGCAGAGTCGCGTAGGCTTCTTTCAACTGATTCGCGTCCGCCGTCACGTTGTAATTCGATCCCAAACCGAGCGCGGATCCCCAATGAGCCATCGCCAGATTCGCGTCGAGTTCGGCGGCGCGTTTGAACGACTTGATCGCTTCCGCGTGATTAAACGCATACATATACGCCAAGCCCTGATTAAAAAACTTTTGCGCCTCGGCGTTCTGCGTCGAAACAGGATGGCTGATATTGCCCAAACCTTCGTCGAGCGTCAACGCGTCCGTTTCCTTCGGCATCTCCATCATTTCGTGGTTCATCTGACCGAAAACATAAATCGGAGCGACGATTAAAATTAAAAGCATCAAAAATTTCATATAAATCTCCTTTCCAAATATTCAAAGCGGGTAGCACCCAACCTAAAAGACGAAAAACAGCTTCGACAGAGGACACGAATTGTTAAATTTCCAATATCATACGCCCATTTGCGAATTAAATAAACTGATAACGGAGCGCAGGCTGCCAGCCTGCAACACCGCTTGCAAAGCGGTGTCAAAGACTTCATCATTAAATTATCTTGAATGAGTGCAGACGTGATGAGCATTTTTCAAATGCTGGCAGGCTGGCAGCCTGCGCTCCGTTCGGCAAATTTCTTTTCCCGAACTCAGGTTAAATAAATCATCCGCCGCCCGAAAACAATCGGATTCAAGGTAAAATCAGCCTCTGCGAGGTAAAAATCGTCATTCGTCGTCTAAAAACCGTCATCCGCACGATGGAAATCGTCGTCCGCAATCTAAAAATCTGCGTAAATTTGTGGTAATCTGTGGTTTAGCGTCATGCATTTCGCTGATTCAAAAATATGAAAACTAAATTTTTTGTCGCACTTGTTTTGTGTTTGTCTGTCTTTGCGCTGAATTCGTCGGCGCAGAAGTCGAAGGAAAAATTGAACCCCGAAATTCAGAAGATGATCAAGGAAATTTCGGCGAAGAATATCGAGGCTTCGATTCGTAAGCTCGTGTCGTTCGGGACGCGCAATACTCTGTCCGAGCAAGACAATCCGACACGCGGAATCGGTGCGGCGCGGGATTGGATATTTGGGGAAATGAGTAAGATCAGCGCGGATTGCGCGGGTTGTCTGACGGTCGAAAAGCAGACGTTTCTCCAACCGAAAGCGGCGCGGATTCCCGAACCGACAAATTTGACGAATGTTGTCGCAACGCTCAAAGGCACGACCGATCCGAGCCGCGTTTATGTTGTTTCGGGTCATTACGATTCGATGTGTACGTCGCCGACCGATGCGAAATGTGATGCTCCCGGCGCGAATGACGACGCTTCCGGAACTGCCGCCGTCATCGAATTGGCGCGTGTGATGAGCAAACGAAAATTCGACGCGACGATTATTTTTATGACCGTTCCGGGCGAAGAACAAGGCTTGCTCGGCGCGAGATATTTCGCTGAAAAAGCCGTCAAAACCAAAATGAACATCGAAGGAATGTTCACGAACGACATTGTCGGCGGTGTCACGACGCAGAAAAATTCGCCGAACCGCAACCGCGTCCGCGTTTTTACCGAGGGCGTTCCGTCGAGCGAAACCGAGCAGGAAGGCAACACGCGCCGCAGCGTCGGCGGCGAAAACGATTCCGCCTCGCGCCAGCTTGCCAGATTTATCAAGGAGCAATCCGACAAATATTTAAAGAATTTCAGCGTCTGGATGATTTACCGGCGCGATAGATATTTGCGCGGTGGCGACCATATTCCGTTTCTCGAAAAAGGCTTTTCCGCCGTGCGCATCACCGAAGCGGACGAAGATTACACGCATCAACATCAAAACGTCCGCACCGAAAACGGCGTGTTTTATGGCGACACGCCCGAATTCGTGGATTTTGAATACACGGCAAACGTCACGCGTGTCAATATGATCTCGCTGGCAAGCCTCGCGCTCGCGCCCGCCAAACCGAAAAACGTCGGCATCGTTACGGCGCGTTTGACGAACGACACGGATTTGAAATGGGAAGCGAACACCGACGCAGATTTGGCAGGTTACGAAGTCGTCTGGCGCGACACGACAAGTCCGGTTTGGACAAATTCCGTGTTCGTCGGAAGCGTTTTAACCTACACGGCAAAAGCGATGTCGAAAGACAATTACTTTTTCGGTGTACGCGCTGTTGATAAAGACGGGAACAAAAGTCCGGTCGTTTATCCGCGACCGATGCGACAATAGCTAATCTGAACTTTAAAGCAATTTACAATATCATTCATAATTGAAAATGGATAATTGATAATGTTTAGTTCATTATCAATTATCCATTTTCAATTGTTCGTTATCAATTATTTTTTAGATTCGGTTTTTGCAAAATAGCCTTGCCGATGCGTGAGTTTTACTTTTTGTTTGGAAAGTTCGCTGTTCGTTAGCTGAATTTCGATTTTTCGGTATGAGCCGTCGCGTTTTTGATTGATCGGTTCGTAGGCGATTAAATATTGCGAACGCATTTCGATTTGGATTTGCGTAAAGGCTTTGCGGAGTTCGGCTTCGTCACGCGGAAAAAATGCGCGTCCGCCCGTTCGTTCGGAGATTTTTCTCAAAGCGGCTTCGTCAACGCCGTCGTAAAAATTGTCGCCGATGCCGATTGAATAGATCACGGCTTCGGATTTAAGTGCGGCTTGGACGGCATCATCGAGTTTTTTTCTGCCGTAAGTATTGACCCCGTCGCTCAGCAAAATAATCGCGCGGCGCGTTTTTTCGGGCGCGGCACCGAGAACTTCGTCGGACGTAATCCAGATCGCATCCCAAATCGCGGTCGAACCTTGAATGGCTTGATTACTGCCCGAAATCGGCGGAGTTCCGACAACCACGCCGCCGCCGACATAACCCGAAGGCGGAATAAAATTAACGCGGTCAACGGCACGTTGAAGCCGCCCGACATTATTCGTCATTCCCTGTTCGAGCGTCGCTTCGCCTGTAAATGAAACAATCGCAACTTCGTCTTTTGCGGGACGCACAACCGATTCGATAAACGATTTCGCCGCCGATTTTTCCTCGGGCAAAGTGCGTTCCTGCGACGCGCTCGTATCAATCAAAATCGCCAGACTCAAAGGCAAATCAACCTGCCGTCCAAAGGCGATAATTTCCTGCGGTTGTCCGTCTTCGACAAGTTTGATGTCTTCTTTTTTCAAATCAGTCAGCAGACGACGATTTTTGTCCTGCGCGGTAAAAAGCACGTTGACGACTTCCGTATCAATTTTGATCGGTTCATCGTCGTTTTCGATTTCAGGAGTCGGCGCAGGCGTAGTTTTTGGCGGAATTTCCTGCTGTTGCGCCCGCGATGCGTCTTGACTGAAAAACGCGCCGACGACGAACAGCAATCCGACCAATAAAACTAAAACTTTGTTCTTCCAATTCATTTTTACAACTCCTAAAACCCGATTTTTACTTCAAAGTATCGCGCACCGACCGGTATTCCGTTTTACTGCGAATCTTAAATTTATCCGCGTTGTTCTTTCTCTTAAATCGAACTTCGATTCGGCGTTTTCGCCCATCGTACCTCTGATTTTTCGGGCGATACGTAATGACATATTGCGACCGAAACGTTTCGCTGATTTTCTTGAAAGCCTTTTCGAGCGCGTAAAGATCACTAACAAAAAAAGCCTCGCCGCCGGTTTCCTCACACAATCGTGTCAAATAATTATCGCTTTTATCTTTGACCGCTTCAGTTTTAATATCCGGCACTTTACCGGGAAGGTTTTCCTTTGTAGAGATGCCGAAAATCGTCGTTTCGGTTCGCTGGGCAATGTCAATTGCGTCATTTAAGTTGGCACGACTGAATGTGTCGTCGCCGTCGGTAATAACGACGATCACGCGTCTGCCCGGCATATTTCTGAGTTTTTCATCGGAAAATTGCCAGATTGCGTCGTAAAGCGCGGTTTGCGAACCGACATTTTTCACTTTATCAACGGCTCTATCCAAAAGGTCGAGCTTGTCCGTAAAATCCTGTAAAAGATTAATCTTATCGTCGAACGTCATAAACGCGGCTTTATCCTTGCGAAGCCGGACGACCGTGTAGAGAAAATCGCTCGCCACCCGTTTTGAAAACGTCATTTTTCCGGCGGTCGAAGGCGAAGTGTCCATCAAAACGCCGACGTAAACCGGCGGATTTGTTTTGTTGTCGGTAAAAAAATTGATCTTCTGCCGGACACCATTTTCCAACACAATAAAATCGTTTTTGTTAAAACACCCAGCCTGAGTTTTATCTTTATCGGTTTTTTTCTCTTTACTTTCCTGACAAATAATCAATTTTTTCTTTAGATCCGTAATCGTTAGCGGCAGACGAACCTCGAAAACATTTGAAGTATCTGCAACCGATTGCTTTGCCTTCGGCTTTTGCGCCGGAATAACAAACGTTAGAAACAAAAAGATCAATTGAAAAGTCAAAAAGCGAACTAAATGTTTCATAGCTGATTGAGCAAAGTTAATTTTCGATTTTTTATTTCAGAGTGTCGCGCACCGACCGATACTCTGTTTTACTGCGAATCTTGTATTTATTCGCATTTTCCTTGCTCTTAAACTGAACTTCGATTTTGCGTTTGCGGTTGTCATATTCCTGATTTGCCGGACGATACGTAATAATATATTGCGAACGCAATTCTTCGCTGATCTTCTTAAAGGCTTTTTCGAGTGCGTATAAATCGCCCGTAAAAAATGCCTCGCCGCCGGTTTCATTGCATAAACGCTCGAGAAATTTGTCGCCTTTGTCTTTGACCGTGCCGGCTTCGACACCCGGCACTGCGCCGAGGAATGCTTCCTTTGTAGAGATGGCGAAAATGGTAGATTCGGTTCGCTGGGCAATATCAATCGCGTCATTTAAATCGGCGCGGCTGAAGGTATCGTCGCCGTCCGTAATCAGAACAATCACGCGTCTGCCCGGCGCGTTTCTGAGTTTTTCATCGGAAAATTCATAAATTGCATCGTAAAGCGCAGTTTGCGAACCGACCTTTTTGACCTTGTTAACGGCTTTGTCCAAAAGGTCGAGTTTGTCTGTAAAGTCCTGTATCAGACTAATTTCGTTATCAAACGTCATAAATGCGGCGCGGTCTTTGCGAAGCCGCACGACCGTGTAGAGAAAGTCGCTCGCCGCTCGTTTTGAAAACTGCATTTTCCCGGCGGTCGAGGGCGAAGTATCCATCAAAACGCCGACATAAACGGGCGGATTCGTTTTTTCATCGGTAAAAAACGTGACTTCCTGCGGAACGCCGTCTTCCAACACGATAAAATCGTTTCTCCCGAACCCCGAAACCAGATTTTTCTTTTTATCCTTAATCGTTACGGGCAGACGAACCTCAAAAGTTTTTGAAGTGTCTTCGACCGCAGGCGTTGCCGTCGGCTTTGGAGTCGGCGTTTGCGCCATCACCGCCGCGACAAGAAATAAAACGACAAATTGAACAAATATTAAACGAACTGAATTTTTCATAACCGATTATGTTGAAATTTTTCGGACAGACGCAATTTTCGATGCCGAAGAAGGCGCGATTGTTGCCCAAATGTAAATCGCTAGTATAACAAAAGGCGCGAAAATCGTTAATCGTAAATCGTTAATCGCTTTTTACGATTTATAATTAACAATTTACAATTAACGATTAACATAATTTTATGAATCAAAATATTTTCAGAGAATACGACATTCGGGGAATCGTCGGTGAGCATTTGACCGACGAAACGGTCGCGGTTTTAGGCAAGGCAATCGGGACGTTTTTTAACCAAAACGGTGCGAAACGCATCGCCGTCGGCTACGATGCGCGGGAAAGTTCGCCGCGTTTTTGTGAGCTTTTGACCAGAGGCTTTAACGAAACAGGCTGCGACGCGGTGCTGATCGGCAGAGTTCCGACACCCGTTCTTTATCACGCGGTTTTCACCAAAGACGTTGACGGCGGCGTGATGATTACGGGTTCGCACAATCCGCCCGACCACAACGGTTTTAAGATTTGTCTCGGAAAATCAACACTGTTCGGTTCGCAAATTCAGGAAATCAAACAAATCGCGCTTTCGGACAATTTTTCAAAAGGCGCGGGAACGAACGAAACAATCGAAGTTTTAGCTGATTACGAAACGGATATTTTGTCGAAAATTTTGCTCGGAACGCGAAAGTTAAAAGCGGTCGTTGACGGCGGAAACGGAATGGGCGGCGTAACGGGCGTTCCCGTTTATGAAAAATTGGGCGTTGAACTTGTCAAACTTTTCACCGAACCCGACTCGAATTTTCCGAATCATCATCCCGACCCGACCGTCACCGAAAACTTGCAGGACTGCATCGCGGCGGTCAAAGAATCGGGCGCGGATTTGGGCATTGCGTTTGACGGCGACGGCGACCGAATCGGCGTGATTGACGAAAACGGACGAATAATTTGGGGCGACGAATTGATGGTTTTGCTCTCACGCGAAATCTTAAAGGAAAACGCGGGCGCGACGATCATCGCCGAAGTAAAATGCTCGCAAAATCTCTTTGACGACATCGCGGCACACGGCGGAAAACCGATCATGTGGAAAGCCGGACATTCGATCATCAAGGCAAAAATGAAGGAAACCGGCGCGGCACTCGCCGGCGAAATGAGCGGACATATTTTCTTCGCCGACCGCTTTTACGGCTTTGACGACGCAACCTACGCGGGCGCGAGAGTTTTGGAAATCTTGTCGAAAACCGATAAAAAATTGTCCGAGCTTTTGAGCGATTTGCCCGAAACATTTTCGACACCCGAACTAAGAGTTGATTGCACGGACGAACAAAAATTCGACGTAGTTGCAAAAATTGCCGAAGAATTCGCCAAAACGAACGAAGTTATCACGATTGACGGCGCACGAATTTTGTTTGAAAACGGTTGGGGACTGGTTCGCGCCTCAAATACGCAAGCGATTCTCGTCCTGCGTTTTGAAGCCGATTCGGAAGAAAATTTAAATAAAATCCGTCAAACGGTCGAAGATCGTGTTGGTTATTTTATTAATGCGACATAAATTTATATTTGAAAGTTCGACCGCTTATGAATTCAAGACTCTTTTCATTTCTTACACTGTTTTTAACGATGACGGGAATTTTTTCTTTTCCGGTATCCGTTTACTTAGGAAGCGGAACAAATGATCCTGATATTTATGAGTTTTTCGGCTGGTTCGCCAGCATCGGTTTATTATCTTTGGCATTTATCTGCGGAGTTGTCTCATTAACTTTTTGGTTTTCCGAAAGAGAACGAAGACTCGCTATTTTGATGAAGTGATCGAATTGCTTGAAAAGCGCAATGTACAGGTCGCACAATCATAATTTTGAGTCGCGGCGATATTTTTGAAGACAAGTTTCTCTAAATTCCAGACTATTTAGAGTCCTCCGCATCGGGCAAGCGACCAAGTGTAAGTAATCGTTCCGCCGCGCGGATCGTCGAATGTTTCCGCGCCTTCGATTTCTTCGACGCTTTCGCCGTCTGCGCCTTTGGGCGACAATTTTCGTTTGGTCTTTGTGTTACGGAGATGTTCTAAAGTGCTTTCGGCAGTTGCTTCAGTTTCAGATTCGGCAGTTTGATCTTCGTCAACCGGACAACTTGATTCGGAAACGGTGAAACTGCGCCGTCTGATTCCTCCAAAAGCCGTATATCCGATGAAAGGATAAATGGAAAGCAGAAAGCTGCCATCGGAGAGATTTATTTTTAACAGTGCATTTGTTTCGTTATCAACTTTGAGCGTGATTGCCTCGCGGATTCTCGCGCCCGCGTCTTTCGATTCTTTATCGTTACAGCAAACGTCGGCTTCGCCCGTGCCTTCAAAAATGTCGGAATTATCAACGATTACCGAAACATCAGCCGGAATCGGCGGCGTTTCAAACGGCATATCGCGTTTGCGCGGATTCATTTCCCAGGTAATTTCAGTCTTTTCGTCAACCGTCCGCGTGCCTTTGCGCGAAGCCGTGTTGATAACAAAAGATTGTTTGTAAACTCGTTTGTATTCAACCGTTCCCGCCCAATCTTCGGTGCAAAGTTCCCAATCTTTGACGGGAACGGTCAGGTTTCTGATGTCCCATTTCAGACGAAAACCGAGTTCCGGCAAACTTCCCAAAATCGAAATCGGTCCACCCGTCGCCACGCCCAAAGTTGCGCCGCCGATGTCGAGAAAATTCTGCGCTTTATCGCGGGAAGATTTGAGCGAAACGGCGACTTTGACCGTCGCTTTTTTGCGAACGGGAACGACCGGCTGGTTAATTACCGTCGGGATTTTCGGTGCGCCGACGATATTCATTTTGCTCATTCCGTTGTCGTCGGTGATTTGTTCACGCGGATTCGGTTTTGCGCCGTCGGGCGATTTCAGATTGACAAAATTATCGAACTTTCCGGTTTTTGAGCTTTTTTGTCCTTCAAAACTCGCCTTGCCGATAAATTCCCAAGAAATATCGCGTCCGGTCAGCGGACCTTCGTTCGGCATACTGAAATCGAGTCCGCTCGAAGCATTTATCGCCAGCCGGACACAATTCAAAAACTGTTTATTGCCGACTTCCGCCCAAACTTTTGCCGTCATTTCGCGTGTTTGACCTTCGTTGGCATTTTTCGTGCGCTCAAGCGGCATCGGTTCGGTTATTTTCATCTCGCCTTTCAGAGTCATCAGCGCGGCAACGAGCTTTGCCCACGAAAGCGCGATATTCACGATTCCCAAACCGGCAGAAACTTTACCGAGTTTTTCCTGCACTTGCGTGGACGAACCTTCGGCAATTTGTTCAAGCAATTTGCCGTGTCCGGTTGTTATTCCGAGCGATGAACCGTCCAAAATCAGACCTTCGATTTCAGTTGTCGAACACGGCGGCGACAGATTCGGCGTGTAGGAAGCATTTGTAAAATTAACCGGATTTTTTCGTGGCAAAGTCGGTCGAAAAATCGCCGAATCTTTTGAGGCGAAAGCGATAATATCGCCAATCAGACGGCGTTCCCAAAGCGAAGCCTGAATGATATTTATCGAAACGCTCGGCGAATTTGCGCTTGATAAATCAACCGGCTGCGGCGAATTTTTACCGATTTCGATAATCAAGCGCGCCCAAAAACGAACGAGTTTATTCGACGAATTCGCCGCAATTTTCAAATCTTGCATCATCAGATCGGCAATCTGCGACGGCGGAAGCGCGGGCGTTTCTTTGCCCATCTGCGCGGCAAATTTTTCGACCGAAGAAACAATTCCGCGCCGCGAAAGTTTATACATTCCGGCGACTTCAAAATCGTAAAACGCCAAACCCATTCCCGTTCCGCTCGTCGGTTGATAGAGAACTTTGTTGTCTTTGTTGATGATAAAAAATCCGGCGCGTTGGAGCGCGGTAATCAAAAGCGGCAGATTATCTTCATCGTAATTCGTGATTTTTTTGGCAAGCGCAGCCGCCAGCGCATCATTCGGCGCACCGCCAAAATCTTTCGGCGCGGGCAAACCGCTTTCCGCAAAATCGTTCGCCGAATCGTCCGGCTTAGTTTCTTCGGTCGTGTCGAGATTAACTTTCGACACCGGCGAAGTGATTTTCGGAGTCGTACGCGGTTTTGTTTGCGCGAAAATTAAATTATTGAACGCGAAAACGAAAAGTATTGTGAACGAACAGATTTTCTTCAACATAAATTTTTAATGACGGAAGATGATTTTGCCTGCGAAACACACGAAAGAAAAGATTTATTGAGCATTTTTCGTTTCTTTCGTGTGTTTCGCAGGCAAAATTCCTACTCATTTCAATTTCGGCAAAATTTGCACTAACGCTTTATCAATCGCGGCTTTGACGGCATCGTCGGCTTTTCCGTCAATTTTTTCTTTTGCGGTCGCGCTTGCCGAAACGGTTTTGCCGTCCTGAGCATAAAGCGTGATGACGACTTCGGCTTCGGATTGACCGAGTTTTGAAGCGTCCATGTTGCCCGTAACTTTGCCGAAAAGTCCGCCGATTTTGCTTGCGCCCGATTCTTTGACTGATTTGATCTCAACGCCGATGACGTTTTGAAACGCGCCCGAAGCGATGTCGTTTTGCGACGATACCAAAATGCCGTTTGCGCCGTTTGCCGAAACTTTTTGCGCGACATATTGCCGCAAATTCGGCTGATTTATTTTGGAAACATTGCCCGAAAAGAAATCAATCGCCACCGATTTTTTGTTTGATTGCGAGTTTGAATTTGTCGAAATATTACCTAAAACATTGCCCATTCCGCCCGACATCAAACTTTGTTCGGAATTAACTTCTGCATAACCGACGGGAATCTCGAACAGCGACATTTCAAGCGTTGCTTTCGAGAGTTCGAGCGTTTTTACGGAAGTCGTAAATTCATCATTATTTTTGAGCAAATCAATCATCTTGGTCGTGCCTTCGAGCATCATTCCGGGATATTGAATTTTGCCTTTCATAATCAGATTGTCGCGGCATTTCGTTGTTTCTCTGCCTTCGCCACGCGGCAAATCAATCATACAATTGGCGTTTTCGGGCAGCAGAGAAACAAACCAACCTTCTTCGGTCATACTCATTTTACTTTCGCCCTGACACGAATCTTTCGACGTTTCGGCAAGTTGTTTGACAATCAAACGCCGCGCCGTCAGACCGAACATTTGTTGACGTTCGCCCGTGTCGGTCAGCGTGTAAGTCCAATTTACCGTGCCGCCTGTTCGCGTTTCGGTTTTCGTGCTCGGCTGAACCGATGGCAGAGGTTTATCGGTAGTTTCGTAAAACGGTTCGATCAAATAGCGTTTCGTGCGGTCGTTAATTTTCAAATTTTGGCGCAAATCGCATTGCCGAATTTCAGCAATCTGCGGCATCATCTGCGCGATTCTTTCGTCGGTAAATTTGTTTTCCGTGCGTTCGCGTGCGCCTTTCACCCAAATTGCGCGTTCCTGCGTAAAACTCTCTTTTCTCGCGCTCATCGTAATTTGCTGACGCAATTTGAAATCCGCAAAAGCCGTGCTTGTCAAACTCATAAACAGCGCGATTAATGAAACCAGGCTTAAAATTTTATTCATAGATTTATTGCTCCTTATCGGTTAAATCTTCGCAGGTAATGTCTCAATAAAAAGTTACAAAAGAATTTTTGCCTGCGAAACATACGAAAAGAACGAAAAAAATCTAATATTCGAGAAATCTTTCGTTACTTTCGGGTCTTTCGCAGGCAAAAATTCTTTTTATTGACACATTATCTTCGCCGAAAAATTCTCTCTATACACAAACGCGGAAGTTTTGTTAAAATTTTCCATAATTGAGAAAATAATTTATGGCGCACGATGTTTTGCGGTTATTGCAAGAATGTAAAACCGGAAATAAAGATTCTTTGGACAAACTTTTGCCGATTGTTTATGACGAACTTCGGCGAATGGCGCATCGTCTTTTGTATAACGAATACGCTGAAACCTTGCCGACAACCGCGCTCGTCCACGAAGCGTATCTGAAATTGGTTAATCAACATTCGGTTGATTGGGAAAATCTCGGACAATTTTTCGGCGTGGCTTCGCAGGCGATGCGCCGGATTTTGGTTGACCACGCCCGCGAAAGACACGCGCAAAAACGCGACGGCATAAAAGTTTCGCTCGACGATTCCGACACGATTTCGGTTGAGATCAATGAATCTTTGCTCGATTTGGATTATGCGTTGAAAGAATTAGCCAAATACGATGAAACGCAGGCGAAAATTGTCGAATTAAGATATTTCGCCGGTCTGACTTTTGACGAAATCGCCGCCGTTTTGCAAATCTCGCGGACAAACGCTTTCCGCGAATGGACGTTTGCCCGAACGTGGCTTTACGACAAAATTTCAAACGGCTGAAATATTTGTGAAATTTTTCCGCGTTATTAGTTAGGGCGAAATGCAGAAAAACGTACGAAGTAAGTGTGTTTTTATACGATATAATTTCTCACTTACTTTGTGCGTGTTTCTGTAAATTTGGAAAATGCAAAATCACGATTGGAAAAAAACTAAAGAAATTTTTCATCAAACGCTTGATTTACCTAGGAATGAAAGAAAAAATTTTTTGGCAAATCAAGATGATTTTGTTCGCTCGGAAGTCAGCCGTTTGCTGGAATCGCACGAAAAAATCGATGATTTTATCGCCGAACCTTTAGCAATCGAGATCGGTTTGAATGTCAATTCTTACCTCGGCAAAACAATCGACAGTTATAAAATTATTGAAATCATTGGCACAGGCGGAATGGGACAAGTTTTTCTGGCTGAAAAGGAAGGTTTGGACAAAAGGTTTGCGGTAAAAATTATTAAACGCGGAATGGACACTGAAGCCGTTTTGATGCGATTTGTCCGCGAACGCCAGATTCTTTCACGGCTTGAGCATCCGTATATCGCACGATTGCTTGACGGCGGAATGACGGCGGACGGATTGCCGTATTTCGTGATGGAATATGTCGAAGGTTTGCCTCTGACGCGCTTTTGCGATGAACAAAAATTCGACATTAAAGAGCGGTTGAAACTGTTTCGACAAATTTGTTCCGCTATCAGTTATGCTCATCAAAATTTGATTGTTCACCGCGATTTGAAGCCGTCGAATATTTTGATAACTAACGGCGGTAACGCCAAATTATTAGATTTCGGCATTGCTAAATTACTCAATCCAAACGATTTCGAGCAGACGGCAACAGCAACGCAAGGGCGAATGTTCACACCCGAATATGCTTCGCCCGAACAAATAAACGGTCAACCGATTACGACTGCTTCCGATGTCTATTCGCTCGGTGTGATTCTTTACGAACTTCTCGGCGGTCAAAGACCTTTTCAATCAAAAAGCAAAAATTATCAAAAAATTGCCCGCCGAATTTTAACCGAAGAACCTATTCGACCTTCGGCAATTATAAAAACGGTTGGGGAGAAAAGGGGAAAAGGAGAAAGGGAGACAAGAAATTTACCTTCAAACATCTCCCAATCTCAATTACGCGGTGATTTAGATAACATTATTCTCAAGGCTTTACGCAAAGAATCCGAACGGCGTTATCAATCGGTGCAAGAATTTTCCGAAGATTGTCGGCGATATTTGATTGGTTTGCCTGTTACGGCAACGGCGGATTCGACTTATTATCGCTTATCGAAATTTATCAAGCGAAACAGAATCGGGACAATGATTGCCGCCGTAATTTTGCTTTTGTCCGGCGTTTCGATTTGGCAAGGAATTAAAGCAAATAAGGAGCGACAAAAAGCCGAAAAACGTCTAATGGAAATTCGTAATGTCGCTAAATCTCTAATAAATGAAACCAATGATTCGCTGGCAAAAATTCCCGGTAATGTTACGGTTCAAAAGGCTTTAGCTGAAAAAAGCGTCGCGCTTCTCGATTCGTTGGCAAAAGAAGAAACCGATGATGCAATATTGCTTTCCGAACTCGCCGAATCTTACACAAAACTTGCCGGAATTCAACTTTGGTCGTTTCGTGAATTTGATAAAACGATCGAAAATCTCGAAAAATCAGTGGTGATTTATCAAAAAATTCTACAAAAAAATCCGAATGACGTTGAAATTCGGCGCAAAATTTATACGGTGCAAATGCGGTATATCGAAGCCTTGCACAACACGAATCGGCGCGAAGAAATGTTCAAAATCGGCACGGAAGCGGTCGAAAACCGTCAGGAAATAGTTCTCCTTGAGTCGGAGAATCCGTCAAATTACGCAAATCTCGCGGCAATGTATGGTTGGTTTGGCGATAAAAATTTGTTGTTTGGACAAAAAGCCGAAGCGGTCGAAAATTATCGCAAAGGAATCGAAATTATTAACCAAGCGATAGAAAAACAATCAACGAAAATTAACTCAGCGGACGCAAAAGCCGAATTTGCGCGGCTGTATTTTATCAAAGGCTGGCTAACAAAAGGCGCAGGTGAAAGCGAAAAAGCCGTCGGAATTTTCCGCAAATCGGCGGAAATCGCTAAACAGGTTTTCGCGGAAAACGCCTCGATTGTCGGCAATTTTCGCAGAGTTATCGGCAGTTATGAAGAAATTGCCGGAATTTATGAAAAACAAAACGATTTTCAGATGGCTTTCGAAGCTTATTTATGGGCTCTGAATTTAACGAACGAAGGTTTGAAAAAGTCTGAAATTCCCGAATACGGCATTCTGCTTTATTCAAAGTGTTTTTATACGGTTTTCGCCGGAAAAATGTCTGCTAAATTGAAGAACAAAGAAGCCCGCAAATATTTTACCGACGGCGAAATGGCTTGTCGGCAAAACATCGCGCAGGACGAAAACGACGCGGGAAATATCTTTGAAAGTTTGCCCTATTTTTATGAAATCGCTGATTTTTACGCAGCTTCAGGCGAAAAAGAAAAAGCCGTTAATCAACTGCTCGAACTATCAAAAAAATTGCATATTGTGCTGGACAAAAATCAGTCGGATTTGACGGCGGCATTTTCGTTAGCGGAAACTTTTGAAAAAATCGGCGATATTTCTAACGACGAAAAATCGCGCGAATTCTATGAAAAATCCGTCAAAATCTGGCGCGAACACAGCGCTAACAACTCGCTCGTGCCGGAAGAAATCGAAAAAATGAATCAAGCAATTTCAAAACTCGAAAAATAAAAAAGACCGGACAAATTTTTGTCCGGTCTTTTTATGTCTGATAACATGGTGAGAATTATCGAATCATTTCTTTTTCGGGTAGTGAACTAAAAGTAATGCTCAAACAATTTTTGTCTCTCCAAGTTGTAATGAACGATAAAATACTTGATGGCTTCTTCGTGAAACCAGTCGTTCTTTGAAAACGATAAACTTTTTCGCACCAACCGGGCGACGCGCTGCCGCAGTGTGCAATTAAAGCGCTCGACAAGCGAAATCTGTCCGCATCTGTTTTTCACAGGCGACATGCTGATTGGCGGGAATCGCGATAGCGTAAGCATCCCAACAATCGGTTAGAACCAATGCGCGCGCTTTGATTGCGAAAGGCACCTTCGCCCATAAAGCGATTGCTGAATCCT
>JANODL010000159.1:0-90689 GCA_031412675.1 Acidobacteriota bacterium | reverse complement strand
ATTGCTTCTTCAAATTTTTTACGCTCATATTTTAACGCTTTTCGCAAAGAGATGATTCGTATCCTATCTTTACCCCGATAAGTAAATATCACGACGACAATCCGGTTTCCGAGAAGTCCGAAGTTAATGAACAGTTCTTTCCCAAATAACGTCAAACGCGAGTCCTTAGACAACTAAAATAGCCCGCCGCTGTCAACAAAAATCAGATGCGGCGGACAGGTCAATCTCTGTCCTTGACTGCTTCTTTCATAGCTGATTGTTCGGTTTGTTCTTGATTGACGGTTCGTTTCATTTTTAATTTTCTAATCCTGAAATCTACTTGCAAAGTCGCGCAAACCTTCCAGTTGTTCTGTTGTTAAAGCAAATTCCACACGGTCAAGTTGCATTTCAACTTTGTTCGACGAGGCAATACGCAAAAAATCATCAGTAGAAATATCTCTTGTTAGAGCTTGAGTCTCAAACAATTTTGATTCAAAAACGCCAAGATTTATTCTTTGACCGTCTGCTAAAACTAACAGCGTCGGATCATCAAAATAATTTTCTTTTGCGCCTGCAACGATAAAATAGAAATTAACGGTTTCAGGACGACTTGGTTTTTGCCCTTTGGTCGTCGTCTTAGCTATCAGAACAATAACCAAATTATTAGTGCGAATTTTTTTATCAATTCGTTTATACACTATATCGCTGACAGTTGTCTGCGTCTCATCTTTGAATCGGTCATACTCACTTACAATTTTCAGCGAATGATTAAACTTTCGTTTAGAAATAACACTCGGAGTTTGTTTAACTTCGGGTTCAACTGATTGAGCAGTAACTGGTTTGACAACAACAGGTGAGTTCGCCCTTTGACAACCAATCGAAATAATTATCAATCCCAAAGTTAATAATAGACGCATATCCTTACTTCGCTTGTTTTCATCTTGCCATAATTTCACCACGAAAAATCGAACTTTGATTTAAACCAACAAATAGTCGTGATAAATATTTATACAGAATCGCTAACCATAAACATTCAAACGATTACGGCTTTTTGGCTTGAAAAAAGCCGAATTGCGATAGCAATTTTATACACCATTTGGCAATCATTTACAAGAAAAATAATCGCAAAAGCGAAAGGCTTAACTCATCTTAAAATCTTATCTGGCTTGAATGAATCACGCCTTGTCTGCCGCAGTAATCGGTGTAATACCATGTACCGTTGTTGTCGGAAACGCCGGTTGAGCCGAGGATGTTGACGACTGTGCCGCGTGTGCGGGCGACACAGATGACGGAGCCGTTCGGCGCGGCGCGGATGTTTGACGGCGGGTCAATAATCGTTGCCGTTCTTGAAGTCGGCGGCGGTTGCGGCGGCGTTGGCGTTTGTTTCTTTTTGTCTTCGAGTGCTTTGCGTTCGTCTTCGAGTTTCTGTTTGTCTCTGGCTAATTTGTCCTGCTGTTCCTTCAGGTTTTGCGCGAGATTTTCGTTGTCGGATTTTTGCTCGGACTTCGCGTTTTTGTTTGATTTGTCGGCGGAATTTGAAACATTGGCGACGTTTGCATCTTTTTTATCCGAACTAAATAAACCATACATTACCAACCCGACGACTGCGCCGCCGATGACGAGCGCGAAAAATCCGACGACCAAAGCGATTAAAACGGTATTGCTTTTTTTCGGTTCGGGCGGTGCGCTCTGATAAGAAATCGGCGGAACGAACGGTGTATTGCTTTGAACCGTCGGCAAAGGCGCATTTCTGTAAACAGTCGGCGTTTCGGATTGAAAAGTGAACGAATCGGAAACGGCAACGAGCGTCGAGCCGTCCGATAAACAAAAATTCGTCTCGTCGCCATAGACTTGTTCGCATTGCAGACATTTTTTCATATTCTTTTGTTCTGAGTCCCGTCTTTAGACGGCTTTCGTTCGCTTTCAAATTGACTGTAAGAAAACGTCAGCCGTCTAAAGACGGGACTCAGAACTTTCTCCGTTTTATAACATCATAAAGACAGGTTTGCAAGATAAAAAATAACCGATATTCTTTTAGAAATGAGTAATTTGGAAAACTTTTTCAATTATTGCAGTCAAATCGTTGACGCGGAACTGGATAAATTGATTCCGTCTGCCGAAACCGCGCCTAAAAGACTTTACGAATCAATTCGCTGGAGCGTTTTCGCAGGCGGCAAGCGTTTTCGTCCCGCGCTCTGTTTGGCGGTCGGAAACGCTTTCGGCGCGGACGAAAAAAAATTACTAAACACGGCTTGCGGGATAGAAATGATTCATACATATTCGCTGATTCACGACGATTTGCCCGCGATGGACGACGACGATTTGCGGCGCGGACGCGCCACTTGCCATATTAAATTTGACGAAGCAACCGCAATTCTCGCAGGCGATATTTTGCAAACTCTTGCGTTTCAGGCAATCATCAAAGATGGCAATTTATCCGATAAAATAAAGGTCAAATTGATTGCCGAACTCGCCGATTCAGCCGCCAAAATGGTTGACGGGCAACAATTAGATTTGGACGGCGAAGGCAAAACAATTTCGCTCGAAGATTTGGAAAAAATTCATCAAAACAAAACCGGCGCGATGATTTCCGCGTCGGCACGAAGCGGCGCAATCATCGCCGAAGCCAATGAAAATGAATTAAACGCAATCTCGAATTACGCTTCAAAACTCGGGTTGCTGTTTCAAATCACCGACGATTTGCTCGACATCACGCAGACAACGGAGGTTTTGGGTAAAACCGCCGGAAAGGATTTAACGGCGGAAAAAGCGACTTATCCTTCGATTTACGGCATCGAAGAATCGCAAAAATTAGCGGAAAAAGTTTATACGGAAGCAATCAACGAATTAAATAATCTTGAAAAGCCGACCGAAATTTTGCGCGAGATCGCGGGGTTTATTCTCAATCGAAAATCATAAAGGCGAATATTTATCCGCAATTTTTTCTGTGGTAAGCTACGATTTGCGGAAAACGACCGCGATTTGACGTTTCCTGCCTTATTGTTAATTCGATGAATTCAGACGCAATCAATTTAAAAAATATCTGGAAACCCGGTTTGATCGGGCTGGTTTTGGCATTTCTCTATGCCAATGTTCTGGCAAAACTGGGGCTTGATTGGTGGACGGACGAAAATTATTCGCACGGGTTGCTTGTTCCGTTCGTCATCGGATTTATTATTTGGCTCGAGTTTGAAGACCTTCAACAAATTGGCAAAACGCCGCGATTTTGGCTTGGCGGCGGCGGGATTTTATTTGCGCTCGTGATGCTTTTGGGCGGAAGTCTCGGCGCGGAACTTTTTGTCCAGCGCGTTTCTTTGGTTGCAATGCTCGTTGGCATCGTCGTATATTTTTTCGGCACGCGGATTTTGCAGTTTCTCGTCGTGCCGTTTGTTTTACTGCTGTTTTCAATCCCGATTCCGCAGATAATTTTTAACAAAATCGCGTTTCCTTTACAGATTTATGCGTCGCAGATCGCGGTTTGGGGAATTCGTCTGTTTGAGATTCCGACGGTTCGCAAAGGCAATGTTTTCGAGATTTTGCCGCGTGGCGCAACACAGGTCATCGCGCTCGAAGTCGTCGAAGCGTGCAGCGGAATTCGTTCGTTGATGACCTTGATGACGCTTGCCTTGATTTTGGCGTATTTCACACGCACGAAACGCGAATTCGGCGGTAACGGTTGGTTTAATTTTCTAAAGAATTTCGATGTTTGGCGCGCCGTGATTTTGATGCTTTCGGCGATTCCGATTGCCGTGCTGACCAACGCGGCGCGGGTCACGACGACCGGCGTTTTAACGTATCATTACGGCAAACAAGCGACCGAAGGCAGCTTGCACGACGCGCTCGGCTGGCTCGTCTATATCGTCGCGCTCGGGTTGCTGATTTTATTTAATTTCGCGCTCCAATTCGTCTTTCGCAAAATTTCTTCAAACAAACTTTCGTCCGTTGCGTAAAACTTCGGAAAACCTGATTCAAATGAACGAAATAAAATCACATACGGCAAACTCAAGATACTGGCTTCTCGTTGCCGTTTTGCTTTTCGGCGGCGTTTTTATCAATTGGTTTCAACAGCGCAGCGAAGCGGAAGTTTCGCGCAAACCGCTGGCGCAATTGCCCGAAAAGCTCGGCGATTGGCGGCAGAAAGGCGATGAAATGCGTTTCGGCGAAGCGACCGAAAGCGTTCTGCGCGTTTCGGATTACACCCAGCGTTATTATTCCGCGCCTGACGGTCGCATCGCCAATCTTTACGTCGGTTACTACGCTTCGCAGCGCACGGGCATTACTTATCATTCACCGCAAAATTGCCTTCCCGGCGCGGGTTGGGTGATGCGCGAACCGCAAGTTATCGAAATTAAAACGCCGTCGGGAAGAACTTTCACGGCAAACCGTTACCGCATCGAAAACGGCACATATGACGAGATAATGATTTACTGGTATCAAGGTCGCGGACGTATCGAAGCAAGCGAATACCGCGACAAAATCAACACGGTTTGGGACAGCACGTTGCGCCGAAGAAGCGACGGCGCAATGGTGCGTGTGATGACTTCGGTCGGCGGCGACGAACAAAGCGCAACCAAATCCGCCATTGACCTTTCTGCGCGGCTTGCCGACAATTTAAATGAATTTGTTCCCGATTAGACTGGAGCGCAAGCGTCCCCGCTTGCCAACGCCGCTGTTTTTTAGCGGCGTAATGGCGTTTAATTCCAATCAACTTGAATTTAATCAACGCCATTTTCGCGCCCCAAAGCGGACGCTCATTGCAAGCGGGGACGCTTGCGCTCCAGTCTTTTGTCTTTTGTAAATCTCGAAACCTGTGGTATTCTTCCGTTTGTCCCTGATAATTTCAGACTATTGATTATTAATTCCGTTTTGAGAGAATAAGGCGTTTTCTTATGCCGAATTTTCGTTTAAAATGGCGGAAACATTAATTTTTCTGAAATTTAGCGTTGATTGCGCTTTTTTCTTCAATGCCGATGTAAATCGGTTAAATTGAAAACCTGACTTTTGCCGAAAGATTTTACGAGAGGTTTGCCCCTTTTCGTGAAAGTTCACAAAAAAGTTTGACGGTCAATGCCCGACGGTTAAACGCTCGATGTCGAATTTTTTCGGGAAAAGTGTCTTTTGAAGAAAATGATATTACGAGAGTGCCTGTTTTTTAATCTCAGATTCCTTATGCAAATCGCCTTGTGCGGTTTGCTCGTCTTTTTTGTCTCCTGCGGTCAATCCAAAGATAAACACATCGCCCGCGGCGAAGAATATTTGCAGAAACGCAAATTTCAGGAAGCCGTCATGGAATTTCGCGCCGCCGCCGATATTGACAGAGATTCGGCTCAAGCGCATTGGGGCTTGGCGCGTGCTTTCGAGAATCTCGGACAATTTAACGAGGCTCTCGAAGAACTGCGGAAAACTGCCGAACTCGCGCCCGACAATCTGGATGCGAAAACAAAACTCGGCAACTATTTTCTGCTCGTTCAGCCGCCGATGATTGCCGAAACCGAAAAGATTTTAGAAGAAATTTTCGTGCGCGATGCAAACTTTATCGAAGGTCATATCCTGAAAGCCTCGCTTTTGGCAACGCAGAACAAACCCGAAAAAGAAATTCTCGACATCTTGAATCAAGCCATCGCGCTCAATCCGAACCGCACCGAATCTTACATTTCGTTAGCGCGGTTTTTTATGAAACAGGATAAGGCGGCGGAAGCCGAAGCCGCACTTCAGAAAGGCATTTCGGTTAATCCGAACGCTGCGCTCGGACTGATTGAATACGGCAGATTTTTGGTTTTTGCCAATCGCGCACCGGAAGCCGAAGCGCAATTCAAAAAAGCGACAGAAGTCGAACCGAAAAATTTTGAAGCCCGCGAAGCGATTGCCGAATATTACGTCGCGGAGAAACAATACGACAAAGCCGAAATCGCTTACAAAGATTTAGTTCAAATTCAGGAAAACAGCCCTGAAAGCCGTGTCGAACTGGCAAATTTTTACACCCAAATCGGACGCAAAGACGAGGCGGTCGCGCTTTTTAATCAAATTCTGACCGAATCGCCCGAATACGTCCGCGCCCGTTATCGTTTGGGCGAAATCTATCTCGACCAGAAAGAAACCGCGCGCGTTAACGAGCAAATCGAAGCCCTTTTGAAGATTAACGACAAAGACGCGGAAGCCTTATTGCTTCGCGCACGGCTCAATTTACAGGACAACAAAGCCGAAGATGCGGTCAAGGATTTAGAAGAAATCTTGAAGAAATTGCCGAGTCACCGCGACGCGCTTTTCTTTATGACCGAAGCCCGGCTCGCGCTCGGACAAACCGACCAAGCCCGCGCTTTTATCGGCGATCTGGAAAAATATCATCCGAATTATTTAAAAACACGTTTGCTGAAAATTCAGGCGGCGTTTGCCGATAACGATGCGGAAAGTGCGCTTCGTCTGGCAAACGAACTTTATGAAATGTCGAAAGGAATTGACGCGGGCGCGGCGGTGATGTCGCAGGAAATCACCGAGCTTCGTGTTCGCGCACTTTCGGCTCGCGGTTTGGCAAATCTGCAACTCGGAAAACTGGCGGAAGCCAAAGCCGATTTACAGGAAGTTTTGAAAAACTCGCCGAAGTCTTCGAGTGCGATGGTCAATCTGGCGAAAACATTTATCGCCGAAAAAAATTACGCTGAAGCCTTGAAGTTTTATGAAAACGCGCTCCTCGCCGACAACAAAAATTTCGATGCTTTGAGCGGTGCAATCAGCGTTTTGAACCGTCAGAAACAATTCGCGGCGGCACACGCCAAAGTTGATGAGTTTCTTGGCAAAAATGCCGACCGAAAAGATGTTTCCGCCGCGCTCCATTATTTGAAATCAGACGTTTTCATCGCCGAAAAAAATAACGATTCAGCCGAAGCCGAACTGAAAAAAGCGATGGCTGCGGACGAAAATTATCTGCCTGCATATTCGGCTTACGCATCGCTTTTAATTCAAAAAAATCAAACCGATTCGGCAATCGAGCAATACAAAACGGCGGTTGCCAAGAAACCTTCCGCCGCGCTTTACACGTTAATCGGAATGCTCGAAGAGGCGCGAAACAATTCATCCGAAGCCGAGAAAAATTATCGTCGCGCCTTGGAAATTACACCCGAAACGCCGATTGCGGCAAATAATCTGGCGTGGCTGATTGCCGACGGCGGACAGGGAAATCTGGATGAAGCCTTGCGTCTGGCGCAATCGTCGGTTAATCGCAACACCAATGTTGCCGGATATTACGACACGCTCGGCTGGGTTTATTTCAAAAAAGGTTTGTATTCGCCGGCAGTTGAGCAATTGAAAAAAGCCGTTGCGCTCGACGAAGCGGACGCGAAACGCACGGGCGCGAGTCCGAATCCGGCATATCGTCTGCGTTTGGGAACTGCACTGGCTTCGTCGGGTGACAAACTTTCGGCGCGCAGGGAAGTCGAAACGTCTTTGGCAAACGAACAAAGTTTGAGCCAAAAAGAAGCGCAGGACGCGAAAAGTTTGTTGGCAAGTCTTTAAGGATCAAGTTTTACGGAGATTTGAAATGTTTTTTTTGTTTGATGTCGCAAGCCAAAATTTGATTCTGGGATTCGTTCCCGAATCGCTCGGTTTGTTGATTTTCGGAGTCGCATTAGTTTTTTTGACTATCGGATTGCGGCGGTTTATGAAACGCAGTGATACGAATGTTCACCGCAAAGTTGAAAAAAGATAAGATAACAAGATTTCAATTTGAGAAACAAAACTAACTTGAAACTTGAAACTTGAAACTTGAAACCTAAAAAAATGAGTATTGAATTCAGACAAAGAACGGCGGGCGAATTTATCAAGATGCTGAAACGGCGGAAGTGGTTTATTTTTCTGCCGATTATCACGATGACGGCGGCGGTCGGCTATGTTGTCTATAAATTGCCGAGTGTTTATGAATCGAAAACGCTTCTGACGATTAAACCGCCGACGATTTCCGAAAAAGTCGTGCCGACGCTTTCCGACGAAGATTTATCGCAGCGTCTGCAAACTATTAATCAGGAAGTTTTGTCGCGTTCGTCACTCGAACCGATGGTCACGAAATACGATCTTTTCAAACTCGAACGCAATTCGGGAATGGATATGGCATTGATTATTGACAAGATGAGAAAAAATATCCTCGTCGAACCCGAAAAAACCGATAACGAAAAGCTCGCCGCGTTTCGCATCAGCTACCGCGACCGCGACCCGGGCGCGACGCGCAATGTGGCAGCGGAACTCGCCGCCAAATATGTCAACGCGCAAGTTCTCGCTTCGACGCAAAATGCCGAAACGACTCGCGATTTTCTGCAAAACGAACTTAACATGGCTAAAAACGAGCTTGACACGAAGGAAAAAGAACGGCTTTCCGTGATGATGCAAAATGTTGATACTTTGCCCGAATCGGCGCAAGGGTTGATTGCCCAGCTCGACGGTTTGCGTAAGCGCGAAGACAGCATCGTCAAAGAAAAAGAAACTCTGGCGATGGAGAAAGGACGGCTGAATGACCAGATTGCCTCAAACAACCGGCAAATGCGCGTCTATGACGAATATGGCGAAAAGGAAACTCAGGATGCGGCGCGGCAGGCTTCGCAAATCGAAGACACGCCGGCATATGCTCAACTCGTCAATAAACGCGCCGAACTTTCCGCCCAGCTCGACAAACTTTTGAAAGAGTATAGAGAAAAACATCCAAGTGTCATCGCAAAAAAAGATGAAATCACGCGGATCAACGAAGAAATCGAAGGTCTGAGAAAAAATACCGACAAGCGCGTGCTGGTCGCAAGTCAATCGAGCAGCCGGAAAGCCGAATTGCAGAAGAAAAATCTCGAACTCGAAAATCAGCGGATTCAAAGCCAGATCGGACAGATCGAGCAGCAGATTCAGTATAAAGATCAGGAAGTGCAGACAAATTCGGGACAAATCGCGATTCTCGAACAGAAAATCAACACGATTCCGAACGTCAAAGTCGCACTCGAAGGCATCAACGCGCAGTATCTGTCGGCAAAGCAAAAATACGACGACCTTTCCAAAAAGATTAACGACGCTTCGTTGCAGGTCAACCGCGAATCAAACGCGCAGGGCGAAACGATTCGCGTGCAGGATCCGGCGAATCTGCCCGAATCGCCGGTTGCGCCGAAACGTGCGCTGTTGACCGGATTAGGCGCGGGCATCGGTTTCGCCATCGGTTTGTTTTTAGCGGCACTTTTTGAACTTCCGCGAGTTTTCAAGATTCAAAATATCGAAGACGCGAAGCATTACACGGGTTTGCCCGTTCTCGCGTCCGTTCCGCCGCTGCTCTCGCACGACGAAAAAATTTGGCTTAAACGCTCGCATTGGCTTCGCGTGATGGCTGGCGTGATCGCCGCCGTCGGCGCAATTCCGCTGATTGCGATGCTTTTGCAGGCGACAAAGATTTTTGAACGAATGGTTTCATAGTGATTTGGGATTTCAGATTTGGGATTTGGGATTTGAAATCGGTTAGAGGAAAAAGCAATGTATAAAGAATTTTTCGGATTAGAAGATACGCCGTTCACATTAACGCCCGACCCGCGTTTTATCGTGTTCACGCCGAGCTACAACGAAGTTTTAGCGAGCTTGTATTACGGACTCGAAAACGCGAAAGGCTTGATCGTTTTGACGGGCGAAGTCGGCACGGGCAAAACGACCGCGCTTCGTTGGATTTTGCGCCGTCTCGATTCGTCGGTTTTGGCGGCGTATGTTTTCAATCCGCGTCTTTCGATTGACGAGTTTTATCATCACGTCACGCAGATGCTCAACATCAAGGATTGGACAAACAAAGCCGAACTTCTGCAAGTGATGGGCAAGGTTTTGGAAGAACGTCACCGGCGCGGACTTCGCACGGTTTTGATTATTGACGAAGCGCACGAGCTTTCGGATTATGTCCTCGAAGAAATCCGCCTGCTGATGAATTTTGAATCGGACAACGCGAAACATCTGCAAATCGTTTTGACCGGACAACCCGAACTGCGCGAAAAACTCAATCAGCCGAATTTGCGCCAACTCAAACAACGTGTCGCGCTGCGCTGTAAAATGCACGCGCTGCCGAATGTTGACGAAGTCGAACGCTACATCACCGAACGGCTTTTAATCGGCGGTTCGGATCAGCCGAATATTTTCACGCCGGGCGCGATTGATTTTATTTTTCAATGTTCGGAAGGCATTCCGCGCCAAATCAATAATCTTTGCGACAACTCGATGCTGGCGGCTTATGCGGCGGGCGAACAGATTATCGGTCGCCGGATTATCGAAGACGTTGCCGACAATCTCGATTTACTGCCCCGCAGAGAAGCGTTATTGACAAACGAAAAGACGCTCGAAAACGTCGGTTCATCGAGAGTTTTAACATCGGAAGCACGGGAAGAATTGTGGAACAATCAAGCCCGCACCGAAAAGCCGAAACCGATGTTCAAAGCCGAAAAGCCGCCAGTCAACAGTAATTCAAACGGTAACGGCAACGGCAATTCAAATGTTAATTCAAACGACAAAAAATCACCGTTTGACGATCTGGACGACGACATCAGTCTGGAAATCGAGGAAGTCGGCGGTTTTTATTAAGTTTCAAGTTTCAAGTTTCAGGTTTCAAGTTGTTTGCTTTTAACCTGAAACTTGAAACTTGAAACCTGAAACTTAAATGTATGAGTATTCTTAAAGCATTACAAAAAAAGCAAACCGAGCAAACAAACGAAACGGCGGAAACTCCGAAGGGAACGGTTGTTCCTTTTGACCGCGTTGAGCGCAACAGTGCAAAACGCGCCGTTACGCCGCCCGATATGTTTGCCGACAAAGATTTTAAAATCGGAACACCGAGTTTAGCGTTCAATGGGCAGTCAGAGCTTATAGTCGGGACGGCACTCCCTGACTCTTTATCTGAAATTCCTGCCGGGGCAACTTTGAACGCTATTGGTTCGACGCGCATCGCCGAAAAACGTCTGCCGGAATTTACCGTGTGGAACGTCGAAGCGGAGCGCGTCGAACCGCGCCTTGTCGCGATAACTCAGCCGCATTCGAACTATTGCGAAGAATACCGAAACCTCAGAACGCAGATTCTGCACAAAAGCCAACGCCAAAAATTGCAGTCAATCGTCGTTGCAAGCATCAATCCGAGCGAAGGCAAAACGATTACCGCGCTCAATCTTTCGTGGCTTTTGGCGCAGACCGACGGCGTAAAATGTCTGATTATTGACAGCGATTTACGAATGCCTTCGCTGACGGATTATCTCGGAATCGAAACCGACAAAGGACTTTCCGACATTCTTACGGGAAGCGTGAGTTTACAGGAATCAATTATCAAACTCGAACCTGCCGGATTACATATTCTGCCCGGCGGCGAAGCGCGCACCGATGTCGCGGAACTTATTTCGGGACCGAAGTTCAAGGAAATTCTGCGTCAGGCACGCGAAATGTTCGATTTCGTGATTATTGACGCGCCGCCGCTCGGGATTTTTACCGACGCGAATATTTTGATCAATCACGCCGACGGCGCAATGCTCGTCGTTCGCGCAGGGAAAACTAAATACAGCGCGGTTGACCGAATCTTGGAATCGCTTCCGCGTGATCGGATGATGGGTGTCGTCCTTAATCAATCGGAAGACGTTTTGGACGAAAGTCAGTACGGTTACTACAAAAAGAATTTGCCGCCGCCGAATAAATTTTAACTGATGAATGCGAACAAATTCAGCTTCCGAACGATTGGATTACTGGTTGCCGATGCCGCGATAATTTACGGCGGCATCATTCTGGCAATGTATCTGCGTTTGGGTGTTGAAGGTTCGCGTTACCAGTTAAACGAAAATAACGGCTGGCTGAAAATTACGCTGGCGACGGTCGTTTGCGCTTTAATCTTGTATTTTTACGACCTTTACGAATACACGGTGATGACCAATCGGCGCGAGCTGATGCTGCGGCTCGTGCAGGCGTTGGGCATCGCATGGGCGTTGCTTGCTTTGCTGTTTTATTTTGCGCCGCCGCTGCTCATCGGACGCGGCGTTTCGGTCATTTCCGTGCCGCTCGTTCTGGTTTTGCTTCTTGGCTGGCGTTTCTTGATTCATTATTTGATGGGACATCCCGAAATCGGCGAAAAAATTCTCGTCGTCGGAACGGGACAAGCCGCCCGCGACACCGCCGAGGCTGTTCTTGAACGGCGCGACGCGGGTTATCGCATCGTCGGATTCGTCACCGAAAACGGCATCAAACCGCAGACGAAAATCGGCGAAACGACCGTGATCGGCACGACCGACGACCTCGAAGTCATTGTCAAGAACGAAAAAGTTGACCGCATCGTGATTGCCGTGCGCGAACGGCGCGGAACTTTTCCGACCGAAACGCTTTTGAAAATGAGTTTAACGGGCGATGTCAACATCGAAGAATGCACGTCATTTTTTGAGCGCGTGACGGGACAAGTTCACATTGATATGCTGCGTCCGTCGTGGCTTATTTTCGCCGGACGGAGAAAAGATACGCGACTCGGATCCGCGATTCGTGAAATTATTCATCGCGGATTGGGTTTAATCGGGTTGATTTTATCGCTTCCGATTGCGCTTTTAACGGTGATTTTAATCAAGCTCGAATCGAAAGGCGCGGTTTTTTATAAGCAGGAACGCGTCGGTAAAAACGGTAAAATCATTAAAGTTATCAAGTTTCGCTCGATGCGAACCGATGCCGAAAAAGACGGCGTGCCGATTTGGGCAACGGCAGGCGATGACCGCGTGACACGCATCGGAAAAATCATCCGTAAAATCCGCGTTGATGAAATTCCGCAGTTCTGGAATATCATCAAAGGCGAAATGAGTTTTGTCGGACCGCGCCCCGAACGTCCGCATTTTGTCGCGCAGCTCGCCGAAGAAATCCCGTTTTACGAGCATCGCCACTTGGTCGCGCCGGGTTTGACGGGCTGGGCGCAGATAAAATATCCATACGGCGCGTCGGTCGCCGACGCACGGCAGAAATTGCAATACGATTTGTATTACATCAAAAATCAGAGTTTGGCACTCGATTTAGTAATTGTCTTTGAAACCGTGAAGACGGTTTTATTCGGCAAAGGCGGAAGATGATTCAAGATTCAAGATTCAAGATTCAAAATCAGTCTTAAATCTTGAATCTGGAATCTTGAATCTGATAAACGTTTATTGAAACGGAGATAAGAAAGATGAAAGCGGTAAAAATTTTGCAGAATATTAGTTTAAGTTCAGCGGTCGGTTTGATTTTCGCACTCGGTGTTTTCGCGCAGACGGAAAATCCGAAAACACGCGACCGCATTGCGCCGTCGGAAGTTAAAACCGATTCGACGGATACCAAAACGACTTCGACCGAAACAGTTGCGCCGACGACAACGCCGACACCGCCTGTCAGCGACAATAAAACCGTTGAACCGAAAACCGACGAAGCGGAAATAATTCTGCCGTATTACAACAATTATCTGAAAGAATACCGGCTCGGACCGAACGATGTCATTACGGTCGAAGTTTTCGGGCAATGTCCCGATTATTGCAAAACCGGAATTACCGTTCCGCCGACGGCGCGCATTTCTTATCCGCTGATTCGTGAAGGCGTGATGGTCGGCGGCAAAACCGTCGAACAGATTGCCGACGAAATCACCAAAAAACTCGACGAATACATCATCGAACCGAAAGTTACCGTGACGCTCGACAAAGCAATGAGCGTTCGTTACAGCGTTCTCGGCAAAGTTGCCGCGCCCGGCGTGCGGATTATGGACAGAAAGGTCAGCATTTACGAAGCGATTGTCGAATCGGGCGGCATCACGAAAGAAGGCGATAAAAAGCGCGTGACGCTTTATCGTTTCGACGCGCAAGGCAAACTGAAACCGCAAATCGTTGACCTGCAAGCCATCGAACGCGGCAAAGGCGAGATGATTTATCTCGAACCCGGCGATCAGGTT
Source organism: Acidobacteriota bacterium (assembly GCA_031412675.1). Classification (GTDB taxonomy): domain Bacteria; phylum Acidobacteriota; class Blastocatellia; order Pyrinomonadales; family Pyrinomonadaceae; genus JAFDVJ01. The sequence continues at coordinate 76,798 of JANODL010000159.1, read as the reverse complement.
TTTGTGCCGGATCGAGGTTTTCGTTTGAACGTCAACACGGTTTTCGATATTTTATCGAAAGCGAGCATCGTCCGTCTTTTGTTTGGGAGTCCTTTTTAAGAAATTTTCGATTTCAGATTTGCGATTTGCGATTGCTTTCAGTCGTCAAATCGCAAATTTTTCGGTAATCAGATGATTAAGTATCGAACAATTTTTGCCTTTCTGCTGTTTCTGATTTGTTTTCAGACGGCGCAAGCCGATTGGGTAAAGCAAAACTCGAACACTCTCGCGTGGCTTCACGACGTTCATTTTTTTAACGAAACGAAAGGTTTTATCGCCGGCAGTAACGGAACTTTTCTCGAAACGAAAGATGGCGGAAAGACTTGGACAAAGCGCAAAAATTTTATCGAAGACACGATTCTGCAAATCTATTTTTCCGACGATTACAGCGGCTGGCTCTTGTGTGAACGCCCGATTTTCAATCGCGGCGCAAATTCTTCGTCTTACTTGATGAAAACGACCGACGGCGGCGAAAGTTGGGAAAAAGTCGAATTCAAAGACGGCGGACGCAACCGCATCACAAAAATTTTCTTCAATCAAAAAGGCAAAGGCACGGCAATCGGCGAAAGCGGCGCGTTTTTTGAGTCAAAGGACGACGGAACCTGGGAAAAATCACCGTCGCCGATTCGTTATTTACTGCTCGACGGCGCGTTTTTCGATGACACGCACGGCGCAATCGTCGGCGCGGGCGGCAGTGTCTATTTCACCGAAGACTCGGGCGCAAGCTGGAATCAAGCAAACATTTTCGGCGATAAATCGGCAAAAATCAACGCGGTCTTTTTCGCCAATCAGAAAAGCGGTTGGGCAGTCGGAACCAAAGGGAAAATCTTTCAAACCGTCAGCGGCGGAAAAACCTGGCGCGAACAAAAATCGGGCGTGACGAAAGATTTGTTCGATGTCTTTTTCACAAACGCGGCAGAAGGTTGGGCAGTCGGCAGCGACGGCACGATTTTGCACACGAAAACTGCGGGAAACGTCTGGACTTTGGAAAACACGAAAGTCAAACACAAACTCGAAAAGATAATATTTGTCGGCAAAAAAGGTTTCGCCATCGGATTCGGCGGAACGATTTTGGTCAACGGGGAAAACAGTTCAAAAGATCAATCAGCGGTCAAACCGATTTTGCAGAAGCGAAGATAACTCAAATTTATCTAACTTTTCGCATCAAAACCAAATCGCGAATTTCTGCGCCGCGTATGCAAACGAATGAGCGTGTCGGGGCTATCTTCACATCAAACATCATTTGCGGCAAATCGGTCTGTAAAAATAAATAAATTAAAACTTGCCGCCGGATTTTTGACGTAGAAACAATAACTTTCATTGGGGCAATTTACTTCTCTTACTTGACAGTCAAGAAGGATTTTCGGTAGGATAACAATTCGCTGTTTGGTAGCAATCAGCGGTTTTTTTGACAAAAACGGGCATGTACGTCAATTGGTAGACAGCCTCCCTTACAAGGAGGAAGTTAGGGGTTCGAGTCCCTTCGTGCCCACCAGTTTTGAAAATTTGAATTTACTTTTGCGGAGTCGTAGTTCAGTTGGTTAGAACGCCAGCCTGTCACGTTGGAGGTCGCGGGTTCGAGTCCCGTCGGCTCCGCCATTAATTTCTTTATTATCAATAGTTTCCGAACCGTCCGTTGGGGCGGTTTTTTCATTTTTTGGCAACGTACCCAAAAACGTGCCTTTTCCCTCTAATTCGTCCACTAATTTACCGGCAATTAACTCGGTCGTCTGCTGTGAAAAAGACGGCGAAAGATGTTTGTATCTTTCAAGTTCTTCGCTCCTATGTCCGGTCATTTTACGGATAATCGCGTCCGAAACTCCCTCGATAAACAGCATCGTGGTTGCGAAATGTCTGAGATCGTGAATCCGCAGGTCAGTAATACCCGCTAAACCTCGAATCCGTCTGAACCGTTTGCCAATATCCCAAGCGTGGGGCTTCTGGAATTTCTCAACATCACGAAAACGAACATTAGGGCGGGCGGGAAACATATACTCGTGCTTTTGATAGCTCGGCAACTGTTTTAATGCCTCAACGCAGAATTGTGGAATCGGCAGACGATTTGACCGTTTATTCTTACTCGCTGATTTTGGCAAATAGAATGACGGGAACTCTGTATCGAGTTTTACATCCGACCATTGACGGGAAAGGATCGCGGTTTTACGAAGACCAGTACAGGCAGCCAGGATAATGAAGCCTTGCAGCTCAAAATCTTTTTCTTCCTGACATTTTTCGATCAACGCCGCAAGTTCCGAAACCTCGACGAAACGATCTCTCGCTTCGCGTTCGGGTATCTGCGGAATGACCGAAATCGGGTTGTCGTCGTATTTCTTCCACCTGATCGCAAAATTAAAAGCGGAGTTGAAGATCGTCCGGTAGTGATTAACATAGGACGGGGAATATTCTTCCGCTTCCAACAATTCTTTCAAAAAGTCGTCGATCATTTCCGGTCTTAAGTTTCGCGCCTTGATCTTTCTGAATTTATCAAGCCGGTTTATTTTGTAATGAAAGCCTCGTTTGGTCTTTCCGTGTCGCTGCCACCAGAAGTCTAAAATCTCTCCGAATGTGATCGATTCGAATTTTTTGGTCGGCGTTAACTTGCCTTCGGCAACCTCCCTCAGTCGCTTTTCAAGGCGCGCCCTAGCAACTTCAGGGTCTGTTGTCTTGGCGGATTCCTTGATTCGTTTTCCTTGCTCATCGGTATAAGCAATCCACAAATGCTCGCTGTCTTTATCGCGGCGGTAAACGCCTTTTGGTAATTTGTCTTTTTTCATCTTTCCTCCTTCCGAAAGGGGAATTAATTGGCGTAATAATTGAGGTAAAAAGGAGAGTTGTGTTTCCGCCGGTACTGACAGACAAACAGACTCTTTCCGCGCGTAGTTACGGATACTGAATAATCATGGGAATTTCTAAAATTTGGCTTAATAAAGGGGAAATTAAAAATTTGATGAATGAAGGAATCGGCTAGCGTTCGGCAGGATTTTCCCGATAAAGGTGATAATTGTTTATAAGGTAATTATACAGATTGTTAGAAATAACCGCAAGTGGTTATTTGTCAACGGTTTATAGGAATCAAGCAGAATGAATTCAAGTAATTGACGGTATTTTGGAGAGCCATGCTTACAAAACAAAACCTGTTAAAATAAATTCAAAGAGATCAGTTCAAAATAAACTGCTTGCTAAGTTCTGCGGATGTTTGCCGGAAAGAAATAAAACCGCAAATAATTATTTGCGGTCGAATGAAGTTATCCACAAAATTCCGCTTGGCGGCGGAAAAATTGCGGCAGAGTTGCCATATCCGGCAACTTTTCCCCGCTATTTTTGTTATTTGCAAATTGTTACGCTTTATGTAACGCAATCAAAAACCAAATTTGTCATTAACAAAAACAAAGATGCCAAACATCAATTCAAGTTCGCTGGCTCTCAGGCGAAAACGCCTCGGCTACGAACAAAAACAAATTGCCGTCCTCTTGGGACATAAAAGCACTTACCAAATTTCACGCTACGAAACAGGTCAGAGAATCCCGAGCCTGATCGAAGCGATGAAACTTTCGATTCTTTACGGTCTTCCGGTTCGCTCTCTTTTCAACCGCCATTTTCGCCGGTGCCGGGATGAACTGGAAAAGACGATCAATCAATCCGTTGCCAAACTTAATCCGGCGAATGCTGCGAAAGCCGACTACTGCTCTTATCTGGAATCAATGAATTCGACAAAAATCAATGACCACACCGCCGATAATATTCGCCATCACATAAAAGTTTTGGTCGAGGAAAGAAGTAAAAAGATTCTTGGTCACTGACCTCCCTTTTAACAAGTTAAATTCTTCCGATGAATCGCTTGCAAAAGCGATTTTTCATCCCTAGTCAATGAACACAAATTTCATCCTCGCTATCGCGCCCGGAAAGCGAGAACTGGGCGTTGCCGTTTTTTCCGGTTCCGAACTGGTTTATATCTCGGTCAAAACAATCAGAAATCAAAAATCAAAAGAAAATTCGCTTGAAAAGATGACCGGCATTCTGCAAAAGTTATTTCAAGAGTTTTCGATCAGCCTAATTGTTACCAAATCGATCAGTCAGTATCAAAAACTATCGCCTGACCTTGAAAGAATCGTCGAGCATATCCGGGTTGAATCGACGCAAAAAGGCTTACAGGTGATTGAAATCACCGTCGAGCAAATTAAATCCGAATTGTGCAAAAAAGAAAACCTGACCGAGAAAAGAGTCTTTGAAATGCTTCTCGCGTCCTACCCGGAACTCAAGAGATATTGGAATCGCCCGAATAAATGGCAGCAGGATTATTACGCTTTCCTGTTTTCTGCCGTTGCGGTCGGCGCGGTTTACCTGAATACTCTTTCACAGAAGAATTAAACAAATAATATAACCTCAATAATTTAAGCGTTATTTTTTGATAACGCCTGCGCTTTGTTATGCCCGAAAACGATGAACGACAATCTGAAGGCGACATTACCATTTTCGATCTCTACCCCGATTTGTCGCCCGAACAACTTCAGGAAGCCGAATATCGGATGCTTCGGTATTTGGCGGTGGTCAAAGAGATTTTCGAGGAAATCTGTGAGTCGAAGCCGGAAATTTTGACCGAACTCGAACGGCGGGCTATGCTGAGGAAAGAGAGACAAGGTAAAAGGTAAAGGTAAAAAGGCAAAAAGATTTTACGCTTGTTTCTTCCTGTGTCATTAAATCTCACAACTCAAATGCCGAACAAAAAATACTTCTCCTACATTCGCGTTTCAACCCAAAGACAGGGACAACTCGGAACGTCTTTAACCGAGCAAGAAGCCGCCATTAAAAGGTATGCTCAAAAATTGGACTTAACAATCACTAAGCATTTTGAGGAACGCGAAACTGCTGCCAAACAGGGGCGACCTGTTTTTCTTGAAATGCTCAAAGCCTTGAAAAAAGGCAAGGCGAACGGTGTTGTTGTCCATAAGATTGACCGCACCGCCAGAAATTTGAAGGATTGGGCAGATTTTCAGTCTTTGACTGATTTGGGAATCGAAATCCATTTCGCGGCTGAAAGTTTGGATTTAAACTCGCGCGGCGGCAGACTTTCGGCAGATATTCAAGCGGTCGTGGCTTCCGATTTTATCAGAAATTTACGGGAAGAAACAAAGAAAGGTATTTACGGGAGGCTCAAACAAGGGCTTTATCCTTTTCGGGCGGTTGTCGGATACATTGATGCCGGTAAGGGTAATCCGAAGAAGATCGACAGGCTTCAGTCTCCGTTAATCAAAAAAGTCTTTGAGCTGTATTCTAAGGGTAATATTGGGTTAATAAAGCTTGCTGATCTAATGTATGACAAAGGATTACGCAACAGATCGGGCAAAAAAATAACCATCAACGGACTTTCAACTATCTTGCACAATCCGTTCTATATGGGGATCATCAGAATTAGAAAAACAGGCGAGATGTTTGCGGGAAAGCATAAGCCAATCGTTTCTAAAGCCTTGTTCGATCAGGTGCAAGCCGTCTTTGAAGGTAAAAATATCCCGAAAACGGAAAAACATTTCTTTGTTTTCAGAAGACAAATCTATTGCGGCAAATGCCGAAACTTTTATATTGCCGAAAAACAAAAGGGCGAAACTTATTACCGTTGTCATACCAGAGGCTGCACGAAAGGCACCGTCAGGGAAGATTCGATAGATAAGGAAGTTCTCAAGTTTATTAAGCCTTTAGAGTTAACCGACCTTGAATATCAGTATTTCAAACAGGAAACACTCAAACAAAGCGAAAACGGCGAAGCCGAATTTGAAGCCGAATACCGGCGATTAAAACTTTTACAGGAGCAAACGACGGAACGTTTATCGAAACTCGCAGATGCATATATGGACGAAGTTTTTGATAAGGAAACCTATATAAACAAGAAAAACAAACTCTTGTTTGAACAGCAGGAACTCAAAGAGAAATTATCTAATCTGAAGGATAATTCCAGCGCGGCAACAAAAAAATTGGAAGCATTTCTCGAACTGCTAAACTCCGCATATCTAAGCTTTGAATCGGGAACGCCCGAGAAAAAACAGGAACTGGTCAAAACCGTTTTCTCGAACTGTGAAATTGAAGATAAAAACGTCTTGGTTAAGCCGGAATATCCGTTTCAACTGATGGCAGAAAGGCAACCCTTCACCTCTGGTAGCCCGTATCGGGAAGCGGCTCGAACTTTGCAGGTATTGTTCAAAAAGTTATCCAAATATTTTGATACGTTAGACACTTCGAAAAACGATAATCATTTTTTCAATTATCTCAATTTTAAATCAGAGAAAAAGTATATTAATAATTTTCCCGGGTTCACTAATTCACATTTGTAATTTTGTTTTAACGCATTTCAAAAAACCATTATCACTTTAACAAGGATAGTGGTTTGAAAATAGCGGGGAAAATTTGCCAAATTTGGCAACTCGTAAATCAAGTCTCCGCAATGATAGATAAGGTTAAATTCGATTTAAGGTTTAAGCTTTTTCGGGTTTTTCTCCGGGTAGCGCATATCGGAAACCAGCCACCGGTCATTTACCTGTTTGAGCGTGTAAGTTACGATCAGCTCTTCCCGATAGGACGGATTAACGTAATCATTGTCTTTGATCGACCACCATTTGAGATACATATATAATTTTGCTTCGACCGTCGCCTCGGTATTGCTGTGCTTAACGACGGCGGTATCGCGTAGTTGTTTGCTTGACGGATTTTGGGCAGGAAATTGAATGGTGTGTCCTTGTTGGCGGCGGTTCTCGACCGTTTTTAATATATCGCGGTAAGCCGAGCCGTTTTCGTCATAGATGGTTTTCAGTTCGGAAAGTTCAGCCGCCAAATCCGTTGTCGGAATCGTCTTGTATATCTTAAATTCCTTTTCGACCGCTTCATCAATTATTTTATGGAGTAGTTCCAACCGTTCTTCAATTTCGCGGCGGTTGGAAACGATTAGGGCATAGCCGTTGGATGCGGGATACTCAACCAGTTCCGGCGACAACTTTTTTTCGTGAATAAGATAAAATTTGAATTCCTGCACGGACTTTTGGTTTTTGAACTTTTTTAATCGCTTGTTAACCTCGTGCGCGTAGGTGACGGCGTTCTCCGCCGAACAGACGAACCCGGTCTCGATTCCGAAGAGCAAATTGAAGCAACAGTCAAAAAACTGCCACTGTTTCTTGTTGCTTCGGGGAATGATTCTTTTATTAAGCAAAAGAGTCTTAAACTCCGATTCTATTTGGGATTTTGAGGCTCGAATTTCTTCAAGCGTCAGATTGAAATTCTGCATATTCCAATTTCAATTCCAATTTGAACTGCAATTGGATTTTCAATAGGGACAAAATTATCATAAAAAAGAGCATTAGACAACTTCGCTTTGGTTTGACCATTCTAACTCAATAGATTCTAGGAAGAATTGCAACTATTTTTAGATATTCCCACCGTTGCAAGATTAAGAATAAAATTTAGTAGTGATAAAGGGAGTTTTCATATTTATATGAAATTTTCAACGCTAGATGAATATGAATAAAATTTCGAGCGATGTGTTACGAGTTTCAAAAATTTAAAGAATTAAGCAGTTTTAGCCGATAGGAAAAAGTCAGTCGCTTTGTGCGGACTGGCTTTTTTTATCGCTAAAAATAAATGCCGCACGGCATAGATAATAAAATAAGGAGCGTAAATACGATGAAAAAAGAAGTCGAGATAAAAAATAAAGGTTCTTCAAGCGAGTTGAAGAACCTTCATCGGCTAGATGACTCTAGCCAACGTCCTGCTTTGAAATTGTTGTCTCCAGATCCGCCAAGAAACGAAGAAACATTCATTCAGGAAACAGAACGCCAAACTTGTCGTGAACTATGGAACGAGTTTGTCGAATGGTTGTTTGCCACTTTGCTCAAATACACAAAATGCTTGGTGTTGCTCGGTTTAGCCCTGCTAATTTTTCTTGCCGAAAAAGAAGTAGCAGCGATGATTGGAGCGACACGGCTTTTTTTGGTGCTTGAGGGAGTCAGCGTTACCTGGCTGCTAGTTGAATGGTTTGAGGTATATACCGAACTTTCCATCAAAGACCTGATCCGCAAATGGTTTGATAAACTATTTCCCAAGTAATCAACCAAAATCATATCCATAGAAACTAAAAAGAGGACTTTTTGCCATAAAAAAGTCCTCTTTTTAGTTTTTTTAAGATGCGTATGATGAACTTTTTTGCCAGTCAATTCGACACCAACGGGCAGTGCTTTTTCGGTGATATTCGTTTTCGCCGGAACGGAACTTTGTATAGCTCTAACTTTCACGACTAGCTTCAGTTCTCTTGTATTTAAACACACCTCTCCGCTGTGTGCAATACGGCTAACCTTATTGTTTTGAAACGTATAACGGCTGACTATCCAAAGGAGGAAACCGTCAACAAATCTTAACTCATAAAACTATTACTCGTCAATAGTCATTAAAAATTTTTACACAATTCGCCCTGATATTAAACATTAATTGGTGTTTAATTCAAGTGTGTAAGCCATTTGATTTTCAAAAAAGACGTTGCGTTGCCTTTGCTCAATAAAAAAGATTGATTTGTAATTTATTCCAGTAAAATACGACAATTGGCAATTTTCCGCTCCTTGTGCAAAGAAGTCGGAAAATCAAATTTGTCGAAAAAAAGGAAATACTTCCCACACCGCTCCCTCATTTTTTCACTGCACTTGTCCGAACATTTTACAGACTGCCTCTGATTCTGATCTTCGGGAACAAATCCATTTCTAAGAGCGTCTAATAAAAATGATTGTGGATGAGTTTTAAGAAAGTTTTTCATCGGCAAAGCAACCAATTAACAGTTTCAAATCTCTTTTAGTTTGAACAACTTAAATTTAATTGCCATTCTCGATTGAAAATCTTGAATGAAATTTATCAAAAAAACATTGACTTGAAATTTCGATTTATGGTAATTTCATTTCAATCTAAAGAGCGTTTTAATTATCAAAACAATTTAGTCATTCAAGCACTTCCGCCGACGAAACTAACTGTTTTTATAAGAAAAGAATTTAGAAGCTAATCAAATCCGGTTATTCGGGAACTTTTACTGAAGGTTTTCTGGAACCATCGGGATTTAGTTGAAAAAGGAAGTGATTTTGCAAAGTTGAAACAAAAATTAAAACCTGACCGATAACGCCAATTATCAATCAGGTTTGAATGTATCATCTTTTTGCGACGGAAGAACCGTCAAGATGCGACTTCTCCAGGAAAGTATCTTACGTTAATCCCTCTCTCAAAATCAAGCAATCAGCAGCATTACGAATAACAAGCAAAGGAAAGGTGTGTCTTTTTGCCGTCTTTCGTCAAGCATTGTTTTTACGTTGTCCGGCGAAAATTCAGGAAAGTTATGTCAAACAAAAAAAGAAGAAATCGAAAGTTTATTTCAGACTCAAGCGAAGTGTCGGGTCAAATTGTTGATCAATCGTCTGAAGAAGTCGGGATTATGGATAGTGAAATCCAATCCGTGCATTCAAATTCTTCAGGCAGAAACAGATTAATTTCTTACTTGAAATCGAACCTCTGGATGGTTGGAATAATCTGCTTTCTGGCACTCGGCGTGTTGGGTGCGGGTTTGAAATATCTCGATGACGATGCACAACGCGAGATTACCAGACGTGCCGACAACAAAGGCAAGCCGAACAATCAGCAAGAACAGTCTTATATCCTGAACAGGATAAATCCTTTCCTGCCAGCACCTACGCCGTCACCAACTCCTCAATTGTCGAAGGAATATTTATACGCCGGATCGCGGCTTTTAGCTGTTGAAGACGCGAATGCCAACGCCGCACCGCCCGCTGATCTGGCAATCTGGCGACCGGCAAACGGCGAATGGTGGGTCATGGGACAACAAGGCTCGCAGCAGGTGACACAGGCTTGGGGAGCAAACGGGGATGATCCGGTCGAGGGAGATTACGACGGCGACGGCAAGACAGACTTTGCCGTTTTTCGCCCATCGAATGCCAACTGGTATATCGTCAACTCGGGCGGCGGCGGCGGTCAGTTCGCTTTCGGCGCGTCGGGCGATCTTGCCGCACCAGCAGATTTCGACGGCGACGGCAGAACCGACGCGGCGATCTTTCGCCCGGGGAATGGCACCTGGTATATCCAGCAAAGCTCGACGGGTCAAACCGCGACTGTTCAATTCGGACAAAACGGTGATAAACCGGCACCGGCAGATTACGACGGCGACGGCAAAGCTGACATCGGCGTGTGGAGAAGTTCGCAGACCGCTTTTTATTCTCTCAACAGCAGCAACAATGCGCTTCAAACTCCGACCTTCGGACAGACGGGCGATAAAGTCATCAGCGGCGATTACGATGGCGACGGTCGGGCGGATTATGCCGTTTATAATTCAGCAACCGCTAACTGGTATATCCTCCAAAGCACGAACGGTCAGGTAGTTGGTCATCAATGGGGAGCCGGAGGCGACATTGCCGTGCAGAACGATTACGACGGCGACGGCAAATGCGACATTGCCGTTTGGCGCAATGCGGACGGCAACTGGTTGATCCGGCAATCCGCCTCGGGCAACTCGCTTCGCCAAGTCCAATGGGGCGTGTCCGGTGACATTCCGGTCCCGGCGTTTTTTAGGAGGTAGTGAAACAAAATGAAAAATTATCTGAAAACAGCTCAAATACTGAATACTCTTAACAATCGAATAATTGGTTTGGTTCTGCTCATTCTCGTTGCCTTTACCTCAACTTTTGTGGGGCAAAGTGCGAGCACGCCACAAAACAGGGATACCACCAATAAAGCCGACCAAAACCTGAGGAGTGCCGCCCGCGTCAATCCTTCAACGCTTGCGATGGAGTTCAGCTTGCCACTTGCCTCTTATCCGGGCAGAAATGGGAACAACTTTCCGGTCGGGTTGAGCTATTCGTCGAAGGTTTGGCGCATGAAGGACCAGTTAACTATTACGAGCGGCACGAGCAATATTATCACTCACGCACGACCGACTTTTGCCGAGCGGAGCAGCGATGGATGGACAAGCACTTTCACACCGCCAATCATCGAAGAAGACATTAAACGGTACGATCAAACGGGTCGTCCTTACACGAGCGAACTCGACGACTATGCTGCGAATTTGATGTTTAATGACCTTCTGGCGAATTACCAGAGTATCGGCAACAATTTGTTAAGTGCGACTTGTGGCTGGTACTGCGAACAAACTCGGTCAGAACATCAGCCGGACGGAACCGTTATAAGAACCTGTACCGCTTACTCATATGGATGTATCCCCAATTATCCGGGCGGGGGAAATCCGCCGCCGGAACAACCCTCCACTCCTCTGTATTACATCGACAGACTTCGGATTAGAACGTCCGATGGCGCAACCCACGAGCTTAGAAAGGATGATGTTGTTCATGCCTGCGGCGACGCGAATGCTCCATGCACTCCGGTGAGAGAGGGTATTTATCTTTCAGTGGATGGGTCGGGACTAAGACTCGAGAAGGGTTCGACGGGCAGTATTCTATATATGCCCGACGGTTCGCGATTCACGTTTCCCGGAACGTACCAGCAGATTGACGGTGAAGGCGCTAAGCTGTATTTCGCTGACACACACCTGGATGCTGATGGTAACAGATCGACATATACTAAAATTGTCAACGAGAACGGACTGTTTATCAGGAAGACGGACACGCTCGGACGGCAGCTAACCGATTTCCTGCCCCAAAATCTCGGATCCACCATAACACGCTCGGAATTCGAACAGAATGTCACGCTGCCCGGGCTGCCGAATCTGCCTCAAAATTATAAGCTTACCTGGAAGCAACTGAAACCGGTTGGATGCGAAGACCAACAAGATAATCCGACCTGCGGAAATGGGGACGGAGCGCTCGAAAACCAGAGTGAAAAACTATTTTTCGAGGCTCGCTACGGCTGTTTCTCAAACGCCGCCTCCCCGCCGATCGCCGACTCTTCAGAAGTACTGTTTACCGGAAGCAGTTCCGGAATCAAAATATGCAGCGGGCTTTTCGTCATAAACAACGGAAATATCGTCTATCAGAGATTTAATCCGCAGGTACTCGCCTCCATTCGGCTGCCGAATAATAAAGAATATTCCTTCAAGTACAATCAGTGGGGGGAAATCTCGAAGATCGTCCATCCGACGGGCAAAATAGAAAGATTTGAGTACGGTTACGTGCCGCCCCTGGCTGCGACGACGCGAACAGCCTACGACCAGGCGAACCGCGGGGTCACTAAGCACTGGATTTATTCGTCACCTAATGAACTCTCCGCGTATCACGAATACAATGTGGCGGCGACATCGTATCCGACCAACAGCTTCAAGATTACGCACCGGATAAATAAGGGCAGCTCCCCTTCGGAACTTGGAATGCGCACCGAGCGTGATCTAGTTCGGGGTGACTCGTTCGGGCTGCATTTCGGCTTTGAGAATCCGTTGGTCGGGATGCCGTATGAAGAAAAAACTTTTGACGAAAATAACGTCTTGCGCTCGCGAACGCTGACCGAATATATTACGAAAGATAACGGAAGCGTCAAGCGCGACGCGCGGGTTAAACGAACCGTTTCGGTAGCGATTGAAAACGGACAGGCTTTGGCGATTTTGAGCGAAACTGAATATAACGAAGCCGGCACGACGGGCAACAACGCGCAGACGGACGCGGATTATTTCTCGCATCTCGACGTGAAACGCGCGAAAGGCTATCACTATGCCGTGATTGATGTGAACACGGCGCAGACCGGAACGCTGGCGCAGATTGCCGGGTATTTTAACAGCAGTCTGCTGGCTTCGGTTTCGGAAACCGATTATGAATACAACCCGAATTACAAAGATCGAGGCATTCGCAGTCTGCCGATTGAATCAAGGGTTTTGAATCCGTCCAATAATGAGATTGTTGCCAAAACGCGGACGATTTATGATAACGCCGTTCCCGCAGCTTCTACAAATTATCCGTACTCGACGGAAACTTACGGGATAAGCGGGACATTCAGCTGCCCGTCGGGGACGCAATCGGTGACCTGTTGGCAATCGCCGGGCAGTTCGGCTTTAGGTCGCCCGACGACTTCGAGATTGTGGGATGACGATAACGACATCTGGATCGAATCGCACACGCGCTATGACATTTTCGGGAATGCCGTGAAGGTCAAAAACGCGGCGGGCAATGAAGCGGAAACGATTTTCGAGAACACGACCCAAAATCCTTATCATTACGCTTACCCGGTCAAAGTCATCACGCCTGCACCCGACCCGACCAATACGCACGGGACGAATCAAGGCTCGTTTGCGACGACGACTTACGATTTTATGACGGGTTTGCCGCTCACGGCAACGAATGAGTTCGGGCAGACAACGGCGACCGAATATAACGACGATTTGCTGCGTCCGACCCGAAGTTTCGCGGTTAATTTTACCGCGCCCGAAACGCAGACGATTTATGACGATACGAATCTGACGGTCAAAGTTCGCAAACAGATTGACGCAACCAATTGGGACGAAGCGATTTCGTATTCGGATTCTCTGGGCAGAACCTTCAAAACACAGGCGAAGGATTCGCAGGGCGATGTCTTTACCGAAACGGAATATGATTTTCTGGGGAGAGTCAAACGGGCGACGAATCCGTATCGGTCAGGCGAAACGAAACTGTGGAGCAAGCCGCGTTATGACGTGATGGGCAGAGCGGTCGAATCGTTTGCTCCGGCGATTGACGGGCAGACGGGCGCGAGTTCGGGAATCACGGAATACGGGATTTCGACGATGCCGGGTTATATCGGAACTTTTGTGATGACGACCGACGCGGCAGGCAAGAAAAGCCGTGCGATCACGAACGGACTCGGACAGCTGATCAGGGTTGACGAACCGGATCATACGGGCGGATTGACGGCTTTGCCGCAAGGCACACCGAATCCGTCGCCGACTCCGACACCGAACGAACCGCCCGAATTGCCGCCGCCCGGCTGCACGGTAGAATGTCTGACGAACACGGAATATCCGTCGTATGCGACCGTTTACCGCTACAACGAACAGGGCAAAATGGTCGAGGTCATTCAGGGCGAACAGCATCGTTATTTCAAATACGATTCGCTCGGCAGACTGATCCGCGTCAAACAACCCGAGCAGGAAGTTAATACGCCGGCATTGGATTTAGCGGATAATTACAATACGTCGGGCAAATGGACGGCGAAGTTCACCTACGATTTGATGGGGAATGTGATAAGCGCAACGGATGCCAACGGGACGACGATTACGAACGCTTACGACAAAGCGAACCGGGTCATCACAAAAAGCTACTCGAACGAACCGAACGGGCAGACCACACCTTCGGTCAGTTATTTCTACGATGGGAAAGGTTTAGACCAACCGCAAACGCCGAACTACGCGAAAGGCAAGCTGACAAAAGTAACTTCGAGCGTATCGGAAACGCGCTACACGAGTTTCGACAACTTGGGCAGACTGCTTCAATCGCAACAAATCACGGACGGGCAAACATACACATCAATCTATCAATATAATTTGTCAGGCGCACTCGTGCAGGAAACTTATCCATCAGGGCGCGTCGTAAAAAATGAATTTAAATCAGACGGTAATTTGTCGAGAGTTTTTGGGCAAGCTAATTTAAATAGTTTTGAGAGAACTTACGCCAACGGTTTTTCTTATACAGCAAGCGGGGCAATAGAAAGATTTAAGTTAGGAAATGGAAAATGGCAATCAGCAAATTTTAATTCAAGATTACAAGTTACCCAATTAGCTTTGGGAAATTCATCAACTGACGTAAGTTTGTGGAAAGTGAATTATGAATACGGCGAACTAAACTCAAACGGCACAGTTGATGTCACCAAAAACATCGGCAACATTGCTAAACAAACCGTTACTGTTTTGGCAACGAGCTTCATTCAAAGTTACAAGTATGATTCTTTGGAAAGAATCATCGAAGCTAAAGAAACAACCAACGGGAATCAGAACTGGTTACAACAGATTGGGTATGACCGATACGGAAATCGAATAAGTTTTAATCAGTTGATTGGACAAACGCAAAAAAATCAAACGCCGACTGTTAACGCAAATACAAATCGTTTTGCGACAGGTCAAGGTTTTGTCTATGATTCTAACGGGAACTTAACCAGTGATGCTGAAGGCAGACAATTTGCATTCAATGGTGAAAATAAACAAATACTTGTAAAAGATGTCAACAATCAGGTTGTCGGACAATATTTTTATGACGGTAATGGCAAAAGAGTCAAAAAAGTAACAAATACGGAAACAACAATTTTTGTTTATAATAGTGCGGAAAAACTCGTTGCAGAATACTCAACCCAAACAAACCAAAATCCAACAATGAATTATACTATTTCTGACCATTTAGGAAGTCCGAGAGTTATTACTAATCAGCTTGGAGAGGTGGTTTCAAGACGCGACTTTATGCCATTCGGAGAAGAATTGTATGTTGATGGAACAAATCGCACAACAAATCTGAAATATGGGGCAAGCGATTCGATCAGGCAGAAATTTACGGGTTATCAAAAAGATGAAGAAACAAATCTGGATTTTGCCGAAGCGCGTTATTATGATTCGCAATACGGCAGATTTACCGCTATTGATCCGCTTCTTTCATCAGCGAATTTGACTATTCCGCAAAGTTTCAATCGCTTTGTTTATTGTCGAAATAACCCTTTCAAATATATTGATAGAAGTGGAGAGTATCCGACGGAAATACATAATGATATTGTTAAAAGAGCTTTCCCGGGTTTATCTGACACACAGCAGAAAATGATTATGTATGGAAGTGCTTTAGTAGATACAAGTCTAGGAACTGGCAGTTGGATTCAATTTGGAGGCAATGGAAGCAATCCTAATATGGAATCATTAATTTCAATTGGGGTTATATTTGACTTTCCTAAAACTTTGCTTCCTTCAGAAGCCTATAAACATGCTATGATCCCAGAGGGGATGTCTGAGGAACAAGCCTACAATAAAGCATATGATTACATTGTTACAGAAGTAAATACTGCTTTGGGTCAACAAAACCAATTAGATCCGACAGGACAAACTTTGTCTTTGGATGCCTTAACTTCTTTTGGTAAAGCAGCTCATACAATTATGGACAGTACATCTCCAACGCATAGATATTTTCAACCATACGGAATTCCAACTAAAGTAGAGTTTGATGAATTTGGAGTTAACATAGGCACTTCATATGATTGGGGAGCTTTTGTTATGGATTCGTGGAAACATAAAGATGGAGAAAGTGGGGGCAATGTGACGGAAGCAGATAAAATATCTGCAATCAGGCGGCTTCAACTTAACTTTCTCACATCTTTTGGTAAAACTGCTTTCGAGATAGCAGTTACTGACCAAAATGAAAGAGATGCAATTTATCAGATTGTTAATAACTCCAATGGCGTTTATTTTTATCCAAATGGCGGAGGCGTTGCAGGGAGTTGGTCAGCTACTCGAAATATTTTACCAAGAAACCAAAATGAAATATATAATCTTGCTGCACCGCCTTGTCAACCAGGACAGCGTTGTTAAGAATTTTTTGAAAGTTGAAGCAGTAGGTAAATAAAATGAGAGGAAAATTTATAAAAAAACTTCTGTTAGGAATTGTTTTGGCAGTCGTATTGATTCCATATCCTACAATGAGTATTCCCGAATGGCGAATTCGAGTTGTTGATAAAAACATGATTCCAGTGAAAAACGTGGTTGTTTTTCAAACTTGGTCGCACGGTAGTTTATTAGGTGAGTCGAAAGACACTTTAATCTCTAATGACGAGGGGTATGTAATTTTTCCTGAACGAAACCTATTTTTACCAATTATTATCAGAATTCCTTTAAGATTTTTACAGCTTTTAAATAATCTACTAATGCCTCACGGTTCCCAAATTGATGGACACGCAATGGTTGGTTCACCAGAGGTTGGCGGAATAAGTTGGCTGAGTTATTACGGCAAAGGAGACTTAAAGGAGACCCTTGTGATTAACAGGTAAAAATTTGATTATTTGTTAATAAACTTGTAGCAGTAAGATGGTCGAGGTCATACAGGGCGAACAGCATCGTTATTTCAAATACGATAGCTTAGGCAGACTGATCCGCGTCAAACAACCCGAGCAGGAAGTTAATACGCCGGCATTGGATTTAGCGGATAATTACAACACATCGGGTAAATGGACGGCGAAGTTCACATATGATTTGACGGGCAATGTGCTGACGGCGACCGATGCCAACGGGACGGTGATTACGAACGCCTACGACAAGGCGAACCGCGTCATCACGAAAAGCTACTCGAACGAACCGAACGGGCAGACGACACCTTCGGTCAGTTATTTCTACGACGGGAAATGCTCCGCCGTGCAAACCGCCGCTTGTTTTGCCCCGCAATCGCCGAATTACGCGAAAGGAAAACTGACACAGGTTAAATCGAGCGTCTCGGAAACGCGCTACACGAGTTTCGACAACTTGGGCAGACTGCTTCAGATGGAGCAACGAACACCTGTCACGGGTGAAACGATTGCCAATGCCGTGCCGCGAGTATCGAGCTATCAATACAACTTCGCGGGCGCACTCGTCGAGGAAACCTATCCGTCGGGCAGAGTCGTCAAGAACGAGTTCGAGGCGGACGGCGATTTGTCGAGAATCTACGGCAAAGCCTCGACTCCGAATGCGGTTGAGCGAACTTATGCCAACGGTTTCAGCTACACACCTGATGGAAAAATTCAAAGGTTAAGACTTGGAAACGGACGTTGGGAATCAGCGAAGTTCAATGAACGATTGCAAGTAACGGAACTCGCACTCGGAACTTCCGATGGCGATGGAAGTTTGTGGAAATTAGGCTATGAGTATGGCGAGATTGAAAACGGTTCGGTTAATCAAGCGAAGAATACAGGCAACATCGCACGGCAGACTTTGAGTTTCACAGGACTCACGAATCCGCTCATCCAGACTTACAAATACGATTCGCTCTATCGTCTGACCGAAGCGAAAGAAGTCAGCGGCGCAAATCAAACTTGGAAAGAGAGTTTCAGTTATGACCGCTACGGCAACCGCATCGGCAAAGAGAAATTTGTCGGCACGACGCAGATAGTCAACGACAACAAAACTCATCCGACCATCAATCCGAATACGAACCGATTCAATACCGGACAAGGCTACAGCTACGACAAAAACGGCAACTTAATTGACGACGCAGAAGGCAGAACATTCATTTTCAACGGCGAGAACAAGCAAAGATTCGTCGTCCAATCAGGCAACAATGTCGGGGAGTATTTCTACGACGGTGAAGGCAACCGCGTCAAGAAAAAGGTGTATGAAGCGGACGGCATCACGGTTAAAGAGGAAACGGTGTTTGTCTATTCATCAGGCAAATTAGTTGCCGAATACTCAACCAAACCTTTGCCGCAAAATCCAACGACAAATTGGACAGTTACCGATCAACTCGGAAGTCCAAGAGTAATAGTTAATTCGCTCGGCGAGGTTGTTTCACGCCGAGATTTTCTCCCATTCGGCGAGGAAGCCATCAGCAACATCGGTGAACGCCCAACTGCTCTGAAATACGGGACAACCGATTCGGTCAGGCAAAAGTTCACAGGTTATCAAAAGGACGATGAAACCGGACTGGATTTCGCTGAAGCGCGGATGTATGAGAACAGGCACGGCAGATTCACGGCGGTTGACCCGCTACTGGCATCGGGTAATTCAGCCTATCCGCAAAGTTTTAATCGTTATCTGTATGTTCAAAATAATCCGATTACGGGAACCGACCCGACCGGAATGTGTGGCGGGCAGGGTCAACCACAATGTCCAACAATTTATAACGGTAATGTTTATACAAACGCTAACCAAACTAATTTTAATGATGAACAGAATGACCAGTTTCCATACACGTTTACAGGCTCAACACCCTTTATTGCACCAAAAACCGGACAACATTTTTTAGTTACCACTTTCGGATGGATGGAGGTTATTCCAGGTCAACCAGTAAATACAGATGGAATTCGGGAGATGATAAATGGTTTTGGGTCAGCTGCTGATGACAAAATAAACGGAATGGGAAAAGCAGCCTTTAATATGGGTGCTGAAACCTTGAATGCCACTACTAATCCTCTTGGTGGGTTAGGAGAATTGATTGGATCTCCAAATCCTCTGCGTATTTCGCCATTGACATATAACAATCCAAGAGAAGCCGGATGGGGATTCATCACTACCGCAGGTGTAATAGTAGGAACAGGTCGTGCTAGCGCAGTATTTAGAGGGGGGGCTCCTTCGCTTTCAATAGGATCGAGAGCAGGTTCTGGTGGTGCGGGAAGAACAGCCAACAAATTTAATATTTTTGGGGAAGGGGAGGCAGGAAATTATTTAGACGTTTCTACAAATATAGCTAATGCAAAAGGAAGACCCTTAACATCAAGTTTTTCTTTCGGGTCTGCTGATAGAATTTTTATTAGAAATGCTCCTGTAAACGGTGAAAATACGATTAGTGAAATTTTGAGACTTTCCAGACCAGGTACTAGAGTAACTTATATGGGACCCTCGCAAGGTCAGTTAAATTATTTACAAAATGCCTTGGGAAATAGGGCAACTATGCTGTATCAGCGAACATGGACAACTACAAGAGGTCAGAACCCTTTTGAAACTACAATAACAACATTTAGAATAATAGAATGAGCGAATTTAAAGATTTAATCTCAAAGTATAGTAAACTTAACAATAAATTTCTGGTAATTTCATCAGACGAAGAGAAGCTGCCGAAAATAAAGGATGGAATTGTCTTTATTTTGGCGACGTGGAGTGGTGCATCAATAGAAAGATTTATTTTGCTCACAGAGATTTTAGCTAACATGGAATTGGAGGGGATGAAATTGTATGTATTCGATACCGACAATCTAAATCCAGAAGCTTTAATTTCTCAGGGTATTGGTTTACCCCAAGGCTGGGGTGAGACTTATTGGATAAAAAATTATAAGATTTTTGATTTTCTTACAAAGTACAATGAGGAAGACTCTAAAAAAATTATCTCAAATACAATTGAAATTATTGATTAGTTTTCACTTATACGCCTGACGGCAGAATTCAGGATTAAAATTAGGTATAATCGCTGGGAATCCGCCAAATTTAATGACAGACCGTAAGTTACCGAACTCACAATCGGAGCATCGGACGGCAACGGCAATTTGTGGAAACTTGCTTACGAATACAGCAAACTGTTATTGTCCTTCAAATCAAATATGAAAAATATTCCACCAACCTCAAACAAATTTTTGCGCTGATTGCTTTCATATTTCTTCCGGCAGTTTGTCAATTCGCTCAGGAAAAAAGCGATTCGAAAAATATCTCGAATGAAGTTGAATATTACGGCAAACTGGATGCGGAACTCGCGCCCGATCTGAAGGATTTGACTTCAACGGTTTTTAAGCCGCTCGCCGTTCTTTCAAAATATAAATTTGCCCGTCCGCTTGAAAAAGACGCGGCTGTGTCGGTCGGGAGCCTGTACGATAACCGCACCAAATCGGGCGAAGGATTTGAAATTCTGCTCGTCGAACCAAAAGCTGAGAGTCCTTATTTTTACGCCGATTTGAACGCCAACGGCGCGTTTGAGGAAAACGAACGGCTTTTGCTCGCCGCTTCGAAAGAAACGATTGATGATTTTGAACAGATTTTGAAACTGCCCTTGAAGAATCCGTTTTATCAAACCTTTCCGATTGCTTTGCGATACAACCGCGGCTTCAAACATCCGAATCTGAAGACGGGCGAAAGATTGGTCGTTCAATCCTACATTGCCTTTGCCTTCGGCGAGGTTTTAATCAATAACAAATCGGTGCGCGTCCAATATCCGTTTGACCCGACCGAATCCTCGATCAGCACTTCGGACGGATTATTCGGCATTGATTTGGACGGCGACCGTCTAATCAAATATGAACCTTTTTCGCCTGAAACTTCCTACGCGACCAAAGACGAGATTATTATCCGTTTCGGCAATCTTTATCTTTCAACCCGTTCGATTGATTTAACCAAAAACCAAATCGTCATGCGCGTCCGCCCGAAAAGCGAATATCTGCGCAAGGAACTCGAAATCGGCAAGGAAATGGCGGATTTTTCATTCGTTGATTTCGAGAACAAAAAACGCTCGCTCAAAGAGTTTCGCGGCAAATATCTGCTCGTAGATTTCTGGGGAATGTGGTGCGTTGACTGCCGCCACGAATTGCCCTATCAACTTGCCGCTTACAAAAAATTCGGAAAGCGCAACTTTGAAATCCTCGGACTCGATTCAGATGAAATAGAAAAGCTCGAAGCCGTCAAAACCTTTCTCTCCAAAAACCAAATCACCTGGACACAAGCCAAATTCGACAGTATCAAAAATCTGATTGAAACAATCTACCGCATCCAAGAATACCCGTCGGCAATTCTCCTTGACCCGAACGGTAAAGTCTTGATCCTCGACCAAAAACAACTGACGGGCGAACAACTTTTAGAAACACTCGACAGGATTTTGCCGCGTTAAATTTTGACAAAAGCTCATAACTTTTGTTGTTTTTGTCAAAAGTTGATTTTACCGATCTTATTATTTTATCCACAGTCTGCAAAACTTGTCCCGCCGGATGTCAGAACCTGTCATATCGGGGATGACCGCTTTTGCACCAAGAAAAAATTAGCTTGCCAATTCTGCTTTCAAATAACAGCCATATCGGAAAGTTCTATTTTCTAAAAAAAGTATTTAACAAAAGTAATTAAATAAAGTGCCGCTCATTTGTGGATAAGCGCACGCGACGGCAGAGTTGCCAAATACGGCAACTTTTCCCCGCTATTTTAGGTTCGGGCAAAATGTTACGGTGAATTCAGTCGCCGTAACATTTTTTTATTTTCACCATGACCTACCAACAAAACTTCAATTACCAAAAAACATTTCCCAAGGATTCAAAACAAAAAGCCGCTTTCGTTTCAAAATCAAACTGGTGGACACCCCTCTGGCGGGGACTCCCGGTCGATTCGACCGCCAAACATTTCAAAACGATGGGGAGCGCAGTGTGGCTTTATCTCTATCTGCTCACCTTTGCCAACCGCACGACGGGTAATCTTTTTCGCCGGATTTCAACCGTTGCCAATGATATGGGATTAAGCCCGCGTACTATCAGTCGCTGGCTGAAAATACTGAAAGACGGAAAATATATCGAGGTTCGCCAAACAGGACGTTCCTTGCAAATCTCAATCACCAAATGGAAACCGATTAAAAAATAATAAAGACAAATGATTCAATCAAAACAAAATCTTCATAAACCAATCGAATCATTTACCAATAAAATCATCTATGGCGACAGTCTGAAGATCCTAAAAAAACTTCCCAATGAAAGTATTGATTGCGTGGTCACAAGTCCACCCTATTGGGCATTGCGCGATTACGGCGTAAAGGGGCAGATCGGTCTGGAATCAACCATCGAAGAATATCTGGATAAGTTACTTCTCATATTTGACGAAGTGAAACGGGTTTTGAAGCCACAGGGAACGTGCTGGGTCAATTTTGGCGACACCTACGCCAACAAGACAAAAGGCGGTCATCGAAACAAAGTGCAGAATAATATCTTCGATTCTTTAACCGAAAGATCCGTTATTCCGAAACTTAAAACCAAACTTAACATCCCCGCCAAATCACTGTGTTTGATCCCGTCAAGATTTGCCATTCGGATGATCGAACAAGGCTGGATCTTGCGGAATGAAATCATCTGGCATAAACCGAATGCGATGCCGCAAAGCGTAAGTGACAGATTCACGGTCGATTTTGAAAAAGTATTCTTTTTTGTCAAGACAAGAAAATATTATTTTCGTCAGCAATTCGAGCCGCTGAAAAATCCGCATGAACTTAAACGCCGCTTTTCCAATCCGTTCGAGCATCAATACCGGAAGTTTATCGGAAAATCCCATAAGAATTTAGAAATGATAAAAAGAAGTCAAAAGGAAATCTTGAGAAGGGGAAGGAATAAACGGTGCGTCTGGTCAGTCGGCACAGCCGCCTCACAAGCCAACCATTTTGCTGTCTATCCGCTGCGCCTCGTTGAAACGCCGATTTTAGCGGGTTGCCCAGAAAACGGCATTGTCCTTGACCCGTTTATCGGAAGTGGGACAACCGCCATTGTTGCTAAAAAACTCCATCGAAATTACATCGGCATCGAACTCAATCCCGAGTATGTAAAACTCGCCAAAAACAGAATTAAAAATCTCAAATAAAACAAAATGTCATTCTCCCAAACACAACAACCCGAAAATTCAAACCTCACCGAAACTGCTAAAGCGGCGGAAATCACGATCTTTGCCAAGACCAATTTCCGCAATAATCTGACCGCCTTCGGCATTAAACGTATTGATCGCCGCGCCCATCTTTATATTTTGGGAAAAACCGGAACAGGTAAGTCAACGCTGCTTGAATCATTAATGCTCGCCGATATGCGAAAGGGCTTCGGCTTTGCCCTGCTCGACCCGCACGGCGATCTCGTCAAAAGAGTCAAAGCACGAATCCCGTGGTCACGGCGTGACGATGTGATTGATTTTGATGTCGCTGATTCCTTGCAGCCATACGGCTTTAATCCGCTCGCACATATTCCGGCTGATAAACGCCCGCTCGCATGTTCGGGGCTGATTCAGGTCTTCAAGCATCTCTGGAATGATTCCTGGGGACCACGGCTTGAATATATCCTGCGAAACTCTTTACTATCCCTGCTTGATTATCCGGGCAGCAATTTAGCCGATATTTTGAAACTGCTTTCCGACCGAGAATTCCGCAAAAAGGTCATTCCCTATATTCAAAACAAACAGATTAAAGAGTTCTGGATAAAAGAATTCGACAAATATCCCGAACGCCTGCGCGCTGAAGCCATCTCACCGATCCAAAACAAAGTTGGTGCATTTCTCTCGCATCCGGCATTGCAGAAGATTTTAACGAATCCCGAAAAGCCGCTTTCCTTAAGAAAAATAATGGATGAGGGCAAGATTCTGCTCGTCAATTTAGCAAAGGGAAGTATCGGCGAAGATACTTCTAACTTGCTCGGTTCGCTTCTCATCTCGCGGTTTGATCTTGCAGCCCTTAGCCGTGCCAACATTCCCGAAGATGAAAGAAAGGACTTCTCGCTTTACCTCGATGAATTTCATAACTTCACGACGCAGAGCCTCGTCCTGATGCTTTCGGAACTTCGCAAATATCGTCTTTCGTTAATCTTGGCGCATCAGTATTTGACGCAATTAGAACCGTCAATCAAAGATGCGATCTTAGGGAACGTCGGAACGATCATCATCTTTAGAATCGGGGCAATCGACTCGGAAGTGTTCACGCAGGAATTCGCGCCCGCCTTCAAACAATCCGATTTCACGAATCTGCCGAATTTCAATATCTATCTCAAGATGATGATCGACGGGAAAATCTCTGCGCCCTTTAGTGCCGTCACGTTGCCGCCAGACAATTTATTGGATAGTCCAAATCCTGACGATTCCGAATCTTCTGATTCCATGTCTTCCGATTTCGTTTCTTCTGAGCCATTACCTTCTGATTCATCCGCTTGATTAGTTGAAATATTCCTTTGTCATTTCTTGCCGGGAAATCGTTTTCGGCAGGAATCCGCAAAGGAATAATTTAATCAAAAAGGAGGAAAACATTGTGACTAATGAAGAAATGGGCAATTGCCCGAAGTGCCGGAAACTGTTTGTCGGTGCGGTGGAAGTAACGGCAACAGAAATCGAAGGCATTGCGACCATTGTGCTTGAGGAAACACCCGACCGCAATTGGATTCAGTGCGACCTGTGCAGTCTGGTTATCTGTAAGGGCTGCTGCACCGGATGCCGGAAGCGGTTTTTTGCAACGGTTGCTTGCAGCAGAAAGAAAGCTCCGTTCTGAGTAAATCGGCAACCTCGGTCTTTAACCGACCAATCGGCTAAAGCTCGAATAGCTTCAAAACAAAAACCAAACCAATTCCCGCAAGCAAAACAAACAACAAAAATACAAATAAATCAGGAGGAATTAAAAAATGAATGGATGTCAATCTTTCAAATTGTCTCCACTGTAAACAGCGGATTCATTACACGGAAAGTAAGTTACTGCCCCAAGGCGGAGGAGTCTGTCTGAAATGCGCTCAAGTGCGCGGCTACAAACCGTGCGAGGAGTGTCAGGACTACTTTATCCCTGAAGGCGAAGCGGAAAATATCTGCGAAATCTGCCTGAAGCGGATATTCGCACGGTTTATCTAAAACGAACTAAGGAGGTTTTATGAGCAACTACGACTCCCATCATATCGTGCCTCGGGCGCGTTGCCGTCAATTGAAAATCAATCCCAGATTTCGCGGCAATGTCATGAGAGTACGAACCGTTAAACACCGGGCGTGGCATACCCTCTTCGGCGCGCAAACGCCCGAGGAAGCCATCGAAACGATTAGGCGTGAATGGAGTTTGTCCGCGGAAGGACAAGCCGAATTCCAAAGACTGTCAGGCAATCTTGTCCTGATGAAAAGGAGTATTAAGAAATGAATTGTAATTTATGCGAAAAACATATTGTCGCGACGATGCAAATCTATTGGAACGGGGGGAATTATCACCCCGATTGTATCGGTGAGGCAGTCGCCCGACTTCGTGCCGACCATGAACAGCCGCTTGAAGTTGACCCGGCTGAAATCGAAAGTTTAGAAGAGAACCAAGTCTTTGATGACGATTTCACAAATTATGACGATGAATTCGATGAAATTGCCGACCGTTTGGAAGACGACGAAATCGAAGACATCGCCGAAGTTTCGGATGAGATTCTGGAACAGATCCCGATCTCGGCAACTAACGGTGAAAGCAGTAGAAGTCCTGAAGGTTTTCCGCCCGGTTCGATGATCGCGGCTCCAAGAGCTGTTATACACCCGCCGATCAATGGCAACACGGTCGGAACCTTAATTGCCGGGAACTCGACGACGCTCATTAACCGTGATGCGTTAAAACATCTCCCGCTCCCTGAAGAAACCGACACGTTCAAACCGATTCCGCATCACCAACTGGTCGAGCAGATTCTGCAATCGCTGTCCTATCGAAGATTGGCAGTCGTGCGTGAAGAATACGCTGTTTCACCCGACGGAATGAAACTGTTCGGTCTGATCGAGCTTGATGTTGAATATTCGGGAGTCCGGTTTGCCATCGGACTGCGGAACGCCAACGACAAATCAATGAGAGTGGGCTTAGTTGCCGGATACCGAGTGATGGTCTGCGAGAACAAGATGCTCACCGGAGACTTTCAACCGATGCTTGCCAAGCACTCTAAGAACTTCAATTTACTTGATGGTTTATCGGTGGCGGTTGACCGGATTCAGCGGAGTATCGGCGAAGTATCGGATCAGATCGGACGCAAGAAGGTCACCACGCTTTCGATAGACAATGCCCGAAGCCTGATCTATCAAGGATTCCTAGAGCAGAAATTCCCAATCTCCTTGCTTCGGGCAGTTCACAGCGAATACTTTATCAAACCGTCATTTGAGGAGTTTCGGGGCAACAATCTCTGGGCTTTGGAAAATGCTTTTACGACCACCTTCAAAAAGCTCAAACCCGTTCAGCAATTTGAAGCGGCGGCGAAACTCGGCAAGTTTCTCGCGCAGCACGTTTCACCGTTTTAAGGAGGAAGTTATGGAAACAGTATTACCGATTGGAATCCCGCCGTTTATCTCGACCGTAATTGAAGTGTTAGCACGTTTCAGACGTTGGGCAAACGGCAGAAAGTCCGATGTTAATCATTCCTTTGGCTGATTTTAGCCACTTTTGACACACTAATCTTTCCACAGATACAAGTGTGTCTTTTTTTAGAGAATAATTTTTGTATCTGATTAAGATTTATCATCGCAAAATTACAAAATTTTAATTTACATATTTATTCGTAAATTCCAATTTACTAATAGTTTATAGTCATAATACTTGCAATTAAAAAGAAAGCACAAATTTACTGGGGCAGATTTCAATTGACAAAACCATCAACACAACTATATAGTTGTGTTGATGGTGCCTGAGTTTGTTGAAAGTGGAAATTTGCCAGATGGTATACATGATGCTACGTGGCAAGAAATAATAGATCGCTTTGGCGGTAATAATCATCGTCGGCAATTGCTTACTGGATTGAAAAAAGCTTTACGATCGTTGAAGAACGCAGGTTGCCAAAAAGTTTATATAGACGGAAGTTTTGTAACGAATAAAGAATTACCAAATGATTTCGATTGCTGTTGGGAAGAAATTGGAGTTAATGGAAATTTACTTGATCCAGTGTTGTTGGATTTTACAAATCGCCGCGCTGCACAAAAAGCTAAATTCCTAGGTGAATTATTTCCGGCAAATGGGATTGGTGGTAATGGCAAAATTTTTGTTGATTTTTTTCAACAAGACAAACACACAGGTGAGCTAAAGGGTATCGTTTCAATAGATTTACAAGGTGAAAAACTATGATTAAAAATGAACGACAATACCGTATAACGAAAGCCCAAGCTGATAAATTTGAAAGAGCTTTGGCACAGTCAAGAGCAATTCCCGAAATAAACAATAAACTACATCCATTGGTTCAAAAGGCACAAAGAGATTCAATGGTGAGCCAATTTGACGATTTGAAGGCGGAACTGCGCGAATATGATGTATTACGCTCAGGAGAGCGAAAAGTATTGGAGTTAACTTCTTTTGATGAGTTGCCTCGGGCTTTAATACAAGCCCGTATTGCACTCGGATTAAGTCAAAAAGAACTCGCCAGTAAACTTAACATTAAGGAACAACAGCTTCAGCGATATGAGGCTACGGAATACGCCTCAGCAAGTATGGAGCGGGTTAAGGAAGTTATAAATGCCTTAGGCTTAACCATTCGCAAAGATATATTTTTACCTGATGTTCAGATAACGTCAGTAAATATGTTCAAACGTCTTAAAGAATCTGGGTTGAATAAAGAATTTGTTTTAACCAAGTTGATTCCGCGCTCAGTCGCTGCGCAGTTACAAGTGACTGAAAAATGGCAAGATACAAAAAATTCAGTTTTGCATGCGGCGACAACCATCAGCCGAGTTTTGGGCTGTTCAGTAGCTTCATTGTTCGGTGATGCACCTTTGCAATTTGATAATTCAGCTGTTCGTGCAGTACGATTTTTGGTCAAAGCTGGCACTAATGACCGTAAACTTAACTCTTATACTTTATACGCAATTTATCTAGCACAGTTAACTTTAGACGCAACAATAGATCTACCTCAAAAACCAATTCCGACAAATCCTGTTCAATTTCGTAACGAAGTTATAACTAATTTTGGCTCGGTGAATTTTGAAAATATTATTAAATATTTCTGGAGGTTAGGTGTGCCAGTTTTACCGCTCCGCGATTCTGGAGCATTTCATGGAGCATGTATACGAGAGAATGGTCGTAATGTCATAGTTCTTAAACAGAAGACAGAATCATCAGCGAAATGGAGTCATGACGCACTTCACGAAGGTTTCCACGCTGGACAAGAGCCGGAGAAAAAACAGCGCGATACAATTGAATATAGTGAAACATCAAAAGAGAGACGTGAGTCGGAAGAAGAGAAAGCAGCTAGTAGATTTGCCAGTAATGTTGTTCTAGACGGACGTGCTGATGAACTAGTAGAAAAATGCGCTTTAGAAGCTGGCAATATAATTGAACGGCTTAAATTTGTTGTTCCGAAAGTTGCAAGGCATGAAAATGTTCCGGTTGATGCTCTCGCCAATCATATGGCTTTCCGTTTGTCACTAGTTGGCAAGCCTTGGTGGGGACCGGCAACTAACCTGCAGAACTTAAATGAAAAACCATTGGAAACAGCGAGAAATTTATTTTTAAAGTATGCAAATTTTGGAAGTTTAAATGAAACAGACCGAAAATTACTGGAGCAAGCAATGATAGATGTAGAGGAATGATGTTATATGGAGACCGAAGAAGTAAAAGAGGTGAAAATTGATCCGCTTGAGAAAATGAGATGTGCAAAATCCGATTGCGCCAGCGACCGTCATTACTTTTTAGCAACTAAAAAAATGCGGAATAGTAATGAGTTGCCGCGTTGTCGTGATTGTGGGGTTGATTTGATTGATTGGAATCAAGTTCGCAAGCGCGATCTCAGCGACGTAAAAAATACCTTCAAATTGCTAAAATATGAATTGATTCGGCATATCTACTGGCATAGAAAAATAGACCAAAAGGCAATTAACTACGCTCTTCGCAAGGGGAAAGTTGAATTATATGCAAAAGCTGAATATATAATTCGTAAAAATATAGCGAAACCCGCGGATATTTATGGAAATATGTCAACTTCGATGGAAGGTAACGCTATTCATTACGCGCAGCACGCCACAGCAACTTGTTGCCGCAAATGCATTGAAAAATGGCACGGAATACCGCTCGACCAAGCTTTGACAGAAGACCAAATAATCTATTTCACACAGTTAATTATTCTTTATCTTCAGGAACGGTTTCCAGATTTACCAAGTAAGGGACAAAAAGTGCCACCAATTCGGAATGTTAATAAACTGAAAAAACAGAAAGGCAAAAATGATCATTGACACGGATACAGTTTCAAAACGCTATCGCCGACTTGCTGTTGATAATATCAATAAACAGCTTCTCGTCACAAAATTTTCTGGGACAGAACAGGAAGCAGATTTTACCGAACCAGCAAATTGTGATGGCTTCGGGCGAATTAGACATTTTAGCCGGAAAAGTAATAACGAATGGATTGCAAATCCTCTCCCGATTGATCCAGCATGCAAAGCACTTAAAATTCCGCTAGCTGATATTCTTCGTGCCCAAGTCTTCCAAAATGCTGTTTGCAACTGGCGGTGTTGGTATTGCTTTGTCCCGTTTGAACTTCTAGCGGGAAATCGCAAATATTCAGATTGGCTAAGTGCGTCGCAACTTATTGACTTATATCTTAAAGAATCAAATCCTCCGAAGATGATTGATTTGACCGGTGGGCAGCCTGATCTGATACCAGAGTGGATAGCGTGGATGATGAATGAAATCAAGAAGCGTGGACTAGAACAGGAAGTTTATCTTTGGTCAGATGACAATTTAAGTACTGATTATTTTTGGCGTTTTCTTTCCGAAAAAGAGCGGGAGATGATTGCGACCTACCCGAAATATGGACGGGTGTGTTGTTTTAAGGGATTCAACACCGAGTCCTTCGCTTTTAATACTCTCGCTGACGCAAGTTTGTTTAGCCGACAATTTGAGTTGATGAAACGACTTCTGACGACTGGAATTGATCTTTATGCTTATGCAACCTTTACAACACCCTCAAGTTTCGGAATAAAGGACCATATGCGCCGCTTTGTAGACGAACTTCAAGAGTTGAACGAATATCTGCCGCTCCGAACAGTTCCACTTCAAGTCGAAGTTTTTACGCCAGTTCAAAAACGTCTTAATGAAGATAAAAGACAAGCATTAAAATATCAATGGCTAGCAATTGATATTTGGCAAAATGAAATTGAGAACCGCTTTTCTTCAGTACAACGTGCTCTCAATATCGCCGATGTACCTCTCAAATTTCGAACTTAGTTTTTATGAGTAAAGAAAACCAAATTTTTGAGCAACAGGTTGACCGTTGGATTTACGGAGCAATAAATAACGGTGTGACAAACTTCAATAGTTTGCTCAACGCGCTTCCAGGAGTTTATCCAACAGTTGCCCTTAGTTCCTTGAAAAAATTAATTGCCAACGGAAAAATCTCGGAGCATATTTTTTCAATCGAAACGTCAGGAACAAATAAACAAAATTATCTAAATCCTCGTGTCCAAACCCAAAATACCAATTTTGATTTACCGATTCCGCATCCACTTGATTACGACTGGCGATTCAGCGATTCTGCAACTAACTATATCCTCGATTATTGTCTTGAAATAACGCAACTAACTGAAAAAATCGTTTTACTAGGAACACCGAGTATCTTTCAGAAAGCGAAAAATGATTCATTTCCTCGGGAAATAATTTTGTTAGACAATAATTCTGCTGTCATTAGTCATTTTTCCAAGAACGGGTTTGCTTCAAACAGTGTCCTTTGCGATATTGTGAGAGATGACATTCCTTCTATTGAGGCGGCGACAATTATTGTTGACCCACCCTGGTATGAAAAACATTTGTTTGGTTTTTTGTGGACAGCCGCTAAAATTTGTCAACTTAACGGTCATATTTTAATCAGCCTTCCACCAGTCGGCACGAGACCTGGGATTGAATCCGATTTAGACAGGTTTTTTGATTGGGCAAAAAATCTTGGGTTAGTTTTGATAAGAAGCGAAAAAGGAATTCTGCCGTATGTTTCTCCGCCGTTTGAAATAAATTCGTTGAAAGCCGAAAATTTTCATAATTTAAATAAAGAGTGGCGACGTGGTGATTTAGTAGTTTTTGTAAAGAAAACTCAGGCATCCACTGAGAGACCTGTGATTTTACCTGATTCGGAAGAGAAATGGTTGGAAGAAACTGTAAACGGCGTTAGAATAAGATTGAAGCCTTACGATTTTTTGGAATTTAAAGATCCGAAACTGCTAACCGTTGTAACTAACAATGTCTTCCCTGGAGTCAGTCGGCGTGAAGAACGCCGTCAACTTGTTGAAGTGTGGACATCGGGAAATCGCGTATTTGCCTGTCAAGGAAGATTCGTTTTACAACAAATCTTAAGAGAGTTATCATTCGGACAATCTGCAACGGAGATTTTGTCTGAAAAATTAAATCGTAGATTGGACAAAGAAGAAGAATTCTTAGTTAACAAATCAAAAGAACAGATGTTGGAAATTATAAATATTGAGCGCGAAGAAAACCATATTTTCGCATATGGAAATAACCAATGATTGATTGGCGCGAAAATGTAATTGAATCGCTTGGCGAATCGGTAAAAAATGATTCTTATTGGAGCAATTATCTGAAGTCATTATCAAAAGAAGAAAAACCGTCGTTTTCTATTCATTTAGGAGTTTTTATAGAGCCGTTTTTGCAATATATTTTAGACGGTAAAAAAACGATGGAAACCAGGTTTTCCGCCGTTCGTTGCGCTCCTTTTGAACGGGTGGAAGATGGTGATGTAATACTTTTGAAAAAATCAGGAGGAGCAATCATTGGACTTTGCCAAGTTCGCTCCGCACAATTTTATCGATTGGAAAAAGTTGCGTGGAACGAAATAAAAACTTTTGCCCGTGACATTTGCGCCGAAGATCCTGAATTTTGGGAGCAACGAAAAAACGCATCTTTTGCAACACTGATGCGTATTCACAATGTGAGGACTATTGCTCCAATCACAATTAAAAAACGTGATCGGCGCGGTTGGGTAATATTACAGAAAGCATCTAATGATTTATTGTTTGAGTAAAAATTATGAGTACAGTTTTAGCACTATCTGCTCCAATCAAAACAGGTAAATCGTTTGTTGGCAAGCCTTTTGCCAAAAAATCCGGTTGGGATTACGTTAGTTTTGGTGATTATGTTCGTTTAATAACAGAACAGCGCGGACTACCAGCTCAAAGAGAGGTTTGGCAAGAAGTTGGTGAGGAATTAATAAGACACGATTTAGAAGCCTTTTGTCGTGGAGTATTAGCTCAAGCTCCTAACTGGAAACCGGGAAAACCTTTACTAAT
Source organism: Acidobacteriota bacterium (assembly GCA_031412675.1). Taxonomy (GTDB): domain Bacteria; phylum Acidobacteriota; class Blastocatellia; order Pyrinomonadales; family Pyrinomonadaceae; genus JAFDVJ01. Next base: position 44,208 of record JANODL010000159.1, on the reverse strand, counting down.
TGATGGAGTGCGGCATGCTGAGGTTAATTATTTATTACGGGAAATTGTCGCCCCGTCGAAATACATTTTAGCTTTTCTGAGGGTTGATGAAGAAATTCGCCTAGAAAGACTTTTCCGGGAAGAAGTAAATGAAGCTCAGGCAATCCAAAGAATCGAATCGCATTCAACTGAAAATCAAGTTAAAACAATCTTTCCTTACATTGCCGATTATATAATAGATGGCTCAGAGCCATTGCCTATATTAATTAAAAAATTGAGAATTATTTCTTCGGATATTCCCTATGAAAAAAATATTCCTTCTGAAAACTTAAAAATTGTTTCGACAGTTAACGCGATTCACAAAATGTCCTCAACTGAACAGCGTGAAATTTTAGGTAGATTATGGTCTGAGCAGTTCAGCAAAAAATCAAATGACGTTTGGAAGAGTATTCGTTTCGGAAGTTCTCTAAGAGTTGTATCTTATAGTCACGAACAAGAGCAATACATTGAACAGCTTAAAGATTTACTTCAAAGGGGAACAATGGCACGTCTCGAAAATGAAAGCGACGGTACCTATGAGATATATGACACTAATCGGACTTACTATGTGACTATGACCCCAAGCCGTGAATTCGCCGCATTGCTCAGTTCTTGGGAACTAAGTAATCCGCCACACGAAATAGTTTTGTCGGACGTTAAATAATGGCTAAAATCAGCGATGCCGAAGTGCGCCGTCTTTTGTCGTATCTTAAGCAATTTATTGACGATGAAAATTTGGCGGAAATTGAGGACGAGCTGCGTGGAGATTACGCTGAAGAGTTTTTACGCGAACCGGATTTGCTCCAATTCTTTCCTGAGCTTTTAGAAGAATTTTCAGCAAGCGGCAAAAACTGGAAACTGCGCGTTATACCGCATGCACATCTGCGAATGGTTCAGCGGGGTATAAAATTGACGGATGTATCTATTTTCTTTCGTTCTTTTGTGAAGTTATATGAAGTAAGCGGAAAAACTATATTTATTGGTCATTATGCTCTTTACGGTCGGCTTAAGTTGCGAAATATTTTCGTTACCGTAAGAGTTGATTTGGATGAGGTAACAGATGTTGAAGGTTTGGGTCATATTGTTACTGTTCATATTGGACGTGGAAATGCTGAAGGAATAATAGAAGAAGATTTGGTTGTATGACAATGTATGAAAACTATATTGAAATACTGGGAAACTGAAAATTTGGTTATAAAACATTTCCCACCCTTGCAAATTAAAAAGATAAATATTACGAAAGATGCAAAGCTTCTTTTAATTGCCGAATATCTTTTTCGACGACTTCCAGTTTTTTATCACGACTAATCTGACCTTTTTCTGAGGTCTTAAATCCATTATCAACCGCTTCGAGAATCGTGGAGGCAACCGAATCGGTATAGTTTTCCAATTCTTTGGTTTGATTTTCCAATGATGTGGTCAAATCGGCTTTTGTAACCATTTCAGTACGAATAGATTCCAATTCGGCATTTGTCGCCATATTATCAAGCCGTTTATGAAGTTCTGCTAATTGCTTGTCGAAATGTTCTTTAGAAAGTTCCATTTGAGAGTGAGAATTATTGATACCTTAACATTACCAGAGCTAAGGAATCTGTCAATATATTGTTAAATTACTGTAGTATAAAATTAGAAATAACGGTCGAGCAAAGAAACCGTTTGTTTTTGAGGTTCTTTAGCAACCAGTATTTAAAGATAAATTTCTGCCGCTAATTTTTGCTAAGTATGTTGAATAAAGACATAAAAAAAGAATTAAAAAGATTAAAACGGGACTTTGAAAAACAAGCAAGTAAGTATTCTGATTTAACCTTAACGATTTATTTTTTAATCAAGGATCAACCCTATGATGCTACAGAATTTAAACGCCCAAATCTTACCATTCCTCTATGGCAATATATGGGAAGTCTTAATTCAATATGTGATGAAGAAAATGAAAAATTAAATTTTGAACATACTCAATTTGGTCTTACAAATGCTGAGATTACTGCCTTTGGAGTTGTAGAAGGTCAAAAACTCGAATTATTTAAAAGCATGGCAACTAGAGCAGGTAGCTTAATTGAATCAACAATTAATCATTATCTGTTAGCAAAAATCTTGGAGAACAAATTTGTTACCCCAAGCTTGTCTAGTAAACCAACATTTGCTGGCAATAGTGATCCCATTGCTGTTTGGTTGAATTTTATGTTGGTAATTATTTCCACATTTCAGCCGAATAGATTTCAGACAAAAACTTTAGCAGTAGATCCTTTTACAGCATCTTTATCAGTTTTTGATTACTTTCTGGATAATATTGGCAAATCTTCAACTAAAACTAAAAACAATAATAAACTAAACTCAACATCCTTATTAACAAAACAATTTAAGGTTGCTCTAACATTTCCTGGTGAGAAAAGAAATTTTGTTTCAAAAGTTGCTCAAGGATTAGAGGGACGGTTGGAGAACATATTTTATGATAAATTTTATGAGGCAGAATTAGCTCAACCAGATGCTGATCTTCTGGTTCAAAAAATTTACCTGATTAATTCAGAATTAATTGTAGTTTTTATTAGCGAAGAATATAAAAATAAAGAATGGTGCATCCTTGAATGGAGGGCTGTTCGTGAATTAATTAAAAAACAGGAAAACAATAAAATTATGCTTATGAGATTTGATAATGTAGAACTTCCTGGTTTGTTTTCTTTTGACCGGCAATCGATTTCTTTTACGCTCTCTTCTGTGTTGAATCAGGGATTCTTCAATTCCTGCCAGGTCTGCGCCCCTCGATCGGTGGCTTTAAGACGGCGCATTTCGGTTATTTGCATGAGTTTCTTTTCGCACAGTTCAGTAATTGCGAGTTTGATTGTTTCCTCATCAAGCTCGGTTTCTGCGCCGAGCCTGCGGTCGATGATCCAACCGGCAAGCCCCACTCGGTCAGCTCCGAGCGAAACTGGCAACGAATCGGGACTGTAACGGGTCGGAAGCTCTGCCACGATCCCGAGGAGTGCCGCCGACAAGTTTGGGAGAGTTGTTTCTGAAGTAAACTCATTTATTTCCGGGAGAGGAGCCGTTATCGGATTTTGCGTTTCCTGAGTGTTTCCGAGCGGCAATAAGCCCTGCTCCGAAGGAACTTTTTTCCTTAAACGATATTCATACTTCAGACTTCGACCGATTTGATTTTCGTAAAGCAGGAAAGCGGTGTGGGCATCCATCGCCGCGTAGTATAATTGCTTCGTGTCGAGCGGTCGTCTTCCCCAGTCGCTGCGCTGTGCGGATTTATCGAGATTGATCCCAAGATGGATTGCCGCCTGCGCTTTGAGCGAATATTTACTCTCTTTATTAGCACGGGCGGCAAGCATCGTATCGTGGATCGGCGAGGTGTTTATTTCATAATGCTTGGCAAGGCGCGGCGCATCGAATCCCGCGTTGTGAATGATCTTAGTGATTGAATCGTCCTCGAAAGGCTTTTTTAGAATGTTAAAGTCGAGATTCGCAAGCGCATCAATGATCGCCACTTTTGATTGTCGATTGTGATGAAAGGCGAGTTGAATAAGCGCGACTTGTTCACGCTGGCGGTTCCACCATTCGATCGTTTCAATATCGACCGAGAAGGCAGGCTTTGTCAGCAGGGTGTCGGCTAAGCGCCCGAGTCCTTGATTGTCCTTAATAAATTCAAGCGTAAAGTCGGATTTCACCATCTTGTAAATATTACTGGATTTACTTCTGTTCGGCACTTCGAGCAATCTTCTGACATCAGGCAATTATGAAGGTGATGGTAAATTTGAACGTCATTATCAGTTCTGCCGATTCCACGTGGTTTGTGAATATGATAGTTGCGGGAATCCTACTTACAAATTCCGGTATGACCGGTGATAATCTTCCTCCAATATTTTTGTTTTTATAAAGAGTATTTAGCCTAGGAAACTTTATGATTTCGTTTGAAATCTGTTTTTGCATACAAACAAAACAAAAATCAGAGTCTAATATTTTATATTAGGAATAAATTAGTGCACCGCAAGCCACAATAAAATTAGCAATTAACCATAGTGCATAGGTGAAAACGATTGGTTTATCTTTGTGAATTAGACCGTACAGGAGAAATGGAATATCTAGCATGCCGAAAGCAAACCATGATAATGCTGATACCCCAGCCACATTTTTAGTTGAGTAAATAACAAAAATTTGCGGGATCACAGTTAGTGGTCCAATTATTCCAGCCAGAATTGTGATTCTTTCAAGGCGCTTAATCCAAATGGAATGGTTAGTTGGTTCTATCTTTTTTGGGCTATTTATCTGTAAATCCTGAGTAAGGCTACGCATATACTAATTATACTTGGTTTTCAAATTTAGGAAATAGACGTTTATTTCCGGTTGTGAAAAAACCACTAATCCTTATAAATCCTTTGAAATTAAAGGTAAACAAAATCTCCTGCAGTATTGCCTTTTCTTCTCCTCCTGATAAGCTAACAAATGCCACGTAGGTAAATAGCCTTTCTTTTTTATAATTATTGTCTTTTCAGTCATAAAATTCTAGAAATTTCACAGTATGGATAACTAGAAATTATGTCTATTCTCCTCGACCAATTAACTGCAAAGGAAACTTGTGCAATTTATAACGACTTAAGCCATATAAACCCTCGCTACCTGACGCCCCAAAAATACGAACAATCCTTTTACGATGAAGAGGTCATTTATCATAAGAAGAACTTGATTCTGCTTTCACTATACTTTGATAAAATCATTGTCTGTACCGACAATATACTCGCATTTACGCGATTTCTTTCTAAGGACGTCGTTTCAAGTGTTGTTATGGCTCCGTGGTTTCTGGAACTTGTCAAGCACGGTATTATAGTTTTGGCGGGTTGGGGAACTTCAATTAACTCCAACATGATGGAGAATCAGATAGAATATTCATCAATTTATAGACCGGAGTTGAAAGAGAAGCAGTATATTGAGTTTTTATCTCGGCTATCTGAGACGGCAGCATGGGTTGTACGTGAACCGGGACAGGGCGAACGTGAACATATCAATTATTTGCTGCCGTTAATTCAGCGTAGTGAGGGACCGTTTAACTCAGAAGACATAAGTTTTCTTTCGGATCTTATTTGTGAAACGAATGAATCTACCGGCTATATCGGGACAATGGAAATGTTTCCATTCATAGATGAGTTATATAACTCATCCGCCGAAAAGTTAGATTCATTTTACAACAGTTATTATGCCAGTTGGCATGCGTATTGCGCCGCCCACTATGCCCCGGCAGTCCCCATTCATACATCACGTATTCGGCTTCCTTATACCGAGGTTCGCTCTTTTGAGCAAACCTCGGTGCTAGCAACACTATATTCGCCGGATTTATTTCAGCGGTATTTAATGCAAAGGTTTGAGCCTGAATTGTTCGGTAAAATTCTTTCAGTGGATATTGAGCAATTGATTGCAATCCGCAACGGTGATTGGGCGAAATTCAAAAACAGATACCATGATTATCTAATCGCGGCGTCTAGTATCTGTTGGGTTGCCTTTCATCCCCGCGCTCACGAACTGCTTACCGATGATCGGGTTATGGATGAATTAATCGCAGAAATCTTCAAATCGGCATCAAAAGATGTTGACCTTTCTGCACTTGGTAGCGCAATCGATGTCGTGCTTCGTTTAGTAGTTGGGGTGGCAGGCGTAACACCTATATTTCAACTGTTTAAGACGCAGATTAACAAAAGAATCGGACACCTGCTTGACTCGGTAATGCAACGTGAACTTGAACCATATCTTAAAAAACTACGCCGGGTATTGGAAAAACCTCTTGACAAAATGGTTATAGTCTCAGGTACGTAAGATATTCAACCTCAACAAATATCGCGTCTGAATAATCGAAGAATTTCGGGGCGGGCGGGAAAAACATTTGGCTGAAATAATCCTTGACTCCTAAAGGACAATCATCTCCTGATTGTTTTAAGAGACATTCGATATTTCGCCATATATACTCTGTTTCAAAGGGGTTAAAAGGAAATGTCATCATCTGCGTCCAAGTCTCGTTTGTGTGTTGATGAAAATCATAGGAGTGAAATAGAGTATGAACTTTCCTGCCGAAAAAGTTGTCAAAACTAATAGGGTTGTCTCCATCATTTTTTTTCTTTGCGGACACAATTAATTCAGCCCACATTGAAGTGTCTCGTGGGTGAAAGAAAAAACTTTCTAGATCAAAATCTTTTACAATAATGACAGCTCCAGGACGAAGGCTATTTGCAATAAGACTTATTATTTCGGAAGGATTGGAAAAATATCCAATGCTATTGAATAAAAGAACTACGTCATAGCCTTTCAGACTCAGTATTTCTTCTTCCATTGCCCCTTGCCGGAGATCCCAATTTTTGTGTGGCTGTGCTTTAAGACGCTGATGAGCCGCATCGAGTGAAATCGGGTCTCGATCAAAGCCGGTGACATGTCCTGTCGGACCGACCAGTTCCAACAAATGAGGAATAAAAAGCCCTGGACCGCAGCACAGGTCAAGCACTTTTGCTCCAGACGCAATCGGAAGAGCGGCTAGATCACGAATTCTATTTGCTGACTTAGCAAGAAAATGAGTAGTTAACCAGTCAGTCGAAGCCATGTCAAGTTTGTGAAAGTTACGCATAATTTCTAGTTATCCATACTAATAATCGCATAAAACTAATACCAACATATCTTTTTCATTGCAAGTAATTTTTTACATATTTGTCCACAAATATGTAAAAATGACAAATTTTTTAGGAACATCAAATTTATTGCTGATTTCTAAAAATAAAAGTTTAGCTTTATTAAACTGTTGTAATTGTTGCCTTTCCATTAAATGAAGATTAAAAATTCTGCAGACGGAGACTTTTTTCTTCAATTTAATCTGAAATTAAATACCGCGGTTGCTTTCCTAAATATGAGAGTAGAGTTGAACTATGCAGATAAGCCAAGCATCTATTGAATTTGTGAAAGGATATTTTTCCACGCATGAACGGAGCGAAAAAACCAAAACGGCATATCTGTCTGATATAAGCCAGTTTCAGGATTTTGTCGGAAATGATCTGGGTCTTTTATTGCTAAGCGGTAATCATATTGAACGTTGGGCTGCCGAACTTCGGGAAAAGGGATATGCCCCCGCCTCAATCAGGAGGAAAATCGTCGTTCTCAAAGTCTTCTGCTCGTACTGGGTGCGAAACGGGGTAATGCCCGAATCCCCTTTCTGGCGCGTGAAAATCAGTTATGGGCGAATAGAACAACTTCCTCGCGCATTGACGGAAGTTGAGATGAAAGGACTACTGATACAAGCAAAGCAAGATCATTCGATAACTAAAAACAAAAAAAAAGACATAAAGAAATCTCTAAATCAAATGCCGAAGGCTTCCGCGCAAGATTATCGCTTTCTGCGAAATCTTGCTCTGCTGGAGCTGCTGTTTGCGACCGGAATGCGCGTCGGTGAAGTTTCGTCGATAGATATTAAAGATTTCTTCTTGGAAGAAGCTCTATTCAAAATAAAGGGCAAAGGAGGAAGAGAAAGGCTGGCTTTTATTGTTGATGAAATAACTCTTCAAATCTTGCGAGAATATTTGGAAGCACGGATGAAAATTGAAACCGAAAGTTCGGCACTATTTTTAAATGCTGCCGGCAATCGACTTTCGACTCAGGGAATTGCCAAAATCATTACACAGTTACGAGAGGATGGAGGAATAAAGCGGAATGTTACGCCGCATATGTTACGGCATACGGTAGCCACCTTACTTTTACGTAACGGAGTTGATATTCGAGTGGTACAGGAGTTTTTAGGGCATGCCTCTATCGCCACCACTCAGCGTTATGTTCATATCGTTAAGGAGCATATGATTAGTGAACTCAGAAATCGGCATCCTTCCCTAAATCTTAGAAAGGGAATTTAATGTTTTACCGATTCGAGAATCATACCTTTTTTAGTTTGAGCCATATACACTCGTTTGCAGCACAAAATATGATTCAAGACGCGATTGGTATCGTTTTTTGAGCGAATCGAAGATTCTAAACAGTTTTAATAAATTCAAGTGTAAAATCGGATTTCGCCACTAATGAATTATACTTGATTCGACATTTTTGACAGTTGAATGGGTAATACGAGATAAATAATTAATGTTTTCTGACACCTTGTTTTTAAATACCTTTAAGCCTTGGAAATAAGGGATTGTGAACAATATTTTTCAGGGGTTTTTTGACACTTTTCTAAATTCACAACATTATCTTCTTAAAATCATTTGTTTCATTGAAACAAAATAGCGGTAAAAATCACTAACAGCAATTTTTACCGCCATAAAGGCTAATTATACTTTAGTCAGTTCTAATAACTGGAGTATAAATTCCAGCCATACCATCTGGCATTTGGATAACTTCTTTGTATTTCAGTAAAGGATTTATTTTTAGTATTTGTCGTGTGGTAGGTTAGGTAAGGTACTCCGTTGCTTACTTTGGTAACAATCATTGAATGTTCAATGTTACCGTTTGCATCCAAATCCGCTTGCAACATATCACCAACTCTTAGCGAACTGATGTATGGTGCTCGTGAAGCTCTACCACTGTAATTTCTGGCGAAATAATAGAAATTATGCGCTCCTGCCCAAGTGCGACTCTGATTAAGCGAATTATACCACCATACTGAATCTAAGGTGTATAAGCCCGAAATCATTGTCCATCCGCCATATTTGAGTGCTTGGGAAGTGAAATTCGTGCAATCGTTCGGGAAAGAACGATAATTCGTATTATAACTACTCCAATATGTCAGAGCATATACCGCGACAGAGTTTCTGTTGACTGATACTAAAGGGTCATTAGGTTCCTCGTCATATTTTAAAAAAACAGACACATCGGTTGATGGGTCTGTAATTGGTTCCTCACCTTTTTTCAAAGGCTCAAGTTTTGGAGTATTTAGATAAGTATCTCTTTCCAAAACCCAATTCCCGTATTTCAGAGAAAAATCAAATTGATGTTCGATTATTTCTTCTGTCTGCGTTTCGTTCCCGTCCGGGGATACTAGAATGCGAGAACGATGATCGGTTAAAAACAAACTGGCAGATCGCTTGCGGACAACGGCGCGTTCATTAGAGATGTTGTTACTAACATCTTTATAAAAATAGCCGTTTTGCAGCGACTCAGTTCTATTCTTTTCAGCCAAATCAAATTTTCCCCGCATTCCATTAGCAAAGCGGAAATCATTTTTTGACTCAACTAAACTACCTTCAGCAGTATAAAGTTCAGATTCAGTCTTTAAAGCATTTTGGGCAATAAAAACTAAATCGTTCGTTGGTTGTTGTTCTTGATTAAAATTGCTCGATTGAGCAACAACGATGGTTGTAAAAGCTAGGACTACTATAAGCCCTAGCCAAATGTTTTTTTGGAACATTTAATTTTGTCTCCTTAGTATTAATTTAATTTATTGGAAAATTAAAAAGATTTTGCAGTTCTTAAAACATTAATTTGCCAATGCCATCAATGTATCACTAAATCAGTTAAAATGAAAGAAAATTCCAAAAGAAAATGAAAAAGCTGTTTATTCTGCAAAAATAAACAGCTTTATATACTAAGGAAACTCTTACCTAGAAATGAACTAAATAAAAATTATTCCCACTTGAAGTATAGATAATACAAATAAATTGTCAAGCTAAAAATTAGCTTGAGCTAAAAATTAGCTTGAGCTAATTTTACATAAAACTTGAAGTATTGCTAATATTTAGATATTTTCTGAAACTCAACACCTAAATCAACAATATGGACAATAAGTCATTTATGGAACACTTTGCTGTGTCACTTTTTTTTATAAAGCCGATACCAGGAAAATACTTCCCCAAAAAATCAACAAAGAAAATTCCACCAACTGACTCGTCGAATAGTTCTCCACCAAAAGGTATACCTCTTCATAGCGGGCATTTTAATTTATTGTGGTTAATAAAAAAGTTAGCAGATGAATTAGAACCGATGGAAACTTCTCATGGGAAAAAGTATGTCACAACATTAACAAAATTGAGACAAGTCTTTATCTGGTATTCTAGTATTGAACTTGATAATCCATCGGACGAAATAAAGAAAACTATAATAACAGTGCTCAAAAATATGTTGGCTAGCCTGCGAAATACCGGTCATTTACATTATATAAAGGAGGGTACGACTTATTATTATTATCTTACTGATGAAGGAATAAATTTATATAAGAAAAATCGTCGGGGGCGGAAATTCCAAGTAAAAAATTTCTTCAGAGAAAGCGGTTTAACTAAGAAGCAATTTAAGAAGATAATTCAAAACTCAAAATATATAACTCCTCTTTTATGGGAAAAAGTGTTAGCTGATTCAGAGAAAATAGAAATCCCTAAAGACATAAAATCTTAAAAGGTTTAGTTGCTGCCACAACTCGAACAAGAATGACCACAATGCCCTGCACTTGCATTTCGTTGTGACCAAAATGTTTTATTTAACTGTCCGTAGAGTGATTTCATATCCTTTAAAGTTCTTTTATAAGATTCAATTTCTGGTTTTTCAGAAGGTATATGATGAATATACCCACCGGCTTTTTCACAAAATTCAAAGTAATATTTTGAGTCCAATATGAGCTCATGCCACATTTTGTCAATCTCTAGACTTGGAGCGTAATTAACACTTTTATTTTTGGCACAAAGATATAAAAATTTTTTTGTCTCTTCAAATCTTTCTACAGCTTCTATCTCTGAAACCTGATATTCCAGACAAAATCGTTTGATTAACAAAGCCGGTGGTGTAAATTTCAGAAGTTCTTCCGTTTCCATTACTTTTTTATCCTTATTATTACTAAGCCCTACTAATTCAATTTTAGTAAAGTACTAAAATTTAGAATCTATCATTTAATACAAAAAACAGCAATGTTTTTTGTATTACGATTCAACACTTATGATAAGCGTTGCGTGGATAATTCACGCCGCAATTATTACAATGCTTTGTTTGAGATTTATGTTCTTCATAGTGCCTACGAAGGCTTTGAAGGCTCTCAAATGATCTCCGGCAGGTCTGACATTGAAATGGTTTTGACATTTTAATTTGGTATTAATGATAAAAATTCTTCCTGGGTGATTGTGTCACCGTGTTCGGGTGTTGCCCAAATACTTCTAAATATTACTTCCGGCGTTTCCAAATAAAGTGGCTGTTCTTTTTCCATTCCCGAAATTTTCGATTCAAATAATTCTGATGTGGTGAACCAGAAGAGGGGAGAGGGTTTACTTCCAGAAACAAAAGGATGCCGCGCGTTTACTCTCAAATAATTTGCCCAACCTGAATCAATTGATTCGACCAATACGGCGCGGATTCTATTTACCTCGTAATGCTTACGATGCAGTTTTTGTTTGACGACGTAATGAAAATGACTTCTGAATTTGCGGTTCATTTTCGGCACGTTCATTGTTTTACGGTCGGCTTCGTAAAAATAATAATGAGTTTTCTCATCTCCTTCGAGATCGGGATAGTGAAGGGCAAAAAAAGCGTCCGGTCGGTGGGGGAGTCTTTCATTTTCATCCTTTTCCAAAAGATCGCCATTTGCGTCATAGAAAACTTTTGAAACTTCAACATTATTATATAAATCCGAGCCTTGATAAATCCCAAAAGCTGCACAATTCCCTTTGTTTTCCGGCAAGCCATTTCGAGCATATAGTGAAATCTCGAAATCAGTAATTCGTGGTTAAGATGAAGGAGTTTTCCTTGCTTCTGCGTCAGTGCGCGGTTAAGGGCAATTTCGTCATAACCTTTGCCCTTATTATTGAAAACCTGTTTGTAATCTAGTTCATCTGGCGTAAACCATTTTCTTTTAATATATCCAGTCCTTTTCTCATAATCCCGACGATCACTCTTAAATTAAAAACTACTGGGTACAATTAAAGCAAAATAAATAAGCACGCGTAAAGCTCATTTATTTTGCTTTACTCTAATTTTATATTTCTATACCATAAAGAGAATTAAGGGCTTCGAGAAAGAATCCCGTCAATCTTTCAATATCATCACTATCAAGCGGTTCATCGTCATGTTACATCATTCACGATATGCTCATTGCGCTGCTAAAATACCAACAAATTTTAATTCTCCAACTTCTTCAAACATAATAATTTATATATTAATTATAATAATTCTGGTCCCTCTCTTAACACAGAGGTTATCCCCAGAATCCTTTCATCAAAATTCCTGCTATGATCCCTAAATTGAAAACCACAGACAAGCGGTAGAACATCATCACTTGTGGATTATGATTACAAAACTTCTTTCCCCGAATATCTCGGTAATACCCGCGCATCAATTGATTAAATTCCCACTGATTCATACAAATACCTTTCACCAGCAAATAATAAAAGCAGCAAGCTCATCTGGCATCACTCACTACGGCGACGAATAATCAGACTGATCGCTTACCTCTGTCAAGAGAGCCTTATAGATTTTATGCTCACGCTTCTAAACTCATCTAATTTACAAAACATAATAAACCTCATGACTAAAACAAAAAAAACAAAACACATCTAAATCTACCACCTATACCACCACCTAAACACCACCTAACAAACCAGTAAATCTTAGTAAGAAGCGGGAGGGATAAAATACATAAAGTTGCGACCTTGACAGTGTAAGCTGTCTGATACAATTCAAAAGCCTGTGAGTGATGACAACCTATTCATTTCTGTATTCAGAATTTAATTCCATTAAACACAAACCACCCGACCAACAATAATCCATAACCAGACTCTACCCAGTCGAAGTTTCACAATTTAAGGTAAGCAGGATTTAACAACAGCTACAAAAACATCATCATATCTAAAAGAGATACTCAACACCATAAATACCCGACATTTAACAACTCACTAAGCGCATATGTAACAAATCCAATTATCCCACTATTCACCTTCAAATTACGCCGGAGTAAAACGAAGGCTTACTGTTTGCCAAACAATCAACCAAAAACGCTATTAAATCATCTCCCTACGCGATTCATAAGTGGTTGCATATCCACAGTTACAGATTTTAATCGATATGTTTTGCTAGATTACGTAATAGAACGGCTATTGGACTAAATCGTGCAGGGAAACGGAGCTTGTCGGGCTGGTTAAAATGGCACCAAGCGGGTCATCGGTAAACTCCGAAAATACGCCGACAAGATAGTGGCTTGATGCGTTTGCTGCTTCTAATTTTTTGACCGAATCGGCAAGCGTTTTTTCATCTTTGACGAGAAATAACACGCCGAACTCTTCGCCGGTTTCACGGAAAAAGGTGCGGTAGTTTTCGGTTTTGTGAACTATTTTGTCCTGCGTGCCGCGTTCGATCTCAAGATAGAATATGCGGCGTTCGAGATTGGCGATCCGGTCGGGGATAGTGGTTTTCGAGATTCGTTTATGCGACTCCCATCCGTAGAGTTTCTTGGTTAAAGCTAAGGACACGAACACTTCGGCGCACGCTTTTTCGTGTTCGTATTTGAAGGTGTGAACTTCCGCACGGGGCGGGGAATATCCGAGTTCGGCGATGACGGGGTGTTTCTTGAGCGACCAGAAATAGTCCTTGCCGAGTCCGTAGGATTTAGATTTCAATAGGTCCTTCTTCCTCAGATAGAGGAGGTTCTTGTTGATTCTGCCGTAGGCTGTCTTTCTGCTTTTTTCGTTCGTCCAGTCCTTTTGGTAAAGGAGGCGCGTGATCTGATTTTGCGTCAGATGTTTTTCGAGATTGAGTGCCTTTAATATTCGCTCGTAGGCTTCGTACATTGATTTGCTTTTCGATTGCCTCCTTCGACTGGTAAAAATCCTGTTTTAATAATTCGGCGATATAGTCATCGAGCTTTTCTTTGGGGACTGTCACATCCGGCACATCGGGAATTCGCACCCTGACCGGGGTTTCCTTATTCTTTTTGATGATCGCGTATTGTTTGGGGATATTCTGGTTGGCGTAGGTCGCCAATACGTGCGGAATGTCGCCGCCGTAGCCTAAATCTTTGATCATTTCAAGGCGGTCATCGTAGCTCGACGTATTGAACATGACCTTGATTCGCGCGCCTTGTTTGATTGCGTGCATGACCTTTTTGTCCTCGAATTGCTCGAAATAATGATGGGCAAGCATCAGTCGAAGTCCTGACTTTCTTTTGTAGGAAAGGACGGTATCGATCTGCGGGGTGGCGAAGCGTCCGGCTTCATCGATATACAAGTAATGCACGCCTTTCCATCCCCATGAGTTAAGATTGTCGATTGCCTGAATGATCTGCGAAATTACAATTACGCCGAGAAGCTGCGTATTTTCAACCGTAAAATTCCGCGCCGGGTATAAGTTAACGAGAATAACCCAGCCCTCGGAAATCATCTTTGTAAAATCAATGCCGGTGTCCGCGCCGAACATCAAACTGAGCGGCTCCTGCCAGAACGCATCGAGCCGGTTGATGGTCGATGAAAAATACGTTTCCCATGTGTAGGGCGTTTTAAAAACGGTTTTCAGCGTCCGTGAGTCCCGGTCGTCTTTGATAAATTGCAAATTTCTGATGTCCCGGTAATCGGCGAACATCTCGGACTCCTTGATGGTCAGATCGTTTTTGGCGAGTAGCCGCAGGAGCGCGGACAAGTTTTTCCTGATGCGCGGGGTATCGGTGGATTTCGAGTTGAACAGAATGTTCAAGGCTTCCATCACGCCCTCGACCGACTGCTTGACGGATTTCGGCTGTAACGGTTTCAGGCAGGCGATTTTCCCGTATTTGGACAAGGTATCGGGCGAGATGTAAACAACCTTTTTAACGCCGTTTTGGGCGCAGTAGGAAAGGATTTTCCGGCACGTGTCGCCGCCGTCCGACGGGTCAAGCAGACAAAGCCCGTTGCCCATCTCAATATCGCGTCTGATGTGATATTCGAGGAATTTGGATTTGCCTTGTTCCGGCTCTCCCAAAATATGAAAATTGGCGGAGCGTTCCTCTTCGGAAATCCAGACTTCTTTTTCCCCCGTGCCGAGTAGGAGCAGATCGTAATTTGTTTTGCCGCGCTTCCAGATCAAGTCCAGAGTTTCAGCGTACGGGCGGCGTTTTCGCTTCACGGCATCAGCATAGGTTTTTCCGGTCAAGGCTTTGAAATAATCGCGCCTAGAGATTTTTTTGTCGCTCACGGATGTTTTTCTCCAATGCTTTCATATTGCGTTCGACCCGCTTGATTTCCCGCTCTTTGAGTTCGCCGTCTTCAAGTTCTTTGACTTGTTCGTATTCAAAATGAATGGTCGATAATTGACGATTAAGAGCATTGAGCAAATGTTGGGGGAGCAGATGCTCGATTTCCGCCATATGCGTATCGAGTCCTGCCATTTTTTTCTCGAATTCAAAATCAACCTGCTTTAATCGGCGGTGCTTTTCGACTTCCAGTTCCATTTCGCGCTGCCGAAAGGCAAGCTGCGTTTCCATCCGGGCTTTCTCAAGGATCAGTTCCTTCATTGTTGACGGGTCAAGTCCCATTTGCGAGGCAATCCGCGCGACCGTGGTTTGGTTATCCGCCAGTGCCAGATATGATTCATGATCGGCAAGCTGTTTCTCTCGTTCGAGTGAATATGTAGTCAGGGAATCTTCCTTTTTATAATTGGCTTGAAGAGCGGCGGCTTCCTGTTCGATGATATTCGTCAGCGCACTTGTTTCCTGCGAAAGCAAATTCAATAGCTCGACTCGCGGCGCGGCGGCTTTTGCCTCTTTTCGGGCGGCAAACCGCGTCATGTTCGGATCGTATTTTTGTTTATTGAGATTTTGGATCCGGTCGATCGTCGAGTTATCGTCTTTCTCATAAAAAAACATGAGAAAGATAATGCCGCCGGCAATCAGTACAATTCCTAAGATTAAAAATGTCCAAGCCATATTATTATTGAACGCGAACGCAGTACATTCGACCACCTATTTTTTGCCAAACGCACGGTTTTTTATCGCTGGCAGCCGGGTTTTCGCCGGTTCCGCGCGGGTAATCCTGAATCGGTTGGGGAGTTTTTTCACGAACGATTGTCTCACTTGATGTTCGGTTTTTAACCGGCGATAAAATCCAGCCATTTTTGACTTGCCGCCATTTTGCGCCGTCAGGCGCAGGATAAGGTGGGGTTGCCTTTACTTGCGGTTGGACATTTTCTTCCTTAACAACAGGTGCAGTATTTTCTGTTTCAAGCGATGACTGTTTGATCGGTTTACTTTCTTTTTTAACAGACGGTTCTCGTCGGTTACTGTTTGATTTGTTCGGCTCTATGAACGAATTTTGAGGCTGGTATGAATACGGGGAACTTGCTCCTTGATTATCCGCACTTCCGCTCTTGCCGCGCGCGAGCAGATAAACGCCGGTTCCGAAGAAAAATAATCCTACTAATATACTTGTGCAAGCAATTAATCGAGGTTTTTTTATCATTTGGGATCCTCACATTTTAGATGTTTGCGATTATAAATCAAAAATTAAATATCGCAAAGGATTTACTGATTTTGGTATAAAAAGCGCGTTGAGCCTGTATCCCGAAATTTGCCAAAAAACTCCGTCTAAATAAAGTAACTATGCCCAAGCGTAGTTGCTGATGATAAATAACAAACGATAATCAAGACAATTCCTAAGATTATAAATATCCAAGCCATAGTTATTTCTTTGTTCTGCTCACCATATTATCCGACCATGCAATTGAAGCTTTGTGAATCTCTCTATGATTCTCGTAATCCGGGCAGATCGCATTAACGTGAACAATTGCTATTTTCAATTCCGCTCGTTCGACTCCGCCGTCTAACTTGAGTTTTACCGTGTCCCGTATGTTCGGACTAAATCCATCTCTGTCAAAATAAAAAATTTGTCTTCCGTCTCGGTTGGCGAATATTTTACCGTTTAATTTAATGAGTGTATTTGGATCTGTTTCTTGCGAATTATATTGATTTATATTCACGGTATCGTTGGTAATATAAGGGATTCCCGTATCAAACCACGTATCGTTGGTTAAAACGACTTTCCATGTACTGCTTCCGGTAAGAGAATCTTTACCTGTCCATTGAACGGAGGAAGGAACTCTCGGCGGCGGCGTTGCAACAATAGGTCGTTCAGCTAAAAACGGCAGCGGGCGAGGTGTGGCTGAATTGGAAGCACGAGGAATAGTAGCCGTTATGGTCGCTTTAGAAGCGACGGAATTATTTACATTTGTAACCGGGCTAGATGTTTCTTTGGCGAGTAAAAAAATACCTATTCCAAAAAAGAACAGTCCGCTGACAATAACTCCAAGGGCGATTAATTGAGGCTTTTTCATTGTTGTCGATCCTCATATTTAGAGTGTTTGCGATTATAATTTAAAAACTGTTTCTGGTAAAGTTTTTTGCTGTTTCAGGGTGAGAAAAGCTGTAACCAAAACGTGCCAGAAATGGGTCTTCAACTAAAACGTGCTTCTTAACTTTGTTCTTGCCTTCTCCGATTTCATCTACACGATAGAGATAAGAGCAGCCTTCGACTACTGAGATTTGAGCATTAAAAAGTTTGTCCACGCTTTTAAGAACACGATCAATAAATATCTTCTCTGCTTCCTTCTTTTCGTTGTTCGAGTGTCGAGTGAGCCTTTCGGTCGCCCCTCTCCGGGTCTTTTGCTCCCTTTAGCCATATTGATTTAAAGATCTAAGAATCTGTTTTTGTTTAACTGACTTTTTAATTTCCGACTTCTGGATAACTTCAACAAATCGAATCCGCTCTACCCAAGTTTTAATCTTGTCTTCAAGTTCAGTGATAGCTTTCTTCAGATGTTCGATTCCGCGTTCTTTAATGAATTTGAACTTATTGCCTTCATTGGCTGACTTATATTCTTTGGCTTCGAGCTTCTTTTCGATTTCCTTGATTTCTTCCTTACGGGTAGCTATTTCAGTTTCATAGCGAAAGATTTTGATTTCATCAGTCCAGATATTTTCTTGATAGGTCTTAATGAGATTTTGTAAATATTCCTTACGATGAGTTGGGGAGCCGATTTTCATTGGGTTTTAAATTAATTTAAGGAACTGTTAAACAAAAAACTAATGTGTAAAAAAATGTTTAAATTAGTAAGAATTTTTGGTAAGATATAAATGATGAATAGCTTGGGCTTTCCAAAATATCATGATTATAAATCGCTTACACCTTGCAAAAGGTTGAGCCTTCATGACCAAGCCAATCTATCCGCTTCACCATTTAACATGTATGAAAGTGAATCATCCATGAATACAGTGCGAGCAAAAGAGGTAAAATCTAACAAGATTCATTTGCCAATACTGGTTCCATTTCTACATTTTTCATTCATATTAATATGCTCTGTAATCCCGAGCTTATATGTTTTTGGATACCTTACTCAGTTCATTAATTTTTTAATGTATATTTATCCAGTCGTAGTAACCATAATCAGTTATCCTTTAGTGCGTTTTATTCTTGATTCAATAGCCCAAGGAGTAACGGGCAATGCTGCCCACGACTTGATAAAGATCATCTACAGAAAGGCTATAGCCTATTTGATTCCTAATCAATATTCTATGCCTGCTTCCTCTAGAGCTAATCCTGCATCTTCTTTCTAACTAAAATTGAGTAAAAAAAGCTAACTTATCCATGTATGAGTTTTTGTCTTGTTGGGTGAAGACCATATGTTAATGTTTTACTTTAAAGAAATGACTTTTTTTGAGAAATAATTTTTCACAGCACAATATGTTGTATATTTTTTATTGACAAACGGATTGGTTTTGCACTACATTCTTCTTGGCTTTGATTCATTAATTCTTTTAATGGAGAGGTGAATCAAATGAACTTAAAAAATAAACATTTTAGAAAGGTTGAGTACATATTTGTGCTTAACCTTTTTCTTTTAGATAAGATTCCTCGAAGTCCAGCCAACGGAATTTACAACCAATTCATCATTAGGGTCATCGGGGCTTTGAATTTTGCCTTGTTGCAGAAAAGCCTAAAGTCGGAGGTATTATGAGGGAAAATTTAGAAAAAAGCAGCGAAAAAGAATCTGAAAAAAATTGTGTTGATAAAATTATTAAGTTTGTAAATGAAATTGAACGCCTCTTAGAAGGTTTAGAAAGACCTTTATTCAAAATCATTATCATTCTACTTTCGCTGATAGGACTTTTTACCATCTTTATGGGGAAATTATTACGCTAACTTTGGACATGATAATTACATCTCCACTCTTATATGCGAGAACTATATTTACGAATGAATGATAGACCTATTTTGCGGTTGCGGTGCAATCTTCTTTGGATCAAGTTCCTTGTCCTCGTATTTCCTCCGGTAAATCTCCCAAGCCTCTGCAATAGTGCATTTCTCTTTAACAATAATGTCCTCAATGAGTTGTTGAGCGAGAGACTGCTTCACATATTCAGTATGAAGGAAATCTAAATTCGGTTAAGGGGGTAAATTTCTATTCTTTCGGCTCTCCGAGCGTTTAATAATGATCCTAATTCTTAAAAGCTCTGCAATTTTTGGCACCTTTTTATCGTGAGAATTTACGTTGTGCACCAAGTTTGATAATCCAATTAACTGCCGGGAAGCTTCGAGTCCATCCTAAGGAGAAGCTTTTTACCTGCTATAAATAAAATCATAGAAATTATGCCATTTCCCAAATCTTATTCAGGGAGGCGTTAAAGAAATGCTTTTGTAAAACGTGCACAAAAACGTGCACATTTTTGTTTGGAAAATTCCCGCATAAATAAAAGAACTATACCGAAGCATAGTTCTAAGTAAAATTATAAGCCTTTATTTAGCTTATAATTAAGCCAAATCTGGAATGCAGAATTTTGCCCTGTCACGTTGGAGGTCGCGGGTTCGAGTCCCGTCGGCTCCGCCATTAAAATTAAAAAGCCGTTAGTTTTGAAATAAACTAACGGCTTTTTAATTTTTCATTGACAGAATAATTGTGAATCCATTTTTCATCTTTTGCCGAAAACATATACACAGTTGAAGATTTCATCGCACGATTTGCTCTTAAAGCACTAATTTTACGGAAAATTATATCTTGCGATGCAATCTTCATTTTGGTGATTAATTAATTAAACAGGAGAAATGATAATGAAGACAGTAATTTTAGGAATCTGTGTCAGTGCAACAATCGCTCTGACAACTGCTTGCCCGGCACCGACCGCAAACAATTCAACATCAAACAATTCAATGCGTAACGGTACGAACACAATGAATACAAATTCAATGAGTTCCAATACTAATTCAATGACGAGTTCAAACTCAAATACGTCGTCGGATAGTCCGATGGTTGGCGGCGCACCGATGCTCAAAACCAAAGATATTATTGATAATGCTTCCAATTCAAAAGACCATACGACATTGGTCGCGGCGGTCAAAGCCGCCGGTTTGGTTGAAACTTTGAAGGGCGCGGGACCGTTCACGGTTTTTGCTCCGACCAACGAAGCATTTAACAAATTGCCTGCCGGAACGGTTGACACTTTGCTCAAACCCGAAAACAAAGCGATGTTGGCGAAAATTTTGACTTATCATGTTGTTGCCGGAAATATGGATTCAAAAGCGATTGCTAAAGCCATTGAAGATGGCAAAGGCAAAGCGACTTTGAAAACCGTGCAAGGCGGAACTTTGACGGGTTCGATGGAAGGAAAGGATTTAATTCTGACCGACGAAAAAGGCGGCAAATCGAAGGTGACAATTGCCGATGTCATGCAGTCAAACGGTGTGATTCACGTTGTTGACACTGTTGTGATGCATAAATAATTTTTCTTGAAAGAGTAAAAAAAAGGGCTGTCGGATTTATTTCCAACAGCCCTTTTTTATTGGTTTTAGCATGACATTTCTCCGAATTGGATTTGCCTATTTTTAATTTGTAGTAGAATCGGTTTATGGATAATAAGTATCAAATCCCCAAAAACAAAAAGCCGGAAACAAAACAGGAAATTATTCAGTTTCAAATTGAAGAACTGGTTAAGCGGCGGGACAAAGAAACCAATCCTTCTGCAAAACAGGCTCTCAATGCGGAAATTACAAAGCTCTTTGCACAATACGAAAGACTCAAATTGTAATTGGAAATGGACGAAAGAGAACGCTGCCTTTTCGTTACGCTGTTTTAATTTGAGCAAGCGTGTTAGAATCTTCAACTAAATTATCTGCGGGAGAAAATATGACTGAAATTAAAGAAGGTTCGATTGTTAAATGTGCGTTTTGCAAAAAAGATGTGGCGGTTCAGTTTGTCAATGAATACGGCGGAGTTACGGCTTACAATCTGGCTTGCTTTCATCGAAATGCGCTTTGCCCGACGTGCGGTCAGATGGCAAGAGATGTCAGCGATAAAATTACGGAAGTGCAGAAACACTGCGCGACCTGTGACCCGCCCGAAGACGACGATTAAATAATTAGAGCAAAAACAGGAAAAGTCGTTGAGTTGTTTAAAACTCAACGACTTTTTTAACTTCTTGAAATAAATTAATTATACTCTCATCCCACGTTTCATTTGATATTCGTATAAAAACACTGCCCCGTTAATGAAGATTATCAACAAGGGTGCTAAAAAAAATCCGAAACTAGTATTAAGGAAAACGAAGTATGCAAAAAAAAGTGTGGCTACGAATACACTAACTTTTTCGGCAGGTTTAATCTTGTAATTTAATTTATTTCCTGCCAACAATTTTCTTTCAGCCAAACTTGCGACAAACCACGAAAGTAACAATCCGACCGCCAAAATAACTATAAACGATATAGCCATTTTTGCTCCGTCTTCGATAACGAATACAGCAACAAAACTCAATACAAGTGATATGAAACCACCAATACCCATAATAAAACCTTGTTTTGATTTGATTGCGTTTACAGTTTTTTCGTCCGTTAAAGAAGTGTTCGTTATGGGGCTTTTACATCGTTTGCAATTTGACGCGGAGAAACCTACAAATCCGCAGTTAGAACATTTTACGCTTTTCATTTTTTGAGTGAATTAACCTTTTCTCAGTTCGGTCAAAACCTGTTTCGCCACGGCTTTGAGCGTGTCGAAAACGCCGACACCTTGCGAAGCGGTCGCCTCAAAAACGGGTTCATTTTTGCGGTTGAGTTCGGCGGTTAGCTCGTCGCTCGGAATAACATTCGGCAAATCGCGTTTATTTAGCTGAAGAACGTAGGGAATTTTCAGCAAATCGTAGCCTTGCGTTTGGAGGTTTTCTTCGAGGTTATAAAGCGATTCGATGTTTGCGTCCATTCGTTCTTCTTGCGAATCGGCGACAAACACCACGCCGTCAACGCCTTTCAGAATCAATTTGCGCGAAGCGTCGTAATAAACCTGTCCGGGAACGGTGTAAAGATGAAACCGCGTTTTAAAACCGCGCACCGTGCCGAGTTCGAGCGGCATAAAATCTAAAAAAAACGTCCGGTCGGTTTCCGTCGCCAAGCTGATAAGTTTGCCTTTCGCTTGCGGCGCGGTCGAATCGTAGATATATTGCAGATTCGTCGTTTTACCGCAGAGTCCGGGACCGTAATATACAATTTTGCAGTTAATTTCGCGTGAAGCGTAATTAATAAATGTCATAATTTTACCAGTTGATAATAGATTTTAGCTGAAAAGACTGTCAATGTCCTCATCAGTAATTTCGGCGAAAAATGAATTTTCGTCAAGTCGTCCCCGAGCAGAATCATTTTTAATCGCTTCGAGAATCGAAGCAACTTCGTGACTTGCCTTCTTAGTTCGCAGTTTTACCAGACCGAGAGTCGAGCGTTCATCAAAGACGACAACCAGCAAACTTCTGCCGATGACGCTGATAAAAATGCTTTCGCGTTCGCCTTCGTGAACGACTGCCGGAAAAACGTCCTCGCCGATAAGTTTTGCCATCGAGGTCGTCGCGGCAACATTTCCGGCGGCTAGACTCGAAAAACTCGTCGTGTCCATATCGCCGATGTCGCCGTGAAAAGCAATCGGCTGACCGTCGCGGTCAACCAAAAACACAACACGGGCGGCGCACTCGACGCAAAGACGTGCAAGCACGTTCTTAATCCTTTGGAACTGTTGTTCGCGTATGATGACGGTTGTCTCTAACATTAAAGTTTCTCTCTCGGAATTTGGTCAATAGAGGTAAGAAGCTGATTTGCCTTTCAAAACAACTATTTAGTGGAATTTTGGAATTTGTCCGGCGAGCATTTCGACAAATCACTTATCTAATCTACCATATCGAAGTCGGGTTCTTCAAGTGTTTTTTTGGTTTCACAAGATTTAAAAATGTTTTCACCGACTTGATCGCCAAATCAGTAGAGCGAGCGGTAGCGAGTATGATTATCTTCAAGCATTTTAAATAAGAAACAGACTCGCTACCGCTCGCTCTACTGATTAATAATCATCTCCCGAAAAACTTGAACAAAAAAATATTGCCCGTTAAATCGAAAAAATGATAAACTTTTCAAGGCAAACGCGCTTGCTTGATTCAAATTTCAAAACAAACGGGAAACGATCAGTTTTCTTCTTGCCGATTCTTCAAATTTTCGATAAATTCTCTGCAAATACTTAATGAGAAACCACCTGTTTTCACAAAATTCTTGCGGTTTGAATTTTGTTGCCATCGGCGGCGGCAACGGTCTTTCGACGCTTCTTTCGGGCTTGAAAAGATTTGTCGGCGAAAGCGAGAGCGAACCCGTCTGGCTGAAAAATCTGGCGGCAATCGTCGCCGTTTCCGACGACGGCGGAAGTTCGGGCAGATTGCGCGACGAACTTCAGATGCTTCCGCCGGGCGATATTCGCAACTGTATGGTCGCGCTTTCCGAAGATTCGCATCTTTTATCGAAAGTTTTTCGTCATCGCTTCAGCGGCGACGGCGAACTCGGCGGACATAGTTTAGGAAATCTTTTTCTCGCGGCTTTAACCGAAATCACGGGGGATTTTGCCGAAGCCGTCAAACTCTCGAGCGAAATTCTCGCCAGCAAAGGTCATATTTATCCCGCCACAATGTCGGATGTGCGCCTTGCCGCCGAACTCAATGACGGCACGATTATTCGCGGCGAAACAAATATCGGAAAGCTCGGCTCGGTTATTAAACGGCTTTATCTCGAACCCGAAAATTGTCATCCGCTGCCCGAAGCCTTGGCGGCGATTTACGACGCGGACGTGATTACAATCGGTCCCGGCTCGCTGTTTACGTCGCTTTTACCGCCGATTCTCGTTCACGGAGTTTCCGAAGCGATTGCCGAATCATCCGCCGTGAAGATTTTTATCTGTAATCTGATGACGCAACCGGGCGAAACCGACGGCTTGAATTCGCGCAAACATCTTGAAACTGTCCGCGAATATGCGCCCGAAATTGATTTCGATTATGTCATCGTCAACAACCGTCCGATCAGCGAAGAACAATTAATGCGCTACTCGGAAGAAGGCGCGGAACAAATCGGCGTGCGCGGCTCGATCACGCCCGAAACGATTGAAGGCGCAGAGGTTGTTTATGGTAATCTATTGGACGAAGGCGAAATGGTGCGGCATCATCCTGAAAAGTTGGCGCAAGTCGCTTTGCTCTGTGCGCTCGAACCGCACAAAAAAGTTTTAATCTAGAAAGGGGTTATGGAAAATATTTCCAACGAGCAAAAAATGCTTGATGTTCTAATTTTAGCCGCCGGATTGGGAACGCGAATGCGTTCGAATCTGGCAAAAGTCCTGCACAAACTCGATGGTCGTCCGCTGATCAATCACGTTTGCCGAACGGCGACCGCGCTTGCGCCGCGCAAGGTTTATGCTGTCATCGGACATCAGGGCGAAGATGTCAAAACCGCCGTGCTGGAAGAATTAGACAGCGAACACGCCGAATTTGTCTGGCAAAAAGAACAGCTCGGCACGGGACACGCCGTCAATTCCGCCCGCGAATTTTTGGAAAACGAGGATTCGACACTGCTAGTTTTGTCAGGCGATGTTCCGATGATTCGCGCTGAAACTCTTGCGGCACTCGTTCAACAACATCGTTCGCATCGCGGAAAGGGCGCGGCTTGCACGATTTTAACGGTTAAATTAGACGATCCGACCGGCTACGGTCGCATCGTCCGCGACGATCACGGACTTTTTGACCGAATCGTCGAACAAAAAGACGCGACGGAAGACGAACGCAAAGTCAAAGAAATCAATTCGGGAATCTATTGTTTCGACACGCGCAAACTTTTCCATGCGCTTTCGGGCGTTAATAACGAAAACGCTCAAGGCGAATATTATCTGACCGATGTTCCGACTCTTCTGCGAAACGAAGGCGAAGATATTTCGCTTTATCATCACACCGACTCGAACGAAATTGAAGGCATCAACAATCGCGTGCAACTCGCCGAAATGGAAAGAGTTTTGCGCCGCCGCGTGATTAAAAAACTGATGCTCGATTACGGCGTGACATTTATTGACCCGTATAAATCCTACGTCAGCGCGGAAGCCCAAATCGGGCGCGACACCGTGATTTTTCCGAATGTTTCAATCGAAGGCACATCTGAGATCGGCGACGGTTGTACTATCAGAGCGGGAACGCGCATCACGAATTCAAAAGTCGGACACGGCGTTGAAATCTTAGATAATTGCGTGATTACCGACTCGGAAATCGGAAGTCAATGCACCGTCGGACCGATGGCGCACTTGCGCGGAAAAGCGAAAATGGAAGAAAAAGCGAAAGTCGGAAACTTCGTCGAACTCAAGAAAACTATCTTGGGACGCGGCTCGAAAGCCAGCCATCTGACTTATTTAGGCGACGCAACCATCGGCGAAAAAACCAACATCGGTGCCGGCACGATCACCTGCAACTACGACGGCAAAAACAAACACTCGACAACCATCGGCAACAACGTCCGCATCGGTTCGGACACAATGCTCGTCGCCCCGATCAAAGTCGGCGACGGCGCAGTCACCGGAGCAGGAAGCGTCGTGACAAAAGATGTTGAAGCCAATAAATTAGTCGTCGGCGCACCGGCGCGGGCGATTAAGGATTTGAACGAAGAAACAAATTCTGCCAAAGAATAAACTTGTGATAAAATCGTTTCCGGTGAGGTAGAAGCTATGACCAAAAAAGTAAATGTCGTCAAAGAAATAAAAATCGAACGCCCCGAACGAATGAAACTTTCGGTGGAAGAATCAATCAAACGCACGAAAGAATTTGATAAACGAAAGGAGAAATTCATTGCCACTGTCCGCCAAGGGAAGAATTGAGGTTTATCTGCCCGATTTGCCCAAACCTTCGTATCAACATCTGTTGCAAGCGTTCGATGATGAATTTACTTATAATTTCGGCGGTTGCACAATTATTCACGGGCTTGACGGCAGTTATCTTTCAAAGTTCGGTCAACCGATTAAAGACCGCATCAATTTGATTTACACCGACACGCCTTATTCATTTCAAGACAATTTAGAATTACTCTCGAATTACACGGACAAACTGCGAAAAACCGCTTTCGATGCTCTGGAAGAAGAAGCAATTTTAGTTGCCGTTTGGCAAATTTATCATTCAATCTAGTAAAAATATATGTGTGGAATTGTTGGATACGTTGGAAATAAACAAGTTGTGCCGTTGATTATTGACGGACTGCGGAAGTTGGAATATCGCGGATATGATTCGGCGGGGATTGCTGTCGTTGATGAAAATCATCATCTTTCGCTGCGGCGTGCCGAAGGAAAACTTCGCAATCTGGAGGAAGCGATTCGCTTGAATCCTCTGGACGGAAATTACGGCATCGGGCATACGCGCTGGGCGACGCACGGGCGACCGACCGAGGAAAACGCGCATCCGCACCGTGATTGCACGGGCAAAATCGTCGTCGTGCATAACGGCATTATCGAAAATTATCTGACCTTGAAGGAAATGCTCAAGGAAAAAGGTCACGAATTCAAGACCGAAACCGACACGGAAATCGTCGCGCACCTGATCGAAGAACATCAGAAAGAAGGCTTGAATTTTGAGGAAGCCGTTCGCAAGAGCGTTCAGCAACTCAAAGGAATTTTCGCGCTTTCGATAATCTCGTCGGAAGAAGCCGATAAAATCATCGCCGTTCGCGAAGGTCCGCCGGTCGTCATCGGTTTGGGCGACGGCGAATTTTTTGTCGCTTCGGACATTCCCGCGATTTTACAGCACACCCGCGACGTTTTTTATCTCGGCGAAAAGGAAATCGCGATTCTGACGAAAGATTCGGTGCGCGTGACGGATTTTGACGGTAACGTCGTCGAGCCGAAACAACAGCGCATCACTTGGGATCCGATCATGGCGGAAAAAGGCGGCTTCAAACATTTCCTTTTGAAGGAAATTTACGAACAGCCGCGCGCCGTCCGCGACACCGTGCGCGGGCGCGTGTCGCTCGACACGGGCAAAGTTTATCTCGACCAGATGGACATTTCCGAAGACGATTTCAAAAATCTTCGCTCGATCAAGATTGCCGCCTGCGGAACTTCGTGGCACGCCGGAACTGCCGCCAAATATATGCTCGAAGAATTGGCGCGGGTTCCCGTCGAGGTTGATTACGCATCGGAGTTTCGTTACCGCAATCCGGTTTTGGACGAATCGGATTTGCTCATCGTTATCTCGCAATCGGGCGAAACTGCCGACACGATTGCCGCGATGCGTGAGGCGAAACGAGCAGGTTGTAAAGTGATGGCGATTTGCAACGTCCAAGGCTCGATGATTACACGCGAAGCCGACGGCACGATTCTGACGCACGCCGGACCCGAAATTTCGGTTGCTTCGACCAAAGCCTTTACGTCGCAAATCATCGCGCTTTATATTTTCGCGCTTTATTTGGGCGAACTTCGCGGAAAACTCTCGGAAGAGCAAGTCAAAAAACACGCGCAGGAATTAATCGAACTGCCGATGAAAATCGAAGAAATCCTGAGCGATGCTGACACGATTGAAGAACTCTCGCGTGAATTTTTCCGTTCGCAGGATTTTCTATATCTCGGTCGCGGAATCAATTTTCCCGTCGCACTCGAAGGCGCGTTGAAGCTCAAGGAGATTTCCTACATTCACGCCGAAGGTTATCCGGCGGGCGAAATGAAGCACGGACCGAACGCGCTGATTGACGAAAAACTTCCCGTTGTCGTCATCAACACCCGCGAACAGGGCAACGAAGGCAGCGAATTGCGCTACGAAAAAACGCACTCGAACATCGTCGAAGTCAAAGCGCGTGACGGAATTATCTTTTCGATTCTGACCGAAGGCGACAAGATGAGTTCGGTCGTGTCCGACCACGTTGTCGAAATTCCGCAGGTTTCCGATCTGCTCGCGCCGATTTTGTCGGTCGTGCCTTTACAGCTTTTGGCTTATTACATCGCCGTCCGACGCGGTTGCGATGTTGACCAGCCGCGCAACTTGGCGAAATCCGTGACGGTCGAATAGAATTTTTGTTTGATTTGTTATATTTTAAGCGGAACGATAAAAGGCACGTTCCGCTTTTTTTACAAAGATTTGGAATTATGAACAAATATCAGGTTATTTGGTTGATAATCCGGCTTGTCGGCGTTTATTTTGCATATTTGACGCTCGTTACATTTTTGGGTTTGGTCGGCTCGATTCCGGCACTTTTCACTTTGCCGAAAATTGATGCGAACCCGAAAAATGCGAATGTTTCAACGATGCCTCAGAATCCGACGACCAGAGTTCAGCCGATTTCGCCGAACGGAAATTACAATGCGCCTGAAACGTCGGAAAATAAAGAAAAGTCGGACGCATCAATTACCGATAAATTTAAGGGCGAAAACGTCAAAACTTTTGCGTGGTTTCTGATTCTAACCGTTATTTACGGCGCGGCGGCGTGGTATCTGCTCCGCGACGGCAGATTTTTATACGCGACCTTAAATCTTGAGAAACCCGATGAATCAACCAAAGAAAAAGAAGCGGAAGTAACGACGCTAAATCTTTCGGACGAGCAAAATTAAGGTGAATTTTTACATCAAAGCGGACGGAAGTTTTTTGAAATTTATGTTGAAACGCGAAAATTTGATCATCATACTGGCTTTGACCTTCGTGGCTTTTGTGACGTTGTCTTGTCAGTCGAAAATCGTCAGCAGTCAGGAAACGGAAAATTTCGCCAAAACAAATGCCACGCCGACACCCGCGAGTTCTAAAAATGATGAACCGCTGACGATTTCCGCCGTCGGCGATATTATGCTCGGTTCGACTTCGATTAACGATACGTTTCTACCGCCGAACGACGGCGCGGATATTTTGAAGGAAGTTACGCCGATTTTATCAAAAGCCGACATCACTTTCGGCAATCTCGAAGGTCCAATGCTCGAAGGCGGAAAAACCGAGAAATGTGCGCCGAACGCGACGCGCTGTTTTGCTTTTCGTGTTCCGACGCGCTACGGCAAATTGTTGAAGGACGCGGGTTTCGACGTTTTAAGTCTGGCAAATAATCACGCCGGAGATTTTGGCGATTATGGACGCGAAAGCACGCGCAAAACGCTCGACGCGCTCGGCATTAAACACGCCGGAAGCGACAAAGCGCAGTTTGCGATGACCGTTATTGAATCAAAAGGCAAACGCATCGCGTTTATCGGTTTCGCGCATAATGCGATCACGCCGAACGTCAATGATTTGGCGTTTGCCAAGCAATTGGTCGAACAGGCAAACAATGCGTTCCGCGCCGATCTGATCGTCGTATCGTTTCACGGCGGCGCGGAAGGCACGAATGCCCAACGCGTTCCGAACCGCACCGAAATGTTCGGAAGCGAGAAGCGCGGAAATCTGCCGCTTTTTGCGCGGACGGTGATTGATGCGGGCGCAGATTTGGTTCTCGGACACGGACCGCACGTTTTGCGCGGAATGGAGATTTACAAAGACCGTCTGATAAATTATTCGATGGGGAATTTTGCGACCTACGGAATGTTCACTTTGAAAATGGAAAGCGCTTTGACGGCGATTTTTGAAATAAAACTCGCCGCTGACGGAAAGTTTTTGAGCGGAAAAATGTATGCCGGAAAACAACTCGGACGCGGCGGACCGACACTCGACAAATCAGGCGACGCAATCCGCAAAGTGCGCGAGCTTTCAATAATGGATTTCGGCGCGAACGCACCGAAAATTGCCGATGACGGCAGTTTTACAAAGTGAATTTTTAAGTAAAAAGTAAAAATAGAAAAGCCCTAATTCGAGAATTCAAATTTGAGCAGAATATTTTTTTACTTTTTACTTTTTACTTTTTACTTTTTACTTTTTCTCTTTTTCGATTTGTTTTATCAATTTTGTCGCGTGATTTCGGGCAATCAGCGGAATTCGTTCGTCGTCGCCCAACTCTTTGAGAAACGGAATCAACTGCACCGCGTCGGAAATTTCATTTCGTCTGATGTAGGAATCAATCAGATCCATCAATTTGGGCGATTCGAGCGGCTGATTCACCCGCGACAGATTCATATCAAACATCCAAATATACTGATTGCCGATTTTGCGATATTCGTCTGCCAACACTTTTGCATCCGGGTTTGCCGTCCAGTTGAATTTCGTTTCTCGTTCGCGCCCGTCTTTTTTGACTTTTATCGTGATATTGCCGAGATGCGGATAATCTTTTTCGTATTGATAGCTTTCCGTCGAATCAAAAAAATTCAGCGCGGTCAGCGCATTATTGATTCTTTCCATCGCGGCTGGCGAAAGCTGAATCGGGTCGGTAATCACTTCGTCGGACACGCTTTTAACGAACGAAATTTTGCCTTTACCGCTTTCGTCGTGTTCGATTGAAATTTTCCAAACGACAAAGTCCGGACGCGAAAATTCGTAAAAATAATTCGGCGTGTCTTTTGTTTGAACCGCGTTATTTGACGAATTTCCATTTGTCGGACGCTCGTTTTTCTTCGTTTCTTTTTTAACGGGTTCGGCTTCAACCTTTTGAACTTGCGTCGGAGAAACTTGTGGAGTCGGAGCCGATTTGACGTTCTTTTTGACAGGCTTTTTCGTCTGGGCAAAAAACGAAACCGCAAGGCTCGAAATCATTATCGAAATTAAAACTGCAAATATAAATTTCTTCATAAAAACTACTCAAATCTGACTGAAACGACGTTTGAAACGCCGGCTTCCTGCATCGTTACGCCGTAAAGCGCACGCGCCGCTTCCATCGTTCGTTTGTTGTGCGTGATGACGATAAACTGCGTTTTTTCAGCCATTTGCGCGATCTTGTCAACAAATCTGCCGACATTCGCATCGTCAAGCGGCGCGTCAACTTCGTCCAATAAACAAAACGGCGACGGACGATAGCGGAAAATCGCCATCACGAGCGCAATCGCCGTCATCGCTTTTTCGCCGCCCGACAGCAGCAAAATATTCTGCAAACGCTTGCCCGGCGGTTGCGCGACGACTTCGATTCCGGCTTCGAGAATATCTTCGGCTTCGAGCAAGGTCATCTCGCCGCGTCCACCGCCGAAAAGCTCTTGGAAAAACTCGATAAAATTCGCGTTGATCGCTTCAAACGCTTCCTTAAATCTTTCCCGCGAACGCTCTTTTATCTCGCGCAAGGCTTCTTCCGCCGCCGCAATGCTGTCAATAATGTCCTGGCGTTGCGAAGTCAGAAACAAAAGTCTTTCTTCGGTTTCCGCCAATTCTTCGAGCGCGAGCATATTTATCGCGCCGAAATTTTCAAGTTTGTCGCGCAAATCTTCCGCGCTTTCACGCGCCGTTTCCAAATCGAAATCTTCCAAAACTTCTTCTGTTTCAACCAGTTCGACGAGCGATAAATTCAATTCGTGCGAACAATTTTCGTTGACGCTTCTCAGTTTCGTCATCGCTTCGGTCTGCCGGATTTCGAGCGCGGCGCGTTCGTTTCGCGCTTCCGCCGAATTTTTGTTGAGTTCCGCCAATTCCGAACTCATCGCATCCGCCGTTTCACGCGCATTTTTGAGATGCTGCGCGGCTTCAAAAAGTTCGTTTTGTTCGGCTTCCTGTTCGATTTCGGCGGACGAAATTTTCTCTTCGATTTCGGCGATTGAAGCGGTTAGAGCCTTTTGTTTGCCTTCGGTTTCGAGAATTTCCAGATTCTGCCGCGCAATTCTCGAATCGTGTTCTTTATATTCATTTTCGACGCGCCGCAAAGCATTCTGCGCCGAACGCCGCCGCTCTTCGCTCATCGCCGCAAGGGTGCGTTTCTCGTTCAAAACCGTATTTTCAGCTTCGGTTCGGTTACGCGCCTCGCTTAATTTTTGTGAAATTTCCGCTAGTTTTTCCGATGCCGAAACCCGCGCTTTTTCAGCTTTTTCGGCGTTGATTCGCGCTTCTTTTTGTTTCGACCCGATTTCGCCGAGTTCCGCATCAATCTGCGTTATTTCTTCGGCGACGACTTTTTTATGCCGTTCGGCGCGTTCGGTTTCAGCCCGCGCCGATTTTTCCTGAATTTCAAGCCCGAGCAAATCGCGTTCGACTTGCACGATAAAAGATTGCAAATCAACGATTTGACCTTCTTTTTCGGCTAAATTCCGACGCGCTTTTCCGGCTTCTTTTTCGGCGGTTTCGGTTTCTTTTGTTAAATTTTTAATCGCCGTTTCAAGCTCGCGCAATTCGCGTTTGAACGCTAAAAGCGACGAGTTTTTCTCGTTTGCATTCGCTTTTCCGCTGACAAAAAGTTTTCCGCCGAAAACAAAATCGCCTTCCGAATCAATCAGATTTGAATCGGCTTTTGCTTCGCCTAAATTTTCAATAAATTCCAAAGCCATTTCACGCGGAAAAACTTCGGCTAAAACTTCGGCAAAATCATCTGAAACGCCAATCAGATTTGCGATTTGCGATTTGCGATTTGCGATTTGTTTCGGACTTTGGACTTTGGACTTTGGACTTTGGACTAAAATTGCAATTCGTCCGAGATTCGATTTTTTCAAATATTCGACGGTTTTGTTTGCGTCTTCTTCGGATTCGACCAAAACCGTCTGCAAAAACGCACCGAAAAGATTTTCGACCGCTTTTTCCGCACATTCTTCGACGGTGAATTTATCCGCCAAAGTGCCTAAGAATTTCACGCCGATTTTTGCTTGTTCGGCGAAAAGTTTTTGCACCGAAGGTGCATAAACGGCGCGTTTTTCGTCCAGTTCCTGCAAGGTTTCGAGCCGGTTTTTCTTGCGCGAAAATTCGTTTTGCGATTCTCTCAGAGTTTTTTCCGCCGATTGCAGAAGCGAGCGCGCCGCGCCCGATTCGACGAGGAATTTTTGCTTTTCTTCGTGCAGCCTTTTAAGTTTTTCGCGTTTTTCGCGCACATCCTGTTCGAGCTTGACAGCTTCTGCGCCGTGTTCGGCGTGCGTTTCTTCGGCGCGGATTTTTTCGCGTTTTAAGCCTTCGGCGCGTTCTTTTAATCTTTCGAGATTGTTTTCAAGCTGTCGCTCGATTTCCGCGAAACGCTCGACCGCCGTTGTGTGTTGCATCACTTCGCCGCGTGTTGTTTCTAATTCGGCTTCGATTTGGCGCAGTTCCTGCAATTTCGACTGATATTTCTTCTCGGCGGCTTGAAATTCCAGGACATTTTTTTCGGCTTCCGCCAATTCTTTTTTCTCGTCTTTTTTGAGCCGTTCGATTTCCGAATTGAAAAGTTTCAAACGCTGCTCGGTCGCCTTGATTTCGCCTTTTAGAACGCCGTAACGGATTTTTAAGGTTTCGATTTGTTCCTGACGATAAGTTTTTTCCCGCGCATTGCGGTCGCGTATCAGAACATTTTCGGCGTGTCGGGCGCGAATTTCCGAGAGATTTTCTTCGGCTTCACGCGCTTTTTGCGTGGCTTCGCGGAAGGCTTCGTCTTTTTCGGCAACGCGGGCAAAAATTGCGCGTTCCGTTTTGACGGCTTCCGTCAATTTTTCTTCGAGTTCATTGACGAGTTCGGTCAAATATCTGCCTTCGGCGGTGAAAAGATTTTTCAGCAGAACGCGGAATTCCTCGCGCAAAATCTTGTAACGGCGTGTTTTGGCGGCTTGGCGGCGCAGGGAATTTGCCTGCGTTTCGATTTCGGAAACGATGTCGGAAATACGACTTAAATTACCTTTTGCCGATTCGAGACGAGCTTCGGCGGCGCGTTGGCGTGTGCGGAATTTTGAAATTCCGGCGGCTTCTTCGATCAAACCGCGACGATCCGATGGTTTTGCCGACAAAATTTGACCGATGCGACCTTGTTCGATAATCGCGTAATGTGCGCCGCTCAAACCCGTTCCGGCGAACAAATCCTGAATGTCGCGCAGACGGCAGGTTTTGCCGTTCAATTGATATTCGCTTTCGCCCGAAAGATACAAACGGCGCGTGACGGAAATCGCTTCGCCCGGTGCAAAATCCAATGCAAACGAGCGCGGTCGCCAATGACGTTTCGATTTCGCTTTTTTCTCGACGATCTGAACTGAACCGACTTGCGCGGCTTGCGCTTTCTCGAGTTCGATTTCTTCCGAATTAAATGCGTTGGCTTCCGCGCTGATTGCTTCAGTGTCAAAATCTTCAATCTGAACGGCGTTTTCGTCTAAATCGCTGATTGCTTCGTCAATATCGCTCAAGTCTTCTTCGTCGGCGACGAACATTGATTCTTCATCGCGGACGAGATGCAAAACGACTTCTGCCATTCCTGAAGGTTTGCGCTTGCTCGTGCCTTGAAAGACGACATCTTTCATTTCCGCGCCGCGCAATTGTTTGGCGCGTTGTTCGCCTAAAACCCACGCGATACTTTCGGAAACATTACTGTTGTGAACGATAATATTTCCCGCAACGAAATTATGAGTTTCATCAATGCTCAGGTCATAAACCCAATCTTTGGTCGGTGTAATTTCTTCAACGCTAACGATTTCATCCCAAAATATATCTGAATTTGCCAGAATCGAAAGTTCTTCCAACACATTTTCGGCGGGGTGAATATTTTGGCTCAATTGTTTGATTTGTCCGATGACTTCATTCAATCCGCTTCTGCTTGCCTCACAAATTCTGCCCGTATAAGCAGCGATTTTAGGATAAATTTGACGATTCGGTTTTATTTTAACTGCGGCTAATTTGACCGCTTCACGAACGAGTTCGGTCGCGCTTGGAACTAAATCACGATTCGGATTGTTTGAAATTTCTATGTTTCGGAGTTTTTCCAATGATTTTTGTTTTTCGCCGACAAAGGATAAGTTTCGGGCAGCATCTGTGAGTTGTTTCGAGCCGTAAATCAAGACCGAATAATAGGTGCGAACTGTCTTTTCTGTCGTATTTGAAGCGTATTTTTGCTTCGGGCGAAGATAGGCAAAAACACCTAATTGTAAAAGCAACGAAATTGTTTGTTCGGCTAATTTTTTACTTGCGGTTGCGTATTCGATATAGTTCAGCAATTGCCCGTTGCTCTTTTGCGGACGCGAACAGATGCATGCGTCGCCCTCAAAAAGTCCTGACAGAAACGCCCATTTTGTTTCCGAGTCGGATTCAAAAATCTGCGGTGGAACTTCTTTTTCAAAAGATTTGGAATTTATCGAGAAGTTAAAGAATCTCTCTAAAACTCGGCAGAGCGATTTTGAAAAAATAAAATTGTCAATCGCGCCTTTTTTATATTGTTTTTGAACTACGCCGACATCAAATATTTTTCTTGCAAGTCTTTCAAATTCCGTGTTGACGGCTTTGTCCGCATTAACAAACCAAACTTGATTTGAATAAGTATTACGACCTTGAGCGATTAACAAGCCTAAAAAACGTGCCAAATCGGGGGAAAAGTTTTGCGGAATTTTCAAGAATCCGGTTCCTTTTGATTTTATTTCATTTTCAAAAGGCGGATTCTCAAAAACGCGGGAAAGTTTTTGCAGTTCACCAACATTTACAGCCTGTCCATTTCTTAAACCGCCGACAATACTTCTCGAAACTTTTGCCGTTGATGTCCAATTTTCGATGGTTCCGAAATAATCTTTTCCTTTTTCAGTCCAACCTTTAAGATTGTCGGAAGACGGAAGGAAAACATTGTCATCACAATTAAAATTATCAAAACAATCTTGCAGCGAAAACTTTATATTCTTCCCGATAGTTTTTAAAATTCGCGGAACGGCAATTTTTACGCCTTTGACGATTTTATCAGCGCAAAGCGTTTCAAGTTTTCCGTTTTTCAAAGTAAATAAAGGGTGATACGGCGTGGCTTTGATTGCGCGTCCTGAAAGCGTTTTTATCAAAAGAAGTTTCGGAGTCGTTTCGCGTTTGATAAATGCTGAAACTTTGCGCGGTTCGAGTTTTAATGTTTTTGGATTAAGCGAGAGAATTTCGATGTTTTGCGAATTTTCGCGGGTTACAAAACCGTCGTCGAACTTCTCTTTGAAAAATGATTCTTCTAATGCAGTTTCAACCAATTCACGGATTTCGACTTCCTTGCCGTTGGACAAAGTTATCATCGTGTCACCGCTGACGCATTTTCCGCAACCATTCGGACCAACAACGGCGGTGATTCCGTTGCCGGTAAAGACGATTTCCGTGTAATCGGCAAAGGATTTGAAGCCTGTAATTTCGAGACGTTGAAGTTTGAACATTGATATAGTGCCTGTCGGGTAGAGTTAGCACTATATTTTGTTGTTTTCGTCCGCCGAAGTCAAATTTGCCAATAACGGGCAAACCGCGAAATCGTTTATATCCGTCGTTGCTTGTGCGGATAAATTTTCGAGCGGTTATCGGACTGCCGGCATCGCGCGGCAAAGAACGGGCATCGAACGAAAAGTGGATTCTTAAACGTGAATCAAGAATAGAAAAGAAAAAAAGACTTTATCAATCATCCATTGTCAATTATCAATTAATTCGGTAGTTTTGAAACGATTGATAAAGCTAAGCGGCACAATCGTTCAAATTATATTTTTCTAATCTTGTTTCACATTTTAATCGAGCAAATAAATTTTATGAGTGGATATTTTGTTAGTGCGTTGCTGCTGATCGTGTTTTTTTTCAACATTGCCTGCGCCGGTTCCTGGACGAGCGCGGAAGCCGATTTTCCGGTTGTGCCGACATCGAAAAGCGTGCCGCAGTTTAAGGTTGAAACGGCGGCGAGCGGCTTGGAAGTCGTCTGGTCAATCGTTTTCGCGCCCGATGAACGGATGTTTTTTACCGAGCGTCCGGGCAGAGTGCGGGTCGTCGAAAAGGGCAAGCTGCGCGCGGCGGCTTTCTTTACCGTGCCGGACATCGAGCTTTCAGGCGAGAGCGGTTTGATGGGCATGACGCTGCACCCCGATTTCGCCGAAAACCACTTCGTTTATCTGGCTTACGCTTATCAAAACGCGAAAAAAGAGCAAACCGTGCGCGTCGTTCGCTACCGCGAAAATGGCGAGACGCTGGTCGAACCGAAAACGATTATCGAAGAAATTCCCGCGTCGCGTTATCACGCCGGAACCAGGTTAAGGTTCGGCGCGGACGGCAAACTCTACATCACGACGGGCGACGCGACCAAGCAATCTCGCGCTCAACAACTCGATTCGATCAACGGTAAAACTTTGCGTTTGAACGACGACGGAACCGTGCCGGAAGATAATCCGTTTGTCGGCAACAAAAATGCGCGACCGGAAATCTGGAGCTTCGGACACCGCAACGCGCAGGGAATGGATTTTCAGCCCGGAACTGGTTTGATGTTTCAGACCGAACACGGACCGAGCCTGATTGACGGCGTTTCGCTCTTTAAGCGTTCGGGCGGCGACGAGGTGAATATCGTCGAGCGCGGCAAAAATTACGGCTGGGCGAAAATCAGCCATCAAAGCAAACGCGCCGGAATGGAAACGCCGCTCATCGAATATTCACCGGCAATCGCGCCGGCGAGCGGAATGTTTTACCGCGGCGATCTATTTCCCGAACTGAAAAACAATTTTCTGTTCGGCGCACTCAAAGGCGAAGCGATTTACCGGCTGGTTCTGGACGGCAGAAAGATCGTTTCGCAGGATAAATTGTTTGTCGAAAAATACGGACGCATCCGCGAAATCGCCGAAGCTCCCGACGGCTCGATCTATTTTTCGACCTCAAACCGTGACGGGCGCGGCAATCCTGCAAAAGAAGACGACCGCATTTTGCGGCTCGTCCCGATGAAATAAATTTTTAGTTTTTAGTAGTGTGTAAATTAAGTTTTAAGGTAATTTATTCTCTGCATTCTCTGCGGCTTTGCGTGAAATCAATTCTTTTATCACCTATATTTCACGCAGAACCGCAGAGAACGCAGAGTTTCAAAAACTCGAAAATTTAATTTACGGACTATTTAGTTTTTACTTTAAAAATCTTCGTCCTTTAAATTGCGTAAGCCTTGTTTTTCGGCACGCTCGTTGTCAAGGTCGGTGAGAACGTCGAGCAGAAAATTTGTGTTGCTCGAAATGCTGATAACGACGGGAAATTCAAAATCGGATGTCGAGAATTCAAAAGTTCCGCTGTTGATCTCGATGATTTGACGAAAAGCCGTCACGCCGTTGTGTCCGTTGCATTCGGCATCAACGATTTTGCCTTCGTTGAACGAAACGCTTGCCAGATGAAGATCGGATTTGAGAACGAGCAAGCCCGTCATCTTCGCGCTTTCGGTGACCTGCACGGCATCGAAAATCGAAACGTAAGCGAGATTTCCCGCAAAAGTTACGTCAACGCGAACCTTTTGCGGAGTTTTATCGCGGGTCGTCGAGAATTCGGGACGGCGGGCGCGGCGGATTGCTTCGAGTCCGGGCGCAACCGAAATTCGCGGGTCGAGAAGTTTTGCTTCCTGCAATCTATCGTAAGCCAGATCGAAATCTTCGCGTCCGATGTAAAGCGTGACGAGCGCGAGACATTGGCGGGCGGCTTCGTCGAGATTTTTTTGCGTAATGCAGATGTCGCGCATCTTTTCGCGCAGGGAAATCGAGCGCGGACTGCGTTCAATTGATTCGCGCAAGAGCTGAAAGGCTTTGTCGGGCGAACGGTATTTGACGAAAAGGTCGGCATCGAGAAGAACCGATTCGATGGAAACTTCGCTGACCGGAACGGATGGTCTATCTAAAACTTGGCTCATAATGCTTTTGGTGAACAAAGTTGTTCAACACTTTAAAACTATCACATTTAATTGCCGAAAGTCATCAAAAATTTGGAACGTGGAAATAAAAAAATGGGATTGCCTTTTGAAAAACAATCCCATTTAAGACTAACTCCAAGATTCAATTAAAAATCGAAACGAACGCCAAGCCGAATTTGTCTTTGACGATAAGTTCGGCTCGGGACAAGAAAGTTTTGATAGTTCAAAAGTTGAGTGGCGGTCGGCGGAGTTCCGTCATTTCTCAAAGCAGTAAAGTCAATAAACTCCGAGCCATAACTGAAAACTGCGGCATTGAGAATATTATCAAACTGAATGACGGGACGTAATCTCATCCGTTCGCCAATTTTCCATTCTCTCGTAACGCTCAAATCGAAGGTATAAAAACTCGGTCCCGTTCCGGCATTTCTCGGTAAATTACCGCTTTTTGCACCAATCGGCTGAAGCGAAAACTGCGCGGCAAGTGTTGTCGGGAATTGTGAACCGGGATTTCTCGTCTTAATGTCTTTGATATTTCCGCTAAAATTTATACGGTCAGTGCCTAAATCGTCGAGATTCCGGTCGCTGCCGCCCGCGCCTAAATTAAAAGGTGCGGAACTTCCGTAACGAAACAGCGGTGAAAATTTAAGTTTTCCTAACCACCAAGGCGTATCAAAACTTCCCGATAAGCCGAAACGATGTCGTCTGTCCTGCAAGTTTCTTGCCCATTCACGACTAAAATCGCCGTCAATTTCCGCGTTTGCAGTATTATTCAAGCCATCGTCTTTCGTGCTTGAAAGGGTATAATTGAAACGCATTGATGCGCTAAAACCATAGCCGAGTTTACGGTAACGGCTGCGAAGTTCCAAAATCAAGCCTTGATAAAAAGCATTTCCGCGTGAACCGATTCTGGATGTTTCTTCAACCGTTTGGTCGGGTCTGAATCGGGCAATTGCGGCTAAAGCAATTCCAATCGGAGAGCCGGTCGCGTTAGCCGTTGAGCCTGTAATTGCGGTGCTTGGAGCGGTTGAAGTCGAACTCGTCGTATTCAGGTTGATATTGCAGGAACTATTTGCCGTGAAAGAACATCCTGCTCCGACTCCGCTTCCATCCGTTGTTGAACCGAGAACAAAATTATATGTTCGGATTGTTCCGTTGGCATTGGTAAAGAGATAAGGGTTTGCCAGCAAATACGCCGTCCAATCCGCAAAACCGGCAGGCAGACGAGGAGCATTCGGATTAGAATCGCGCCATAAGTGAACGGTTTTATTCCAGGTATAATTTGCTTCAAAAACGAAACCTTTAGCGATTTCACGCTCAAAGCCAATATTGAATTGATAGCTTTCGGGAATTTTCAAATCCGCGTCAACCGAACGGAGCGGATTGCCTGCGCTTGTCACATTTGTGATAAAGCCCGTGTTTGCGTTGCACGGCAAAGTTGTCACGATTGTCGCGCAGGTCGCGGCGATAAGAGTTTTCAAATCTGCGACAGATGCGTAGCTGCCCGGAAATCGGTTTGCAATCGCCGCTAGAATTGGAATGCGGCGGACATCTGTTGCACCCGTGCCGATTGCATTTGAGTCAAATGACACTAAATTAGCGTTTTGGTTTTGAATCGAATCGCCGACCGTCCGAAGCAGAACGCGATTGTAAAATATTCCTGCGCCGAATCGAATTACGCCTTTTCCTTTTTTGAAAGGATCCCACGCGATTCCAAGTCTCGGTCCTAAATTGTTATTATCCGAAACAGCGGTTTCTCTTTCATAACGCAATCCATAGCTAATCGTCAGATTTGATTTAGCTTTAAACTCGTCATTAAAAAATACTCCCCAATACGTATTAACGACAGTCTGAGCAGTTCCGAAATTTTGACGATAACGCGACATTACGTTATTTTGATAATTCAAGACGCTTCCGAAATTGAAAGTTCCGGTGGCATCGCCCAAACCGATTACTTCAGAATTAACTCTTTGAATATCGGCACCACCTTTAAAGGTATGGTTTTTCCAGATATAAGTTAACGACTCCTGGAATTGCCAGCGAGTTTCTTTGCGGGAATCGGGAAAATTTTGACTGGTGCTGGTCGTCGAATTACCGGCAATAAGGGTTCGGACACTGTTGCTTACCGGATCGCGGTAACTTATCAAAACTACCGGATCAAACGGATCAACTGTTTGAAAACTCGGCTCAAATACCGAATATTGAGCGCGAAATTGATTAACTACATTTGAACCAAAAACATGGTTGTTAGTAATATTGTAGGCATCGGTATTGCTGTTTCGTGACTGAAAGGCATCTTCAATTCTGGTCGTTGCCGCGCCGTTTGTCCGATTGTTATTTTTTCTGCCAAATTGCCAACCGACTGTTAAATCATTGTTTTTGAACAGTTTGTGATCAATTCTCGCCGTGACAACGTGATTAAGACTCGGAGTAGAAAATAATTTTCTATACGGAGAAACAAAAGCCGCCGTCGGTGGAACGCTTGTGCAAGCCGCCGGACTGGTGTTGTCGCAGGTTTGTTCGCCGCCGGTTGTTGCAGGCAATGTATAACGCGGGTTTGAACCGACCGGAACGTAAGCATCAATCAAGGTTGTATCAGCGAGGTTGGTGTATTCATACGCAACCGAAAAAAATGTTCTGTTTTTCCCGTTGTAATACGGGAGAATCACCGGACCGCTAAAAGTAAAGCCCGGATTGTATTCGGTTAAAGGCGGGCGGGGAATTGACCGACTATTGTTATACCAAGTATTTGCATTCAAATTATCATCGCGGAAAAACATAAAAAAGCGTCCACGAAATTTGTTTCCGCCAGCGCGTGTGCGGATGTTGATTCGCCCGCCAGAAGCGCGTCCGTATTCGGCTGAAAACTGATTTGTGATGACTTGAACTTCGGCTACTGACTCAAGCGAAGGTTGAAATCTATCACGCGAAGAGCGGTCGTCGTTATTATCCAAACCGTCAATCGTCAGATTGTTTGAATAAGCCGTTCCGCCCGAAAGCGAAAAATTTCCTTGCTCAAGCGGGGTGCCGTTCGGGTTTGCATTTCTGTCTTCGGCTAAACCGCTGGTTGATAGAGATTCTTCGGAAGTTCCGCCGAGCGTTAAGACCAAATCCAACGCATTACGATTAAAGTTTGGAATTTCTTCAACCTCTCTTTCGGTAATAGTTCCGCCAACAACCGTGCGCGTCGTATCAACAACCAGCGCATCATCGCCTTCGAGCGTGATAATTTGTTCAGCGTTGACTCCGGCGGGTGCAAGATTGAAATCAATCTGCACATTTTGTCCGGCAACCGTTTCAAGATTCGTTTTTTCCTGTAAGGCAAAACCATTCATTGTCGCTTTGACCGAATAAATTCCGGGCGCGAGTTCGATGATGCGGTAACGTCCTTCATCGTTGGCGACGACAGTTCGCTCAATGCCGGTAGTTGTCAAAGTTGCCGTAACCGTTGCTCCGGCAATCGGCGCATTGTTTGAATCTACGACTTTTCCGCTGATGGTTACATCGTCAAGGTCTTGGGCAAAAACCGGCGGATTGAAAGCGATTAAAGCCAAAAAGACGAAAACAAACGACAATACGAGACCTCTAAAGATATTTTTCATTTTCTTTTCTCCTTTTTACTTGGGGTAAATTATATGTATTTCGATACCGATTTTCTTGCGAGAAATCTGTTCGTCCGAAACATAATGCAATTTTATTACGGTATAAAGTTTGAACGAAATATTTTGTCTTAAAACAGCGGGATTGTAAAGGAGATTTCGGTTACGAAAAGTTTAAGTAACCTTTGATTTATTCATCATCGGCGGTAATTCGTCGAATAGAAACATTCAGCCGTGAAATCGGAATCAGAGCTTCGGAGTCGGCAAATTTTTCGACTTGCGGCGAAAACTCGCCCATATGAGTTCGTAAATGCTCGAAAAATCTTTCAAATTCGCGCTGCATCGCGTCCATTTTTTCACGCATATTGAGAATGATTTCGACTCCGGCGAGATTTACGCCGAGTTCGCGGGTTAAAGACAAAATCACTTCCAGCCGTTCGATGTCGGGATCGGTATAAAGCCGCGTATTGCCGACCGAACGCGAAGGTTTGAGCAAGCCTTCACGCTCGTAAAGCCGCAAAGTCTGCGGATGAATTTCAAACATTTCCGCGACCGCGCTGATTGTGTAAGTTTTTATCTTCTTTTTCATAGTTGTTCTTTGGTTTTTGATTTTGCAAAATCCGCACTCTCAAATCCCAAATCCCAAATTATTCCAATCCCATCGCTTTTCGCGGATTTTCGGGATTTGCTTTTTCAAATTCCCGCAAGATTTCCTTTGTTTCTTCCGAAATTACACGCGGCAATTTTATCTGCACTTCGATAAACTGGTCGCCGCGCAGGCTCGGGTTTCGCAAACTCGGAAAACCTCTCTCGCGCAGACGAAATTTTTGTCCCGATTCGGTTCCTGCCGGAATTTTCAGCTGCGCTTTGCCTTCAACCGTCGGAACTTCAATCTTTGTGCCGAGCGCGGCTTCCGACACGGTAATCGGAATCGTCACATAAATATTGTCGCCTTTGCGCGTGAAAAAACGATGCTTGCCGACATTTGTCAGAATAAACAAATCGCCGGCTTCCGCGCCCAAACGTCCGCCGTGTCCTTTTTTCGGAATCCGCACCCGCGAACCCGTATCAACGCCCGCCGGAATACGAATTTTAACCTGTTCGGTTTTCGGCGTAACGCCTTTGCCGTGGCATTGCGAACACGGCTGACGACGGCGACCTGTGCCTTCGCAATCCGAGCAGGTTTGCGAAAACTGCAAGCGACCGCCCGTTTTCATCACTTGCCCCGTGCCTTTGCAGGTCGGACAAACGACGACCGGACCGCCCGTGTCGCCCACGCCCTGACAGCGCGAACATTGCTCGCTTCGATTGACCGTAATATTGGTTGTCAAACCCGTAAAAGATTCTTCAAAACTGAGTGCCAACGGAATTTCGATGTCGCGTCCTTTTTTCGGCAAAGGTTTCGGCAGTTCAGGTTCGCGTTTTGCGCCTGAACCGCCGCCGCCGAAAAGGTCTGAAAAAATATCGCGGAAACTCGACGAACCGCCGCCCGATCCGCCCGGCTCGAAATTAAAGCCCGAAAAATCGAATCCGCCCGCGCCCGCGCCGCCGCTTGAAGATGCGCCCGTGCTGAACGGCGAATCAGGGTCGAGATTGTCGTTGTAATAGCCGAAGCGGTCGAAAACCTTACGCTTTTTCTCGTCCGAAAGAATGTCGTAGGCTTCCTGAACTTCCTTAAATTTTTCCTCGGACGTTTTATCATTCGGATTGACATCAGGATGATATTTCCGCGCCAGCCGACGATAAGCCTTCTTGATTTCGTCCGCCTTCGCGTCCTTTTTTACGCCGAGAAT